>NZ_JALKFZ020000117.1 GCF_023243075.1 Frankia sp. AiPa1 | reverse complement strand
CGCATCGAGCGAGCGGCGGGGGGGGGCGGGGGGGGGGGGGGCTGGGGGGTGGGGGGGGGGGGGGGGCGCGCGCCCCCCCCCCCCCCCGCCACCGCCGACGACTTCGCCAAGCTCCGGCAGTGCGAGTCCGGTGGCAACTACGCGATCAACACGGGCAACGGGTTCTCCGGCGCCTACCAGTTCGACAACCAGACCTGGCACGGCCTCGGTTACTCCGGGAGCCCCTATCAGGCCTCCCCCGCGACCCAGGACGAGGCTGCGGCCAAGCTGTACAATTCGCGCGGCTGGCAGCCGTGGCCGTCATGCTCCCGCAAGATGGGGCTGGTCAACAACGGCCCCGCGGATGCGGGTTCCGGCTCTGGAGACGTCATCCAGCAGGCCATCACCCCCGCCGAGCCGCCAATGACGCTGGACCGTGCCCGCCAGGAGATGGGCGACGGCGCGTTCAGCGGCACCGTCCTGAACGCCAGTTACGGCGACGACGTGCGTCCCGACGCGTTCGTCTGGCAGGCAGCCATGCGCGACAAGGGCTTCGTGCTCACCGTCGACGGCAAGTTCGGGCCGCACTCCCAGGGCATCGCTGCCCTGTACGGCTACCTGACCCGGACCAGCGACGGCCAGTCCGGCGCCGTCGGTCAGAACCTCTGGAACGTCACGGTCAAGGCCTGACCGTGCGTCGCGGTCGTGGTTCGACCGCGACGGGGCGGACCACGCGTCACGACGGACCGCACGTCACGATCAGTAGGGCGACCCGCACCCGGTGCGGCGGGGCGCCCTCGGCATACGGCAGGATGCAGTCATGACAACGTCGTCCGCGCCATCCGCCGCGGGTCCGGGCGATCCGGCCCGGAACCTGCTCTCCGGCCCGCCACCCACCCTGCTGCCCTCGGATGCGGTCGCCACCGACGCGCTGGCCGCGGGTGCGGCACCGGAGACGGTCGCGGCGGCCGGTCCGGCGCTGAGCGCGCCGTGGGCGGCTCTCGCCGAACGGGCCCTCGCCGGTGGTCGCTCGGTCGAGGCCTACGCCTACGCCCGCACCGGCTACCACCGCGGGCTCGACGCACTACGCCGCGCCGGCTGGCGGGGTACCGGGCCGGTGCCGTGGTCGCACGAGCCCAACCGCGGTTTCCTGCGATCACTGGCTGCCCTCGGCCAAGCCGCCGCCGCGATCGGCGAAACCGACGAGGCCGACCGCTGCCGGACCTTCCTCACCGACAGTGACCCCGCCGCCGCCCGCGAACTCGGCCTGGCCTAACCTCGCCGCCTGCAAGATCACCAGGCGGTCTGTCCGGACGCTGTCCCGACCTGACACTTTGGCCGCACGCGGCCGTCATCCCTAGTAACCTCGCCCGAGTGCCTGCTCTCGTCCTCATCGGCGCCCAGTGGGGCGACGAGGGAAAAGGAAAGGCGACCGACCTGCTGGGCGGCGCCGTCGACTACGTCGTCCGTTACCAGGGCGGCAACAACGCCGGTCACACGGTGGTCATCGGGCAGGACAGCTATGCGCTGCACCTGATCCCCAGTGGCATCCTGCGGGCCGACTGCATCCCGGTGATCGGTAACGGCGTCGTCATCGACCCCGGCGTGCTGCTCGGCGAGATGGATGGCCTCGCAGCCCGCGGCATCGACGTCTCTCGCCTGCTGATCAGCGCGAACGCGCATCTGATCATGCCGCATCACCGGGCGCTGGACCGGGTGATCGAGCGCTACCTCGGCAAGGCGCGCATCGGCACCACCGGGCGCGGCATCGGCCCGACCTACGGCGACAAGGTCGCGCGCACCGGCATCCGCGTGCAGGACCTGCTCGACCCCGGGATCTTCCGCGAGAAGCTCGAGCTCGTGCTGCGGGAGAAGAACCAGATCCTGGCCAAGGTCTACAACCGGCGGCGGATCGAGCTCGACGAGGTGTGCGACGAGTACGCCGGCTACGCCAAGCGCCTGCGCCCGCACATCGCCGACACCGGGCTCATCCTGGACACCGCCCTGCGCGAGGGCAAGGTCGTCCTGCTCGAGGGCTCGCAGGGCACGCTGCTCGACGTCGACCACGGTACCTATCCGTTCGTCACCTCATCGAACCCGACGGCAGGTTACGCGGCGACCGGCGCCGGCATCGGGCCCACGAAGATCAACCGGGTGATCGGCATCATCAAGGCCTACACCACCCGGGTCGGCGCCGGCCCGTTCCCCACCGAGCTCGACGACAAGGTCGGCGAGGAGCTGCGCCGCATCGGCGGCGAGTTCGGCGTCACCACCGGACGCGCCCGGCGTACCGGCTGGTTCGACGCGGTGATCGCTCGCTACGCGGTGCGGGTCAACGGCCTCACCGACCTGTTCCTCACCAAGCTGGACGTGCTGTCCGGTTTCGACCGGGTGCCGATCTGTATCGGCTACGACATCGGCGGGACGCGGGTCGACGAGATGCCGATGACCCAGACCGACTTCCACCATGCCCGGCCGATCTACACCGAGCTGCCCGGATGGCACGAGGACCTTTCCGGCGTCCGCAGCTACGCCGATCTGCCGGCGGCGGCCAAGGACTACATCCGCGCGCTCGAGGAGTTCTCCGGCGCCTCGGTGTCCGCCATCGGTGTCGGTCCCGGCCGCGACCAGACCCTGGTCATCAACGACCTCGTCTGACGTCGAGCGCCCGGCCCGTCCGGCGGTCCACGCGCTCCCGCGGCGGGCAGGTGCCGGGCGGCTCACTCGCCCCGCACTTGCATTACTCAGCGTTGCCGTCGAGGCTGATGTCGTCACGGAACGCGATGGCGGGGTGGGGTGAGGACTGTGACCACTACCGGATCCCGGTCGTCCGGCGATGACCGATCCGTGCCCGGTCAGGCACCTCCGGCGCCGTCCGCGGTGCTGGTCCCCGCGGTGCGGCACCGCTACCTGAACCGCGCCGACCCGGCCGACTCCGATGCCTGGCCGGTGGGTTTCTCGCCCACCGGAGAGGCGCTGCCCGAGACCCTCACCGATGTCCTGCTGCGCGGCAGCCACGCCATTCGCAGCTCGAAGCGGGCGGAGGCGCAGCGGCTCGAACGTGCAGCGGCCGTCGCGAACCACGTCGACGCGCAGATCCGCGACTTCCTGGACTTCTGCGCCGCCGAGAATCTCGTGCCCCCCGTGACCGTCCGCGCCTGCGCCGCCCGCCCACGCCGCTCCGTGCGCCATGGCCCCGGCGCCGGCGCTGACCGCCCGCTTCCCGGCGTCGACGCACCGTTCCCGGGCGCCGACCATGCGTTTCCCGGAGCCGACCATCCACTTCCCGGCTCCGATCACCGATTCCCGGGCGCCGATCACCCGTTCACCGAGCCCCATCTGCTCGCCAGGACGGCGACCCGCATCGACTGGCCCGGCGAGCGCGGCGGCACTGACGGCCCGCGTCGACTGGACGATCTCCACCGCTTCGACGATCTTCATCGTCCGGACGCCCGCCACCGGATCCGGGTTGACGACCAGCACCGCCGCCTCGCCGGGCGTGGCGAAGCCGAGGGGGACGGCGCAGGCGAGGAACTCGGCGAGCTCGAGCCTGACGTCGCATTCGAGCCTGACGGCGAAACCGGGCCCGATCTCGCATTCGGGCCTGACGGCGAAACCGGACGTCACGGAAACTCCAGGCGCCGCGGCGACGCCGAGCATCGGGGCGGACGCAGGCATCACGACGAATCCAGACACCACGGCGGCGAGGAGCCGCACCGCCGGCACCGTCCGCGTCGGCGCGAACGGCTACAGGCCTGGCCACTGCTCTACTGGCGGTGCGAGTCGTTCCCGGCCGCGGGCCGATCCCTGCACCTTTTCGTCGAGCCGAACGGTCGCACCTTCGAGGGCCGCGACGACCCGGCCCCCCTGACCGTGCTCGGCCGCGAGGTCCGGGTCTGGCCCGTGGACGCGGCGGCGATCGTCGCCGGCATGGCCGAGGTGGACGCCCGACGCTGCGCCCTCCAACTGGTCCACGGCATGGCCCACCTTCTGTGGCGAGCCGGCGTCGGCTTGTGACGACGCGCCCCCGCCCCGCGCGACGCCCGAGGGGGGCGGAGGCGGAGAGCCGAGCGGGGTTGGCCGCCGTCGGGCGGCGGGGCAGAACGGCTTCGAAAGAGGTGGAACTCGCACGATGGGCATGATGATCAGTGTTCACGCTACCCTGTGAGGGTGACTCGACCCGGCTGGCTCGGATATCGGTCCGATGAGGCCGTGTCGCCGTCGGTCCGCACCCTGGCACCGCGCGCCGGGAACCGGAGGTGATGGCCGGCCTCGCTGCTGTCCGCGACGCCGAGGGGAGCATATGAAGGTTCTGGTCGTCGGCTCGGGAGGGCGTGAGCACGCGCTGTGCCGGGCGCTGTCACGTGACCCCCGGGTGGACGCGCTGGTCTGCGCGCCGGGGAACGCCGGGACGGCCGACCTCGCCGAGCCGCGGTCCCTCGACGTGTCCGACCCGGACGCCGTCGCGGTCCTCGCCGAACAGGTGGGCGCGGACCTGACGGTGATCGGGCCGGAGGTACCGCTGGTCGCCGGTGCGGCCGACGAGGTGCGGGCTCGGGGGCTGGCCGTGTTCGGGCCGAGTGCGGCGGCGGCGCGGCTGGAGGGCAGCAAGGCGTTCGCCAAACAGGTGATGCACGCGGCCGGGGTGCCGACGGCGGCGGCCCGCGACCACGCCGAGATCGAGCCGGCCCTCGCCGACCTGGACACGTTCGGCCCGCCCTACGTCGTCAAGTACGACGGGCTGGCAGCGGGCAAGGGCGTCACCGTCACCGAGGACCGGGATGCCGCCGTCGCCGCCGTGCGGGCAAGCCTGCGCGGGCCGGACGACCGGGTCGTCCTCGAGGAGTACCTGGATGGGCCGGAGGTCTCGCTGTTCGCGATCGTGACCGAGTCCGGCGCGATCATGCCGCTGCTCCCGGCCCAGGACCACAAGCGGGTCGGAGATGGCGACACCGGGCCGAACACCGGCGGGATGGGCGCGTACACACCGTTGCCGTGGGCGTCGCACGGGCTGTCCACCGAGATCGTCCAGACGGTGATCCGGCCGACGGTGGACGAGCTGGCCCGGCGCGGCACGCCGTTCAGCGGACTGCTGTACGCGGGGCTGGCGCTGACCGCCCAGGGCCCGCGGGTGGTGGAGTTCAATGTCCGGTTCGGCGATCCCGAGGTGCAGGCGATCCTCGCCCTGCTCGCGACCCCGCTGACCGACGTCCTCACCGGACGGACCGCGCCGCGGTTCCGCTCGGGCGCTGCGATCACCGTCGTCATCGCAGCCAAGGGCTACCCCGTGTCACCACAGTTGGGCGATCCGATCCGCGGCCTGGCCGCTGCCGGGGCGCTCACCGGCGTGGACGTCCTGCATGCGGGCACACGGCGGGACGAGCACGGCCAGGTGGTGTCGGCGGGGGGGCGCGTGCTGTCCGTCACGGCTATCGGCTCCAACCTGGAATCCGCGCGAGGATCCGCCTACGAGGCCGTCAGCCGCATCTCGCTGGCCGGCGCCCACTACCGCACCGACATCGGGGATCCGTCCCGGATGCGGCGGGCCACGTATGGCCACCCCACGGGCACCGCGCCCAGCCAGCACCCCGGGGGCATCGCGCCCCGTGAGCACCTCGCGGGCGAGGGATGAAGTCCGCCGACTGAGGACGGCGCCGGGGGGCAGGGCAACCGGTCGCGGACCGGGGCACCAGGATCAACAGCAACAGGAATGGAGAGCGAAGCGTGTCGCAGAGCAGCAGCGCGCCGGGGCCGGCGCAGGTGGCCATCGTGTTCGGGTCGCCGTCGGACGCCCAGACGATGAGCAAGGCCGGGGCCACCCTGGAGCGGTTCGGCGTGCCGTACGAGGAGGTGTCGATCTCCGCGCACCGGGCGCCGCGCACCCTGGCCGACTACGTGGGCCAGCTGCGGGCCCGCGGGATCTCCGTGGTGATCGCCGGCGCGGGCCTGGCCGCCGCGCTGCCCGGGGCGGTCGCGTCCATGACGACGCTGCCGGTCATCGGCGTGCCGATCTCCGGTGGGGCGCTGGACGGGATGGACTCGATGCTGGCGATCGCGCAGATGCCGCCGGGCGTGCCCGTCGCCACCGTGGGCCTGAACAACTCGACGAACGCGGCGATTCTCGCCACCCAGATCCTGGCGCTGGCCGACCCGACGCTGAGCGCGAGGCTCGCCGAGTTCAAGGATGACTTCGAGCGCAACGCCGCCGAGAACCTGTCCGCGCTGAAGGAACCCGCGAGTGCCGGAGCCGCTGCCGGCACCGGTCAGTGATCGGCCGTTACACCCTGCCCGAGATGGGCCGGGTGTGGTCGGAGGCGCACAAGTACGAGCTGTGGTGCCAGGTCGAGGTGCTGGTCAGCGAGGCGCACGCCGCCGCCGGCCGGATCCCCGCCGACTCGGTCGAGCCGGTCCGGGCGGCGCCCGCTCCGACGCCCGAGGCGGTCGCGGCGATCGAGGCTGTCACCCAGCATGACGTGATCGCCTTCCTGACCGCCTGGGCGGACAACACCGAGCCACGCTCGGCCGCCGCCTACGTCCATTTCGGGATGACCTCGTCGGACCTGCTCGACACCGCGCTGGCGCTGCAGCTCGTCGAGGCCACCGACCTCCTGCTCGCCAAGGCGGACACGCTCGTCGCCGCGTTGCGTGACCTTGGCCTTGAGCACCGCGGCACGCTGAGGGTCGGGCGCACGCATGGCATCCACGGGGAGCCGACCGTGTTCGGCCACCGGGTCGCCGACCTCGCGTTCGGCCTGGCCCGCTGCCGCGACCGGCTGCGCGCCGCCCGCGCCGACGTGGCGCTGGCCAAGATCTCCGGCGCGGTGGGGACGTACTCCAACATCGAGCCGGACGTCGAGGCATACGTCGCAGGCAAGCTCGGCCTGCGCCCGACGCCGGTGGCGACCCAGGTGGTGCTGCGCGACGGCATCGCGAACTGGGTGGCGGCGCTCGCCGGGATCGTCACCGTCTGCGAGGCGATCGCGCTGGAGGTCCGCCACGGCCAGCGCACCGAGGTCCGCGAGCTGTCCGAGCCGTTCGGCTCCGGGCAGAAGGGTTCCTCGGCGATGCCGCACAAGAAGAACCCGATCATGTCGGAGCGCATCGCCGGCCTCGCCCGGATCGTCCGCGCCCAGTACGTCCCGGTGCTCGAGGGAGTTCCGCTCTGGCATGAGCGTGACATCTCCCACTCGTCCACCGAACGCGTCGCCCTGCCGGACGCATCCGCCGGCACCGACTACCTGCTGGCGCTGACCACCCGCCTGGTCCGCGGCCTGGTCGTCGACACCGCCCGGATGCGGGCGAACCTGGACGCCACCGGCGGTCTCGTCTACACCTCGGCGGTGCTGCTGGAACTGGTCGAGACGGGCCTGTCCCGCGAGGACGCCTACGCCATCACCCAGGCCGCGGCGATGGAGACCTGGCAGTCCGGCATCCCGTTCCGCGACACGTTGCGCAAACAGGCGGCCGAACGCAACCTCCCCCTGGACGAGCCCCGTCTGGACGAGGTCAGCCGCCCCGAGCGCTACACCGAACGCCTCACCCCCGTCTTCGACGCCCTCGCCGCCCTGACCTGAGCGGGGGTCTCGGGGGGGCTGGCGCCCCGGGATACCGGATCAGTTCCTGGGCCGCTGGGAACGCAGGATGCGGGCGATGGCCACGACCGGGACCCAGGCTCTGGGACGCGCTACCGGATACCGTGGATCGGAGTCGAGGTCCGAGACCGGAGGTCCGTCGGGGTGGGACGCTGGTTCAACACAGCCGAGCCCTGTATGCCGGACCGGCACTACATGGTCCCGGCGTCGGCGCGCCTGCCGCAGGTCCCCCGGCTGGTCAGCCGAGGGAACTACGTTGTGGTGCACGCACCCCGCCAGACCGGCAAGACGACCACGCTCGCGGCCTTGGCCGCCGAGCTCACGGCCAGCGGCGACTACGCCGCGTTGCTGACCTCGTGTGAGCCGGGCCGGGCCTGGGGCGACGACGTGGGGGCGGCGACCCGCGCGATCCTCGACCGGACCTTGGCCGATGCCCACGCCGCCCTGCCACCGCGGCTGCACCCGCCTCGATGGCCCGAGGCGTCCGACGGCGGTCTGTTGGGCGCGGCGCTGGCGGCCTGGTCGCAGGTCTGCCCCCGGCCACTCGTGCTGTTCCTCGACGAGATCGACGCCCTGGCGGGACGAACGCTGATCAGCGTCCTCGGTCAGCTCCGCAGCGGTGCCGGCCGCCGGCCGGCTGCCTTCCCCGCGTCCGTGGCGCTCTGCGGCCTGCGCGACCTGCGGGACTACCGCTCAGGGGACCGCCCGGCGGATCCGCGTAGCGGTCCCGGGACGGCCTCGGGCGGTAACCCGGACCGGGACCGGCTCGGTGGCCCGAGCCCGTTCAACATCGTCGTCAGGTCGCTGCGGCTCGGTGACTTCTCCCTCGACGAGGTTCGTGGCCTCTATGCTCAGCACACGGCCGAGACCGCGCAGGTTTTCACCGCCGAAGCGGTCGACCGGGTGATGGAGCTGACCGCCGGCCAGCCCTGGCTGGTGAACGCGCTCGCCGCGGAGATCGTGGACGAGATGGCGGTGCCACCCACCGAGGCGATCACCACCGTGCACGTGGACGCGGCGAAGGAGCGCCTGATCCGCGCCCGAGCGACCCATCTGGACTCGCTCGCCGACAAGCTGCACGAACCCCGGGTGCGGGCCATCATCGAACCGGTGCTGGCCGGCACGGACCCGGTCACCGACCCGCCGGCGGACGACGTCCAGTACGCCCGGGATCTCGGGCTGCTCGCGCAGACGTCGCCAGCGCAGATCGCCAATCCGATCTACCGCGAGGTCGTCGCCCGGGTCCTCACCGACACCGTGCTCGAGTTCTCCGCCCCCGTTCCGCCGGCCCGCTCCTTCGTCCTACCCGACGGCCGTCTTGACGTCCCCAGCCTGATCGATCGGTTCGCCGCCTTCTGGAAAGCCAACGGCGACATCCTCACCTCTCGCCAGGTCTACCACGAGGCCGCACCCCATCTGGTTCTCATGGCCTTCCTGGAACGCGTCATCAATGGCGGGGGTTTTGTCGACCGGGAGTACGGTGTGGGCCGTGGACGGATCGACCTGCTGGTCCGCTGGCCGTATTCCGGACCTGATGGGAGACCCGCTCTCCAGCGGGAGGCATTCGAACTCAAAGCCCGTGCGGGCGGCGCCGCCGACCCCCTGCGCACCGGTCTGGACCAGCTCGACGGCTATCTGGACCGCCTCGGCCTGGACCATGGGACGCTCGTCATCTTCGACCGCCGGCCCACCGCGAAGCCGATCGCCGAACGGACCAGCATCACCACCGTGTCGAGCCCCACCGGACGCGGCATCACCCTGCTGCGAGCGTGATGCCATGCGGTCAGACGTCCGCGGGCAGGCGAATCGGGTTGGTCCACGCTCGCCCGCCGGCTGCGTCCTCGATGGTGACGCGGCAGTAGCCGGGGCGGAACAGGGCGGTCGGCAGGGAGCATTCGGTCAGCGCCGCACCCGCGGCGGCCTGGACGACCTCGGCGCCGGGCACGCCCCCGGTGAGCAGCACCTTGCGTGCCGGCGAGCAACGGACGGTGATCTTCTCGTTGACGAGCTCGACGTCGTGCAGTTCGGGCCCGGTGCTGGCGTAGTAGTGGCCGGCCTTGAGCGCGGCGAGCAGCGCGTCCGGTTCGAGGGAGTCGGCCTTCACCTGGACCCAGGCCGCGCAGCCCGGTGGGTCCTGCGGCTGGAAATGCGCGTCGTCGGCCGCGTAGGCACCGAGCTGCCATCCGCGGGCGAGCAGGAGATCGGTCAGGTGCCAGCTGTCCCCGCGGTCCTCCCGGGCGGACAGGGCGTTGTACACCTCGACGGCGTGCGCGGCGTCGAGGCTTTCCGCGTCGGCGAGGGTCAGCAGGGACGCCGCCGGATGGGCCATGCCGATGAACGCCCCCGCCGCCCGCGCCCGCCGCGCGATCATCGGCCCGGTCTCCCCGTCACCGGGCGGAGCGAACCCGAGGGGCAGGCCCACGGCGATGATGTGCCATTCCGGCGACAGCTCGGTGCGCGGCGCGTGCAGCTCGGCACCCAGCAGCGTGGTGAAACCGGGCGTGCGCAGCGACCGGGTGTCCGTCAGCGGAAAGCCGAACCGGGCCCGAAAATGATCCGTGATGGCCAGGAAGTCGTAACCCGCCTCCCGATAGACCCGGGCGACCTCGGCCGGCGGCAGCGCCCCGTCCGACCCATCGGAATGGGTATGCAGATTACCCCGCCAGAACCGGCCGGACATCCCGAACGGAAGCCCCGACACCCCTGCTCCTTCCAGCCACCAACGCTTTTCCAGCGACAGCCGCCGACGGGTATCCCCTGTCGCCCTCCAGGGTAAGTTTCGCACGATTCGGACCGGCGAGATCTGGGAATGCGGACATCGCACGGTGGATATGCCAGGCGAAGGATTCGCGCGGAGGGAGCGACTGGTGACGTCGATCGTGGTGGCCGGAGTGGTCAACGTTCAACAGATCATTCCAGTCGACGGATTCCCGGTGCCGTACACGCCGGTGCGGTATGTACGGGACGCCTTGCGCCTGGAGGTCGCGGGCGTCGGCGCCAACGTGGCCCGTGGGCTGGCCGCGCTCGGCGACCAGGTCCGCCTCGCCACGCTCCTCGGTGATGATGCCGCCGGAGGGCTGGCGCGCACCACGCTCGCCCGGGAGGGGCTGACCGGCCCGGGGATCCTGGGCACGGCGACGACGGCCCAGTCCGCGGTGCTCGTCGCCCCGGACGGCCGCCGGCACATCGTCACCGACCTGGCGGGGCTACCGGAGGCGAGCTACCCGCCCGATACGTTCCGCGCGTTGCTGGACGGCGCCGAGCTGGCATCGATCTCCACCATCGGATTCGCCCGCGACCTGCTGCCGATCGCCCTCGCGGCGGGCGTGCCGATCGCCGTCGATCTGCAGGCGACATCCGGCCTGGACGACGCCTACGGCGCGGACTGGATCGATGCCGCCACGATCGTGTTCGCCTCCGCGGAACGCCTCACCACTACCCCCGAACAGTTCGCCGCCGACGTCTTGGCCCACGGCCAGCGGGCCCACGGCCGGCCGGCGCGTGGCCAGCGAGTTACGCGTGGCCAGCGAGTTAACGGACGGCGGGCCGGCCGACAGACTCGGATCGTCGTGATCGGCCTCGGCGCCGACGGATGCCTGCTCGCCGTCGCGGGCGGCGGCCCACCGCGGCGGATCGCCGCCCACGCCCCGCTCGGCGTGGTCGACACCACCGGCGCCGGAGACGCCCTGTTCACCGGCTTCCTCCACGCCTGGCTATGCTCCCGCGACCCCGACGACGCCATCACCATGGCGATACGCACCGCCGGCTGGGCCGTCGCCTTTCCCGGCACCAGCCATTACGCCACCCATGCGGACCTCGCCCGCCTCGATGCAGGCGCGGCGGAACCGCTTTGATCTGTCGTCACTTCCTCGGCCGATGAACGGAATCCATCCCCCACCCGCCCCTCATGGTTTGGCGTCGGTCTCGCGGTAGGCCTCGGCGGTGAGCGCGCTCAGTGCGGCCGAGAGTTCGGCGCGCAGGGGGACTTTGGCAGGCGGAGGCGTCGCTCAGATTCAGGACGGGTACTCAGTGGATGGCAGTCTCCAGGGCGACGAGAACCAGACCAAACAGGCAGCTGCCCAGGGTGTAGCGCACCAGCCGCCAGCCGGCGAGACCGCCGGCTCTACCAGCCAGAAGGCCCCACACGGCGAGCAGAAGGACGCAGGCCCACAGCGCGGCTTCCTGCGCGTTGTCCATCGACGCCCCGAGCAGACGCGCCACCACCAACACCCCGAGCGGCAGCAACGACGCCCTGGCCAGCGGCCAGCTCGCCACCAGCGCCGGCCACACCACCCGCAGCCCGTGACTCGCCGCCGGCGACGTTGGCGATGCCGGCATTGGCGGTGGTGGGGGCGGCAATGGCGACGACGGTGGCGGTAGCGATGGCGGAGGTGGCGACGACGGCGGTTGCGGTGACGGCGGCGGTTGCGGTGGCGACGACAGCGGTGGCGACGACGGCGACGGTGGCAGTCGCGGTGACGACGACGGTGGCGGAGGCGGGGATGACGCCGTTGGCGTGGCCGGTGGGGGCCCGGACACGGTGATCCGTCCATCGGAGGCGAAGGGACGAGCGGCGGCGCGCGCATAGCCGTGCGCCAGCCAGAACACGGCGACCGTGACCAGGACATCCGTGACAATGTCCGCGAGCGAGTCGGTTCGGGGATCCTGCGCACCGATCAGGCCCGCGGTGAGGATCGTCCCGTAGATGCCGTGCTCCGGCCGAGTCGTGGCAGCTTCCCCCGCGAGCACGCCGGTCTCGCCAACACACACCGCGACCGCCTCGCCCACGGACACCGCGGCCTCGTCGGCAGGCCTACCGCCCGTCGGCACAGCGGCCTCGTCGGCGGGCACCCCGCCGACCGGCACCGCGGCATCGCCGGGGGAGTCGCCGCAACGGCCTTGCGAGGTATCCACCCGTTCCGCCTCCCGTCGACGCCCGTCCGGCCGTGTCCATGCTCGGCGTCACTCACCGCTCGCGCATACCCACGCCGCAGAACGACGACCCCGGGACGCCCGGCACCTCACCGCAGATGGTTGCGATCCGGGTCGTCTATGCGGAAGCGGCGGGAGCCCAGCCGAGGGCGGGGGCGACGGTGGTGGCCAGGTCGGTGAGCAGGCGGATGTTCTGGTCGAGGCCGAAGGCGGGCGGGAGGAACAGGACCAGCTCGTCGGCGGCGGACAGCCCCGGGTCCGCCAGGGCGGCGTCGGTCACCGTGTCGGGGTCTCCGTGGTACACCGGGCTCATCGCGAACCCCGCGGGCAGGTCGGCGAGCTTCACCGGCGGCAGAGCGCCCCGCGGCCGGGACGCGGCCGGACCATAGGTGCGTCGTTCCAGGTCGTAGGCGGCGTAGATCTCCCGCAGCTCGCGGGTCGGCGCGGGTAGCACGGAGGCGGCCACGGCGACCGGTGGCGGCGGGGTGCCGTGGGTGTCCGCCCAGGCGGTCCGGTACTCGCCGATCAGGCGGGCCTGGTACTCGCCGAAGGTCTCACCCTCCTCCAGCCCCCGCAGGATGGTCCCGGTGATCAGGCGCAGCCCCTGCCGGGCCGCGTTCACCGCCGAGGCGATGTGGCCGGAGCCATACCAGATCCGGTCGCGCAGGCCCGGGCTGTGCGGGGTCACCCGAAGCTCGGTGCCGGGCGGGGGGCCGGGCGGCCGGTGCTCGGTGACGGTGTGCAGGACCTCGCCGGAGACGCCGGCCAGGAACCGGCGCAGCCGGCGCTGACCCTCGGTGCGGGCGTCCGTGGCGACGGTGCCGAAAACGCCGTCCCAGGCATCGCTGCCGCTGGAGAAGGCGAGCTGGAGCCGCCCATCCGTGAGCAGATCCGTGGTAGCGGCCGCCTCGGCCAGCAGGATCGGTTCCTGGTTTCGCATGGGGATGACCGCGCTGCCCAGGGTGATCCGGCTGGTGTGCTGCCCGGCGGCGGCGAAGAACGGCAACGGTGAGGACAGGTAGTTGTCGAAGTGCCGCTGGTAGGTCCAGCCGGACTGGTAGCCGAGCCCCTCGGCCGCCTGGAACAGCTCGATACCTTCCCGCAGACCGCGCCCCGCCTCGCCGGTGGTGAACGAGACACGGCTGTTGAAGCCGAGCCGCGTCGTCGGCCGGGCCGCGTCCGGACCAGGGGTGTCCGGCCTTGTCAGCGTCGTCATCTGACGTATCTCCGATCGTGTTGGTCATGCAGCCGGTGTTGCGGTCACGGGCAGGGCACGGCGAGGTTCGGCCGCATCGACATCTGCTCAGACGGGTCCGGGACGACCGCCGCCAGAGCGCTCAGGATCGTGAGAACGGGCAGGCCCGAGAAGGCACACGGCGGTCGAGGCAGGCGCATCACGGCGCTGTCCCGGGGTGGGCCGGGGTGGGCCGCCGGCGGCGACGCGGCTCGCGTCCAACTGACCTGCCCCTGCGTCTCGACAGTCAGAAGCCGCGACAGCCAGCGCGTCCGGTTGGGCGGAACCGCGCCGATCAGAAGATCAAGAGAAAGGGGGCCGGCGGCGGTTGGCCCGGCCGCCGAGTCAGCGACAGGTCAGCGACAGCAGGCTGTGCTTCGACGCATGAAGTCGATCACACGCCGCTGGACGAGGTGCCATCCGGGCGCGAGCGGGATCCCCGCCGGGAGCACGGCAGGCGCGCAGGAGACGCCCGACGACGTTCCGCCCGCGATCTCAACCATGTTCACAAAGTTAGTGGTGAATCCCCCTGGACGTCCAACGCCGATTCACGATCGCATCGATCGCGGACACTTATCATCAAAGATCGCGGAGTACGAAGATCCCGAGGTGGGCTGCCGAGCCCGACGCCACCACTCGGGAAAGGAGGACCAGATATCCGACGCCGGCGATTGTTCACGCCGGCGTCACACCGGTCGGAGACGACAAAAGAAGAAGCAGCGCCCCGCTGATGGTCGCACTACTGACGATCTCCCGGCGATTGATCATTCCGTGGAGTTCGGCGAGCGGGATCCAGGAAATCTGGTCGGATTCGTTCTGCTCCGTGGGCGCAGCGACCCGCACACATCCGTCAGCCCGGAACAGGAAATGCCGGGCGTTGGTGATGCCGCTGGCAGGCTCCGCGTAGAGCAGCGGACGGACCGAGCCGGGCCGCCAGCCGGTCTCCTCCTCGAGCTCCCGCGCCCCGGCGGCCTGCGGATCCTCGCCATCCTCGACCAGGCCCATGGGGAACTCCCAGGCCCAGCTGTCCGTGGCAATCCGGTGCCGCCACATCATCAGCACCCGGTCGGAATCGTCCACGGCGGCGACAACTGCCAGGTCACGCAGCTGCACGACATGGTATTCACTGGCCGTACCGTCGGGTTGCTCGACGTCCAGGAACCAGACCCCGAGCCAGGGCGTGGCGAAAGCCAGGCGGCGTCCCCGCACTTTCCAGCGCACCGTCCGACCCGCCTCCCCAACGCTACCCGGTATTCCGGTTTCAGGGCTGAAGAGTATCCTCGCCGTAGGCGTCCCGGGTGATCGCTCTGAGCGCGTCGGTGAGCTGGGCCCGCAGGGTTTCGTGCACGGGGCCGACCGCATGACGCTCGGCGCGGCGGACGTCGTCGCCATACAGATAGACGGGCCCGACCCGGAGGCGCGCCTCTTCCCAGGAATAGCGAGCGCGAACGTGGCCGTGCAGGTGCGGCCAGAGATTCCCGAGAATCTCGTAGTTGATCCGGAGAAATCCCGGGTCGTTCGCCGCGCAGACCCGGCTGATGGCCTCCCCGAGCAGCGCGAGATCGAACAGGAAGTCAGCCCGCCGGGCCCGCGGAAGATCGGTCAGGTGGTCGACGTCGTCCGCATGGACCAGAACGCAGTATCCGGGAAGATGCTGCGTGTCACCCAGAACGGCCCATCCGGTCCGCAGCCGGTACAGCACGTTCGGATCCTCACCACGCCGGAGCATCGCCAGCCATTCGGCACTCACACCCACACCTCCCCACCCGGATCATCGCATCCGGCGCGGCCATCGGAACCCTCGCCGCCGACGTGGGGACGCGCCAATCCCCGAACCGAGACCCCAAGGCCCACATTCCGCACCCCCATACCCACCCCCCACCGCACCCCCCGCTCCCCTCCTCTCCTCTCCCCCGGCAACACCAACCGGAGCCCATGATCGCCACACTGTGTAGCCGGGTGCGGCCGGCCGAAAAGCAAGATCCGTCTAAGTAGGTCGCCGTGGGGGGCAAATCGGACACGAAAACGCCCACAGCGACCTACTTGGATCTTGAGTCCGCCTGGCCACGAGATTTCCGCTACAAGATGTGACGCTGATCCTCGGGCGGCGGCGCGCCGGCCCTGAATGATCTACAACGTGAGCGACAACTCGCCGCGCTTGTTGTCCGCTGAAGTTGTAGATCGAGTTGTCGCTGTTGTAGATCACGTTTGGCCCGGGGGGCCCGGCGCTCGCCGAGGCGGCCGATCTCGTCGCTGAGCTGGCCTGACCGCGTCGCGTTCGGACGCGGGAACGTGTCGGGGATGGGTACGGTGCAGGGCATGCCGCTGACACATGAGGAGTTCGCCGGGCTCACGCATCTGGGTTCGGGCAAGGTCCGGGAGCTGTTCGCCGTCGGGGACGACGCCGTGCTCCTGGTCGCCAGCGACCGCATCTCGGCGTTCGACGTGGTCCTGCCCACCGAGATCCCGGACAAGGGCGCGGTGCTGACCGGGCTGTCGCTGTGGTGGTTCGACCAGCTCGCCGACCTCGTCCCGTCCCACGTCATCAGCTCGAACGTGGACGAGTACCCGGCCGAGCTCGCGCCGTACGCCGAGCAGCTGCGTGGCCGCTCGATGCTGTGCCGCCGGCTCGACATGGTGCTCATCGAGTGTGTCGCCCGCGGCTACCTCACCGGCAGCGGCCTGAAGGACTACAACCGCACCGGCGCCGTCAGCGGCCACCCGCTGCCACCCGGCCTGGTGGACGGAAGCAAGCTGCCCACGACGATCTACACGCCGTCGACGAAGGCACCGATCGGCCAGCATGACGAGAACATCAGCCGGGCCGACGCGGCCGGCCGGGTCGGCGCGGAGCTCGCCGCCGAGCTCGAGCGGCTCACCCTGCAGATCTTCGGCCGGGCCAGCGACCTCGCCGCCGAGCGAGGCATCCTGCTCGCCGACACCAAGTTCGAGTTCGGGCACGACACCGACGGCGACCTGCGCCTCGCGGACGAGGTGCTCACCCCGGACTCCTCGCGGTTCTGGCCGGAGGACACCTGGGCACCGGGCGCGGCGCAGCCGTCGTTCGACAAGCAGTTCATCCGGGACTACCTGGTCAACACCGGCTGGGACAAGACCGAGCCCGGCCCCGAGCTGCCGGACGATGTCGTCGAGTCCACCCGGGCCCGCTACGTCGAGGCGTACGAGCGCCTGACCGGCATCTCGTTCAAGGACTACCTCGCCGGCGCCTGACCGACCCGGCGCCCGACCGACCCGGCGCCCGACCGACCGATCCGGGCGCCGCCCGTCGGGGGGGACAGCCCTACCCCGGCAGGGCGGCAGGCCATAGCCGTGGGGCGGCGGAGGACCATAGTAGACATCTGGTAGCTCGCCGCAGTGACGGTCAACGAACGGGACGAGATCGTCGTTCCATGCGATCGACGCCTCGGACATCGGCCAATCTCCCTGGTCAGCCGGCCAGACCCGGACAACCGGACTGGACCGTCGGCCCACCGGACGGGCAGGGGCCGCCCGGCCGGCATCCCACCCACCTCGCCGCGCGGGCGGCGCGCTGGAGCGTGCGGCACCGCAAGCTCGCCGTCGGCGGCTGGGTGCTGGGCGTCGTTCTCGCGATCTTCGTCGGTGGCCTGATCGGGACGCACACCATCACCGACGCGGACGAGGGCATCGGCGAGTCGGGCCGGGCCGAGAAGACCCTGACCGCGCACGGCTGGGTCGACACGGACAGCGAGAACGTCCTCATCCAGCGGTCGACCCCGGCGGCGGACGCGCAGACGCTGCTCGCCGATCCCCAGATCCGGGCGACGGTCAGTGACACCGCGACCCGCATCCAGGCCACCGGGGTGGCCGTCGAGCTGCGCGCGCCCATCGCGGCGCCCGGGGCGCGGACCGACCCGGGGCTGGTCTCCCACGACCTGCGCTCCGTCCTGGTGACCTTCGACCTCAAGGGCGACGCCGACGATCACGCCAAGGTCGAGCCCACTCTGGACGCGGTCAAGGCCGTCCAGGCCGCGCATCCGGGCGTGTCGGTCGAGCAGTTCGGGGACGCGAGTTCCGACAAGGCGCTCAGCGCCACCGTCGGCAAGGACTTCCACCGCGCCGAGTTCCTCGCGATCCCGCTTACCCTCGGCATCCTGCTCGCCGTGTTCGGCGCGGTCGTCGCCGCACTGATCCCGATGGCGCTGGCACTGACCTCGTTCGTCGCCGCGCTCGGCCTCGTCGCGTTCGCCAGCCGCGCCTTCCCCACCGACGAAACCGCCACCTCGGTGATGCTGCTCATCGGCCTGGCCGTCGGCGTCGACTACGCCCTGTTCTACATCCGCCGGGAGCGGGAGGAGCGTGCCGCCGGGCACAGCCCCGAGCGCGCGCTGGAGATCGCCGCGGACACGTCCGGGCACGCCGTGCTGACCTCGGGCCTGACCGTCGCGGTCTCGATGGCCGGGCTGTTCCTCACCGGGATGGCCACGTTCACCGGCGTCGCCGTCGGCACGATCATCGTGGTGCTGGTGGCCGTGCTCGGATCGATCACCGTCCTGCCGGCCCTGCTGTCGATGCTCGGCGACCGGGTCGAGCTGCTGCGGCTGCCCTGGCGTCGCCGCCGCGGCGCGACCGTCCGTCGCGGCGGGCGTCGGGCCCGGAGCCACGGTCCGCGTCACGACGGTGCCGGCGAGGCGACCATCCCCGGCCAGCCCGGCCCGGCCCATCTGGCCGGTCCGCACGGCGACGCGGGCGACGCGGGCGACGCGGTGATTGACCCGAGGGACGAGCTGCTGGCGCGGCGGCGCGTCTACCAGGCGCAGCTGGTGAAGCCGGGCGTGATGGGCCGGCTGTTGCGCCGGCCGAAGCCGGTCGCCGTGATCACCGGGGGCCTGCTGCTCCTGCTCGCCCTGCCCGCGCTCGGGATGCACACGGCCGAGCCCGGCGTGGACGACATTCCTCGCAAACTCCCGATCATGAAGACCTACGAGCGGCTGTCGGACGCCTTCCCCGGCGGCCAGGTCGCGGCGTCCGTGGTCGTCTCCAGCACGGATGGTTCCCGCCTGACCACTGCGGCCGCGCAGCACGCACTGGACGATCTGCACCGGCGGGCGGTCGCCTCCGGCCGGATGTTCGAGCCGGTGAGCATCACTTACACCCCCGACCACCAGGTCGCCAAGGTCGAGATTCCGGTCGCGGGCAGCGGCACGAACGGCGAGTCGGCGAAAGCCCTGCACGTGCTGCGCTCCACGGTCATCCCGGCGACTTTCGGCGCCGCATCCACCGGGGCCCGGACGAACCTGCACGCCGACGTCACCGGCACCACCGCGGACTCCGTCGACTTCAACGACCGCCTGCACACCCGTACGCCGCTGATCATCGGCTTCGTGCTGGTGCTCGCCTTCCTGCTGCTGCTCGCCGCGTTCCGCAGCGCGCTGGTCGCGGCCGTCGCCGTCGGGCTGAACCTGCTCTCGGTCGGCGCCGCGTACGGTCTGCTCGTCGCCGTCTTCCAGCATCACTGGGCCGATGGCCTGCTCGGCTACACCTCCACCGGGGCGATCACCATCTGGCTGCCGCTGATGCTCTTCGTGATCCTGTTCGGCCTGTCCATGGACTACCAGGTCTTCGTGCTCAGCCGGGTGCGGGAGGCCCGCGAGGCCGGTCTGCCCATGCGGGACGCGGTGACCGTCGGAGTGCGGCGCAGCGCCGGGGTGGTGACCAGTGCCGCGGTCATCATGGTCGCGGTGTTCTCGATCTTCGCGACGCTTTCCCAGGTCAGCATGAAGCAGCTCGGCGTCGGGCTCGGCGCCGCGATCCTGCTCGACGCCACGCTCATCCGGGTGGTACTCATGCCCGCCGTGCTCACCCTGCTGGAGAACCGCCTCTGGCGCGACCGCTCCGCGGACGACCACTTCATCGACGACCACTTCATCGACGACGGCTCGCTCGACCACGGCTCGCTCGACCACGGCTCGGGCCGGCCCGCACCCGGTCTGCCCGGCGGGTCAGGTGGGTCCGGCGGTCCCACTGCCAGCCTGCCCGCCCCGGCCGACGCCGGCCACACCGCACGGACCGCGTGGACGGATGGGGGCGGTACACCCGTACCGCCGCGGTACACCACGCCCGCGGACCGCGCCCCCGACGGCCGGACCGGCGCGCCACGGCCGAGCTACCCCACGCCCCGCTGGTCGATGCCCCCCGCCTGAGCCTGTCCGCGGGGGCCCACCTCGCCCGAAACCCAGCCCACCCAGGCCGCCGGCCGGACCGACCTCAGCGTCGTCCGGCCGGCGGCGTTTCCGCGTCTGGGCCCATGGCGCAGAGCTGGTCCACCGTGCTGGTCACAGCAGTCGCGGGTGCGTTGCAGCCGAGTTACAGTGTGGCTCGACGTCCGGTACCCCACTCGAGGACTGGAACGGATCCATGAGCACTGTGGTCCACCACGCGCCTGTCCACCATGCGCCCGATCAGGCCCGTGACCAGCGGCTGCGTCGTCCGACGATCGCGCGGAGCCGGGCCGAGCTCCATGCCGCACTCGCCGTCCCAGCCGCGCCCGGAACAGCGGCACCCGGAACAGCGGCCGGGCGGCCCACCCGGGCGGTCGTCATGACGATGGGGGCGCTGCACGAGGGGCACGCGGCCCTGCTGCGAGCCGCGCGAGCGCAGGCCGACCAGGTGGTCGTGACGATCTACGTCAATCCCCTGCAGTTCGGCGCCGGTGAGGATCTGGACCGGTATCCGCGCACCCTCGAGGCCGATCTCGGCATCTGCGCCCGTGAGGGCGTGGACGTGGTGTTCGCCCCGCGGGTGATCCACAGGACGCCACCGCTGGTCCGGCTGAGCGCCGGAGCACTCGGCGAGATCCTCGAAGGGGCGTCGCGGCCCGGCCACTTCGACGGGATGCTCACCCTCGTCGCCACCATGCTGCACCTGGTCCGTCCGGACCTGGCGTTCTTCGGGCGTAAGGACGCCCAGCAGCTCGTCTGCATCCGGCGGATGGTCGCCGACCTGGCCTTCGACGTCACCGTGGTCGGGGTGGACACCGTTCGTGAGCCCGACGGGCTGGCACGCTCGAGCCGCAACGTCTACCTCACCCCCCACCAGCGCCAGGACGCGCTGGTCCTCTCGCGAGCCCTGCGTGCGGGCCAGACCGCGGCCGCCGCCGGCGGCGGACCCGAGCGGGTGCTCGCCGCGGCGCACGCCGTGCTGGACGGTGCGGGAACCCGCGTCGACGTCGACTACCTCACCCTCGCCAGCCCCGACGATCTCGGCCCGGTGAGCGCCGGACCAGCCCTGCTGCTCGTCGCGGCCCGGGTGGGAACCACGCGGCTGATCGACAACGTCTCGCTCGTCCTGCCCGGCGGGCCGGCAGAGCCCGACACCAACGCCGAGCCCGACACCAACGCCGAGCCCGAAGTTCCCGCCGAGGCCGCCTGGCCCGACGAACCGGGCATCCCCGCCCAGCTGCTTGTTCTCCCAGCCGAACCCGTCCTCCCCGTCGACCGTCAGGGGGCCTGACCGTGTTGCGCACCATGCTCACCGCCAAGATCCACCGGGCCACCGTGACCCAGGCCGACCTGAACTACGTGGGCTCGGTCACCATCGACTCGGACCTGCTCGAGGCCGCGGACCTGCTGCCCGGCGAGCAGGTGACGATCGTGGACATCAACAACGGCGCCCGGCTGGAGACCTACACCATCCCCGGACCCGCGGGCAGCGGTGTGATCGGGATCAACGGGGCGGCGGCCCGGCTCGTCCACCCCGGCGACCTGGTCATCATCATCGCCTACGGGATCATGGAGGACGCCGAGGCGCGGCGCTACGTCCCGCGGGTGCTGTTCGTGGACGCCGAGAACCGGATCATCGGCCGCGGCGGCGATCCGGCCGAGGCACTGCCCGGCGACCCGTCGAGCCTGCGCGGCGACCTCTCCATTCCGGCGAGCCGGACGGTCGTGGCCTCCCGGTGATCGTGCTGCCCTGCCGGCTCGGCGCACCCCGCCCGGGGTGGAGTCGTAGCGCTGACATCGTCGTCATCGGGTCGGGTATCGCCGGCCTCACCGCGGTGCTGCACACTCGCCGCGAGCTGCCCGCCGCCCGGGTGCTGCTGGTCACCAAGGCTCATCTGGACGCCGGCTCCACCCGCTGGGCGCAGGGCGGGATCGCCGCGGCGCTGGCCGCCGAGGACTCCCCCGCGGATCACCTGGCCGACACCCTGGTGGCCGGAGTCGGGTTGTGCGACGCGCAGGCGGCCCGGGTCCTGGTCGACGAGGGGCCGGCCCGGGTCCGGGAACTCGCCGAGCTCGGTGCCCGGTTCGATCGGGCCGCCGACGGGTCGTTCGCCCTGACCCGGGAGGGTGGCCACCTGCGCAACCGGATCATCCATGCCGGCGGGGACGCCACCGGTCTCGAGGTGGAACGCGCGCTGATCGCGGCGGTGCGAGCGGACCCGTCCATCGAGGTGATCGAGAACGCCCTGGTCCTCGATCTGCTGTTGGATGCGGACGGCCGGGCCGCCGGGGCCACCCTGCACGTGCTCGGCGAGGGCAGCCGGGACGGCGTCGGCGCGGTCACCGCCCCGAGCGTGGTGCTCGCGACCGGCGGGATGGGGCAGATCTTCGCCTCCACGACGAATCCCGGGGTGTCCACCGGCGACGGGGTGGCGCTCGCGTTGCGTGCTGGCGCGGTCGTCGCCGACCTGGAGTTCGTCCAGTTCCATCCCACGGCGCTGTGGATACCCCCCGTCTCCGCCGCCGGCGGAGACGGGGCCGTCACAGCCGCAACAGCCCTGTTCGGCGAGCAGCAGCCGTTGGTCAGCGAGGCGATGCGCGGCGAGGGCGCCATCCTGGTGGACGCCGCCGGAGAACGGGTGATGACCGGCGCCCACCCACTGGCCGACCTCGCGCCCCGCGACGTCGTGGCCAAGCAGATGTCGCGAGTGATGGCCGCCCAGGGGGCCGACCACCTGTACCTCGATGCCCGCGGCCTCGGTGTACGGATGATCGAGGAGCGGTTCCCGTCCATCACCGCCCGGTGCCGCTCATACGGCATCGACCCGGTGACCATGCCGATACCGGTGGCGCCGGCGGCCCACTACGCCTCCGGCGGGGTCCGCACCGACCTGTGGGGTCGTACCACCGTCCCCGGGCTGTACGCGTGCGGGGAGGTGGCCTGCACTGGCGTCCACGGTGCCAACCGGCTCGCGTCCAACAGTCTGCTCGAGGGCTTGGTCTTCGCCGCGCGCATCGCTACGCACATTGCCGGGGAGGCCGGAGCCGGAGCCGATGCCGATGCGGGCGGGGGTCGGCCCGGCCGGCTGCGCGATGCCGTACCGGCCGCCCCTGTCGTGCGGCGGGGCAGCGGGCTGACCGACCCGGCGGAGCGCGCCGAGCTTGCCCGGGCGATGACCGACGGTGCCGGCGTGCTGCGCAGCGCCGAGAGCCTGCACGCCACCGCGAAGGTCCTCTCCGGCCTCGGTGACCTGCGGGTCAGTGGGGCAACCGTCACCGCCGGCCCGCCCGCCTGGGAGATGACCAACCTGCGCACCGTCGCGACGGCGCTGGTGGCCGCCGCCACCGCCCGCACCGAGACCCGCGGCTCCCACTGGCGGGAGGACTTCGCTGAGCGCGACGACGCTCACTGGCTCGGCCGGGTGGTCACCCGCCTGAGCCCCGAGGGCGAGCTCGTCGTCGATGTCGAGCCCATCGTGGACCCGCGCATCGAGGCAGGCAGGGACGCGGGCGGTGCCCCGGGCCGGGTCGCGGGCCCAGCCGTGCGCGGGGATGCCGACACCGTCCGGCCAGCATCGTGAGCGGCCCGCTCGCCGTCCACGGCGGCCAGGCCGCCCACAGTGGCATCGGCGGACGGCTGTCCCCGGCCACCCGCAGCGGGCTCGCCGTCGCCGGGCTGGACCCCGACCAGGTCCTCGCCGTCATCGGCCACGCCCTCGCCGAAGACCTCCCCGGCTGGACGCCCACCCGGGCCGGCGACGCGGGCAACGCGGGCAGACCCGAGACGGCGGTCGACGGCTACGGACTCACAGCAGACGGTTCACCGGCGGGCGGTTGCGCGGAACCGGCCGGCGCGGTCGACGCGACCTCGGCCGCGACCGTCGACGTGGGGCTGGTCGGCCACGGCGCCCTGGTGAGCCGAGCCGCCGGCACCGTGGCCGGGCTGCCGGTCGTCGCCGCCGTGTTCGAGACGGTGCTCGGTCGTACGGTGACCGTCACCCTCGTCGCCGCCGACGGCGATCAGGTCACCCCAGGCCAGACCGTCGCTCGGGTCAACGGCCCGGTGCGGGGACTGCTCACCGCCGAGCGGACCGCACTGAACCTGCTGTGCCATCTCAGTGGCATCGCCACTCTCACCCGGACCTGGGTGGATGCCGTCGCCGGCACGAGCGCGGCCATCCGCGACACCCGCAAGACGCTGCCCGGCCTGCGCGCGCTGGAGAAGTACGCGGTGCGCTGCGGAGGTGGAGTCAACCACCGGATGTCGCTGGCCGACGCGGCACTGATCAAGGACAATCACGTGATCGCGGCCGGCGGGGTGGCCGCCGCGTTCGCCGCGGTCCGGGCGGCGTTCCCGCAGCTGCCGGTCGAGGTCGAGTGCGACACTGTCGACCAGGTCGCCGAAGCCGTGGGGGCCGGTGCCGATCTCATCCTGTGCGACAACATGAACGCGCGGGAGCTGCGCGCGTCGGTGGCGATCGCCCGGCCGGCCGGAGTGCGGCTCGAGGCCAGCGGAGGCCTGAGCCTCGCGGTGGCGGCGGACGTCGCGGCCACCGGCGTGGACTATCTTGCGGTCGGAGCGCTGACCCATTCGGCGCCAGCTCTGGATCTTGGCCTGGATCTCGACCCCGGCCACCCCACGGGCCCCGCCAGCCCCGCCAGCACAGCCCGATCAGCCGTGGGCTCGATCGTGGAGGAGGCCTGATGCTGCTCGCCATTGACGTCGGCAACACCAACACGGTCGTCGGCGTGTTCGCCGACGAGACCCTCGTCGACTCCTGGCGGGTCCGCACCGATCCCCACTCGACCGCGGACGAGCTGGTGCTGCTCTACCGCGGTCTGCTCGGCGACTACCGGATCACCGGCGTGTCGATCTGCTCGACCGTGCCCGCCGCGCTGCGGGAGCTGCGCCGGATGGTGGCGCGGAGATTCCGCGACACACCGGTCGTCATCGTCGAACCCGGCACCCGCACGGGCGTGCCCATTCTCATCGACAACCCGAAGGAGGCCGGCGCCGACCGGATCATGAACACGCTCGCCGCGTACCACCTGTACGGCGGTCCGGCGATCGTGGTCGACTTCGGCACCTCGACGAACCTGGACGTCGTCTCCGCCCGCGGCGAGTTCGTCGGCGGGGCACTCGCACCCGGCATCGAGATCGCCCTGGACGCGCTCGCCTCCCGTGCCGCCCAACTGCGCAAGGTGGAGCTCACCCCGCCACGCTCGGTCATCGGCCGGGGCACCGTCGAGGCACTGCAGTCAGGAATGATCTATGGCGTCGCCGGCCAGGTGGACGGGCTGGTGCGGCGGATCCGCACCGAGCTCGGCACCCATGCGACGGCGATCGCCACCGGCGGTCTTGCCTCGCTGGTGCTCAAGGAAAGCGAGACCCTCGACCGGCATGAGCCGCATCTGACCCTGATCGGCCTTCGGCTGGTGTTCGAGAAGAACACCTGAATTCGGCGCCGTCCAACCGCCGGGGCCCCACGGATACCGCCTCTGAAGCGCACCCCATGAGGTGCCGGCCGGTTCCAGAGGTCAGCCGCCGGATCCGGGCGGGTACAGACCGGATTCGGCCGAGATATCCCCCTGGCGGGTGGCGTCGCAAGGCGTCAGAATAAGGACTTCGCCAAGGTCCGCGGGTGCGCGGCCGGGTCGGCCGGTTACTATCTGAAGCTATGCGGGACCGAGACCTGGCCGCCTGCGCCGCATGCCGACTCGGTCGGCGCACATTCATGCGGGCGTACCCCGCCCAGCCCCTTCGACTCGCCCTTGTGCTGGTGATTCTCGTCATCACGGGGACGCTGTCGTCCGGGTGGGGCGATCCGGCGCTGGCCGCGGCGCCGCCCGCGCATCACGTCCTTGCCGCGCTGGGCGACTCGTACTCCTCGGGCGAGGGCACCCCGCCGTTCGACCCCGCCGACGCCCGCTGCCGGCACAGCAGTCAGGCGTGGCCACGGCTGCTCACCACGATCGACAGCTCGATCTCGATCGACCTGTTCGCCGCCTGCGCCGGCGCGACCACGGATGCGCTGAGCTCGTCGTTCCACGGGGAGGAACCTCAGCTCGTCCAGTTGCGGCAGGCCACACCCGCCCCGGACATCGTCACCATCACGATCGGTGGCAACGATGCCGGGTTCAGCCAGGTCATCGTCAGTTGTTACACCTGGAAATGTTTCTGGACCGGCAACGACAAACGCGAGCGCGATTACGTCAACAAGGAACTTCCGGACAGTCTGGTCGCGAGCTATACCGCGATGAGGACGGCGGCTCCGGGCGCTCGAATACTTGTCGTCGGTTATCCGAGCATATTCCCCGCCCGACAGAGCAAGAACACCTGTAAGTGGCTCAGCAACACCGAGCGTAACCAGCTGACCATCCTGAACAGGCAGCTCAACCAGGCCATTCGACGGTCGGCGGCCAAGGCCGACGTCGAATATGTCTCGATCGACCGCGCCCTGCGGGGGCACGAGATGTGCACGAAGGACTCCTGGGTGGCACCAATCAGCCTCTTCTCCCCCGGCCGCAACCTCAGCGCCCACCCCGACGCCGACGGCCAGGCGGCGATCGCGAAGGCCGTCGACCACTACCTGGACAGCCACGACCGCTGACCGACACTCCGGCCGCGGCGCGGCACCCCCGCAGCGAAAATCAAGTACCTTGCGCATCACTACGAATGGGTAGCGTAACCAGCATCATCCGCGGCGGCCGCGGATGATGTTCGTCACACGCATTGGCCGCGTCGGGAGCACGCCGCACAGGCGCAGGGCCGCGACGTGCGGGGAACGTGCGCCGGAGCGTCGGAGCGAACCCGAACGGCGCGCGGCACCTGTGGCGCCGACCGTTTGACAATGACTTGAAGTTAGCCTTACCTAACCATCATGCTCGTTCCCTCGTCGCCGTCGACGCCCGCGCGGGAGCCGATCACCGGTGCCGCGCTCGCGACCCGGCCCGGCAGCGCGGACCGCACCGCGCCCTGGCCCGTTCCCTCCGTCGTTGCCGAGTCGCTGGCACCCCGTGGGTTGCACTTCGGCATTCCGGTAGGGCCTACGTGGGTGAGCTGTGCCCGCCTGAACACTCAGACCGGCGTGGCCGAGTCGCTGTCCCGGGTCGCGCGGGCCAACCCGGGCGCGAGCGCGGAGGTCGCCGCGAGCTACCTCGCCAACTGGTACGCGGCCGCCGTCGTCGGCCCCGCCATCGCCTCCTATCTTCTGCTGCGGCGAGTGCCGGATCTCTCGCCCCAGCAGATGGCCCTGAGCGTGCCGGACAACGGCTGGTTTGACCGGACCGCGCTGTACCGCCCGGTCGCCACGGCGCTCCCCACCGATCCCCTGCTCTGCGCTGCCCTGACGGGATCCGGACCCCTGGCCACGCTCGGACCCCCGGCCGCGTCGGGCCCGGTGGCCGGGTCCGGCCCCGCGGCTGGGTCCGGCCCCGGGGCCCCGCTCGGCTTCGGCGCCGCGGCGGACGTTCCCGGTGGCGGGGACCGCGGCGAGGCGGGGATCCGGGTGGCCGCGGATCCCGAGCGGCTACGTGCCGCCCTGGTCGAGGAGATCCTGGCTCACCTCGAGCCGTTCCTCGCGCATCTGCGGGGGATGGTGCGGCTGGGCCGGCCCGCGCTGTGGGGGGCGGCGGCGGCGCAGTGCGCCCGGGCGTTCCTGCTCACGGAACGGGCGACCGGGGATCCCGCGATGGGGCGGGACGAGGCCGATGCCTTCTTCGCGCGGGCGGCCCCGACCATGCTGGCCCGCCCGCGATGGCAGGAGTTCGTCCATCGCGGACGCAGCTACGTCGGTATGCGTCGCGGGTCCTGCTGCCTGGCCCACCAGCTGGACGCGGAGTACTGCACCACCTGCCCGTTCACCGCCGACGCGGATCGGGAGACCCGGATGCGGGCCTGGATTGAAACTCAGGGTGACGGTGGCCTTGCGGTATGAGACAACGCCAGTCCACCCATTCGCGCCGAGGCACGTAAAGTAGTGCGGGAGCCGCGTCGGACTCGGAGCCCCCGAGCCTGACTACGGAATGTAGCTATACAATAACAGATACTTGCAAGTATGATGTGGATCATACCGTGCAGCATCCTGGCGTGCACTACCGTCAGTGACGACGGCGCGGGCCACGGCAGGCGGTACAGCCGTCGACGGGGCCCGGCACGCGGGATGGCACCGGCGCTGTCCGGCACGAGTCGTTCTGCTCTTGGCGGAACGACGTGACGGAATCATGGCCGGTCGGCCACGGTTGCCCTAAGCGTCTCCGCTGGTCGCGCCGGTCCTTGTGCCGGTCGTCCGGACTCATCGAAGAGGTCGGAGCCGGCGGGTAGGTTTCTGTTCGATGCGTGAGGACATGCCTCGGCGGAGCTAGCATGCGGATACCGGCTGTCGTGTGGTCGGTCGCAGCTCGAAGGAGCGCACATGTTCGAGAGATTCACCGACCGGGCACGTCGGGTCGTCGTCCTGGCTCAAGAAGAGGCCAGGATGCTCAACCACAACTACATCGGGACCGAGCACATCCTGCTCGGACTGATCCACGAGGGCGAGGGCGTCGCCGCCAAGGCCCTCGAGTCCCTCGGCATCTCCCTTGAGGGTGTGCGGTCACAGGTCGAAGAGATCATCGGCCAGGGTCAGCAGGCGCCGAGCGGGCACATCCCGTTCACGCCGCGTGCGAAGAAGGTCCTGGAGCTGTCGCTTCGGGAGGCCCTCCAGCTCGGCCACAACTACATCGGCACCGAGCACATCCTGCTCGGTCTCATCCGCGAGGGCGAGGGCGTCGCCGCCCAGGTACTCGTCAAGCTCGGCGCGGACCTCAACCGCGTGCGCCAGCAGGTCATCCAGCTGCTCTCCGGCTACCAGGGCAAGGGCGAGACCGCGACCTCAGGGGCACCCGCCGAGGGCACGCCGTCCACCTCGCTGGTGCTCGACCAGTTCGGCCGCAACCTCACCGCCGCGGCGCGCGAGTCCAAGCTCGACCCGGTCATCGGGCGCGAGAAGGAGATCGAGCGCGTCATGCAGGTGCTGTCGCGCCGGACCAAGAACAACCCGGTGCTGATCGGCGAGCCCGGCGTCGGCAAGACGGCCGTCGTCGAGGGGCTGGCGCAGGCGATCGTCAAGGGCGAGGTGCCCGAGACCCTGAAGGACAAGCAGCTCTACACCCTCGACCTCGGCGCCCTGGTCGCCGGGTCCCGCTACCGCGGTGACTTCGAGGAGCGGCTGAAGAAGGTCCTCAAGGAGATCCGCACCCGCGGCGACATCATCCTGTTCATCGACGAGCTGCACACGCTGGTGGGCGCGGGCGCCGCCGAGGGCGCGATCGACGCCGCCTCGATCCTCAAGCCCATGCTCGCCCGCGGTGAGCTGCAGACCATCGGTGCGACCACCCTGGACGAGTACCGCAAGCACCTGGAGAAGGACGCGGCCCTCGAGCGCCGCTTCCAGCCGATCCAGGTCGCGGAGCCATCGGTGGCCCACACCATCGAGATCCTCAAGGGACTGCGCGACCGGTACGAGGCGCACCACCGCGTCTCGATCACCGACGCCGCCCTGGTCTCGGCCGCCTCCCTGGCCGACCGCTACATCTCCGACCGCTTCCTTCCGGACAAGGCGATCGACCTGATCGACGAGGCCGGCTCCCGGATGCGTATCCGCCGGATGACCGCCCCGCCGGACCTGCGCGAGTTCGACGAGCGCATCGCGAACGTCCGCCGGGACAAGGAGTCCGCGATCGACGCGCAGGACTTCGAGAAGGCCGCCTCGCTGCGCGACAAGGAGAAGACCCTCCTGTCGGAGAAGGCGAAGCGGGAGAAGGAGTGGAAGGCCGGCGACATGGACGTCGTCGCCGAGGTGGGCGACGAGGAGATCGCCGAGGTCCTCGCCATCTGGACGGGCATCCCGGTCTTCAAGCTCACCGAGGAGGAGACCGCGCGGCTGCTGCGCATGGAGGATGAGCTGCACAGGCGGGTCATCGGCCAGCAGCAGGCGATCAAGGCCGTCTCCCAGGCGATCCGGCGTACCCGCGCCGGCCTCAAGGACCCGAAGCGTCCCGGAGGCTCGTTCATCTTCGCCGGCCCGTCCGGCGTCGGTAAGACCGAGCTGTCCAAGACGCTCGCTGAGTTCCTCTTCGGCGACGAGGACGCTCTCATCCAGCTCGACATGTCCGAGTACATGGAGAAGCACACCGTTTCGCGGCTGGTGGGCTCCCCGCCCGGGTATGTCGGCTACGAGGAGGGCGGCCAGCTCACCGAGCGGGTCCGGCGCAAGCCGTTCTCGGTCGTGCTGTTCGACGAGGTCGAGAAGGCGCACCCCGATGTCTTCAACACCCTCCTGCAGATCCTGGAGGACGGTCGCCTGACCGACTCCCAGGGTCGGCTGGTCGACTTCAAGAACACCGTCCTGATCATGACGTCGAACCTGGGCACCCGAGACATCTCCAAGGGCCCCGGTATCGGTTTCGCCACCGGTCAGGGCGCGGTTGACTACGAGCGGATGAAGGCCAGGGTCCAGGACGAGCTCAAGCAGCACTTCCGGCCTGAGTTCCTCAACCGGATCGACGACATCATCGTCTTCCACCAGCTCTCCGAGGCCGAGATCATTCAGATCGTCGATCTGATGCTGGCCCGGGTCGACATCCAGCTGAAGAACAAGGACATGGCCCTCGAGCTCACGTCCGCGGCCAAGGCGCTGCTGGCGAAGAAGGGCTACGACCCGGTGCTCGGCGCCCGGCCGCTGCGCCGGACGATCCAGCGGGAGATCGAGGACGTCCTGTCCGAGAAGATCCTCTACGGCACGCTCAAGCCGGGCGAGATCGTCGTCGGCGACGTCGAGGGCGAGGGCGAAGAGGCGAAGTTCATCTTCCGCGGCGAGACGAAGCCGGTCGAGGTTCCCGACGCGCCGCCGGTCGACCTGGCCAAGTCCAGCGAGTGACGGCCCGGCCGGGAGCCCTGGTGGTCGTCCCACCACACGCCCCCGGCCCGGCCGAGCGGCGCCGAAGCAGCACCCGAACACCATGAGGTGAGCCCCGGAACCCCCCAGGTTTCCGGGGCTCACCTCTGTGTGCGCCGGACAGATCGCTGCAGCCACAGCACCACTGCCGAGTCGAAGTACCGCGACATGATCTCCTCGTGACGCCGACCGGAATTTCTGGCGGATTGTTGCCGACCAGCAGTCGGCCCGCACGGGTCCGTAGAACGCTTCGGAATCCGGAACCGGCCGCTGCACATGCTGCTGCACGCGCGATGGCAAACGTCGATCGGTGCCATCATCTCGCCCCAAAGTCGGGGAAATCCCCTCGACGCGGCCTGACACCAGCCACGCACCAGGCCTGATCACTGCTGTGCCAGGGCTTCCCGGCCCGGCTCGGATGATTTTTTTGCCCTTCTCTGGACGCCAGCCCGCTTCAGGAATTACCTTTTCGCCAGGAACTGGTAATCAGGTAACTACGCGATCAGCGCCGCGGCCGGACATGCCGGGGAGACAATCATTGGCCACCGAGCAGGGAGCTACCCGACCAGATCTCCGGGTCGGACCCATCCAGGCAATGCCGTGCACGCATTATGTGTCCGTATTGCGGGAGCACGATCAATGCCGAGCACAAAGGCGCCGACCGCTATCCCCCGGGGCGGTCGCGGCCCACGGCGGGCTCGGCGGGTCCGGCGGGTCCGGTGGGTGAGCCCATGCACTCCGATCCGGACGCCGTCGTCGTCCTCGATCTCCGCGGGCATCGCCCCGATCACAGGGCACCGGACGGCGGCAGGCCTCGCGCTGGCGGCCCACCCCGCCAGTCCCCACCCGCCCCGATGACCAGCGGTGACACCGCGGGCATGTCCGCGCTCCCACCGCCGACCGGTGACCAGGTGCCGCCGGCCTCCCGGCTCGTCCTGGTCACGACGTCGGTGCTGGCGGACCTTCGAGCGGCGCTCGACCCGCTCCTCGCCGCCCGCGACCGCGGCGCGGCGCTGGTCCTCCTGGTCGGCACGCCGCCCACCCGACTGCCCGACGGCCCGCACCGTCCTGCGCGTGGCGAACCGATCGACAGCGAATTGATCGACGGCAACCCGCTCGACGGCAACCCGATGGACGGGGACTTCTCGGGCGAGTCAGACGATCTGGACGCCACCTATGACCCCGATCGGTACTCGTTCCTCGAGGTCGGATCGGCGGAACTGGCCCGGGCGCCGCTCACGGGCCGGACCCGGTCGGCGGATCAGGTCCGGCCGGCAGACCGGATACGGTCAGCCCACCGGCTGCAACCGAGAGGCCAGGCAGGGACGACCGGCGGGGTCGAGGCGACCGGGGCGGCGGCGAGGATCACGGTGACGGCCGTACCCTCGATCGCCGCGGCCGCGGCCGCGGCCGGACCGTCGCAACCGGAGCCGGATCCGCGGGTCCTGCGCTCCTCCACCGACCGCTCGCCAACCGACCGCCCACCCACCCACGATGACCTCCTGGGCACCATCCTCGAGGCGTTGCGCACCCCTGAGGTCTTTGACCGGGTGTGCCGGGACGTGGCCGCGGCGCCCGGGCATGTCGTCCTTCCCAGGATCGGTGCGGTCATCGGCGGGCTGCCCGAGCAGACGCTACGCGGCCTGCGATCCCGCCCGGCCGGAGAGCCGCGCGCCGCCGGCATTCAGCCGGGATCCCTCCCGCCGCCGCCCGAGCCCAGGCCCGCGGCCACCAAGGGCGACCCGCTGGGCCGTCTGACTGGGCCGGCTGAGTCCCTGGCCGCTCCGACTCCTTCCTCCGTCGGCGCGCCCCGCCCGCGCCGTGGCCGCCTGCCGCGACGGGCGCCGCGGAATCGGCTTGGCCGGTTCTGTCCCTGGCTGCCGACCCGGATGCGCCGCTTCGCCCCCCTCGCCGCGACCGCGGAGGATCTCCCCCTCCCCGGTGGCGGCAACGTCGGCGACGGCCCCACCATCGCCCGCGGATGAACGCGACCAGCCGGCGACGCCGCCCGATCGGACCCGATGCTTCATGATCGGCGATTCGACCGCGCTGACTCGTGCCGGCTGGTCACCCGACGCGAGCCGCATCGACCAGGTCGTCTATGTGTGGTCGCGCCATCCGCGAACCGGCGCCCAGGGCTTCTTCCCGGTCGCCAGCTCGCTGGGATCGGCGACCGCCAGATCCTGGGATGACCTGCCCGCAAGCCAGTTGCTCGCGCAGGACGCCCTGGCCGACCATGCCACGGCGTCCCTGGCCTATGTGGTCGGCTCGCCCGCGCAGGTCGGCCCAGCCCCGGGTGCCATGGCCGACGTCTCGGAGCGGGCCGCGCTCGTGCACCGCATCCGGGTCCCGCGGCGCAGCGGGACCGGCCCTGGCCGCCTGCGGGCACACGTCCTGACCGGCCGGGCGGACTACCTGACCGAACGGGTGGCCCTCGCGCTGCACGCGGCCGGGACCGGGCGGGCCGACTCACCGCGCACCTCGACCCGCCTCGCCCCGTTGCACCTGGCCGACCTGACCACGACCCGCCGGACCGGCGAGGGCGCACTGCGCCAGGCCGCCCGGGCCACCGCGCGCCGGCACCGACTGGCCAACGTGATCGCTTCCGTGCTGGTCTCGTCCCGCGCTGGCCAGCCTTTCGCGATCTCACACACGGGCAGCGACGAGGCGGTGACCTTGATGTGGGCCCTGGTGGAACTGCTGGAGGATGTCCTCCCCTACCGCCTGACCTTCGCCTCGCGCATGACGCCGAGTTTCGCCTGGGACGCGGCTGACGAGCAGGCCGGGCGAGCCGGCGAACCGCCCAGGGGCACCGCCTACGCGAGCGAAGGCGCCCTGCACCAGGGCTTCCCACCGGGCGAAGCGGGGCTCCTACCAAGGTTCCTTCTCGCCCCGCGACCGCCGACCGCCGGACCCGGCACCGAGCAGACGATGATTCACGTGGATCCACGCATCCATCCGGCGGCCCCGCTGATCGTGCTCGAAGCTGCCCGGGTCCTGGTGGACGTTTACGGCCACAACGGGATGCGTGGGGTCGCCACCCTGCTGGGCCGCGGCCGCCTGGAACCGTTCGACCTCGAGGAGCCCGAGCGGTGGAGCCAACGCCTGGTCGCCGCCGCCCGCACGAGTGCGAGGCCACCTGCGCCGGGTCGGACCATCCCACCGCCGACGCCCCCGGCCAGACACGTGCCGGCCGCCGAGCACCGTTGCCCGCAGACGCGGGCGGTCGGTGAGTACCTGCGCGATGCCTACACCCAGATACTCGACGGGCACGGGTCCGACGACGGCCAGGCGGCAGACCCCAAAGGGCCGGATCCAACCCAGCTTCTGATCACCATTCTGACCGCCCCGATCGGCCTGCCCCCGGACCTCCCCGGCGCCGATCGGCTTCGGGGACAGTTGCGCCGGCTCGCCGGTCTGCTGACCCGACCGGCCGAGATCGCTTCGCGGGAATCCCGACCGTCACGGGCGCCGGACCGCTCTGGCCAGTCGGCCGGCCGGTCAACGCCGGCCGGTCCAGCAATGCCAACCAGCTCGCCAGCACCGGCCAGACCGGCGGCCTCCGAGATCGCTGCCGCGGTGATGGCCCGAGTCAGGGATGCTGGCCCGTCCCGACCAGACATGAGCACCGCCGCGGCGGAGATCGCCGTTCTGGAGGCACAGCGGCGCGTCGAGGCTGCCCTGGTCACCCTCGCCGACACGCTCGCATCCCTGCGTGGGCCCTCGCCCGCGCGGACCGTCTGCGAATCACTGGACGAGGCCCGTTCGACGCTCGAGGCAGGCCTCACCACTCTGTTCACCGCCTACGGGCTACCCGCGTCGGCCGACCAGGCCCGTCGCCTCACCGCTCGGACGCTGGACTCCCTGCGCCCGGGCCCCCCGACGCCATGGCCTGCCGGGCAGCCCCACCTGGCCGGCCATGGCCACTCTCCCGCTCAGGCGAGTACATCAGGCCAGCCCGCGTCACCCGCTCCCGCGGATGCCCACGGCAGCGACCGTGCCAGGGAGGGTGCCGTGGGGAGGGACACCGCCCACGGCACCCTCCCTGCCCACCAGGCCGCTTGGACACCGGTCGTCACCGCGCAAGGGGTCACCCGCCCGGCGCCACGCACGGGCTGGACGCCCGCGACCGCCGCGGAGTCACCGTCCGCTGCCGTCGTCCGGTTGATGCGGGAGACCCAGGCATGGGGAGCGGATGCCTTCCGGCTGTTCATCCTCTACGTCCCGGACTGGTCCGGCGCGCACGACCTGCGCCAGGCCGTCCTTGCCACCGGGGTGGGGCCGTTCTACCGCCGGCTGGACGCCGCCGGCGGTTCCGGTGCCGACCCGGGACATCGGCCCGCCGTCATCCGGCGCCTGCTGGACCTCTACTCCCGTGGTGGAGCGCGGCCGGCCGCCGGACCCGACGTGGATCTGCAGAATCTGTGCACCGAAATCGACGCTCGGCTCGCTCCGGGCGGGCCGCGAGATGCGCTCCCTGGGTCGCACGCCGCTTTAGGGGTGCGACCCGATCCGGCCGCGGCGTTCCTGGCCGCCTGCGGCCCGGGACGGCCAGACGCCGCACGGGCCTTCGGACTCCTTGCCCAGCACGTGCCCGACTGGAGCGCGGACCAGGACCTCTATCAGGCCCTGTGCCGCTGGAGAAAACATGATCATCGGGACGGCGGCTCCTGGCCGGGCGGAGCGCGGTTGGCGGCCGCGGCGGAGGAGTACTTCCGTCAGGCTCTACAGGGCGCCCACAGCGAGACCCCTGGGCCGCGGCCGGCCGATCTGGAACGGGTCACCCGCCGCCTGATCGCGCTGTACCACCTGCCCCGATCGGACGAGGCCCCCTCGGACGAGGCCCGGCTGGACCAGGACCGTCCGAGCCCGGTCAGTCCGAGCCACGCCCGACAGCCCTCGCCCGCCCACGCCGATGGCCACCCCCACCTCCACCCCGGCGCTGGCTCCCGCACCAGCACGGGCGAAGCCTGGCCCGAACAGGCCCGGTCTGACCGGTTCGGGCCAGAACACTCCTGGCACGACCAGGCGTGGCACGACCAGGCGTGGCAGGCGTCGGCAGCAGCGTCGTCGGGGCCCACCATCGCGGCGCACGCCCGCGGCGCCGGACCTGATCCACGGGCCACGCACAGCGGTGATCGCGACCGTACGACCGGTGTCGACGCTCCTCGCCTGCCGACCGCCGGGGATCTGACCCGCGCCGTCGAAACCTGGATCGTCGCCGCCGTCGCCGGTCGCGGCCCGGACCGGCGACGGCGCCGCGCCTTCGGGCTGCCCGGACTGCCATTCACGCCCGCCTTTGTCACGCCCGCCTCGGCCGCCTCGGCCGGCCACCCGGCCGGGCGGTGAGACCGTGCGCTGGCACACGGCGAGGCGAGGCCGGGCGGACCCGAGGTCTCGTCCGGACGCCCGACGCGCCGTCGACGGCCGCGCCGGGACACGGGACACGGGCGGCCGCGCCGTATTGGCGCCTGGAGAGTCGCCGTCATACGGTTCGCTCTACTCGGGATCGGGTGAGTCTGGAACAATGACCTCAGGCGGCGTCGGGCCGCTACCGGCGTTGGACCCACTACCGGCGACGGCCCCGCGACCTACGTGGGACCTGCCACCGCGTGGGCCTGCACTCCGCGCCGGGCCTGCACTGTGCGTCGCGCTCCCCGCCCGCGTCGAACCCGCGCATCTGTCGGTGTCGCGACACTCCCGGGGTCTGCGGCGTGGCAGTGCCTTTGGGTATGAAGGAAGACACCCGGCGACACGTCCGACAGCGTGATCGTGACTGGTACGGCGAGGACGGAGGCCATGGGTAGCTCGCTGGTGCCAATCATGCTCATCGTGGTGCTGCTGGTGGCCCTGGTGGTGTTCCTGGCTCTCAACAACCGGCCGGTGCGCCAGAACGGCCAGCGTCGAGGCCATGGTCTGGATCGGCAGCGTCATCCGTCCGGGGCGGTGCCGATCCGGGAGGCCGCCGGCGCGGCGCCACCCCCGGCCCCCGCCGACGACGAGGTGCTCGCCGAGCAGGACGCGGCGCCCACGGCGTCAGTATCGACCGGCTCGTCCAGTACGTCCCGCATGCCAACCATTTCGGGGAAGCTCGATGCGTCCGGAGAATCCGGCTCGTCCGACGGGCCGGACGAGTTTGACGCCGCGTTCGCCCCGCCGGACCACGCCGACACCATGGTGACGCACCGGCCCGGCGGCGACCATGGCGCGTGGGACGGCCAGGACGGCCAGGACGGCCAGGACGGCCAGGACCGGCCCGAACCGCAGGGCCGCCACGGCGGGCAGAACAACGGGGGCGAGGACGCGGGCTCACCATGGGGAGGGGATGTGGCCGCGCAGGAGCCATCAGGCGGGGATGACGAGGGTCGCGATCCGGATGCGACCGGCTGGACGCCACCGCCGGCCGGGCCACCGCGCCAGATCCCTTCCTACGACGACGATCGACAGAACGCGACCCGCTACTTCGACCCGCTGACCGGCGAGAACCCCCTGGTCCCGCCCCTGACCGCGCGGGTCGCGCCGCCGGCACCGGCCAGCGCGTCGACCGCTGCGTTCCAGCCGTCCTCGGTCGCGGCCGAGCCGCACTGGGAGAGCTCGCACGAGGCCACGACGCTGCCCACGGGCCCGGCCCGTCCGCCTCGGGAGCAGGCCGCGGACCTCATCGCGACCGAGCCGGAGCAGACCACGGCCGCCCCGCTGCGGCTGGCCGCAGCCGGACGCACCCGGCGGGGCAAGCGCGGCGGGCCCAACGAGGATGCCTTCGTGGTCGTCGATGGCCTGCTCGCCGTCTCCGATGGTGTGGGTGGCGAAGCCGCAGGCCAGATCGCTTCGACGCTGACCGTCACCACCGTCGCCGGTTTCCGGCCGCAGTATGCCGAGGATCCACTGGTCGGCCTGCGCCGCGCGGTCGAGCGAGCCAACCGGGAGGTGCGCCGACGCGCCCGCGAGGAGCCGACCTGGCTCGGTATGGCGTGCACCCTCGACGTCGTGATTCTTGGCCGCCAGCAGAGCACCGGTGAGTTTCTGACCGTCGCCCATGTCGGGGACAGCTCGGTCTGGCTGCAGCCAGGGCGCGGCCGGCCCCGGGCGCTCACCACCCCGCACGCGATCCGCAACGGGCCGCTGCTCAACGCCGTGGGGCTAGCTGACGAGATCGAGGCCGACATCTTCTCCGAGCCGGTCCGCGCCGGCGACCGGGTGGTGCTGGCCAGCGACGGGATCACCAAGGTGATGCGGCCGGAGCAGCTCGATGGCCTGCTCAGCGAGCTCGGCTCCGAGCCGCCCGAGCGCGCCGCCGACGCGCTGGTCGAAGCTGCCCTGCTCGCCGGGGCCCGTGACGACACCACCATCGTCGTCGCCGACCTGGTGTCCGAACCCGCCGGACGGTGACGTCCGGCCGCCAGGGCCACCGGCCGCACCCCGCGGCGGCGGCGCTTGCCCTGACCGGCCGGCTGGCACGGTGGCTGCGACATCATCTGCTCGCCGTGTTCGCCGTGCTCGGCGTGGTGGCCTTCGCCCTCGGCCTGGTCGGAACATACCGGCATTTCCATGCCAATCCCGAGACGTTCACCTGGTCGAACGTGGTGTTCTTCGCCGCCACGCTGTTCATCGCCGACGGGACGGTCTTCCAGGATCAGGGGCAGTACCCGCTGCCGCTGGAGATCGCCCGTTTCCTCGCACCGATCGCCACGACCGTCGGCGTCGCCGATGCCGTGAGCACCGTCTTCGCACAGAGGTTCGAGCGATTCCGGGCCCGCCGTGCGCGTTACCACGTGATCGTCTGCGGCAGCGGACCGACGGCGACCGCACTGGTCGACCGGCTCGTCCGGTCCAGACGGGTGGTGCTGGTAGCCGAGGACGCCCAGCGGGAGTACCCGGACGCGGAGCTCCCCCCGGGCCTGTTGCGGGTGATCGGCGACCCGGTGGAGCCACTCGTCCTCGCGCAGGCAGGCGTGGCCCGGGCCGATGTGGTCTACGGCTGCCTGCCGGAGACCTCCTCCAATCTGGCGATCGCGCTGGCCGCCCGACGTCTTGCGGCCACCCGATGGGACCAGCCACTGCGCTGCCTGGCCCAAGTGGGCGATCTCTCACTGATCCCGCACCTGCGGGCCCGCCGGATCGGCCTGAGCGACGACGCTGGCTTCCGGCTGGACTTCTTTGCCGTGGAGGTGCTCGGCGCGCACGCCATGCTGGCCCGGCACCCGCCGAGCTGGGCGGCGGCGGACAGCACCATAGGCCCGCCTCCGTCACCGGCACCGGCACCGCTGGTGGTCCTCGGCCTGTCCGGGCTCGGCCGGGCCCTCGTGCTGGAGCTGGCGCGCCGCTGGTCGTCCTACGCTGGCCCGAACGGGCCCCTCCTGACCATCGCCGTGTCTGACCCGGCCGCCACGACCCAGCTCGCCGCCTTGCGTTCCCGCGAGCCAGCCCTGGCCCGCATCCAGCTCACCGCCCACGACACGCCAGGCGGCGAGCTGACACAGGCCGTGCTCACCGCGGCCGGATCCGGCCGGCCGGACGGGCCACCCAGGCCGGATAACCCGGACGGGCCAGACGGATCCGGCCGGCCACCCGAGTTCGTCTATGTCTGCCAGGACGACGAGGAGCAGGCCCTGCTCTGCGGGCTCGACGCCGCCCAGCTGGTCAATGACCGGTTCGGGGTCGGCCAGAGCGCCATCGTGGTGTGCACGGACCGCCAGCGCAGCCTGCAGGAGGTGTTCGGCCAGCCGACGTCATCGCGCCAGACTCCGAGCACCCCCCGCCCGCTGCTCGAGGACCTCCAGGGAGGCGTGCGGTTCTTCGCCGTGAACGACGAGGCACTGCCCATCGATCTCGGCGACACCGATCTCATCGAACGGTTCGCGCAGGCCACCCATACCCGCTTCCTGGTCTCCGAGCAGCTGCGCGGCGCCCAGCTCGGCTCCCGCCGCTCGATGGTTCCCTGGGACGAGCTACCCGACGACCTGCGCGGCTCCAACCGGGACCAGGTCGCCGGCTTCGGTGAGATCCTGCGCGCGCAGAACCTGATGCTGCTGCCGGTCGGCGCCGCCGACACCGACTTCGCCTTCACCGATGCCGAGATCGAACGGCTCGCCCCGCTGGAGCATGAACGGTGGCTCCTGGAACGAGCCAACCAGGGTTTCCGCCTGGGCCCGATCCGCCAGGAAAGCGGCTCCGAGCGCCGCCACCCGGCGATGGTCGACTGGCGGGTGCTTCCCGACGCCGACCGGGAGCGCGACCGCGAGGTCATCCGCACCATGCCGTCGATCCTCGCCCACGCTGGCCTGCGCATCGTCCGCCTCGACGATCCAGCCTGACCCCACCCGACGACCGCCCGACAACCGAGCGGCGACCGCCCGGTCAGCCGTCAGGTCTCAGCAGTTGACGAACCCCGGCTGCTGGTTGAGCAGCTGACCCGTCACCGAGACGAACCGCTTGTGCTCGGGACCATCGACTGCGCTCGGACGGAACGCGGCCACCCGATGGCAGTTCTGGAATGCCAGGGCGACTCCGAAGCGTCGCTCCAGCGCCCCCCGGATCGAGGTGCTCGCCATCGCCCGCAGCAGCTCTCCCTGCGCCCGCTCGTCCGGCGGCGGCACCTGGTTGTCCACGAACACTCCCGCCGCCGAGGGCAGCTCCCCGGCCAACCGCTCCACCAGGGCGTACGCGTACGGAAGGGACTCGCGCACGCAGTCCAGAAACTCGGGCTCACCGACCTGACCTCGCTCGGCGGCCGCGAGCAGTTCAGGGGACACGGTCAGGGACATCGCAACCTCCAGCACATCGGATCCGCGCCGTCGACGACCGTCGACGACCTCGCCGCCCAACATCCGTGGACCACCATCCGTCGACCGGCAAGGCCACTCTGACCGAAATGAAAACCGTTGTCAATATCATCAAGTGGCGCGTCGACGGCCAGATCATCACGTCGGCGTCACATTCCGTGGCGGGCATACCGGATCCGGGCGGACTCAAGATCTAAAGAGGTCGCGGTGGGGGTGTTCGCGTCCGATTTGCCCCCCACGACGACCTAGTTGGCCGGATCTTGCTCGACCGCCCCTCGCGGAAGGTGACGGTCTGGGGGCGCCGTCAGGCGACGCGCTGGTCTACGGGGCAGTCGAGGGCGCTGGCCCGGGTCAGACCGTCGACGGAGAGGCGGGCGGTGAGACGGACCGGGCCGGGGGACTCGGTGACGATGCCGGTCCAGCCGCCGGCCGCACGGAAGACGCAGGCCTGACCCTGGGTGAGCTGCCAGTAGGGGGTGTAGTGCACCAGCACGGTGGCGATGCCGGGGGCGCGGAAGTCGACGCCCACCGAGCTCACGCCCAGTTCGGTGAGGCTGGCCGGGCCCTGCACGAGCCCAGGTGAGTCCTTGACCAGCCAGACCTTCCAGTGGGCGTCCTGCCAGGCAAGGTCAAGGTAAGGCAGTCCGGCGCGCAGCAACGTGGCCTCCGCGACGGCGGACGGGTCGAGACTGACGTCGGGCAGGGCGACGTAACGGATACCGCGAGCGAGCAGCCAGCGATGGTAGGTCGCGGCGTTCAGGGTTCCGTCGTAGAACAGGGCGTTGTACTTGCTGTCCAGCTGCCGCAACCAGCCGCGCGCCATGGGGACCGACGGGGCGACGTAGCGCGCCTCCCAGTGTGCCTGGGTGAACGGTACCTCCACCCGGCCCGCCGGCACGGGGGTGCCGCGATCGAGATAGTCGAGCAGACCGGTGTAGTAGCTGGCCTTGGCGGACGGGTCGCCACGGGTGAGCAGGGCGCCGTGGATGGGCCCGATCTGCCAGCCGATCAGCGGGACGGCCACGACGGCGAGCACCCGGCGCCGGTCGGCGAGCAGCAGCGCCGCGGCCGGCCCGGCCAGCATCGTCGCCGGGCGCGTGATGTTGCCGCCGATCTGGGTCTGGACGAAGAAGAACACCGTCGCCGCCGCCGCCCACAGCAGCAGGCCGTGCCGGATCGCCCGGGCGTCCTTCGGCACCACCAGCAGACCCACACCGATCAGCGCGAGCAGCGAAAGGTAGGTCACGGCGGGGAAGGGCTGGTAGCCGTTCTCGGGGAAGGCGAGCGCGACGATGATGCCGGCGAGCGCGCCGACGAACGGGACGATGCGGCGCCAGCCGATCGTCGGCAGCAGCGCGGCCCCGACGAGCAGCACGAATCCGGCGGCCAGCGGCGAGGCCAGCGACGAGAGCACCGCGCCGGCCCAGGCGAGCCTGGTCCGGCGTTCCCGGACGCCGAGAAGCGCCAACGCGCCGAAGGCCATCCCGAGCGCGAACGGCATCCGCCCGACGACCAGGTTCGACACCGTGGCCACGGCGAACCAGACCAGCACCAGGTCATGACCACGGCGGACCCGCGGCCCCCGCAGCAGCCGGGTGACGATCACGGTGGATGCCAGGCACGCCAGCGCCCCGAGCAGCTCGGCTCCGAGTAGCGCCCCCAGCGGGGGAAACAACACGCTGTACCCGGGTATCGTGTGACCGCCGTACCATTGATCGTCCCAGAGGACAGGTCCCCCGTGGCGGAACAGCCACACACGGTATTCCTGGGCGGGCGTGTCGGGACCGGTCACCCGCAGCAGCAGGCACAGCAGGCACAGAGCGGCGGTCACCGTCCACGGCCAGCGGCGGACGATCGCGGCCACCACGAGCAGCCCGCGGACGAAACGCCCGCGCTGCCGCGGCGGCTCAAGCGCAAGGAAAGGGGTCTGGGCAGGTGGAGCCGACGCGGGGCCCGAGGGCGCCGCATCCGCGGCCGACTGCTGATCGACCGGTGCCGACGTCGCGTCCAGGGGAGGGCCGGTCGAGGCGAGGGCAGTCACGTATGTCCTCCCCAGCCATCGCCGACGGTCCGTCCGCCGCGCTCCACCGATCATCTCCCGGCGTCCCGCCCGCGAGCGAGCGCCCGGTGACGCCCAGAATGCCGACGGCGACACCGACGGCGACCCCGACGGCCGCTCCCACCCGCCCCCGCCCGACCACGAAGCGCGCCCCGGTCGGGGTCTTCAGGCTGGTCATCGCGGGTGCCATCGCCGCGGTCACGGCCATGGTCACCGAGGGACGGCTCGGACCACGTGATCCGAACGTCACTGACCCGACATCCTGGTGGGGAATTCTTCCATCGGCACCACCGGGCGAGACCACGAGGGGCGTCCTGGCCGGGTTGTCCGCGCTCGGCGTCATCGCCCTGTGTCTGTGCTGGGCCGCGCTGGTCCTCGCCATGCTGGCCGGGCGGGTGACGACCCGCACCGGGCTGGTCGCCGCGTTCGTCTGGACCCTCCCCTTCGCCGTCGGTCCGCCCCTGTTCAGCCGGGACGTCCACGCCTACGCCGGTCAGGGTGAGCTCGCCCGGCTCGGTCTGGACCCGGCCACGCACGGGATCGCGACCCTCCTGACCTCAGGCGCGGCGGACGGATCGGGGCCGACCTTCGTCCGGGCCGTCGATCCGCGCTGGACGCTCACCCACAGTCCGTATGGCGGGGCCGCCGTGGCACTGGAGAAGGCCGCCGCGGTGGTGGGCGGCGGCCCGGCAGGGACGGTCGTGGCGCTGCGGGTGCTCGCCGTGATTGCCGTGCTCGGCCTGATCCTCGGCTCCCTGCTGCTGGCTGGCCGCGCGCCCGGGCGGCGGGCCGCCGTCGCGGTACTGGTCGCGGCCAACCCGGTGGTCGCCATCCATCTCGTCGGCGGCGCCCATCTCGACGCGAGCGCCGCGGCGCTCGTCGTCGCCGCCCTTCTCCTGGACCGTGCGGGCGCCCAGCAGGGCCAGACCGCGACGGCCCGGCTCGGGACCGCCACCGCCCCAGCACCCGAAGCGGCGGGCGACACCACGGTCGACCCGCAACGCCGCACCGGGCTCGTCGCCAGCCGGGCCGCGCGGTGGCGGCCGATCGTGGCGGGCGCCGGGGCGACCGGGCTCGCCGCCCTCGCCGCCAACGTGAAGGCGACCGTGCTGCCGGTGGTCGTCTGGCTGCTCGTCGCCCACCTGCTCCTCGCTCGGCGGAGCGCGCACCCAGGGCGGGCCGGGGCGGTGCGCCTTGTCGTGGATGTCATGGCCGTCGCCGTGGCCACCGTGCTGAGTAGCCTCGCCGCGGGCTTCGGGCCCACCTGGATCCACGCCCTGTCCACTTCGGGCGCCCTGAGCACCGGCATCGCCCCCGCCTCGCTGCTCGCCTACGCCGCCGATCCCCTGCTCGACCTCGTCGGCATACATCCCGTCACCGCAGTGACGCTACGGGTGACGCGCGGACTCTGCCTGGTCGCGGCAGCGGTGGCCCTCGTCCTGCTGGTGGTGCGCGCGTGGCGTCACACCACCAGCACCACCACCAGCACCACCGGCTTCGGCCGGTCAACTCCCACGCTCGCCCGGCCCGATCTGGCCGTGATCGGCTACGGCGGGCTGGCGGTGGCGCTGGCCAACCCGGTGGTCTATCCCTGGTACCTGGCGACCTGCCTGCCGGCGCTGGCCATCCTCGCCGCGATGTTCGCCGAGCCCGCGGCACCCGCCGCATCTCCCGGTGCGGTCACGACCCTGGCCCGGGAACCGGTCCGAATGACAGACCGCCCCCGGTTCGTCGCCTCCCGCGTCATGGGCTGGACGCTCTGGGGGACCGTCGTGGTGTCCGTGTGGCTGTGCCTCGCGACCCTGTCGCCGCTGGCCGCGACCTGGCACCTGCTCGGCGCGGGCGGGTTGGCGGCGCTCGCCGTGATCATGCTGCTGGCCCTGGCGGGCGCCGGCCGGGCAGTGGTGTCGGCTCGGCGGCGGCCCGCAGCGCCCACCAGCACATCATGATCATTCCCAGGTTGCGCGCCACCAGCAGCACACTGAGCACGATCCGGCCCTGGACGACGTCGTTGTACCGCCACGGATAGATCACCTGGGACACCAGCGCGACGGCGACCAGCGCTGTCGCCAGCCGCCCGGCGGGACGCCCGGACCCCCAGGGCCTCGTTCCGGGGCCGTCGGCCGCAGGGCCGACGGCAAGGCTCGCGGCCACGAGCGCGAGCAGCCAGACCAGGTACTGCGGGCTGAGGACCCGGGCGGTCACGACCACCACGAGGACCAGGGCGAGGCCCCGCTCGGCCAGCGTCGCCGCGGTCGCCCCCGGGGTCGGCGCCCCCTGCGGCCGGCGCACGGTCCACAACCACCACCAGGCCACCGCGAGGATGATCACCGCCGCCTCGGCCAACGAGCAGGCCGTCGCGACCGCGCGGGCAAGGGGCCCGTCGAACTGCAACGATCCGTAGGAATACCGCGGGCCCGGCCCACCGGCCATGTGCGCGAGGACGAACGGGGTCGCCGCGACCGCCTCCACCTGCAGCCCGCGGGCCTGCTGCGCACCGACGAAACCGAAGGCGTCCCGCCACCACCCGCTCGCCGCCAGCACCACGCCGAGCACCGTCGCCGCACCCAGCATCCCGCCAACCAGCCGCCGCGGCCCCGCCCATGACCAGGATCCCGCGGCCCCTCTCCCGGCGGCCTCGGGCATCGACCGGCCAGTACCTCCGGCGCCCGGTCCGCGGGCCGGGCGGGGCACGGCGACCAGCAGAAGCACCGGCCAGACCTTCAGCAGCACCCCGACGCCAAGGTGGAATCCCGCCCGGCCGGGGCGTCCGCGGGCCATCGCCAGCACGGTGCCCATGGCCGCGGCCGCCGGCAGCAGGTCGAACCGGGCCAGCACCACCGGGCCCAGCGCGGTGATCCCCGCCACCCAGAACATCGCCGCCGCCCGCGTGCGGCGATTCAGCGCGACGGTCACCATCCCGTCGACGATCAACGCCAGCCCGACGAACGCCACCCGATAGGACAACATCGAAAGTGTGTGCACGAACTCCGGCAGGACGAACGCGACCGCGGCCGCGGGCGGGTACTGCCACCGGTCGTCGCCGACGGGCAGTCCTCCACCGTGACCGAGCGCGTGCGCCCAGCCCGCATAGATCCGCAGGTCACCCTGCACGTTCTGCTGGGCACCGAAGGTCTGACCGGTCAGCACCAGGACGGTCAACAGGGCGCGCGTGACCAGCCAGGCGGCCCAGAGCCGGGCGCCCGCGCGACGCTCCGAGCCCGGAGCACTCCGGGCTGTGGCGGGCCCGTCGGCCGGGGGCGCCACGGTGCCGGACCGGCCTGCCAGGGGCGGCCGGCTCGACCCTGGCAGGCAGGCCGACGGGTCCACACGCACGTCCGCGAACGTACCCGGGCGTCGCGATGCGCGATGGCTCACCCCGATGCGCTCGGCGGACTCCCCTCGCCGTCACCTATTGTTTGCGCCATATCGAGTCACTGCCATGGCACGCAACGGAGCTTGCCGTGGCCGTCGGACCGGGCGGCGCGTCCGACGGCGGAGGGTGGCTCGAAACGCGCCGTGGAGGTGCCTGTGATCCTCGGATCCGGCTCAGCATGGGACACGGCCTGCGTTCAACTGGCGAACGCGGCTCGGCATCTGGGCCTCGACGACGGACTGCACGAACTGCTCCGCACGCCCCGACGGTCGATCACCGTCAGCGTTCCGCTGCTACGCGACGACGGGCAGCTGATGGTGCTGACCGGCTACCGCGTCCAGCACAACCTCGCCCGCGGCCCCGGCAAGGGCGGCATCCGCTACCACCCCAGCACCGACCTCGATGAGGTCAAGGCGCTGGCGATGTGGATGACCTGGAAGTGCGCGCTGATGGGGATCCCCTACGGCGGCGCCAAGGGTGGCATCGCGGTGGAGCCGGGGATGCTCTCCCGGCAGGAGCGCGAGCGGATGACCCGGCGCTACGCGGCCGAGCTCGTGCCGCTGATCGGCCCGGAGAAGGACATCCCGGCACCGGACGTCGGCACCGACGAGCAGACCATGGCCTGGATCATGGACACGTACTCGACGCACACCGGCCATACCGCCACCGGCGTCGTGACGGGCAAGCCGCTGTCGATCGGTGGTTCCGCCGGCCGGGCCGGGGCGACCAGCCGCGGCGTGCAGCTCGCGGTGTTCGCCGCGCTGCGCCAGACCGGCCGCGACCCGTACGCGACGACGGTCGCCATCCAGGGCTTCGGCAAGGTGGGCGCGCTCGCCGCCCAGTACCTGCACGACGCCGGCTGCAAGGTCGTCGCCGTCTCCGACGTCAAGGGCGGCGTCCACAACCCGCAGGGCCTCAACCCGGCCGCGCTCATCCACCACCTCGCCGAGGGCGCCGAGACCGTCGTCGGCTTCCCCGCCACGGACAGCATCACCAACGACGACCTGCTCGAACTGGATGTCGACGTGCTCATCCCAGCGGCGCTCGAGGGTGTGATCACGGTCGAGAACGCCGACCGGATCCGGGCCGGGATCATCGTCGAGGGCGCCAACGGCCCGGTCACCGCCGAGGCCGACCGGATCCTCGAGGACCGGGGCGTCCTGGTCGTGCCGGACATCCTCGCCAACGGCGGCGGCGTCGCGGTCTCCTACTTCGAGTGGGTGCAGGACATCCAGGCGTATTTCTGGTCCGAGGACCAGGTCAACGACCGGTTGTCAGCCCTGATGGAGCGCGCCTACGGCGAGGTGGCGATGCTTGCCACGACACAGGGCATCAGCATGCGCAGCGCCGCCCTCTGCATCGGCGTCAGCCGGGTCGCCGACGCGCACCGCACCCGCGGTCTCTATCCCTGATCCGGGCCGGTACCGGTCGCCAGGTTGCCGGGGGCACGTGCGGTCAGGGCCACCGACCGGACGTGCCCCCGGCAACTCGTGCGGCTACCCGTTCTCGCCACGCGCCCTGCGAGCCTCACGGGGCTCACGGGGCTCACGGGGGCCGGTGCGAGTCACCGCATCGGCAACGGCGGCAGCCACCGCCAGCAGGGCGTCCCCGTCGTCCGCCGGCGACGTGCGGCATCGACGACGGGTCCCGCACCGTTCGCAGGCGTGGGTGAGCACCGTGTCCTGCGCACGGAACTCGACGGCCACCGGCCGCATCACCCCGCCGCAGGTCTCCGCCCGGTCACCAGGGCTGCGGTCGAGGTGACGCGAGCACAGGCAGCGGGGGCAGTGGTTGGTGTAGCCGTCACCACGCACGTCCAGCCCGCACACACGACAGGTGAAGTCCTCACGCAGGCGGGTGAAACGGCGGCTCACCGCCTCAGCCTAGTTATCGCCTCACGGTGACGTCCGCCCGGTCTGTCCCTGTCGCCTGTGCTCGCGCCGGTTCCACGGAGCCGGCAGAGCGGAGCCGGCAGACGGGTGGCCGCAGGCGCGTGATCGCGAATCATGTGGCCGGCGCGTGGGTGACCGGGGGGTCTTTGGCCATGGCATGTTTCACCGCGATGTTTCCGTGGCCGAGACGTGTGTGGCCGGGGAGTGTGTGCGCGGGGGACGAGCGGGGATGTCGGACCCACGGGGTGAAATAGTGGGCGTCGCACCGTACCGGTCGTGGCGTATCCAGGCCCGGTTGTGTCAGTCATCCCGGCCGCGTCTCGAGGAGGTCGCGCTGTGCAGGCCGCCCCCCTGCCCCCGGAGAGGTCCGAGCGAACCGGACCCTCGCCCGACCCACAGGCCACTCCCGCGCAGGCACCTGATGCGCGGGGCGCGGGCTCGCGGCTGGCCGAGCGGGACACGCGCATCCTTGCTTTCGAGCAGGGCTGGTGGCGCCATCCCGGTGCCAAGGAGGAAGCGATCCGGGCCGAGTTCGGCCTGTCCTCCACGCGGTACTACCAGATTCTCAACCAGCTGATCGACACCGAGGCGGCGCTGATCTCCGATCCGATGCTCGTCCGTCGGCTTCGCCGGTTGCGCGACCAGCGCCGGGCAGCCCGAGTCGGTCGACGCGACCGGGACGAGGAGTAGGCCGCGCATGACGCATGGCACAGGCGCAGCGGGGCGGCAGCGAGCGCCGCAACGGCGGGCGTCGCGGCTGCGCGGGGTGTGGGCAGGCCTCATCGCGATCCTCGCGGTGCTCGTGGGCATCCTGGTCGTCAATCTCATCAACGGCAAGCCCGACGGCAACGACCCGACCAGGCCGGTTGCGGCCGCCACCCGAACCCCTTCCGGTGCCGACCTCGGCTCGTCCGGCGCCGCGAAGCCGTCGGCGACCCGCCCGGCGACGCCGACACACAGCTCGAGTCCAAGCCCGAGCCCGTCCACCACGCCGCCGGCACTGCCGGCCTCCGCGCCGCCCGAGCGCCCCGCGTCGAGTCCCTCCGGGCTGCCGGGGGCCGCGGTCACCACCCCGATCACGGTGCTCAACAAGTCGACCATCAAGGGCTTGGCTGAGTCCACCGCGAAGCAGCTCACCGAGGCCGGCTTCCAGGTCTCCCGGACCGGCAACTTCCAGTCCACCTACAACGTCCCGGTGCCGACGGTGTTCTACGCCGACGACCAGGAGGCGGCCGCCCAGAAGCTCAAGGACGCCATCCCCGGCATCCAGAAAATCGTCCCCCGGTCACAGACCCGCATCGTCGTGGACGACCCCCTGATCCTCGTCATCACGCGCGACTTCCCCGCCGAACCGTAAAAATGATCGCTGATCGTCCCGCTGTGATGTCCCACGGTGGGCATGTCCGCCGGATCTCGACCATTTCGACTTCGACCTGGGAAGGCCCCGTGACCGAATCCACCCGCCACGAGCCCGCCTCCGACCCGCACACGCCGCCCGCCCCCCGCACCCCGGCGGGCGGAGCAGGTCTCGCCGCGCTACTGACCGCGCCCCGGCGCGCCCTGGTCGCCCTCGACTACGACGGCACCCTGTCCCCGATCGTCGCTCGGCCCACCGACGCCGTCCCGGCGCCGGGAGCGGTGGAGGCGCTGCTCGGAATCTCCCGGCTGGTGGGCACCCTCGCCATCATCACCGGCCGGCCGGTGGACGCGGTGCTGGAGCTGACCGGCGTCGAAAAGCTGACCGACCTCGGCGAACTGGTCATCCTCGGCCAGTACGGACTGCAGCGCTGGGATTCCCAGACCCGAAAGGTCACCAGCCCCGACCCGCTGCCCGGCGTCGCCGCCGTGCGCGCGGCGCTGCCCGGGATGCTGCGGGACGCGCCACCCGGAACGGTCGTCGAGGACAAACATCACGCGCTGGTCGTCCATGTGCGTCGTGCGGCCTCCCCGGACGCGGCGCTCGCCGCGCTCACCCCCGCGCTCACCACCCTCGCGCAGGAACACGGCCTGGAGGCCGCCCCCGGCAAACGGGTTTTGGAACTACGGCCACCCGGCCACAACAAGGGCGGTGCGCTGCGGGAACTGGTTGCCGTCCGCGGATCCCGGTCGGTGCTGGTCGCCGGGGACGATCTCGGTGACCTGCCGGCGTTCGACGCCGTCGACGAACTGAGGTCGTCCGGTGTGCCGGGGCTGGCGGTGTGCAGCGACAGCCCCGAGGTGCCCGGCATCCTGCGGGAACGAGCGGATCTTGTCGTCAGTGGCCCAGCCGGGATGGTCTCGCTGCTCGAGGTTCTGATCGAGCGCCTGGGCGGCTGACCGCCTCGGCTGGGGTCCAGCCCGGCCTGCCAGCCGGACGGCGGTGCTCAGGAGCCGGAGGCCAGGGCGGCGAGCTGGTCGGTGAACCAGGTGCGCGGGGGCAGCCGGCCGGCCACGCCAGCGAGCTCCGCCGCCCGTCGGTGCCGCTCGGATGCCGGCATGACCAGCGCGGTGTGCATCGCGGCGGCGGTCGCCTGCACGTCGAACGGGTTGACCACCAGCGCGGACCGGCCCATCTCGGCGTGCGCCCCGGCCTCGCGGGACAGCACCAACACCGCGTCCTGCCGGGACAGCACCGCCCCCTCCTTCGCGACCAGGTTCATCCCGTCCCGGACGGGGTTCACCACCAGGACCTCAGCCAGTGACAGTGCCGCGATCGAGCGGGGATAGTCGTCTGTCACCTCCAGGCGAAGCGGGCACCAGTCGCCCACGGCGAACTCGTCGTCGATCTCGGCGGCGAGCCGTCGCACCGAGGCGGTGTACTCGCGGTACTCGGGCAGGTTGTGCCGCGAAGGATAGGCACAGACCAGATGCATCACCTTGCCGCGCCACTGCGGCCGGGTACGCAGGAGCTCACGGTAGGCCAGCAGGCCCCGCACGATGTTCTTGGACAGCTCGGTCCGGTCGACCCGAACGATCAGCCGCCGCCCCCGCGCCAGCGCCGCGAGCTCGGCCGCCCGGCTGGCCACGTCCGCCTGCCCCGCCCGCTCCCGCAGCTCGCCGGCATCCACCCCCAACGGGTGAACGCCGACCCGCACCGTGCGTCCGCCGTCGACACGCACCTGACGTCGCCGGACCTCGATCCCGGGCAGGGCACGCACGCACTGTTCGAACGCGTCGGCCCAGTCATCGGTGAGGAATCCCAGCCGGTCCGCGCCGAGCAGCCCACGCAGGATCTGCTCGCGGACGTCGTCGGGCAGGATGCGGAAATACTCCGGCGGCGCCCACGGGGTGTGACTGAAATGGGCGATGCGCAGGTCGGGACGCATCCGGCGTAGCTGCCCGGGCACCAGCATCAGGTGATAGTCCTGGACAAGCACGCTGGCGCCGGGTGCCGCCTCCTGGGCCAAGGCCTCGGCGAACATCGCGTTGTACGCCTCGTAGCCGGCCCAGTCCTGGCGGAACTCCGCGCCGAACACCGGCTGTGCCGCCGGCGCGTAGAGCATATGTTGGATGAACCACAGCACCCGATTCGCGATCGCGTTGTAGGCCCGGTCGAAAATCGGCGGATCGACGTCGAGAATCCGCACCGCCGCCCGGCCGGTGTCGAATCCGGCGCGGTCCAGCCGGCCGTCCGGTGCCCGGCCCGCCGCTCGCCGGTCGGCCTCGCCCAGCGCCGCGCACACCCACACGATCGGTTCCGCGCCTGGTGGCGCGTCGGCGGCTGCCTGGGCGAGGCCGGACACCAGGCCGCCAGCCCCACGCCGCAGCTGCAGCTCGCCGTCCGGACCGCTGGCGAAGGCGACCGGCCCCCGGTTCGAGGCGACGAGGACCCGCGCCGTCCCGGCGGGATCGGTTCTCGCGGGCGTGCTCTGCGTGGCTTCCGGGCTGCGTTGCACAAAGCGGAGAGTAGGCCATCGACGCTGGCCAGAAAGCCAGCTCCGCACCGCGGCCTCCCGCCGACCGCGCGAATGCGGCACCGAGGTGACGATGGCCCGCCCGGCAGGTGTCCGCCACTCGTCCGGTCGGTGGCCGTTGCACGGAAACCTTCCGCCGCTATGCCCGACCTGGTATCGCCATCCGACCGGGCCGTCTGGCGGATGTGCGCGACGACGTTCCGGCCGTCGAAGCCCAGGCGTCGAAGCCCCGGGGCCGTCGTGTGCCAGGAGTTCTGAAGGCCTGGAAGCCTGAAGGCCTGGAGGTCACGAGGTCAGGGCGGTGCGTACCGCGCTCGCCCAGCCCGCGCCGACCGGTCCGGCCTCGACGGTGACGTTGTCGTACCTCGGCAGCAGCCCGGTGATGTGTGGATGCCGCAGTGCGTTCGCGACCAGGTGCATCCGCCCCACGGACGTGGCCATCTCCAGGTCGCTCGCCGAGTCGCCGATCGCGATCGCCTCGGCCGCGGACAGCCCACGACGCTTGAGATCGTAGGCCACCGCGTCGCCCTTGCCGACCCCGGCGGGAACCAGATGGTAGACGTGCGGCGGAGCACCGAGCCGCGGCATGTGCGCCGGCGAGATCAGCCCGTTGTCGCGCATGCTCAGCCAGCCGAACCCCGCCTCGGCAAGCCAGGCGTCCACCTCGGGCACGTCGATCCGCCCGCGCAGCATGACGTCCACCTCCCGCCCCGCGTGCCAGGGGGTGTGCAGCTCGAGCTGGCCGGGATGGCGTTCGATCAGCCGATCGAGCAGCTCGGGGGGGACCCGGTCGAACTCGGGCGGCATCGCGCCGCGCAGGATCTCGCTCTCGCGCCCGTGATTCCAGCCGACGATCGCGCCGAGTTCGCCGATGAACCCGTCCGCGCCGAAGATCTGCGCTGCCTCGACAAGCTGAGGCCGGGTCCGCCCACTCACCAGGACCAGTTTGATGCCCGCCGTGTGCAGCTCGGTGAGCACCCGTGCCGGCTCCAGGGTGACCTCCCCGCCCTCGGCCAGGAAGAAACAGCCCTTGGGGCCGACCATCGTGCCGTCAAGATCGGTGTAGACGACGCGAACACTCACTGTCATGAACCCCCTGGTAGACGGACGGCGCTCTGTGGCACGCTGCACTACGGGCCGGGCGGCTGGTGCCCAGCACCCGATTCCGGTGCCTGATGTCCGCTCCCAGGCGACCGGCGCTCCGGCCGTTGCGCCAGGCCGGACCGGCTCCAGGCCGCAGCCGCGCCCACGTCGTGAGCCGCGAAACATCGGTGCACGATCTCCCACACGCGGTCTACAGTACGGACAGACAACTTCATCTGGCTCATCCAGAGGGGCAGAGGGAACGGCCCAGCGAAGCCCCGGCAACCACCCGCACGTCAGGCGTGCGCGGCAGGTGCTAATTCCGACCCGTGGCAAGTTGCCATGGGAAAGATGAGGAGCTTTTCATGACTCTTGCGCCCGAGCGCGCCAACGCCTCCGTCACGGGCAGCGCGAATCCCGCCGTCGGGCTGTCGTGTCGCCACTGCGGAGCCACCTATCCGCTCTCCCCGACGCACGTGTGCGTGGAATGTTTCGCCCCGCTGGAGATCGCCTACGACCCTGACCTGCTGCGCCGGGTCACCCGCGAGTCGATCGAGGCCGGCCCCCAGAACCTGTGGCGCTATGTCGGGCTGCTGCCCGCCGGGCACGATCCGGCCCGGCGGGTCTCGCTCGGCGCCGGATGGACGCCGCTGCGCCCCGCGCCGCGCCTGGCCGCCGCGCTTGGGATGAAGACGCTCTACGTCAAGGACGACAGCGCCAACCCCACCCACTCGTTCAAGGACCGGGTTGTCTCCATCGCCCTGTCCGCCGCCCGTGAGCTCGGCTTCACCACCGTGGCCTGCGCGTCCACCGGAAACCTCGCCCAGTCCGTGGCCGCGCATGCTGCCGGCGCCGGCCTGCGTTCGGTGGTTCTCGTCCCGCATGACCTCGAGGCCGGCAAGACCGTCTCGACCGCTGTGTACGGCGGCACGCTGGTGGCCATCCAGGGCACCTACGACGACGTCAACCGGCTGTGCAGCGAACTCGCCGGCGAGTACGAGTGGGCGTTCGTCAATGTCAACGTCCGCCCGTTCTACGCCGAGGGTTCCAAGACGCTCGGGTACGAGGTCGCCGAGCAGCTCGGCTGGCGGCTGCCGCAGCAGGTCGTCGTGCCGATCGCGTCCGGCTCGCTGCTCACCAAGGTGGACAAGGCGTTCGGCGAGCTCGGCAAGCTCGGTCTGGTCGAACCGACCCCGTACCGCGTCTACGGCGCCCAGGCCGCCGGCTGCAATCCCGTGGCAGCTGCCTTCGCCCGCGGCAACGACACCGTCGCACCCGTGCGCCCGTCGACGATCGCCAAGTCCCTGTCCATCGGTAACCCCGCCGACGGCCCGTACGCGCTGGACGTCGCCCGCCGCACCGGCGGCGCCATCACGGACGTCACCGACGCCGAGATCCTCGATGGCATGCGCCTGCTCGCCCGCACCGAGGGCGTCTTCGGCGAGACCGCCGGCGGCGTCACCGTCGCGACACTGCGCCGCCTGCTGCGCGAGGGGCTGCTGGACCCTGCGGCCGAGACCGTCATCTACAACACCGGTGACGGCCTGAAGACCCTGGACCCCCTGGTCGAGACCGGCGGCCCGACTGCGACGATCAAGCCGTCCCTGCGCGCCTTCGAGGCCGCCGGTCTAGGCGACGACTAGGCGGTCGCGCCCAGTTCGCCAGTTCGTCGGCGACGCCGGCCCCGTTCCGACTCCCCACCGCCGAGACCCCCCACCCGAGCAGTGGGTGACGGAGTGCGACGGCGGGCGCGACTGAGACGCGTAACAGGTGCAGCGCCCCAGGCGGTCCAGGCCTGCGGCGGCGCGAGCGTTGCGGGGTGGATCGGCGGCACGAGAGCGGCGGCGCGAGCGTTGCGGGGTGGATCGGCGGCGCGAGGGCGGCGGCATGCGCGGCGGCGGGAGAGCCGTGGGGTGGGTCGGATTGGGGTGCCGAGCGGATGAGGTGTCGCGCAGGCGACAGGGAGCTGAAAAGGTGAGGTGCGGACCAGGGAGCCGGGCGCGCCGGACAGGCGCGCGCTTGCACTCTCACAGGGTGAGTGCTAAACAGGAGCTGGCACTCTCTTGCCGGGAGTGCCAAGGCTGAACGACGAGGCTGCCCAGTCCGCAAGGCCGTCATGGTGGTTCGTCAGCACCGGGCCGGAGCCGACGGGAGCCGTCCGTCGCGGGCGTCGTTGCGGCCAGGCCATCGAACCTGCCATCCCACTGGGAGGACCCAGAAACCATGCCGAAGATTATTGCCTTCGACGAGGAGGCTCGGCGCGGCCTGGAGCGCGGCATGAACCAGCTGGCCGACGCTGT
>NZ_JALKFZ020000165.1 GCF_023243075.1 Frankia sp. AiPa1 | reverse complement strand
CCTCGGTGGCCTCGGTGGCCTCGGTGGCCTCGGTGGCCTCGGTGGCCTCGGTGGCCTCGGTGGCCTCGGTGGCCTCGGTGGCCTCGCCACAGTGCCAGTTCTGCCGGTCCCGCTCGTGTGCTTGGCCTTGGTCGCGTGACTCGCCGTCCTTGCTGCTTCTGGCGGCTCCGCTGGTCGGACCGGCCCCAACGGCCCGTGCTGGTCTCACCAGGTCCTGCGGGCCTCGCCGAGTTCTGCGGAGCCCCTGCCCGTCCCCGCGGTCTCTGGCCTGTCCGCCTGCGGCTCGGCACGGAGCGGCGCCGGGCCGGTCTCGCCGACCCGAATTGGTCCCGTCCCCGTGGGGCATGCCTGCCTGTGCCGACACCGGTGGTTTTCATCTGCCGGTCCTGGCGTCCGCGCTGTTCTCGCCGGCTCCAGCGGGCCCATCCCCCTACCCACCCACCTGCCTGCCGACATGCCCGCCCGTCCACCTACCTGCCCGCCCATTCCGCCGGATGCGTGCGATGTTCTGAACGCCCGGTTCTGCTAATCCGTGCTGGCCTCGCTGGCGGCGACCCGCGCTTTCGCCTCGCGGGCCCTGCTGAACCTGCCGGCTCTGAGCATTACCTGTCGTGCCGGGCGGGCCGTTCCCGATGGTCTTGGTCGGTTCCGTCCGTTGGCGGGCGGAGCTCGGTCGGATCGCCGACCGGACCCGACCCGGTCCGGGTCCGGACCCGGACCTTGGGAATGGGCGGGTTCGTGCCCTTGCGGACGGTCGGGGTGATCCTTGCCCTGTTTCATGGATAGACGGGCGATCGTCGGACCGGGTCGGCCGGTCGGCGCGTCTCAGGGGGAACGGTCGGACTCCGACCGCGCCGGAGCCCAGATCTGCCTATCTGGCGTCTTCGAGGTCGCTGCGGCTGTTCCCGCTCATGGTGGCACCATGAGCTGCCATGCGTCTGGGCACCGCTGATCATCTCGGCTGGGCCGTGGCTGTCACGGCGACGGGGGATCATCGGGTCGTGGACCGCCGGCGGATCGAGCTGATCGAACCAGGCCTGCCAGTGGCGTCGATCCACCGTGCCGGCGGTCCTCACCAGCTCCACCGGTCGGGGGAGCGGCTCAGCGACACCGAACTCGCGGCTCTGGTGGCCGATGTCCGTGCCTGCGTGGTTCGGGCCGCTTCGGCGGCCTTCGAGGAGCTGGCCGCAGTGTTGTCCGCACCGATCAGCTCGCTCTCGCTGCGGACCTGGCCGGCTGGCTTCCCGGCCGACATCGCCGTACAACGACGCGTCCCGTACGAGAGCCGTGCCGACGCCATCATGTACCGGCAGGTGCTGGCCGACGTGGCGCGGAACCGCGGCTGGGCGATCCATCTCTATGACCCGAAAACCGTTGAGGCTGAGGCGGCCCGCCTCCTGGGCAAGCACGCGGATGAGGTGCTGCGCGGACCACGGGCAATGCTGGGGCCGCCCTGGGCGAAGGATCACCGGGTCGCCCTTGCGGCCACGATCGTGGCCGCGTGATCCCACCTCTGCTCTGAGGCCCGGTCGGTTTCTGCAGGTGCCAGCGGAGCCTGCCACGCAGGGCCGCTGACGGTGTGCCCAGCGGTCTCCTGTGCATGCTCGCGAATCACAGCGTTGCAAGTCAGAGGCCTGATGGTGATCGGATCCTGCCGCCGGCGTACGGCTGCGGGCCGGACGGGTGGGGAGCGGCTGCACGGTCGGCTGTGCTCGGTTGACTGCCCAGCGATCTTGCTGGGCAGGATGTGGTAGATCGTGCTGGCTTTTCGCTGGGCACGGTGTGGTGCGCTAGGCCTGCCCGAATCCCGAGGCATCGGAAAGGACGGCCGCCATGCCCGCGAAACGATCTCCCTTGCGTGCGCGAACGGCTGACGCCAGGCAGCGTGCGCCGCGTTGGCGACTCCCCGAGGCTGCTCCCGCAGGTCGCTTCCAACATCCCTATCCCTAGGGCGGCGCACCCGTCCCGATCGTCACGCGGCAGGCCGCGCGAGGCCCGATCCGCCTGCCGGCCGGGCCGATGGTCGCTCATGGCGCGACGTGGTGATCTTCGTCGGTCGCTCCCGAGGGCCGAAGCTGCCAGCGACAACGACGGGCGCTTGTGATCTTCGCGATGGAGGTTGTCGCGTCGTTCGGCGATCATCATCCGATTGGACTAGTCAATGGCACCAATTTCCCTGTGGACGCATGTCGGACCATATTTTGATCTCTAATCCTGGCGGTCCGGTGGGTGGGCCCCATTCCTACTAGTCGGGGAGTGGAGGCGGTGCTTTTCGGCGGTCCTCCGAGTCAATTCTCTTCCGCCGCCCATCGAACAACTTTTCAACAACTCTGGAGATCAACTATCCGAAGTGGGCCTGAAAACCGGATTCCTATATAGCGGCGTTTCGCGTCGCACGGAAGGAGGCCCGCCTCGTGACCGGCCAGGCCAACACGAACCCCGACCGTCCCGGCACTCCCGCCCGCTGCGCCCGGTAACCCTTGCAGCGCAGCAGCCAGACGGACCGCATCCCGCACCCGCGCCCTCGGGACCGCCGGCGGTTCCCGCCGATCCGCCTCGCCCTGGCGCAGCGGCGAGGGAGGAGTCCGGGTCCGGACCCGGCTCTATTCCTGGTCCTTCCTCGGACTCTCCGGCGGGTGGGAATCCGCATCCAGCTCAGGCGGTGCTGTGTCCGCGGTCAATTCCCGGATCGGAGTATTTCCCGTGCTTGTTGGGTTCCCTTCCGGCTCGTCCGGGTGTTACCTTTGTTGTCGATGAGCCGGATACTGCCCCGTGCCCTGCTGGGAGCGGCTGCCCGATCCTGGCCTCCTCTGCCTCTGTTTCGTCCTTTCCTGCGACGTCTGGAGGCTCTGTGTTGACGTGGAGTCGGGCCGCAAGGAACTCGATCAGCGCGGCCACGGGGCCGACGTGTCCCGGTTCGACATCCCGATCCCCCGCGACGGCGGCATCGACGACCTGCTGGCCGAGGCGGATCATCCGAACTGCCGGTTCGATGCGGTGATCTGCGAGTCGATGTCGCGGATCGCCCGGCGAATGTACGAGAACCTCGCGATCGAACGCCGGCTCGAACAGGCCGGCGTGGCGCTGCTGGCGTGGAACGAACCGATCAAGGTCGACGGGCCGCGGGCCTCCGCGATCCTGCAACGGCGGATCAACCAGTCGGTCGCCGAGTACGAGGTCTGGAACACCCTCGAAAGCAGTTGGGGCGGGCTGTGCACCCATGTCCGCGACGGCTGGAACATCGGCAAACCGCCCTACGGCTACCGGCCGAAGAGCTACCGGCACCCGAACTCGATAAAAGCCGACCGGGGGGCGACCAAGACCCGCCTCGAACCCGACGGGGCACGCGGGGAGACAGTCACGCAAATCGCGCACTGGCGCTACTACCGCAGGCTTGGCTATGGCGAGATCGCCGAGCAGCTCAACGCCGACCTGGAGCGCTACCCCCCACCTGAGCCGCCCGGCGGGGCCCGCCGGGCACGAGGGGCATGGTCGAAGTCCACGGTGGCCGATCTGCTGCGTAACCCGAAGTACACCGGCTATCAGGTGTTCAACCGGCGGGCGACCCGGTCCCGGCATGGGGCGGTCAACGGGCCGGAGAAGTGGGTGTGGTCATCCGAACCCGTCCACGAACCCTTGATCCCGAAGTGGATGTTCGACGAGTTCAACGCCAACCGGCAGACCCGACGCGGCTCCCGCGAGCACAACGAACTCAACCGCCACCCCGCGACCAAACGGACCTACCTGTTCCGGGGCATGATCCACTGCACCTGCGGGCGGCGGATGTTCGGAACCGTCCGCGACTCCAGTGCACCTGTCTGCTACAAGTGCTGGCCCCGAGCGAACAACCGAGGCCGTGACGACAACTTCGCCGGACACCCCAAGAGCGTCCGCATCCGCGAAGACGTCCTTGAAGCCGCGATCGCCGACTTCTACACCGAACGCGTCTTCGGACGCGACAGGATCGCCCTCCTGAGCGCCGAACTCGCGACCTACGACGACCGAGCCGCGCGGGAACGAGTAGCCGAGCGAGGCCGACTCCAGAGGAAGATCGACGAGCTTGATCGCAGGCAGGGCAACCTGCTCCGCCAGGCGCAGGACGGCGACCCCGACGACCCGTTCACCCAGGGACTGCGCAGTAGCTACAACCAGCTCGACGCAGAGCGTAAGACCGCCCTCGGGAAGATCAAGGATCTCGACGCGGCGGGCGAAACCGAACCCGACCGGCCAGGCCACGACAGCCTCGCCCTCCTCGACGCCCTGCCGGAGCTGCACCTCAAGCTCCGCCAGGCGCCGGAGGCGTTGCAGCGACGCCTCTACGAAAGCACTCAGCTCACCGTCCACCTCGATCACGAAAGGCAGGAGGTGCACATGATGATCAAGATTCCGGTGGCAGACCTCGACAAGGTTGCCCATCTGGCGGGAGTGACGGCCGCCGTCCCCGGGCCGCACCCGGCGGCCACTGGGCATCCACGGAGTGTGGATGCTGTACGTACCCCGGGTGGGATTCGAACCCACACTGTCGGTGGTTTGAGCACCGTCTCTCTGCCGTTGGAGTACCGGGGCCTGCGGGTGGGACGTCCTGCGGGTCATACGGATGATACCGACCGCGATGCAGCTCGGTCGGGCTCGGTCGAGGCCGGCCCGGTGCGGCGCCACGTGCGGTGTGGTGCAGGCGGAGCGGCCTGGCCTGGCGGTGAGGGACGGCGGGCGGGGCCATCCTGGTCGATCCGGACCGGAACGTCTCGCCGCAGACTCTATCCGGGTAGGGTGCGTTTCGACCTCTCGCCTTCCCATGTCCGGGTGGTCGTCGCCTCTGCCCTGCCACACTGGTGTCATATCTGACGAGACCGGGAGTACGCCGCGATGAGCCAGCCCTCCTCGAACCCGCGCAGGGTCCTGATCGCCGAGGACGAAGCGCTTATCCGGCTCGACCTGCGGGAGATGCTCCAGGAGGAGGGGTACGAGGTCGTCGGCGAGGCCGGCGACGGCGAGATGGCGGTCAACCTGGCCGGCAAGCTGCGGCCCGACCTGTGCATCCTCGACGTCAAGATGCCCCGGATGGACGGCATCGAGGCCGGCGCGCGGATCGCGAAGGACCGCATCGCCCCGGTGGTGATCCTCACCGCGTTCAGTCAGCGGGAACTGGTCGAGCGGGCCCGCGAGGCCGGCGCGATGGCGTACGTGGTCAAGCCGTTCCAGAAGAAGGACCTGCTGCCCACCATCGAAATGGCGATGAGCCGTTTCACCGAGATCGTGAGCCTCGAGGCCGAGGTCGAGGACCTGCAGGGCCGCCTGGAGGCGCGTAAGATCATCGAACGGGCGAAGGGCGTGCTGCAGACCGAGCACGGCATGACCGAGCCGGACGCGTTCCGCTGGATCCAGCGGACCTCGATGAACCAGCGGCGCACCATGCGGGCTGTCGCCGAGGCCGTCCTGTCAGGTGAGGCGCTGCCAACCTCGTGACGTCGCCCGTCGCACGGGCGAAGGCCCGGGTGCGGGCCACCCTGCGTACCGAGATCGGTGTGCTGCGCGGATGGCTGGGTGTATCGGGGCGCCGGCTGCGTGGGCTGCCTGGACGGCTGCGTGGGCTGGCCGCCGGAGTCGGTGTGCGGGGAGGTCAGCTCGGGCGGTGGGTGCACGCGCGGGCACGCAGCGGCCGGGGCCGGGTACTGCTCGCCCTGCTCGGCGTCGTCGTGCTGGCCGTGCCCTCACTGCTGGGCTTCGCCCTCGCCACGCTGCTCGGTGGCGGCGATGCGGGCGGGCCTGGCGGTGTGGGGACGAGGGTGGCCACGATCGGTGTCATGGCGCCGCTGTCCGGGGACCTGTCCACCGCTGGCACGGCCGTGCGCAACGCGGTGGCGCTCGCCATCGATGAGGCCAACGAGTCGGGGGCGGTGCCGGGCTGGCGCCTGGAGCTGTCCAGCCGCGATGACCTGGCCCGGCCGGACGGCGGAGCGCAGGCGGCCGACACGTTCGCCGCGAACGACCGGCTCATCGCGGTGGTCGGCCCGGTCAGTTCCCTGGTCGCGCGGGTCGCTGTGCCGACGCTCGCCGCCACGGGCATCGCGGTCGTCTCGCCGTCGAACGCCGACCCCGTCCTCACCGGTCTCGACGCCGAGCCGCGTACCCGTCCCTACCCGAGCTACTTCCGCCTGAGCGGCACCGACGACCTGCAGGCCCAGGTGGCGGCCGAATACGCCGTCCACACCCTGGGCCGCCGGCACATCGCGATCGTCGACGGCGAGCCCCGTTACGGGGAGACCCTGGCCGACCGATTCGCCACCCGCGCCATCGCACTCGGCGCCTCGGTGACCGCGAGATACCCGGTGGCCGCCGGCGAGAGCGACGACACCGAGGTCGAGGAGATCGCGGCGTCGCTCGAGCGGGAGGCGCCCAACCTCGTCTACCTCGATGCCGACGCGACGTTCGCCGGCAAGCTGCGGGCCCGCCTCGCCGAGGGCCGGATGACCGCGCAGATTCTCGGCTCGGATGCGTTGCTGAATCCCCGCTACCCGGACGAGGCGAAGTCCGCGGACTACGGCGACCTGATCACCAGCCTGCTGACCCCGCCGACCCGGCTGCCCGCGGCCGGCGCGTTCGTCGCCGCCTACGCGCAGCACTTCGGTGGCCCCACCGCCGACGACAGCGGTGCCGACGGCGCTCGCTCCGCCACCGTCGGCTCGGGCGGCTCGGGCGGTGGCGGAACGAGCCGCGGTGCCTCGGCCGGCGGCTCGGGCAGCGGCTCGGCCCGCAGTGCGGATCGGCCGGCCGGGGCCGGATCGAGCGCATCGGCGACGTCCGACGGGGATGGAGCACCGGCGCCCAAGCCGGCGGCGAGCGCGGTGGAGAACTCCACCCGTCCGGACGCGGGGAGGCAGACCCGGGGCGGCGACGCGGCGACGTCCACCGCCGGCACGCATAACCAGGCTGACCATGACGCGGCGGTGCAGCTGGCCCAACGCCAGGCCGAGGCCGTCCCGGCGGTCGCCGCCTACGCCTACGACGCTGCCCGGGCGATCATCCGCGCGGCCGCGACCGTCCTGCCCGGACGCCCCGGCGTGGACGCCGCCGCCCGGCGCGACCTCGTCACCGCGATAGGCCGTGCCACCTTCGTCGGCGTCAGCGGGACAATCGCCTTCGACCGGTTTGGGGACATCCGGGCTCCGTCGGTCGTGCTCTACACCGTGCTCGGTGACCGCTTCGTCGCCCTCACCTCTCGGACCCACTGACCTCTCGGACCCACTGACCGTCGCCTCGTTGCGGCGGTCCGTATCCCCCCGTACCTCCCCGTACGCCATCACGCGCATCCGCGCATGGCGTTTCGCCGCCACTCCGGCGCGACCGTCCACAGGCAGCCGCCCGCCGCTGCGGAGTCACAAAGGTCACGACACGCTTACTCATCGCTGCTCATCCACAGAGCCTCCCCGCTAGGTTTCGTCACAACAGGTTATCTGTCGGATGCCTATCGTCATCGACGGGGACGGCGAAGCTGCGGAGGGCGAGGCATGCGGGTGGCGGGAGGGCGCGCGGGAGCGCTCGGGGTCGCGGGGTCGCTGGTGGCGGCGGCCGTTCTCGGCGGATGCGGCGGACCCGCCGGCGGCGGAGGCAAGAAGGAGTATGTTCTCGGCTTCCAGGGGCCGTTGTCCGGAGACGCCCAGCAGCTTGGCATCAACGCCTACGACGGCATGCTCACCGCCGTCGACCTCGCCAACCAGCGTCCCGACCTGCAGTTCCAGCTGCGGATCGTGGCCGCCGACGACCAGGGGGATCCGCGCCAGGGCCCGACCGCGGCGCAGAAGCTCATCGACAACCCGAGCGTCCTCGCCGTGGTCGGGCCGGTGTTCTCTGGTCCGACGAAGACGAGCGAGCCGCTGTACAGCCGGGCGGGGATGCTGTCGGTGAGCCCGTCGGCCACGGCCCCGGACCTGACCGGCCTCGGTTTCAGAACCTTCCGCCGGGTGATCGCCTCCGACGCCGTGCAGGGCAAGGCCGCCGCCGACTACGTGTCCACGGTGCTGAAGGCGCGCACGGTCTTCTCGCTGGACGACCGCAGTGCGTACGGCACCGGCCTGTCCACGGCGCTGGAACAGGCGCTGGCCGCGCACGGTATCAACGTCATCCATGACGGGATCAACCCGACGCAGGACTACACGCCCGAAGCCACGAAGATCATGAAGGCGGAACCGGACGTCCTCTATTACTCGGGGTATTACTCCGAGCTCGCTCCGCTCGTCCGGGCGCTGCGCGGCCAGGGGTTCACCGGGAAGATCGTCGCCGGGGACGGTTCGAACGACGACCAGCTCATCCGCCAGGCCGGTGCCGGAAACGCCGACGGCGTGCTGCTCACCTGTGCCTGCGGGGACCCGAACAGCGACCCGGCCGCCTCCGATTTCGTCGCGAAGTTCCGTGCGGTCAACAGCGGCGTCCGCCCGGGCACCTATTCCGGCGAGGCGTACGACGCCACGAACGCGATCATCGACACGCTGCATCGCCTCGGTGACACGGCGGACCGCTCCGCTGTGGTGACGGCCTTCGGCTCGGTGAACATCCCCGGCGTCACGAAGCGGATCGCCTTCCGCAAAGACGGCAACGTGGACGGATCGCCCGTGTACGTCTTCCAGGTGCGCGACGGCAAGCGGACGGTGCTGGGCCCCGTCGACACACTCACCCGCCCCTGACCCCCGACCCGCGGGGGCGGGCCACCGGGTTGCTGGCCGGGGACGGTACACGTCCCGGTGACGCCCGTCCCCGCGCACGTCACCACTGGCCGCCGGTCGCATGTGCGGCACGGCGAGGCATGCTTGTGGCACCCGGGTCGGCTTTGGTGCCGTCCGGACCTTCCCCGCGTCCGTACGTTGTCTACTCGCGCGCCCCGGGTGCCACGGGCGATGAGGCTAGGCCCCCCGCCGCATCGGGTCAATCTACCGTACTGGCCCTGGTGTGTCCGTTCGGATTACCACCGCGCTCGGCACGTCCACTTCTTGACGTGTCCCGACTGTTGGTTCCTGCCGGGTTCGGCCGGCTTGCCCAGGTTCATCCCGCCTCGGTGTCGCTGTGCGGGCGGACGGACCGGTGCCGGGTGCGGGAGCACGGCGATCAGGCCGCGGGGGCGGTGGGAGCAACGCCGCGCTGATGGGCGTCCGGCGGCAGGTTGGGTCGGATCATGCAGGTGAGTCGGCTGGTACAGACCGCTCGCCCACCCTCGTCGGTGATGCGGATGTCGTAGGTGGCCAGCGTGCGGCCGCCGTGCACGCGTGTGGCCACGGCGGTGACGGTCCCTGAGGTGGCGGAGCGGTGATGGGTCGCGCTGATCTCGATGCCGACCGCGGCGGAACCGGCCGGCGCGCCGAGCGCGGCGCCGATCGACCCGACGGTTTCGGCGAGGACGACGGAGGCGCCACCGTGCAGCAGCCCGTACGGCTGCCGGTTGCCCTCGACCGGCATGGTGGCGACCAGGCGCTCCGCGCTGGCCTCGACGATCGAGATGCCCAGTCGCTGTTCCATCTCGCCGCGGGCGGCGTTGAGCAGCGCGACCACGTCGGCTTCGCCCGAGGCCGCGGGTGGGGGCTCGGCACCGCCGTGTGTGGGCCCCGCGACGGGGGTGCTGGGGCCGCTCGGCCGGCCGGCGTCCGCGATGGTCACGGTTCCCAGCCTAACCACGTCGCGACCCACGCGGCTCGCGATGTGGTACCAGCGGCGACAGACCTCCCACGGGCCACGAATACTGTCGGACCCACGGCCTAGACTCGCCGCGTGTCCGTCACCTCGTCGACCCCATCCTCGGCCGCGTCGCCCCCGGCTGCGTCGCCGGCCGCATCGTCCTCGACCTCGGCCGCGTCGTCCTCGGCCAGGTCGTCCGGTCGGGCGGCTGCGGCCCGGTCGGCCACCCGTGCCACCGCGGGCGCCGCGGCGGCGGGCGCCACCGTGCCGCGCCTGCTGCTGCTCGACGGGCACTCGTTGGCCTACCGGGCGTTCTACGCGCTGCCGGTGGAGAACTTCTCCACGACCACCGGCCAGCCGACGAACGCCGTCTATGGGTTCACCTCGATGCTGATCAACGTCCTGCGGGACGAGCGGCCCACCCACGTCGCCGTCGCCTGGGACCTGCCGACGCCCACCTTCCGCCACACGCAGTACGCGGAGTACAAGGCCGGCCGAGCGGAGACCCCGGCCGACTTCGTCGGGCAGGTCAGCCTCATCCATCAGGTCTGCGACGCGCTCGCGGTGCCGGGGGTGAGCGCCCCGGGCTTCGAGGCCGACGACGTGATCGCCACGCTCGCGACGGCCGGTGGCGAGGCGGGGATGGACGTGCTGGTCGTGACCGGTGACCGGGACGCGCTGCAGCTCGTCAACGAGCGGGTCACCGTGCTCATGACCCGCAAGGGCATCTCGGACATGACCCGGTTCACTCCGGAGGAGGTGCAGGCGAAGTACGGACTGTCGCCGGTGCAGTATCCCGACTTCGCCGCCCTGCGCGGCGACCCGTCCGACAACCTGCCGTCGGTGCCCGGGGTGGGGGAGAAGACCGCCACCAAGTGGATCCAGCAGTTCGGCTCGCTCGCCGAGCTTGTCGACCGGGCCGACGAGATCGGTGGAAAGACCGGTGCGTCGCTGCGCTCGCACCTGGCCTCGGTGATCCGCAACCGGTCCCTGACCGAGCTCTCGCGGGACGTGCCGTTGGAGGTCGGCCCGGACGAGCTGCGTCTGCGCCCGTGGGACCGGGAGGCCGTCCACCAGCTGTTCGACACGCTGCAGTTCCGCGTGCTGCGCGAGCGGCTCTACGCCGCGCTGGCCACCGCCCCGCCGCCGGTCGAGGAGGGATTCGAGGTCGAGGTCAGCACGCTCGGCCCGGACGAGGTGGCCGGCTGGCTGGCCGAGCACTCCCGAGGTGCCACCCGCGCCGGCGTGCACGCCCGTGGCAGCTGGGGACGGGGCACCGGCGTGCTGTCCGGGTTGGCGCTTGCCACCTCCGACGGCGCGGCCGCCTGGATCGACCCGACCCTGCTCACGCCCGCCGACTTCGCGGCACTCGGCGGCTGGCTCGCCGATCCCGCCCAGCCCAAGGCTGGCCACGACGTCAAGGGCCCGATGCTCGCGCTCGCCGAACTCGGCCTCACCCTCGCCGGCGTCACCAGCGACACGGCGCTGGCGGCCTACCTCGCCCTGCCCGGTCAGCGCTCGTTCGACCTCGGCGACCTGGTCGCCCGCTACCTGCACCGGGATCTGTCCGCCGAACCGACCGACGGCGGGCAGCTCACCCTCGACGGCTCCGGCGAGGCCGAGCAGTCGCAGGCTGACGCGGTGCGGGCGCGGGCGTGTCTGGACCTCGCCGACGAACTCGACGCCGACCTGGAACGCCGCTCGGCCGCCACGCTGCTGCGCGACATGGAACTGCCGCTGGTCACGGTGCTCGCCGGGATGGAACGGGCCGGCATCGCGGCCGATCAGGAGCATCTGCTCGAGCTGCAGAAGCACTACAGCGGCGAGGTCGCAGCCGTCGCCGCGCAGGCGCATGAGATCGTCGGGCGGGCGTTCAACCTTGGGTCGCCCAAGCAGCTGCAGCAGATCCTTTTCGAAGAGCTCGGCCTACCGAAGACGAAGAAGATCAAGACGGGCTACACCACCGACGCCGACGCGCTGGCCTGGCTTGCGGTGCAGTCCGACCATCCGCTGCTGCCGGCGCTGCTGCGCCACCGCGACGTCGCCCGGCTCAAGACCGTCGTCGACTCGTTGCTGCCGATGATCGACGGCGCCGGGCGGATCCACACCACGTTCAACCAGATGATAGCGGCCACCGGCCGGCTGTCGTCGACCGACCCGAACCTGCAGAACATTCCGATCCGCACCGCCGAAGGCCGTCAGATCCGCCAGGCCTTCGTCGTCGGAGCTGGCTACGAGACGCTGCTCACCGCGGACTACTCCCAGATCGAAATGCGGATCATGGCCCACCTCTCCGGCGACGAGGGCCTCATCGAGGCGTTCGGCTCCGGGGAGGACCTGCACACCTTTGTCGCCGCCGAGGCCTTCGGCCTGCCGGTCAGCGAGGTCGACCCGGAGCTACGGCGGCGGATCAAGGCGATGTCCTACGGTCTCGCCTACGGGCTGTCCGCGTTCGGTCTCGCCTCCCAGCTCGGCATCGCCCCCGATGAGGCGCGTGAGCACATGGAGGCCTACTTCGCCCGGTTTGGCGGGGTGCGGGACTTCCTGCGCGGCGTCGTCGAGCGCGCTCGACGTGACGGCTACACCGAGACCATCCTCGGCCGGCGCCGCTACCTGCCCGACCTCACCAGCGACAACTCCCAGCGCCGCCAGATGGCCGAACGCATGGCCCTCAACGCCCCCATCCAGGGCTCCGCCGCGGACATCATCAAGATCGCCATGCTCGGGGTTGACCGGGCGCTGCGGGACGGCGGGTTCACCTCCCGGCTGCTGCTGCAGGTGCATGACGAGCTCGTCCTTGAGATCGCGCCCGGCGAGCGGGAGTCGATCGAGGCGCTGGTCCGCTCCGAGATGGCCGCCGCCTACACCATGTCGGTGCCCCTTGACGTGAGCGTCGGCTCCGGCCGAACCTGGGACGACGCCGCCCACTAGGTCAACGTCAGACCAGAGCGGTAGCGGCCCCCGTGGGTCGCGGCTGACCGGCTTCCTCGAAGCGTTCCGTCCGACTGCGACTTCGCCTGGTGCACTACCATCCGCAGTGGACGAATCCTGTTTCAACGTATACGTTCTACACGTATCTGGAGACATGGGGATTTAGGTCTCGAGAGAAGCATCCGCACAGGGTGAAGGTGCTGGTGGCAGGTTAGACGACGGTCCACGCCGGATATGCAGAAGTAAGCCTGATCCTCGTCCTGGCGGTAGCACGGCAATTCGAGCCCACCCTTTAAGTGGTCGTCTGCGTGGCGCGGTGAACCCGGGTAACCGGGCGATGCCGCCTGGCCGGTGGGATGCCCCGGCCGCGCGGTGCACGCCACCGCTGCCGGTTGGTCTCGGCGGGATCTGCGGGGCGTGGCGGTCCCGAATGTGGCGGCTCTGGTGGGTTGGGCCGGCGGGGGAAGGAATCGTTTCGTGAGCAGCGAGCATGCACGCGGCGACCATGGGCGAGCCCCGCTTCTGGTTCTGTCCGGCATTGCCGTGGTTTTCCTGCTCGTGTCCGTGCTCACGGCTTTGGCCCCGCGCTCCTGGTGGAATGGCTGGTTCGCTCCCGTCGGCGCGGTCCTCTGCCTTGTCGCGGGGTATGCCGCTGGCTCGGAGCGTGCCCGTCCGGCCCGGGTGCCCGGAGAAACCGACATCCTGACCGAGCTGCCCAACCGGGCGGGAACCCTCGAACGCGGCGAACAGGCAGTCGCGGGAATCCTCGCTGACGGCCACGAGGTTGTCCTCGTTCTGGTCGATATCACGCGCTTTCACGAGATCAACAGTGCGCTGGGTTACGCCGGTGGCGACCAGCTGCTCCAGGTCATCTCTCGCGGCCTGCGAGAGATGACTCCGCGGGCCGCCCTCATCGGCCGCGCCGGCGGGGACGAGTTCGTCCTGGTCTTCCGCGGTGGCTCCCTCTCGCCGACCGTCGGGACGCCGAACGCAGGGACGCCGACGGTAGGGATGTCCGCGGCTGGTACGTCGACAGCGCGGCCGCCGGAGCCCGGACTGCTGCGGGAGACGACGTCCGGGACCGGCCAGGACCTCGCGCTCGGTCAGCGGGTGCTGCGCCAGGTGCAGGGACCGTTCCGGGTCTGCGGGGTGGACGTCGCGGTCGACGCTTCGGTCGGGATCGCCGTCGCGCCCCGCGACGACACCACGATGGCGGACCTGCTGATCTGCGCCGACGCGGCGCTGGCGCGGGCGCGCCAGGAAGGGGAGAGCGTCGGGGTGTGGGCGCCCGGCGTCATCGGTGTCCAGTCCGCGCAGATTGCCCTGTACGCCCAGCTGCGCACGGCGATAGCCCATCAGGAGCTGGTGCTTTACTATCAACCGCTGAAGTCGGCGCAGTCCGGTGTGATCGTGGCCGCGGAAGCGCTGCTGCGCTGGCAGCACCCCGCCCGCGGGCTGCTGGCGCCCGGTGATTTTCTGTCGATGGCCGAACGTGCACCGATGATCGCGGACCTGACCCGTTGGGTCCTCGACGAGGCGGCCCGCCAGTGCGCGGCCTGGGCGGCCAGCGGTCTGCGACTCGCGGTGTCGGTGAACCTCTCGCCGCGGATGTTCGTCCTGGACGATCTTCCGCAGGTCGTCGTCGGCGCGTTGAACGCACATGGACTGCCCAGCGACGCCCTCACGCTGGAGATCACCGAGAGCGCGGTACTGACCCAGCCGGATCGAGCAGCGGCCATGCTGCATCAACTGCGTGCCCAGGGGGTCGAGGTGTCCTTGGACGACTTCGGCACCGGGTACAACTCGATGGAGATTCTCAAGGCCCTTCCGTTCGACGAAGTCAAGATCGATCGAGTATTCGTCGCCGATGCCAGCGGCAGTGCTCCGGACGCGGCGATCGTGCGCTCCGTCATCGAGCTCGGGCACCGCCTTGGCCTGCGAGTCGTCGGTGAGGGCATCGAGAACGAGCGCACCCAGACGATGATGATCGATCTGGGCTGCGACCTGCTCCAGGGAGCGGCGATCTCCCCGCCGGTGCCGGCCGCGCGGATGTCGGCGTTGCTGCGCGCGCAGGCGGGCGTGGGTCATCCCCCCCGCGCGCATCGCCGACCGGCCGCGCCGCGCCGCGCCGCCGCCGCCGCATCCCCCACAGCCACATCCCCGACAGCCACATCCCCGACAGCAGACTGGACCGCCAGCCCCGACAGTTTCGCGTCGTCGAACGGTTCTGCCTCGTCGGGCGGTCCCGCTGCGCGGAACGGTCTGGCTGTCAACGGCACGGCCGCCGCGAACGGCGTGCGGCCGGGGGCGCTGCGCAGCCCGCGGCTCGCGGAGCTCACCATTCTGGATGAGCGGCACATTCTGCGGACGGCACCGGAACCCGCGTTCGACGCGATCGCATCGATTGCCGCCGAGGCGACGGGTTGCGCCGCGGCCACGATCGTCTTTGTCGAAGGTGACCGCGAGTGGTCGAAGACGCATGTGGGGACCGCTTCGTCGATCCTTGCCCGCGAATCCGGGATCGCCACGAGGGTGGTTGCCGAGCGGGCGTTCGTGGAGATCCAGGACCTCTCCTCCGGCGGCGTCCAGACCGGTGCGGGACGCCGGCGCTACGCCGCCGGGGAGAAGATCCGGTTTGCCGCCGGAGCGCCGATCATCGCTGTGAACGGGTCGGCGCTCGGCGCGCTGGTGGTGGTCGACCGGACGCCGCACCATCTCACGACGGGGCAGCGGCGGCTGTTGGGCGACCTCGCCGGCCAGATCGTCGCCCTGCTCGAGGCGCGCGCGAGGCGAGTGTCCTGTCGCTGGTCAGCGAGGCACTTGCCGATCTTGAACGGCTCTGGTTCGCCCAGGATCTCGATCGCGCGACTGGCGTGATCACCGACGTCGCCCAGACCCTGGTCGGCGCCGATGACCTGGTGCTGCTGCTGTCCGACACGCCGGGCTCGACGATCTACCGGGTGTTCGCCTCCCGCACCCTGCCGGGCTGTACGCCGATGATCCCGCTGGGTGAGGCCCGCCAGCCGGAGGCGGGCCGGATGCTGCAGGCGGCGCTGCACTCGCAGGGCCCACTCTTTCTCGAGGACGCTCGCCAGTCGCCGTTGATCAATAGCGAGATGGCGACCCGGTTCCGGCTCGGCTCGGTGTTCCTCGTCCCGCTGCCCGGGGAGGGTGGCCTGCTCGGCGCGATTGCCGCCCGTTGGACCGAGAGCCGCAGCGCGGTCGACCCGGTGGTGGTGCGGGCGCTCACCCTGCTGGCCCGGCAGTCCGCGCACACCCTCGTGCGCCTGCGGGCCAGCGAGGACCGGATGGGGCTCTGGCCCCTGTCCGATCTGCCCGAGCACGCCGCTGCGCATCGCGGCTTTACCGGGTGACCCCCACCTCCCGCCAGGCCTCGGCGACCGCGCGCCGTTCCTGCGTACCGAACATCTCGTCGGCCAGACGGATGGTGATCGCCGCGAACGAGCGGAACGTGGCGTTCGGCGGGATCCGGGTGGCGCGCGCGCTGGCGTACCAGATCTGGCCGGCCTTTTCCCAGGCATGGCCGCCGAGGCCGATCGCGGCGAGGTAGAACGCCCGATTGGGAATGCCGGAGTTGATGTGGACCCCGCCGTTGTCCAGGGTGGTGCGCACATAGCCGGACATGTGCCGGGGCTGGGGATCGACGCCGAGGACCGGGTCGTCATAGGCGGTGCCGGGGGCCCGCATGGAGCGCAGCGCGACTCCGTGCACCGCATCAGTGAGCAGCTCGCGGCCCACCAGCCAGTCGGCCTCTTCGGCGGCCTCGCCCCGGGCATACTGCCGCACCAACGAACCGAACACGTCACTGATCGACTCGTTGAGCGCCCCCGACTGGTGGATATAGGCCAAGGTCGACTCGTGCTCGGTCACGCCGTGGGTCAGTTCATGCCCGATGACGTCCAACGACACCGTGAACCGGCGGAACAGCTCGCCGTCGCCGTCCCCGAAGACCATCTGCCGGCCGTCCCAGAAGGCGTTGTCGTAGTGATCCCCATAGTGCACGCTGGCAACCAGCGCCATGCCCGCGCCGTCGACGGAGTTGCGGCCGAGTGCCGAGGAGTAGAAGTCGAACGTGGCGCCGAGCCCGTCGTAGGCCTCGTTGACGGCGGGATCCTCGACGGCGTCGTCACCCTCGCCGCGCAGGGAGGTGCCCGGCAGGGTCTCGGCGCCAGCGGCGTCGGCCACTGTCCGGTGTGGACGGGGACGCTCGGCGGGGGTGGTCGGCTCGCCGCCGTCGGCGGACGCCCGCAGCAGGGATTCGTGCGCGCGGATGATGCGGTGCGAGCTGTCCCGCGCCAGGCTGGCGAGCGCCCAGGCGCGCTGGTCTTCGCTTCCATGCCGGGCGATGCGCTCGAGGATGTGTGGCGGAACCGCGCAGGCCACCGTCGGCCGGTGCCGGGGGAGCCGGTGCCCGGCCCAGTGCGGGGGGCCGGACGGCGCTGGCCGGCCGCGGGAGGGCGCTGGCCGGTAGGACGGCAGGGGTTCGGGGGCCAGTCCAGATTCGTGTGCCGGTCCGCGGCCGTGCTCCGAACCTGGCTCAGGGCTCGGGAAGGGCCTGCGGGAGGCGAGGCGATGACCGGACGGCAGCGGACTGTCGAATGGGGAGGGGCGCGCGGGGGTCATGGCGAGCTCCGGGGAAGGATGAATGACCGGGCCGAGTCGGCTCTGGCGGCTCGGTGACGGATCGGCTGATCCGCGTCATCCCGACCCTCCTACTCACCCGCCGGAATGTCCAGAGCGTCACTATTTGAATGCGGAAAGTGGACGTCGAGGCTCGGTGTGTCCCCGCCAGAGCCGCGAGGTCGCGAGCGCCGGCGAGATCGCAGCGCGGCCCGCGCGGCCGCGAGTGCGAGGCCGCCGAGCACGAACCAGGTCAGGTGGGCGTCCAGCCAGTCGACCGGGCCGCGCATCCAGGGCGAGGCCGCTCGCGCCGCGGTGAGGTAGACGGCGGTCTGCAGCAGGGAGCCGGGCACCAGAAAGCACAGGAACCGACGGGTCGACACGCCACCCGCGCCGAGCGCCGCGTCCACCGCGACATTGGTGTTCACCAGGCAGAACCACAGCAGCGGTCGCTGGGTACGCGCACGGGCCAGGGCTGTGACGAGCCGGCTGCCGCCAAGTGAGCGCAGCAGCACCGAACGAATGTTGCCGCGGGCCAGAGCGAAGTATCCGACGTCGAGCAGGCCGCGCAGCAACGCCGCCACCAGCAGCGCCGGGACGAACGGGACCGAGCCGCCGACGAGGACGAGCACCCCCCAGGTGGGTCGTAACGCGACGAGCAGCAGCGGTGCCCGGCGGCTGAGCACGGGAAGCAGGGCAAGCCCGAGCGCGCCGAGTCCAAGCAGTGTCCCGGTGAGCAGCACCGGCCACAGCTGACGGGACCAACGGACCCCGCGCCGTACCCGGCCGGGGGCGGGAATCCCGGTCGTGTCCGTTGTCGGGTCGGCCTGCATCGCCACATCATCCGGGCTGCTCCCGCCCGCCGGGTCGGACGGATGACCGCCGCGGCTGGCAGACTCGGCAGGGTGCTCAGGGTGGGACTTACGGGAGGCATCGGCTCGGGGAAGAGCGCGGTGTCGGCGCGGCTGGTGGCGCGCGGCGCGTTGTTGATCGATGCCGACCGGATCGCCCGGGATGTGGTGGCGGTCGGCACCCCCGGCCTCGCGGCCGTGCTCGCGGAATTCGGTCCCGCGGTGGCGGCCGCGGACGGCAGTCTGGACCGGCCGGCGCTGGGCCGGATCGTGTTCGCGGACCAGGCGGCTCGCCGCCGTCTGGAAGCGATCGTGCATCCGCTGGTCCAGGCCGAGACCGCGCACCGAGTCGCGCACGCGACGGCGGACGGGATCGTCGTGCACGACATCCCGCTGCTCGTCGAGGTGGGTGCCCAGGGCGGCTACGACCTGGTTCTGGTCGTCGAGGCGCCACGGGAGCTGCGTCTTCGCCGGCTCGAGGCGCGTGGGCTACCCCGCGACGAGGCCGAGGCCCGGATGGCCTCCCAGGCCGACGACGCACGACGTCGTGCGGTCGCTGACCTGGTCATCGACAACGCGGGTGACCTTGACGACCTGGACGCCCGCGTCGACGAGGTCTGGGAGGCCCTGGTGAAACGCCGCGACGCGGGTCACTGAACGCCTGCGGCGCCCATGCCACGAAGCTCCTTCTTCAGCTCGGCGATCTCGTCGCGCAGCCGGGCGGCCAGCTCGAACTGCAGCTCCCGGGCGGCCTCGTGCATCTGGTCGTCGAGCTGGCGGATGAGCTGGGCAAGCTCGTGGGACGGCATGCCGGCCAACTCGGCAGCGTAACGGCCCACGGCGTCACCCCGACCACCGCGGGACTTCATCCCCGGCACCGGTGCCTTGCCCCGTGACTGCGCCCGGCCGCCCCCGCCGATGAGCTCTCCGTCGGCGGACTCGCGGACCATGTCATCGAGGATGTCGATGACCTTCTTGCGCAGCGGCTGGGGGTCGAGCCCTCGCTCGGCGTTGTAGGCCGTCTGCAGGGCGCGACGACGGTTCGTCTCGTCGAGGGCATGACGCATCGACGGGGTGATTCTGTCGGCATACATGTGCACCTGGCCGGACACGTTGCGCGCCGCACGGCCGATCGTCTGGATCAGCGAGCGCTCTGAGCGCAGAAAGCCCTCCTTGTCCGCATCCAGGATGCTGACCAGCGACACTTCGGGCAGGTCGAGTCCCTCCCGGAGCAGGTTGATGCCGACCAGAACGTCGAACTCGCCGCGACGCAGCTCGGTCAGCAGTTCCACCCGGCGCAGCGTGTCGACCTCGCTGTGCAGGTAGCGCACGCGGATGCCGAGTTCGAGCAGGTAGTCGGTGAGGTCCTCGGACATCTTCTTGGTCAGCGTGGTGACCAGCACCCGCTCGTCGCGTTCGGCGCGGGCCCGGATCTCACCGACGAGATCGTCGATCTGCCCCTTCGTCGGCTTGAGAATGATCTCCGGGTCGAGCAGGCCGGTCGGGCGGATGATCTGCTCCACGATGCCGTCGGCCAGACCCAGCTCGTACGGGCCCGGGGTCGCCGACAGGTAGACCGTCTGGCCGATGCGTTCGAGGAACTCCTCGAAGCGCAGTGGGCGGTTGTCCATGGCGCTCGGCAGCCGGAAGCCGTGGTCGACCAGGTTGCGCTTGCGGGACATGTCGCCCTCGTACATCCCGCCGATCTGCGGGACCGTCACGTGCGACTCGTCGATGACCAGCAGAAAGTCGTCGGGAAAGTAGTCGAGCAGGGTGTGCGGCGCCGTTCCGGCCGCACGGCCATCGATGTGCCGGGAGTAGTTCTCGATGCCGGAGCAGAAGCCGACCTGGCGCATCATCTCGATGTCGTAGGTGGTCCGCATGCGCAGCCGCTGCGCCTCGAGCAGCTTGCCCTGACCCTCCATCGTCGCTAGGCGCTCCTCGAGCTCCGCCTCGATGCCGGCGATCGCCCGTTCCATCCGCTCCGGGCCGGCGACATAGTGGGTGGCGGGGAAGACGAAGATCTCCCGCGACTCGCGGATGATCTCTCCGGTGAGCGGGTGCAGGTAGGTGAGACGCTCGATCTCGTCGCCGAACATCTCGATGCGCACGGCGAGCTCCTCGTAGACCGGGAACACCTCCACCGTGTCGCCGCGGACCCGGAACGTGCCCCGGGTGAAGGCCAGGTCGTTGCGGGCGTACTGGACGTCGACCAACCGACGCAGCAACACGTCGCGCTCGATCTCGTCGCCGACGCGCAGCTTCACCATCCGGTCGATGTACTCCTGCGGGGTGCCCAGGCCGTAGATGCAGCTCACGGACGCGACGACGATGACATCACGCCGGGTGAGCAGGCTCATGGTGGCCGAGTGCCGCAGGCGTTCGACCTCCTCGTTGATCGACGAGTCCTTCTCGATGTAGGTGTCGGTCTGCGCGATGTACGCCTCGGGCTGGTAGTAGTCGTAGTACGAGACGAAGTACTCGACGGCGTTGTTCGGCAGCAGCTCCCGGAACTCGTTGGCCAGCTGGGCGGCGAGCGTCTTGTTCGGAGCCATGACCAGCGTCGGCCGCTGCAGCCGCTCGACCAGCCAGGCCGTCGTCGCGGACTTGCCGGTCCCGGTCGCGCCGAGCAGAACGACGTTGGAATCCCCGGCCTCGATCCGCCGGGTCAGCTCGTCGATGGCTGCCGGCTGGTCACCGGCCGGGGCGTAGTCGGACACGACCTTGAACGGGGCGCGCGTCCGCTCGAGGTCGGTGGTGGGCCGTTCGAAGGTTGTGCTCACGTCTTCCAGAACACCACAGCCCTCCGACAGTTTCCGCACGGCGGGCAGGCCCGAGCCGGTCCCGCGCGGCAGGGCGGGTCGTCATGGGGTCCCGGCCGGGCCGGTGCGACCGGTCAGCATCCTCGGGGCACGCGCCGCGAAACCGGTCACTCACGGTTTGTGTATCCGCGGGCGGTGCTCGCGCCTGTCGCGGTTGCGCCGGCGGCCGGGTCCCAGCCGATGAGGCGGGCGCCGAGCACCGCCGTCTGCAGGACATACCGGTCGGTCGGGGAGGTCGGGTTGTGGCGGGTGAGGCTGTGAATACGGTCAAGCCGGTAGGTCAGCGCCCGCACGGACAGGTGCAGCCGGCGGGCGGCGGCAAGCGCCACGCCTCCGGTGGAGAAGTAGGCGTCGAGGGTGTCCAGCAGCGGGCCGGCGCCGCCGCGGGCGGCCCGCAGCGGTGTGAGCACCGCATCGACGAGCTCGGCCAGCGCCTCCCGGTCACGGAGGAGCACCTTGTAGATGATCAGGTCATCGATGTGCACGACCGTGCCGGCGAGGCCCAGGCGACCCGCGAGCTCGGCGGCCGAACGCGCCTCCTCGAAGCCGATGCGCACCCCGGCGACGCCGCTGCGGGCCCGGCTCGTCCCCATCCGCCACACCAGCCCCGGCTCGGTACGCAACCGGCCGGCCAGCGCCGCCACGGCGGTGGCGGCCTCCGGCGGCGAGGCGAACGTCGGCAGCGGCGAGAATCCGAGACCGGGGCCGGACGACCCGGCGGCATCCGCCCGCCGACGGCCGGCCGGCCGGACGGGACGGCGGGCTCCCGGGTCTCCGGCCACGGCACGCTCGGCGGACGGGCCGCTCCTGCGGCCGCCGGGTTCCGTCGGCCCGGGGCCGCGGGCGAGCTCGCTGTGCGCCGGAACGACGCAGACGAGCAGGCCGTCGCGGGTCGCGACGAGCGGCCCGGTGAGGCTGTGTTCCCGCACCAGGGCCTCGGCCGCCCGGGTCAGCGCCCGACCGTCGAGGAAGCGCCGGTTACCGGCGACGACCAGCACCGTGTGCGGCGCCTCCAGCCGCAGGCCGAACGCGGCGGCCCGCTCGAGCAGCTGGCCGACGGCTGATGACCCGGTGAGCAGGTCGTCGACGAGCTCGCGGCGCAGCGCCTCCTCGGAGCGGGCCCGTGCGGTGCGGGCCGCCTCATAGCCCTCGCAGACCGCGGCGACCGCGTCGTCGCTGGCCCGCAGCACCGCGGACGCGGCTGCCCGGGTGCGCGAGACCGCCGCCGCCACCCGGCCTGGCCCGGTCTCCCGGGGCGGCCCAGTCTCATGGCTCGGCCCGGCGCCGGGTTCCCGGCCGGGACCGGCGCCGACGTCGCGAGCCGCCCGGTCGGCCGCGCGCACCGCCGGCAGGGACGGCCACACCCGCCAGGTCGCCGACAGATAGAGATCGACCAGCGCGCGCAGCGGCGCGCCGGACTCGGCCGCGACCTGTCCGAGGGCGCGGAACTGCTCGAGTTCGGCCCGGGTGAGCCGTCGCCCGCTGTCGGCCGCGCCGGCGAGGACCGTGAGGTAGTCGCCGAGCAGACCGGCATGCAGCCGGGAGTCGGCGGCAGCGAGCACGGCGGCTCGTGGCAGCCGGGTCAGGCTCGTCTCCGGCAGACCCGCCGGAGCGTCGTCGTAGTCGACGAGGGTCAGATCGGACGCGTCGTCCGCCGGGATGTCGCCGGCCGGACTGCCAACGGCACCTGCCGCTGTGCCGTCTCCCGTTCTGCCGCGCGCCGCTCTGCCACGGGGACCGTCGGGCACCTGGCGTCCTCCTCCGCATCAGCTTCGGTGGCTTACCGGATCCCCATAGTTGCCGAGGATCGGCAGCGAAATCATAGGCGAACTCGTGCACTCCGCGCGGTGTCTGCCGGGACTTCGAAGGGCAGGACGTTCGTTGAGTAATGCAGAAGCCCGGTCGTCAGACGATTGCCACACCGGCAGTCGGCGCCCGGCGCCCATCACCCGGAAGGGAGTCTGAGCGGACATGAGCACCCACGACGTCACCAGGCGGGGAGGTGTCCCGCCGATCACGGTGCGTCCGGGATTCGCCATCTCGGCGACGCTCGTCACGGTCCTGCTCGGCGCGCTCACGCTGCCGGCCACCGTCCCGGACCGTCCTGCCTTCGCCTACCTGTGCGGCGGCCTGATCGGCGCGGTTCTGCTCGGCGCCGTTCTGCTGGCGGCGGATCTGATGCGGGCACGGGCCGCGGCGCGGGCCGGGCTGACGGTCGTCGGTATCACCCTGAGCGCGGCCGGCAGTCGGCTGGTGATCGCCCCTGGTGGGCGTCGGCCGGCGGGCCGGGGCACACCCGGCGCGGTCGTGGACGCACCAGCGGACGGATCAGCCGTGGACGGCCGGTCCGCCTCGGCCATCGGCGGGCGCACGGCCGGTGACGGCCAGGAGAGGCCGGTTCGTGGTGGGGGACTAAGGGATATGGCTCCACCCACGTCGGCCGACTGGCCGGGGGATGGCAGGGTGCCGACGGGTCCGACGGGTCCGGCGGGCATGCTGGGCGGCACCGACGCGCAGGCCGATGCCATCCGGGTCGAGGCACGGCTGGCCCGAGCGGGCCTGGCCGTCATGGCACCTGCCGGAGCGATGCTCGTCATGCTTGGCGTCTTCCTGCCCGGCGGGACGACGGCGCTGGCCGGGCAGGTGGCGCTGTGGGTCGGTACCTTCGCGCTGCTGCTCACCTTTGTCGAGGTGCTGCCGAGTCCGCGCAGCGCCGGTGGTCGTCTGGTCGCGGACCGAGTGTTGCGACGCACAGGTAGCCGGGTGAACGCCGAACGCGCCGCCACCCGCGCCGGGGTGATCAGCGGTTGGGCTCTCATCGCACTGGGCGCCGCCGGGGTGTTCGTGGTCGGGTTCGTCGCTCTGTGGGCGGTCCTGCTCGGCTGGATGGCTCTGGGTGCCTCCCGGCTCGCCCAGTCTCAGCAACGCACCTCCGCGGCGCTCGCCGGGCTCAGGGCTCGGGACGTCATGGCGCCCGCCGCGCCGACGCTGTCCGCGTGGACGACGGTGGACGACGCACTGCGGGAGGTGGTTCTGCCCTCGCGTCAGGGGGTGTTCGGAGTGGCCGATTTCGAGGGCGGGCTTGCCGGGGTCGCACTGCTGCGTGACCTCGCCGTCGTGCCGATGGACGACCGCGGGATCACCCGGGTGAACCGGGTGCTCGTGCCGCTGTCGGCGGTGGCCACCGCGGCCCCGGACGACGAGCTGGCCGAGCTTCCGGCCCGTCTGGTCGAGCGGCCGGCCGCCGGATGTGTCGTCGTGATCGAGCCGACCGCGGACGGAAGCCCGCGCCTGGTCGGCACCGTCGGCCCGGCCGAACTCGGCCGGGCGATCGAAACCGCGCCGCTGCGGGGCCAGGGCATCGGCCCCATGCGCCCGGGCAACCTCTGGCGTTGACCATCTGCCGGTCTGCTCACCAGCTGATCGACTGACCATCTGGCTCTGGCCAACCGGCCGACCGGCTCTCGCTGTGCTCGGTCCCTCGCCGGGAATGGCTGATCCCCCCGGGCGTGGGACGGTCGCACCCATCGACAACTACAGAACGTAATTATTTGCATACGCCCTGTTTGATGGTGTCGCGTGACCTGCGGTGATCGTGCCCCGGGAGGCTGCTGGCAACGGAGCCCGTCCGCCCGGGGCGACAACGCCTCTGCTGCTCGTCCGATCCGTTTTCTCGTCTCCCTGCCCGTGCTTTCCTCCCCGCCCCAGAACTGGAGAACTTCGTGCACGTCCCGCTATGGGCCTGGTTCGCCTTTATCGGTGGCCTGCTCGCTCTGCTCGCCATCGACCTGCTGGCCCATCGCCGTGCCCATGTGATCTCCCTTCGGGAGGCTGCCTGGTGGAGCGTGCTCTGGGTGTCCCTGGGCCTCGGTTTCGCCGGGGTGATCTGGGCCTGGCACGGTCCGGGCGCGGCCGGTGAGTACACGGCCGCCTATCTGCTCGAGAAGAGCCTGTCCGTCGACAACCTGTTCGTGTTCGCGCTGATCTTCTCGTACTTCAAGGTGCCCCGCGCCTACCAGCATCGGGTGCTGTTCTACGGGGTGCTCGGCGCGCTGGTGCTGCGCTTTCTGTTCATCGCCGCCGGTATCGCCGTACTGGACCGGTTCAGCTTCGTCATCTACCTGTTCGGTGCGTTTCTGGTCTACACCGCCATCAAGATGGTGCGTGACGACGGTGTGGAGATGGACCCGGGTAAGAGCCGGGCGACCCGCCTGCTGCGACGTGTCATGCCGGTGACCGATGAATACCACGGCCAACGGTTCGTGCTGCGCCGGGCCGGGCGGCTGGTCGCCACTCCGCTGCTCGCCGTTCTCGTGGTGGTCGAGACCGCGGACGTCCTGTTCGCGTTCGACTCGGTGCCGGCGGCACTCGGCGTCACCGACGAGACGTTCCTCGTCTACACGGCCAACGCGCTGGCGATTCTCGGCCTGCGTTCGCTGTTCTTCCTTCTGTCGGGCCTGCTGGAGCGTTTTCACCACCTGGCTACCGGGCTTGCGGCGATCCTGGCCTTCATCGGCATCAAGATGCTGCTGACCGACGTGTGGCACATGCCGATCGCGCTCTCGCTCGGCTTCATCGCCGTCGTGCTGACCGCCTCGGTGGTCTGGTCGCTGCTCACGGAGCCTCCGGCGCGCGATGACGCGCCGGACAGTCCCGGGTCAGGCAGGGCCGCCGTGCCCGGCGACGCCGGGGCGAGTGACATCGCGGCCGACGATGCCGCGTCGGATGACATCGCCCGGCCGGATGACATCGCCCGGCCGGAAGAGACCGCACGGCCGGTGGACGCGGTCGAGGCGGGACGCCCCCGGTAGCCGCCCGGTCTCGGCGCTCGCCCACGACCGCATCGGTCCGGCCAGCCCACAACGAGGGGTTGGCCGGACCGATGCGGCCGGGGTGATCGTCCTGCCTGGCTGCCCTTACCTGCTACCCGGCCCGGCGGGGCTGGCCATGCCGGCACGGGAGTTGGCCGGGCCGCCTGTGCCGCCCGGCGCAGGACGGTGCCGGAGGCGCCGGGCGCCCGGCGGAGGCGCGGTGAAGAAGGCCGACAGATCGCGCTCCTCCACCGGATGGCCGGTGTTGATCGCTCGGGAGATGCGGTCCCAGCGAAACCACCGCGGGCCCTGCCGCTCGAGGCACCAGGCCAGCAGGTACCACTGGCCGGCGGTGAGGGCCAGCAGGGTCGGCTCGATCCGCCGGCCCACGGTACGGCTGCCCGCGGCGTCCTGGTAGTCGATCGCGAGGATCTGGCCGGCGCGCAGCGCCTCCTCGATCGTGGCGGTGAGCGCCGTGCGCGCGACCGCGGGCGGGCTCGCCACCGCCACCGCGCCCGCCGTGGATCCGGCCGCCCGCTCGGCGACCTGCTGCTGCAACGTCGGTGGAAGGCTGTCGAGCAGCTTCTCCAGCGCCGCCGCCCCATCGCGGGTGAGCGGGCTGGAGCCGGCCAGCGCCACGGCTGCGGCACCCGCCTGCCCCTGGGTGAAGGTGACTGGCGGCACCGTCGCATGCTGGGCAAGCACATAGCCGCCGCCTGGCCCGGAAATCCCGCCCACCGGCACACCCGCACTCTGCAGGGTCAGGAGATCCCGCCGGATTGTGCGGACACTCACATCCAACCGCGCTGCCAGACTCGCTGCGGTGCGCCCGGCGGGTCCGGCCAGGCGCAACTCCTCGACGATCGCGGTCAACCGATCTGGGTGCGGCATGTCCTTACGTTGACAGGACGCTGTCCTGACTGATGGCGAAACGGCAGGACTCCTATGATCTTCTTGTCGGCCGAGATCCGGCCAAGATCCGGCCGAGGTTGTCATGAGTCGCTGGACCTGGCGTCGCGAGGCGCCGTCCACTGGTGCTGGCGATCGGGGCGACGAGGCCTGGTCTGGCCGGCTCGTCCAGTGGGACTTCGCCCGTCGCCCGGTGTGTGAGCCTTGTCTCGCTCAAGTCCTGTCGTGTTCTCGTCGGATGTCGCCGGGGTGTCCAGCTTGCCTTCCGGCGCCGTTGAGTTGCACGATTTCTTGGCTGCTCCACCGATCTGGCGGCCCGCCCGGGTGCGGCTGGGAATCGGCGCCGACCAGTCGGGCACTTCTTCCCTAACCAGGCTTTTTCTGGCGTGCCGGTGAATCGGATGCGACTCGCCGGGGGAAAACGTGGACCATCTCGGAGAGGTCGTTACTCTAGTGGCGATCGGTGTCCGGATCGAGGGCCGGACTGGGACGTTTTCCGCTGGTTTCCGCGGAGTCGGCGAATCTGGTGGCATGCCGCGGCGGCTACGGCTAGATACCGATTGGGCGCACCTGTATCCGGTGTGTCCGCAGGCATGTGGTGGCCCCGCCCGCCTGTTCGAATGGTCCTCCAGTCATTATTCTTTTCCGAGCGAAGGCGGATGATGCACAGTCTGTGCGCGGTCGTCGTGTCTCACGGCGGCTCGTCCCATCTATCCCAGTTGCTGTCGGCTTTGGTCACCGTCGAGGGGTGCCAGGTCGTTCTGGTGGAGAACGGCACGCTCAACGGGGATCTGGTCCCGGACGGCGTGCGCGTCATCGAGGGCCAGGGCAATGTCGGTTATGGCACTGCTGTCAACATCGCCGTCCGCCGGGTCGTGGAGGAGGGAGGTGCTTCGAGCTGGCCGAGCGGAACGAGCGGGAACGATGCGCTCAACTGGGTACTAGTGATCAACAGTGACGTGACGATTCCCGCCGATACCGTGGCCGCGCTTCCCGACCTTCTCGCCCGTTATCCGCCGTCGATCGACGCGGTCGGATTTCCGTTCTTGGACAGTATCGGCGGCCCGGTAAGCCGCTCCCAGGCGGTGCTGCCGACGCCGCGGACCAATGCGTTCATCTCCGTACGCGGTGAGGCCGCCGCCATCGCGCGCTGGCCGCACCTGCGGTACCCGGTCGGCGCGTTTTTCGCGATCCGGGTACGGACCTATCTGGAACTCGGCGGGTTCGACCCGTCTTTCTGGATGTACTACGAGGAGACCGACCTGTTTGCCCGGCTGTACGCCTCCGGGGGGCGGATCGTCTGGGCGGATGATGAGTGGCCGGTCGTGCACCGGGGCGGGGAGACCGTCGGGCGTTCACCGCTGCTGCACGCCGAACTCGGCCGCGCCGCAGCCGTCTACGCCCGGCGGCACCGGGCCACGGTCGGGCGCAGCTGGCCCCTGGTGCACGCGGGTCAGCTTGGTCTGCTCACCATCCGCAAACTTGCCGCGGGACATCCCCGCGACGCGCAGCGGGCGGCGCGCATCCTCGCCGGCCTCGTCGGCGGCCTGACCCGGCCGTCCTGGGAACCCGCCGTCCGCTCCCGCTGGCGGGCCGTTCCCATGGAGGAGCGGCTCCGCCTCGGCCGCGTCCCTCGACCGCATCACGACGCGGCCGGCTTCGAGCCGGTGAGTAACCCCGCCCCGTTGGGTCCTGTCCCGTCAGGTCCTGCTCCTTCGGGTCCTGATTCGTCCGGTGCCGTGATGCCCGGTGCGGCGGCGCCCGACTCGGCGGCCTCAGGTTCGGTGGTTCCGTCCGGAACCGGGCTCGCCAGTCCGCCCGGGTCCGGTCCGGCGCGGCCTATCCCCGCCCCGTCTGGTCCGGAACCGTCCGGGGTCGGGAGGAACGGGCCGGAAACGCCCGCTCCGATGCGGTCCGGCCCGATGCGGACCGGGCCGGTTCGATCCGGCCTGGCCACGTCCGGATCGGTCACGGCCAAGCCGGTGCCCACCGGCCCGACGCCGATGATCCCGATCCCGGCCCGGCGACCCGCCGCCTTCCGAAACGTCGACGCCGCTCCCTATCAGGGCTGACGCGGCCGCACGCCGGTCATGACCGTGGCGCTCGTGCAGGCCGGGGAGAACGCCTCGTGGCTAGCCCCCGGCCTGCCTGGCCGCGAGGATCGTCACCGCCCGGCCGCCGAGCCGTCGCGGCTTTCGCAGGCTCGGGCTGATCCCGGTGGACCAGGGTTGTCGAACGGCTGACCGGGCTGGTGTGTCGCGATCAGACCGCGCCCCAGCGGCGTTCCTCCGGTGTCGAGGGGTCGACCTTCGGCGGCGACCCGGGGCCGTGACCGGGGGCCCAGATGGTGCGCAGCGTCTTGCCGTGTGGGCAGGTCCCCCCCGGATCTGCACGGCCGGTCTGGTGCAGCTGGGCGCCGCGGCGACGCCGGCACTTGTTGCAGGCCACGAGGACGAGTAGCGGAGCGATGACCTCGTCGGGCGCGGCCGGTTCGCTGTCACTCACTTTCGTCACCCGTCCCGATCCGTCGCAGCTGGTGCAGCGGGAGAATCTACGACCGTTGATCGGGAGCTCGAACCTCGCGGCAGTCCTGGCACGTACGCCGAGGGAGCGGCCGATACAGGGTCAGGACTACGTCCACCGGCCGGCGGGGACGCCGGTGTAGCTTGCACCGCAGGAAGATCGCCGGACGGATCTGTTCGTGGCGCTGCTCGCCCATGTCAGTGAGGATGCCCGCCTGCACCCTGGTCTGGAAGTGGCCTTCACGTGGCCCTTCGCCCGGTCAGGCCGGAGAGATCAGCTTGACCGTGAAATTCGCCAGCGGCCCTCCACCGTCGGCCTGGTAGTCGGCTTCGACCTGGAACGTGCCTGTCGGGTCCTGTGCGCTGAACTGGGCGAGGAACATGCCACTCACGGACGGTGGCAGCGTGTTCGGGCCGGTGCCGCCCACCGTGTCGTGTTGTGAACCGCCTGAGACCATCTCAGCTGCGTTGTAGGCCATCGTGACGGTTCTCGAGGTCCCGTTGGTCACCTTGTACGCGACGACGACAGCGCCGTTGCCCGTGTCCGAGTAGGCGCCCATCGGTTGGACTGTGACGCCGCTGGCGGTCTGCGCCGGTCCGCCGACGGCAACGGCTGTCCGCACCGGCTGGCCATCCATGTCGAAGGTGGAGATGAGCCCTTGGCCGTCGAGATGGAAGTTCGAGAACGCGACGCACGGATGCCGATCTTCGGCGATGTTGTCGCACTCGGTCAGCGTCCCCGGCTTCCCCTGACTCGTGAACCGGCCGGTCGGCAGCGTGCCCCCTGCCGACGTCTGAGCGTCCGTGTACGCCACCAAGTAGCTGATGTACGCCCTGGCCGGCGAGTTCGGTGAGGTCAGCGGCACCGTGTCCTGCTGCCCTTTGAGGGTGGTGTTCGTCAGACCGGAGACGAATCGGACGGCGATGTCACCGGGGGACGGGCGGGGTGAGTGGGCTGCGGCGGTCGGGGGTGCCGGCTCCGTCGTCGAGTTCGAGCCGCCGCCGCTTCCGCATGAGGCGGCGAGGAACAGAGTTGCGCAGATCCCCGCGATCCTGACTATCTGTATGCGGCCGGACACTACTCGCCGCACCCAGTGGGACGGCGTCACGGTTCCTGCGGGTAGGCGCGCGTTCCGCGCTCAGGCCAGTTCCTCCCACGCGGCCCGGCTGATCGCGTAGATGCTGCGGGGCCGCCCGTTGCGCTCGGTGGAGTCTAAGAACGACATGCCCAACTTGTCGGCTACCCGGATCGACGCGGTGTTGTCCGGGTGGATGATTGAAATCACCTGGTCAGTGTCCATGTGGGTGAAGGCGTAGCGGACCGCTGCGGCACCGCCTTCGGTCGCGAAGCCCTCACCCCAGCGGTCCCGGCGTATTGTCCAGGCGGCTTCCAGGCCGGGCCAGCCGAAGTCCCGGTACAACCCGGCGCGTCCCACGAACTCGCCGGTCGACGCCTCGTGGGCCAGCCACATCCCGAAGCCGTTCAACGCCCAGTGGCCGATCTGATGGGTGAACATCCGCCAGACCGAAGCCTCATCCGACGGGCTCCCCGTGTACCGGCTCATCTCCGGGTTCAACGCCATTGCCGTATAGGCAGGGATGTCCGCGGCGGTCCAGCCCCGCAGGACCAGCCGCTCCGTGCGCACCGTGGGCACGAACAGGGCGGGTATCGGCTCGGCGACCTCGAATGTCACCCACCCATCAAAGCCGGTCGGCTCACTGCCGTGAGCTGTTCCCGGAACTGGGCGACCTCGGGAATCGTCCCATGAGCGGAAAGATCGTTTCCGAGGCGTCCCACCCTGCCGCGTAGCGTGTGGGTGGGGCTGGCGGACAGAATCGTGACCGCCTGCTGCCCGAGTGCTGCTGCTTCGGCCGGTTCGGGCTGGTCCCGGTAGACCAAGGTTGTCGCGAGAACCAGCAGGGCATGCCCGTGATCTTCGAACCCGACGGCCTGACCACGGTCGAACGCGTCAACAGCGGTCCGGGCGATCGGTTCGGCCTCGCGGCCCGCACCGAGGCGGGCAAGCAGACCGGCCCGGAACCACTCGGCGTTGGCTGCACCGAACGGTGAGCTTCCCGGCCGCGGCGGCACGTCGACGGCGGAACGGCGCATCCGGTCGAGCGCCGCATGCGCGCCATCCCGGTCGCCCAAAACAGTCAGGCCCCGAGCTTCGTAGGCGGCCAGCCGGGCACGGGTGTACGGATGATCCGGTGCGCGACGGGCAAGATCCACAGCCGTCGCATGCTGCTGACCGTAAAACGCCAACGTCGACGTCATCGCTGCGACCGACGCAGAGAGAACCGGATCGTCAACCTGTTCGGCGTGGTCGCCGGCCTGCGTGACGAACCGTCTCGATGCCGCCTGATCGCCCAGGTTGAACGCCAGCCTGGACAACATGTACGACGAGTAGCCGGCGATCGCCGTCAGCTTCGCCTGCGCCCGCGCCTTCGCCCCCGCGTCCAACAGCGTTTCCGCCGACGTCCACGTCCGGTACACCAGCGGTGCGAGCGCGTCATGCGCAGTGGTGGTGAACACCGCGGCGTGCTGGTCGATCGCATCGTCCAGTTCCGCGAGGGTCAGCGGATCCGGGCCGATGCGTGTCCGCCGCCGATACGTCTCCGCGGCGATCAGACCGGCAGCGGAGAACTCGAAGACCTCCCGCCGGTTCGCCGTTGCCTCCCCGCTGCCGTCCAGGCGGGCCTGCCAGGCCGCGAGCTCACCGCCGGTACCCCAATAGGCGTCCAGCGCGGAACACAGGTCCGCCGAAGGCATCTCGCCGTTTTCAACCTTGGAGATCCGGGTCCGGTGGAACCCGATGCGGCGGCTGAGCGTGTCCTGACTCGTACGGCCACGTAGCTGCCGGATCCGCCGGCCGAGCGCCGCCGCGCTGTCATCCTCGCCGTCCACCGCGTCCCCTCCCCGTTTCGGCTGGCCCATCGCACGCGACCGGCACGTCAGCGCACATCGCACAGCACCGCACATCACCCGCGCACGTCTGGCAGCCGCCCGGTGGCGTTTAGAGACTTGCTCATGTCGGCAAGGTAACCGGATCGCCACTCGAACGGACAGATTCTCTCCCTGGACGGTGGCGTCCGGAACCCCCAGCCGATGCCCGTCTGTCCGCATTGACCGCGGACGTAGCGGGCTGATGAAGCTGCCAGCTCCCCCGGGTTGGCGGCGCCAGACGGCTGCCCTACCCGCATCCGTGGCGTGCCTGGCCCGGCTCCCTGCCGGTTCGGAGTGATCACGCCCGTGATGGGCCCGCGGGTAGGGCAGCCCCGCCCCAGGCGCGGGCAGACATCCCTGCCCCGCCTTCTCACGTCTGGAGACCTGCGGATGCCAGCTCCGAATCTCATCCCCGTCGACGAGTTCGACCCCGACGACATCAAGCCCGATATCACCGGCGTCAACCTCGACGGGTTGGCCTGGCGCAAGAGCAGCCGCAGCAACGGCGCCGGCGGCATGTGCGTCCAGGTCGCCAGCTACGGCGGCGGTGTCCTGCTCCGCGACTCGAAGAACCCGGATGTCGCGCTCGCGTTCTCCCGCAACGAAGCCGCCGTGTTCCTCGCGTCGGTGCAGGACGGCGAGTTCGACGACATCACCTGACCGCATCCGCTGACCGGGTCGTCCGCACGCCAGCGGGCGGACCCCCACAGCTCCCCGCCCGCGGTGCCGGCCGCAGCCCGCTGCGGGCGGGGCTCAGCTTGGAGAGATCATGCCTAGCCCGGCCACACCCACTCCCACCATCCGTGTCAGCCGTGCGGACAACGAAACCGTGATCGGTTACCGCGTTGTCGGTGTCGATGACGAGATTCGGATCCCCGGGGTTGTCTGGCAGGCGATCGCCACCGGTATCCGAGCCGAGGAGTTGATCGGCTCGTCCGGTGAGGGCTGGGCGCCGGTCGGCCCGTACCTCGGTCGAATCCTTTTCGCAGACGACGAAGTACAGATCGTGTTCGGCTATCTGCACCTCACCACCGTCCGGCTTCCCCGCCCCGTATGGGGTGTCCTTGTTGCCGCTGTCCGCACGGGGGCCTTGGACCGGCTTCCCCGCGCCAGCGACCCCGAGTCCGTCGACAAGACCCTGTCGCAGGCCGGATCGTGACTCCACGGCCGACTCCCGTCGCCGCGGTCGACCCTGCCGCCTTGCACCAGGCGTTGAACTGGGCGCACCGGCGGGCAGCCGATCATCTGAACCGGTTCACCGCCCAGCGGGTCGCCGACCGGATGCGCCTCCTCACCCCGGACATCGGCCGGACCCTCGACGTGCTGGCCGCGCTGGGCTTGCTGGCCGCCGATCGAACCCGGCACGGCACGGCGGTCTACCGGCTGGCCGCGTTCCCCGAGCTGCGCAGCACCGCATGCCGCCCCGCCGCGGGGATCAGTCCCCGGGAGCTGTGGACGGCGATCATCGGCACCCACCCGAAGGCGTATGACACCACCACCGACTGCATCGCCGCACAGCTCGACGTCCCCGCAGGGCCGGCCGATCGGACCTGGTTGGCTTTGCGGCTGGCGACGTACGCTGCCGCCGGCTGGCTCGGCCTCTCCGAGGGGCGGTACTGGTCTGCCACTCGTCCTGGGCTGGACCATGTCCAGAGGATCCGGCGGGCACCGCTGGTTGACCGGGAGATGTGGGCAGCGATCGCCGCGGAGCAGCCCAGCCGGCGTCATCCGCTGCACCCCGCTGTTCTCGCCCTGCGCCTCGCTCTCGAACCGGGCTTGGTGGAGGTATGGGTGTTCCGCGCGGCCCGTGAGGGGCTTCTGACCCAGTTGGAAGGCGGCGTGCTCGTCACCGACACTGGGCGGGCCCGGATCGGCGAGGAACCCGCCGAGTAACGCCACGCGGCGACCCGCTGCCCACAGCCCGTGCGTGACTGGTGGCTACCGGAGATGCACCGCCGACCTGGTGACCGAGCCGAGCATTCCGGGCCAACAGGTCCGTACCGGCGCGTCAGCTCTGCGATCGTCGGCCAATGGACATCTTCGGTACTGGGTCGGAGGTAGCGCATTCGGCGGAATGCCTGAAGTGCCTGCGCTCTCTCGTTGACCCTGCAAGTGGGAAGTCGATGTTGATGGATGGCGCAGACTGCCCGTGCATCGGGGACATCGAAGACGCGTGCTTCGCCTGTCAGCTGGAGAGCGAGATTACTCGCGATGAACCGGAAGCTGTGGATGACGACGGCGTCGAAGCGGATAGCGATGAGGGTGACGAAGAGGACGACCGCTTCGCCCCATCCTCTTGGAGGCCAGGGCTCACGCCTCCGACGTCCAACGTGGGAGATGATCGCCTGTCGCCGTCGCAAATTTCCCGGCTCGATCCAACCAACCCCGCTCTCCCCACTGGTTCGGACGAGGCGCATCCGCCTACGTCGGGAACCGAGCCACAGTTGACACCGCCGCCTCTGGTATCGCCCATTTCGGCGCAGCCGCCGGCGCTCCCACCGCCAGTACCAATTACACCCCCGAATCCTCGTCCCGGTCTCGTTCGACGTGTATGGGAGCGGATCCGTCCTCGCGCAGAGTCATGAGGACAGGGGGCAACACCCTTATGCGCGGCAACCGGGCTTTGGGGACTAGGTAGCCGCATCTTGGCGCAGCCTCGCCTGAGGTTCTTGATCACCTGCGCGAGGGTCGGGGTGGCGGTGATCCGGGTCAGGGCTCCCCAGGGCTGTGATCACAACCGGACACGCGCGCTAGCTCGGTGGTGTCCATGAGCCGGCGCCGCGGTGAGTCGGTCGAGGTGATGCAGGTCTGTCGCATGACGAATCCCCCCATGTCGTACCGGGGGACGCCTTAGACGGTTAGACGGATCGTCCGCTGCCCCCTTCGGCTGGGGATCGCGATCGCCGGGTTACCAGCCGCGGGCCCGCCACTCCGCGAGGTGGGGACGCTCAGTGCCGAGCGTCGAGTCGAACCCGTGACCTGGGTAGATCCACGTAGCGTCCGGCAGCGGCCCGAAGATCTTCGCTTCAAGGTCGTCCATCAATGTGGTGAAGGCGTCGGCGTCGCCGAAGGTGTTGCCGGGACCGCCGGGGAACAGGCAGTCGCCGGTGAACAGGTGCGGGGCGGCGGGATCGGCGTCGTAGAGCAGCGCGACGGAGCCCGGGGTGTGGCCGACGAGGTGGATGGCGCGCAGGCGAGCGCGGCCGACGGTCACCTCGTCGCCGTCGTGCAGGGTGCGGGTGGTCGGTACGGGGATCGCGTCCGCGTCGTCGGCGTGGGCGAGCGTGGCCGCTCCGGTGGCGGCGACGACCTCGGCGAGGGCCTGCACGTGGTCGGCGTGGCGGTGGCTGGTGACCACGGTGCTCAGACCCGCCTCGCCGATCAGGTCGAGCAGAGTGGCGGGCTCGTTCGCGGCGTCGATGAGCAGCTGCTCGCCGGTGTCGGGGCAGCGCAGGAGATAGGCGTTGTTGTTCATGGGGCCGACGGCGACCTTCGTCACCGTCAGGCCGGGCAGAGGACGGGTGTCGGCCGGACCGCCGACGCTGACCTGTCCGGTGTATGCGTTGCTCATCAGTGGCCTCCCTGATGTCGGTGGAACACCACCTGCCGGCGGACAGTTGTCCCCACAGGTGGACGCGGCCGTCACTGGTTGCCGGCGCATCGTGGGGCCCGGTGCGGTCGTGGGGCTCAGTGCATCGTGGCGGACAGGACGACGGTCGCCTGCGGCGGCGGTCACATTTCGGTCGGCGTGCCTGCCCCGGGCGGTGGCCACGCCAGAACTGTCGGACCTCATCCGTAGCATGGCGGCAGCCGCTCAGGTCCGATTTCCGGAAGATCATGAGGGATCGACGATGGCCGACCGACTTGTCGTGCGTGGCGCGCGTGAGCACAATCTCCGTGACGTCGATCTTGACCTGCCCCGGGACGGGCTGATCGTCTTCACGGGGATGTCCGGGTCGGGTAAGTCGAGCCTCGCGTTCGACACCATCTTCGCCGAAGGCCAGCGACGCTACGTGGAGTCGTTGTCGGCGTACGCCCGCCAGTTCCTCGGCCAGATGGACAAGCCGGACGTGGACTTCATCGAGGGCCTGTCTCCGGCGGTGTCCATCGACCAGAAGTCGACCTCGCGCAACCCGCGTTCCACTGTCGGCACGATCACCGAGGTGTACGACTACCTGCGGTTGCTCTACGCCCGAGCTGGGCGGCCGCACTGCCCGAAGTGCGGTCGGCCGATCTCCCGGCAGACCCCCCAGCAGATCGTCGACCGGCTCCTCGAGTTGCCCGACGGTACCCGCTTCCAGCTGCTCGCGCCGGTCGTGCGCGGGCGCAAGGGCGAGTACCTCGATCTGTTCGCCGAGCTGCAGAGTTCCGGATTCGCCCGGGCCCGGGTCGACGGCACGGTGGTCGCCCTCACCGAGGCGCCAAAGCTCGCCAAGCAGCGCAAGCACACCATCGAGGTCGTGGTCGACCGGCTGGCGGTCAAGGAGTCGGTCAAGCGGCGCCTGACCGACTCGGTGGAGACCGCGCTGCGCCTGGGCGGCGGGCTGGTGCTCGTCGACTTCGTCGATCGGCCCGCCGATGATCCCGAGCGCGAGCGGATGTACTCCGAGCACCTCGCCTGCCTGTACGACGATCTCTCCTTCGAGGAGCTTGAGCCGCGGTCGTTCTCGTTCAACTCGCCGTATGGTGCCTGCCCGGAATGCACCGGCATCGGTACCCGCAAGGAGGTCGACCCGGAGCTCGTCGTCCCCGATCCGACGATCTCGCTGGCGGACGGCGCGGTGGCGCCGTGGTCCAACGGACACAACAAGGAGTACTTCGAGCGGTTGCTCACCGCCCTCGCCGAGGATCTCAGCTTCCGGATGGACACCCCCTGGGAGGGGCTGCCCGAGCGGGCTCGCAAGGCGGTGCTGCACGGCAGCGGCGACACCGAGATCCACGTCGGCTACACCAACCGTTATGGCCGCAAGCGCTCCTACTACACCTCCTTCGAGGGAGTGATCGGGTTCATCGGCCGCCGGCACCGCGAGGCGGAGTCCGACAGCAGCCGCGAGCGCTACGAGGGCTACATGCGCGACGTGCCCTGTTCCGCGTGCCGGGGCGCGCGGCTGCGGCCCGAGTCGCTCGCGGTCACCCTGGGCGGGCGTTCGATCGCCGAGGTGTCGGGAATGGCGATCGGGGAGTGCGCGACCTTCCTGCGGGGCCTGGAGCTCACCGAGCGGGAGCGGGTGATCGCCGGCCGAGTGCTCAAGGAGGTCGACGCCCGGCTGTCGTTCCTGCTCGACGTCGGCCTCGACTACCTCTCCCTCGACCGGGCCGCGGGCACCCTGGCCGGCGGCGAGGCGCAGCGTATCCGGCTCGCCACCCAGATCGGCTCCGGGCTCGTCGGCGTGCTCTACGTGCTCGACGAGCCCTCGATCGGCCTGCACCAGCGGGACAACCGCCGGCTTATCCAGACCCTCGAGCGCCTGCGTGACCTGGGCAACACCCTGATCGTCGTCGAGCATGACGAGGACACCATCCGCGCGTCCGACTGGGTGGTCGACATCGGCCCGGGCGCCGGTGAGCACGGCGGGCGGGTTGTCGTGTCCGGGCCGGTCGAGCAGCTGCTCGCGAGCGAGGAGTCGATGACCGGCGCCTACCTGTCCGGTCGTCGGCGGATCCCGGTGCCCGACATCCGCCGGGTGCCGACGAAGGGCCGGGCACTCACCGTCCACGGCGCCCGCGAGCACAACCTGCGCGACGTCACGGTCTCGTTTCCGCTCGGCTGTTTCGTCGCCGTCACCGGCGTGAGCGGCTCGGGCAAGTCGACGCTGGTCAACGACATCCTCGCCGCGGTGCTCGTGAACCGGCTCAATGGTGCACGCGAGGTGCCGGGCCGGCATCGCACGGTCAGCGGGCTCGAGGAGCTGGACAAGGCCGTGCGGGTCGACCAGTCACCGATCGGTCGCACCCCGCGGTCGAACCCGGCCACCTACACCGGTGTGTTCGACCACATCCGCCGGCTGTTCGCCGAGACCACCGAGGCCAAGGTGCGCGGCTACCTGCCCGGCCGGTTCTCGTTCAACGTCAAGGGCGGCCGGTGCGAGGCGTGTTCCGGTGACGGCACCATCAAGATCGAGATGAACTTCCTGCCGGACGTCTATGTGCCCTGTGAGGTGTGCCACGGCGCGCGGTACAACCGGGAGACGCTCGAGGTCCACTACAAGAACCGCAGCATCGCCGAGGTGCTCGGCATGCCGATCGAGGAGGCCGCCGAGTTCTTCGCCGCCGTGCCGGCGATCGCCCGGCATCTGCGCACTCTCAACGACGTCGGCCTCGGCTACGTCCGCCTCGGCCAGCCGGCACCCACCCTGTCCGGCGGGGAGGCGCAGCGGGTCAAGCTCGCCGCCGAGCTGCAGCGGCGCTCCACCGGGCGGACCGTCTACGTGCTCGACGAGCCGACCACCGGGCTGCACTTCGAGGACATCCGCAAGCTGCTTGGCGTGCTTGGCCGGCTGGTGGACTCCGGCAACACCGTCATCGTCATCGAGCACAACCTCGACGTGATCAAGACGGCCGACTGGGTCATCGACATGGGCCCGGAGGGTGGCACCGGCGGCGGTCGGGTTGTCGCCCAGGGAGCGCCGGAGATCATCGCCGCAGTCGCCGAGAGCCACACGGCTGCGTTCCTGCGGGAGATCCTTGGTGATCGGGCCGCGGCGCCTGCCCAGGCCGGCGGTGATGGCGATAACGCCCGACGCCCGCGCGTCGCCGAGGCCGCGGCCCACTGAAACGGCGGCGGCGAGGGCTGGCTGGCGCCGTCGGCGTCCGCGTCCGCGTCCGCACTCTGCGTCTTCCGGGGCGGTCAGTCCTGCAGGAGGTCGGCGAGCACCGTGTCCAGCTCCCGCTCGGTGTGTTCCTGGCCGGTGGGCACGAGCCGCTCGGTCCGGTCCAGGAAACGGCGCAGCGACCCGGTCGCCAGCACGACGACGGTGTTCTTCTCCCCGTCGGCCAGCTCCAGACGAACGCCGCCCTGCACCGGGTCGGGACTGATGCGCACATCGCCGTCGCCTACGGTGCGTTCCAGCCCGGCGCGCAGCGCATCCCGCGGCGCGACCCAGTTACCCTGCGGCAGCGCGGGGTGCTCGGGACGGGAGACCAGCGCCAGCGACACCGCCAGCGGGTCGCACGCACGCCAGCAGATCTGGAACACCGTGACTCGCCCGCGGCCGGCCCCGTCGTCCATGACGAACTCCGCCGTGACGTCCTTTCCAAACACGCGCTGGCTCCCTCGGCTCGCCATCCGGTGGGTCGAGGGTCGCAGCCCCTCGCCCCGGGCGCCAGCGGGCAAGCCCCGAACACCGGAAGGTGTGGATGTGATCACTTTACGTCCTGGATTCCAGGCGTGCCGTGCGGTGGTCCGCGGGCCGACAGTGGGGACCCCGCCGACCAGGGTGCAAGCTATGCGTGATGAAATAGTTACGTGCAGGTGCTGCCCGTCCCGGATGATGCTCGCCGTAGGCTCGGTTCATGGCTGATCCGGCGTCCTACCGGCCCGCGCCGGGCTCGATCCCCGAGACCCCCGGCGTCTACCGCTTCCGCGACGAGCACGGCCGTGTGCTGTACGTCGGCAAGGCCAAGAACCTGCGGGCCCGGCTGGCGAACTACTTTGCCGCTCCGCACACACTGCATCCCCGCACCCAGCGGATGGTCCGGACCGCCTGCGCGGTGGACTGGACCGTCGTCACCACCGAGGTCGAGGCCCTTCAGCTTGAGTTCACCTGGATCAAGGAGTTCGATCCGCGGTTCAACGTCCGCTACCGCGACGACAAGAGCTATCCGAGTCTCGCCGTGACCCTCCACGAGGAGTTTCCGCGCCTGCAGGTGATGCGTGGGCCCAAGCGCAGGGGCGTGCGGTATTTCGGACCCTACGCTCACGCCTGGGCGATTCGCGAGACCCTGGACCAGCTGCTGCGGGTGTTTCCGGCCCGGACCTGCTCAGCCGGAGTGTTCCGGCGTGCCACCCAGGTCGGCCGGCCCTGCCTGCTCGGATATATCGACCGTTGCAGCGCGCCGTGTGTCGGGCGGGTCGACGCCAACGAGCATCGGGAGATCGTCGAGGACTTCTGCGACTTCATGTCCGGCCAGACCGGCCGGTTCCTGCGGCGGATCGAGTCCGAGATGCGCGACGCCGCCGCGGCCCAGGAATACGAACGGGCCGCCCGGCTACGCGACGATGCTGGCGCCCTGCGGCGGGCGATCGAGAAGCAGGCGGTCGTGCTCCCTGACGGCACCGACGCCGACGTGGTCGCCTTCGCCGAGGACGAGCTGGAGGCGGCGGTCGCGATCTTCTACGTCCGGGGCGGGCGCGTGCGGGGCCAGCGTGGCTGGGTCGTCGACAAGGTTGAGGACGTGACCACGGCCGATCTCGTCGAGCAGTTCCTCACCCAGGAGTACCTCGATGGCGTGGCCCCGCCGAGCACCCCCGTCGAGGGTGACGTCGATGTGCCCGCCGCTCCTGCCTCCGATGTCGTCGGGTCGAAGGACGGGAGCCGGGTACGGGGGGACGCCCGCCGACCCGCGGGGCGGGCGAGTGTGGAAGTCGAGGGCGCCGGGATTCCGCGCGAGATCCTCCTGCCCGTTCTGCCCCCTGACGCCGAAGCCGTGACCGAACTGCTGACGGTGGCCCGCGGCGGCCGGGTGGAGCTGCGGGTGCCCCGACGCGGCGACAAGCGGACCCTGCTGGAGACGGTGCAGCGCAACGCCGCCCAAGCGCTCGCGCTGCACCGCACGAAGCGGGCCAGCGACCTGACCTCCCGCAGCCGGGCACTGGCCGAGCTGCAGGAGGCCCTGGACCTGCCGGACGCACCGCTGCGCATCGAGTGCTACGACGTCTCGAACATCCAGGGCACCAACATCGTGGCCAGCATGGTCGTGTTCGAGGACGGTCTGCCCCGCAAGTCGGAGTACCGCCGCTTCTCCATCCGCGGCAATTCCACCAGCCTGAGCGCCACCGACCGCGGCGCCACCGACCGCGGCGCCACCGACCGCGGCGCCACCGACGTGAGCGGCGTTGACGTGAGAGGCACGGGCGGCGAGAACGCCCGTGGCGGTCGCGCGGCGCGGGCACGTGGGCAGGACGACGTCGCGAGCATGTACGAGGCGATTCACCGCAGGTTCTCCCGGTATCTCGCGGAACAGGCGCGAACCGGCGAGATCGCCGGCCTACCGGCGGAGGCCGACCCCGTGACGGATGGCGGCCTGCCGGCGGACAGCGGTGGCCCGGCCAGCAGCGGCCTCGCGGCGCGGGGAGCGGGCCCGCCGGACGGAGCGTCCCGGACAGTGTCCGTCGGCGGCGAGGCCGTCGTCGGTGGCGGGCAGCCGATCGACCCGGACACCGGGCGGCCACGGAAGTTCGCCTACCCGCCGAACCTCGTCGTCGTCGACGGAGGTGCGCCGCAGGTCGCGGCCGCGGCACGAGCGCTCGAAGAACTCGGCATCGATGACGGGCCCGGCGGGGTGGCCCTGTGTGGGCTCGCGAAGCGGCTGGAGGAGGTCTGGCTGCCGGACAGCGAGGAGCCGGTGATTCTGCCCCGCGCCTCCGAGGCGCTGTACCTGCTGCAACGGGTGCGGGACGAGGCGCACCGCTTCGCCATCACCTACCACCGGCAGAAGCGGTCCACGGCGATGGTGGCCTCCGCGCTCGACCAGGTGCCGGGCCTGGGCGAGACTCGGCGCAAGGCGTTGCTGCGCGCGTTCGGGTCCGTGACGAAGATCCGCGCGGCCAGCGCCGAGGAACTCGCGGTGGTGCCCGGGATCGGTCCGCGGACCGCGGAGGCGATCGTCGCGACCCTCGCCCGCACGGCGCCGGGCCAGGCGGACGCGCCGGCTCCCGCGGTCAACCCGACCACCGGGGAGATCCTCGACGATGCCTGCCCCGCTGGCGAGCCTGACCCCGCTGACCAGGCTGACCCCGCTGACCAGGCGAAGCGTGCCAGGCGGGCGGAGCATGCGGACGCGGGGCGGACGTCATGACCACGCCGACTCTCGAGCTCGCCATCATCACCGGCCTGTCCGGGGCGGGGCGGAGTACGGCCGCGAAGTGCCTGGAGGATCTCGGCTGGTTCGTCGTGGACAACCTGCCGCCGGCGCTGCTGTCGACGATGGCCGAGCTCGGTCATCGGTCCGGCGGGGCGGTCAGCCGGATCGCCGTGGTCGTGGACGTCCGGGGCCGGGCGTTCTTCTCGGATCTGCGGGCGGCGGTCGCGTCCCTGGACATCCGCGGCATGCAGCCGCGGATGCTGTTCCTCGAAGCCAGCGACGACGCGCTGATCCGCCGGTTCGACCATGTCCGCCGGCCGCATCCGCTGCAGGGCGACGGGCGGGTCGTCGACGGTATCGGCCGGGAGCGGGCGCTGCTCGCCGAGCTACGAGGCGAGGCCGACCTCGTGCTCGACACGACCGACCTCAACGTGCACGAGCTTCGGGCGAAGATCGACGCCTCCTTCGGGCAGCCCCGCGCGCACCGGCTCAACGCCACCGTCGTCTCGTTCGGCTACAAGTACGGGCTGCCGTTGGACGCTGATCTCGTGGCCGACTGCCGGTTCCTGCCCAACCCGCACTGGGTGGAGGAGCTGCGGCCCTACACCGGGCGGGATCCGCAGGTCCGCGACTACGTGCTCGCCCAGTCGGGAGCGGCGGAGTTCCTCGACCAGTACGCGGCGCTGCTGCATCTGGTGGGGGAGGGGTACGCCCGGGAGGGCAAGCGCTACCTGACCCTCGCGGTCGGGTGCACCGGCGGCAAGCATCGCAGTGTCGCCATGGCCGAGCAGATCGGCGCGCGCCTGGCGGCCGACGGCGTCGGCGTCCGCGTGGTTCACCGCGACCTGGGTCGGGAGTGAGTGTGATCCGTTCCGGTGAGCAGGACGGCGGTCAGGGTGGCTCGGCGATCATCCGGCCCGGCGGGCAGAACGGCGCATGGGCGGTGCCGCGTCCGGGCGAGGGTCCCGGCGGGTCGGCGGCGGCACGTCCGGCGCCGGCGGTCGTCGCCTTCGGCGGCGGGCACGGCCTTGCCGCGTCGCTGGCGGCGCTGCGCCGGCTGACCCCGGCGCTCACCGCGGTGGTGACAGTGGGTGATGACGGGGGGTCCTCCGGCCGGCTGCGAGCCGAACTCGGCGCGCTGCCCATGGGCGACCTGCGGATGGCCCTGGCCGCCCTCGCCGGATCGGACGGGGGCCCGGCGGCCTGGGCCGATCTGTTCCAGCACCGCTTCGGCGGGCCCGGTCCGCTCGGCGGGCACGCCGTCGGCAACCTGGTGCTCACCGGGCTCGCCGAACGCGTCGGATCGCCGGTGGCCGCCCTCGACCTCGCCGCTGGGCTGCTCGGAGTGCGGGGCCGGGTGCTGCCGCTGGCGACGGCGGGGATCGACATCGTCGCCGACGTCGCCGGGCTGGACCCGAACGCGCCTGAGGTGACCAGCGAGGTGCGCGGGCAGGCCGCGGTGGCCACCACGACCGGCCGGGTGCGCGGGGTGCGCCTGGCTCCAGCCGAACCCGTGGCCTGCCGGGAGGCGGTGGCGGCTGCCCGTGCCGCGGACTGGCTGGTCCTCGGGCCGGGCTCGCTCTACACCAGCATGCTGCCGCACCTGCTGGTGCCCGGGATGCGCCAGGCGATCACCTCGTCCCGGGCCCGCACACTCATGGTGCTCAACCTGGCGGCCCAACCGGGGGAGACCTCCGGCTACACCCCGCAGGCACATCTGGAGGCGTTGCGCCGGCATGTGCCCGGCCTGCACCTCGACGTGGTCCTGGCGGATCCGACGGCGGTGCCTGAACTCGAACCGCTTGCCGCGGCGGCGGCCCGCCTGGGTGCCCAGCTCTATCTGGCTCCGGTGCGGGTCCCGGACGCGTCCGTGCACGACCCGGCCCGGCTTGCCGCAGCCTTCCAGGCAGTGTTCGCGGCGGAGGATCCCGCGGCATCCGCGGCATCCACGGCATCCACGGCATCCACGGCACCCGCGGCAGCCGTGCCTCCGGCACAGACCGGGGCTCCGGTCAACGGAGCCGCCCGGCCGGTGTGCCCCTCGTCTGGCGGAGTGGTCCGCTGGACCTCATCTGGCGAAGCCAAGGAGTGATCGGTGTGGCGGCGATGACGGCCACCGTCAAGGACGAACTGAGCCGGCTACGGGTCGCGAAGCCCTGTTGCCGGCGAGCGGAGATGGCAGCACTGCTGCGTTTCGGCGGCGGCCTGCACATCGTCGGGGGCCGAATCGTCGTCGAGGCCGAGCTGGACACCGGGGCGACCGCGCGCCGGCTGCGCCGAGAGGTCGCCGAGGTGTTCGGCTTCCCGTCCACCGTGGCGGTGCTCGCCGCGGGTGGGCTGCGCCGCTCGGTGCGCTACATCGTGCGGGTCGAGCGCGACGGTGAACAGCTCGCCCGCTCGACCGGGCTGCTCGACCAGCGCGGCCGGCCGGTGCGTGGCCTGCCCCCGCAGGTCGTCACCGGCTCGGCCTGCGACGCGGCGGCGGCCTGGCGGGGCGCGTTCCTCGCCCACGGCTCGTTGACCGAACCGGGGCGGTCCTGCTCGCTGGAGGTCACCTCTCCCGGGCCGGAGGCGGCGCTCGCGCTCGTCGGCGCGGCGCGGCGGCTCGGTGTGCAGGCCAAGAGCCGGGACGTGCGCGGGGTCGACCGCGTGGTGATTCGCGACGGCGACGCGATCGGCGCGTTGCTGACCCGCATCGGCGCGCATGACAGCCTGCTGGCCTGGGAGGAACGGCGGATGCGCCGGGAGGTCCGGGCGACCGCGAACCGGCTGGCCAACTTCGACGACGCCAACCTGCGCCGCTCGGCGCGGGCGGCGGTCGCGGCCGGGGCGCGGGTGCAGGCGGCGATGCGCATCCTCGGCGAGGACGCGCCCGAGCATCTGCTGGCCGCCGGCCGGCTGCGTCTCGAGCACGCCCAGGCCTCGCTGGAGGAGCTGGGGGCCCTGGCCGACCCGCCGCTGACCAAGGACGCGGTGGCCGGGCGCATCCGCCGGCTGCTGGCACTGGCCGACAAGCGGGCCAACGCCCTCGGTATCCCCAACACCGAGGCGAGTGTCTCCCCGGATCTACTCGAGAACGCCTGATTGACCGCGGCCAGAGCCTCTCCGTCGATTTCGGGCAATTCGCTGCATCGTTAGACGAAATTGGGTGGGGCGAGTCTCGCCGGGACTGATCCGGGCCTTGACTCGCGAGGCTGCTGCGGCCTGATCGGTGAGCCGTGGTCGGGATGGAATAATGTGCCCTGGATAGCACTATCGGGATCGCCCACAGGGGGCGGAACCAGGGCCCCGGCCCGGCATCCCCAGGTGGGAACCGGGCGCGGTCGGCAGGGACTCGCCTGGCGGGTCGGTGCTGGCCCGGGGCCCGTCGAGGCGGCGCGGGGCGCGACCGTGCGCGGCTGCCCGGCAGCGTTTGTCGGCGATCGGCACGGGCGAGGGAAATGCGACCTCGTGTGAGGAGACCAACACCGCACGCTTCGGATTGCGGCCGATGATGTGCGAACTCGTTAGGCTCCTCCCTCGACAACGTCATACCGAACGGCGTCATGGCGCGACGGTGTCGTGACGGTCAAACGACGAGACACACGACGAGACACACGACGGTAGGGAGAGTCCAGGACGTGGCGACAAGGGTGGGTGTCAACGGCTTCGGGCGGATCGGCCGTAACTTCTGGCGGGCGCTCGCGGCGAGCAAGCGGGACGACCTGGAGATCGTCGCCGTCAACGACCTGACCGACAGCAGGACCCTCGCGCATCTGCTGAAGTACGACACCACGCTGGGCACGCTCGCCGCGCCGGTCAGCGTCACCGACGGCGGCATCAAGGCCGGCGACTCGGTGATCAAGGTACTGGCCGAGCGGGACCCGGCCGCGTTGCCGTGGGGTGAGCTGGGAGTCGACGTCGTCATCGAGTCGACCGGCCGCTTCACCAAGGCCGCCGACGCCGGCAAGCACCTGGCGGCCGGCGCGAAGAAGGTCATCATCTCGGCCCCGGCCAAGGACGAGGACATCACCGTCGTCATGGGCGTGAACGACGACGCCTACGACCCGGCCACGCACCACATCCTGTCCAACGCCTCCTGCACCACCAACTGCGTGGCGCCGCTGGCGAAGGTCCTCGACGAGGCGTTCGGCATCGCCCAGGGCCTGATGACCACCGTGCACGCCTACACCAACGACCAGGTCATCCTCGACTTCCCGCACTCCGACCTGCGTCGGGCCCGCGCCGCCGCGCAGAACATCATCCCGACCACCACCGGTGCCGCCAAGGCCACCGCGCTGGTCCTGCCGCAGCTCAAGGGCAAGCTCGACGGCCTCGCCATGCGGGTTCCCGTGCTCGACGGCTCGGTCACCGACCTGGTCGCCACGCTGACCAGGCCGGCGAGCAAGGAGGAGGTCAACGCGGCGTTCAAGGCGGCGGCCGAGGGCCCGCTCAAGGGTTACCTGGTCTACACCGAGGACCCGATCGTCTCCTCCGACATCGTCAACACCCCGGCGTCGTGCACCTTCGACTCGCTGCTGACGATGTCCGCCGGCAACCAGGTCAAGGTCATCGGCTGGTACGACAACGAGTGGGGCTATTCCAACCGTCTGGTCGACCTGACCGCGCTCGTCGCCGCCCGCCTCTAGCCCGGGCATCCGCCGCCGGCCGCCCTCGCGGTGCCGGCGGCGGGATCGGGCCGGGACCGCGGTGGTGCCGGCCGCCGCCTGTCGCGACTGCTGCCCACCCCCTTGCCGCCGGCCCCCCGGCTCGAGCCCCAGGAGTAACACAGAGTGAGGACGATCGACGACCTGCAGGTCGCCGGGCACCGCGTTCTGGTCCGCTGTGACCTGAACGTCCCGCTGGACCGGTCGGGTGACATTCCGCGCATCACCGACGACGGCCGGATCCGGGCAAGTGTCCCGACGATCGCCGCGCTGCTCGACCGCGGCGCGCGGGTGATCGTCGCCTCCCATCTGGGCCGGCCCAAGGGGGAGCCGGACGCGCAGTACTCGCTGGAGCCGGTCGCCGCCCGCCTCGGCGCGCTGCTCGGCCGCCCGGTCGCGTTCGCCGGTGACGGCAGCGGTGACATCGCCGGTTCCCGCGCCCGCGAGGTCGTCGCGGCCCTCGGCGACGGCGAGGTGGCACTGCTGGAGAACCTACGGTTCCACCCGGGCGAGACCAGCAAGGACGTCGCGGTGCGCGCCGCGTTCGCCGACGAGCTGGCCGCGCTCGGCGAGTTCTACGTCGGGGACGCCTTCGGCGCCGTGCACCGCGCGCACGCCAGCGTCGTCGACGTGCCCAAGCGGCTGCCGCACGCCTCGGGGAGCCTCGTGCTCACCGAGCTCGACGTGCTGCGCCGGCTGTCCAGCGACCCCGCCCACCCCTACGCGGTGGTCCTCGGCGGCTCGAAGGTCTCCGACAAGCTGGGCGTGATCCGCGCCCTGCTGCCGAAGGTCGACGCCCTGCTGGTCGGCGGCGGGATGTGCTTCACGTTCCTGGCCGCGCTCGGCCACGGGGTCGGCGCCTCGCTGCTCGAGGCCGAGATGATCGACACCTGCACGTCGCTGCTCGCCGAGGGCGGTGACCGCATCGTGCTGCCCACCGACGTCGTCATCGCCGACCGCTTCGCCGCCGACGCGGCCACGCGGACCGTCGCCGCGGACGCGATCGGCGAGGGCTGGCTGGGCCTGGACATCGGCCCCGCCTCCACGGCGGCCTTCGCCGCCCGGCTCGCCGATGCCGCTACCGTCTTCTGGAACGGGCCGATGGGCGTGTTCGAGCTGGCGCCGTTCGCCGCCGGCACCCGGGGCGTCGCCGAGGCCATCGCCGCCGGCTCCGGCTTCTCCGTCGTCGGTGGGGGTGACTCCGCCGCGGCCGTGCGCAGCCTGGGCATCCCCGACGCGGACTTCAGCCACATCTCCACCGGCGGCGGGGCGAGCCTGGAATACCTCGAAGGCAAGGACCTGCCGGGCCTCGCCGCCCTGGACGTCTGAGCGCCGCACTCGCCCGGCAGTGCGTTCGCCGGGCACCGCACGTCAGGAAGGACCGGGGGACACCGGGACATGCCACCACTGGGACGCGGACGATCCGACAAGGGCCGTTCCGACAAGGGCCGATCCGAGAAGGGCCGATCCGAGAAGGGCTCAGCCGTGAGCGCGACATCCACCAACGGTGGCGGGCGCCGGACGCTGGTCGCCGGCAACTGGAAAATGAACCTCAACCATCTCGAGGCGATCGCGCTGGTGCAGAAAATCGCCTTCGATCTCAAACCCGCCGAGCTCGAGGCCGTCGAGGTCGTCGTGATCCCGCCGTTCACCGACATCCGCAGCGTGCAGACCCTCATCGACGGGGACAAGCTCGCGCTCGGCTACGGCGCGCAGGACCTCTCCCCGCACGCGTCGGGCGCCCACACCGGTGACATCGCCGGGTCGATGCTCGCCAGGCTCGGCTGCTCCTACGCCGTCGTCGGGCACTCCGAGCGCCGCGCCGACCATCACGAGGACGACGCCACCGTGGCCGCCAAGGCCAAGGCCGCCTTCGCCGTCGGGATCACGCCGATCCTGTGCGTCGGGGAGGTCGAGGCGATCCGGGTCGCCGGCACCCAGGTCGAGCACGTGCTCGGCCAGCTCGCCGGCTCGCTGGCTGGAATCACCGCCGAGCAGGCCGCGACCATTGTCATCGCCTACGAGCCGGTGTGGGCGATCGGCACCGGTCGCACCGCCTCCGCGCAGGACGCGCAGGACATGTGCGCCGCCGTGCGCGGCAAGCTCGCCGAGCTGTACGGCGAACAGGTCGCGAACGGCATCCGGGTGCTCTACGGCGGCTCGGTGAAGGCGGCCAACGCCGGCGAGCTGTTCACGATGCCCGACGTCGACGGCGGCCTGGTGGGCGGCGCGAGCCTCGTCGCCGAGGAGTTCGTCGGCATCGTCCGCAGCGGCCCCGCCGCCTGACCGGCCGGCGGGTCGGTCCGGGAATTTTGCTTCGGGCGGGCCCGCGGTGGTCGCTCTGCTGCTGAAGGTGCGGCTGGGTGGGGCTGGATGCGCGGCGAGGTGGGCGGCGCTGGTGCTGTGTGCGTGATGGGCGAGGTCTGGTGGAGTGCCCGGGCCGCGTGGGCGGGGCAGGCCTGGCCGGGTGCGATACTTTTGCATCTCACGCCGGTTCAGGTCTGACGGACCCGAGCCCGGCGGTGAAACGTGAGCCGCTGTGACATGCGGGCTCGTCGCCGGCGCGACGATCAATCGGGATGCGGTGATCCACCGCTTCCCCCGGGAGCGGGAGCTGGTCCGAAAATGACGGTCGGTCTGTCGATCGCCCTGATCATCGCGAGTATTCTGATGATCCTTCTCGTGCTGTTGCACCGCGCGAAGGGCGGCGGCCTGTCGACGCTGTTCGGCGGTGGCGTGTCGTCCTCGCTCGGCGGGTCCTCCGTGGTGGAGAAGAACCTCGACCGGCTGACGATCATCGTGGGCAGCGTGTGGTTCGTCTGCATTATCGGCCTCGGTCTGCTGCTGAAAAATTGAGCCCGCGGTCAGCCCGGGCGGTGGCCGCGCTGGTCGCGGCCGTTGCCCTCCTTGCGGCATGTAGCGGCGGCGGCAGCGACGATGGTCCGATCGCCGCGACCCCCAGCCCGTCCGCCGCGGCCACCACGGCGCCGGTGGCGAAGCCGGGGGGGACGCTGCGCATCGTCACCGGGCGGATGCCCAACGGCGATCCGGGTTGGGCCGTCTCGTCCGGCGAGCAGGCGGTGGCTCGGCTCGTCACCCGCCAGCTGTACAGCTACCCGACCGACAGAGATCCGACCAGGTCGACGGTTCCCCGCCCGGATCTGGCCGTCGGCGCGCCGGTGGTCTCCGACAACGGTCTCGTGTACACGGTGCGGCTGCGCGCGGCGGCCCGGTGGGACACGCCCAACCAGCGCCGGATCACGGCGAACGACGTGGCCCGAGGGGTCAAGCGGCTGTGCACCCCGCCGAACCCGTCGCCGCTGCGCGGCTACTTCGCCGCGACGATCGTCGGGTTCAGCCAGTTCTGCGACGAGCTCGCCGCCACGCCGCTCGCGGACGCCGCCGCGTTCATCGAGAGCAACACGATCGAGGGCGTGGAGATCGTCGGAGATGACACCGTCGCCTTCCACCTGCTCGCGCCGGTGAACGACTTCGTCGACGTGCTCGCCCTGCCCGCCGCGTCCCCGGTGCCGCTGGAGGTGCTGGCCTATCAGCCGAACTCGCTGGACTACCTCCACAACCTCGTCTCGGCCGGGCCGTACCGCTTCACCGTGGCGCAGGACGACAGTCCCGGTTTCCGGCTGTCCCGCAATCCGTCGTGGAACGCCTCGTCGGATCCGATCCGTCCCGCGCTGGTCGACCACATCACGATCACGGACGGGCAGACCTCGGATCAGATGCTGCAGGAGCTCGAGGCCGGCAACGCCGACATGTCGCTTGGCGCCGTGCTGCCCACGGCCCGGGCCGAGGAACTCGCGAAGGCGAAGGACGACCGGCTCGAGGTCGACCAGGTCGGCACCACCCTGGCGCTCACGGTCGGTCTGGACGGCCCGTCCGCGGCGGCGCTGCGCGAACAGAGCATCCGCCAGGCGCTGCCCTACTGTGTGGACCGGACGAGTCTCGCCGCGGCGCTGGGCGGCCCGGAGTTCGCCACGGCGGCCACCAGCCTGCTGCAGGAGCCGATGACCGGCTACACCGAGGCCGATCCGTTCCCGAGCGCGGGCGGCACAGGCGACGCGGACCGCTGCCGGGAGGCGCTGCGTGACACACCCGGTGGGCCCGTGACGGCGCTGTCCCTGCTGACCTCCGACGGCCAGGCGGACGCCGCGGTCGCCGAGTCCCTGCGTACCTCGTTCGCCCGCGCCGGGATCCGCCTGGACGTGCGGATCCGCACCGGTGACAAGTACACCGCCGCCGCCGTCGCGCCGAACGGCCAGTTCTGGGACCTGGCACTGACCCGCATCATGCCGGCCTGGTTCGGCGACGCGGGGCGCACCGTCTTCCAACCGCTGCTGGACGAGACCTGGGTCGGCTCCCGGCCCGCCGACGGCGGTTACCGGGACCCGGTCGCCGCGCGTCAGCTGGACGCCGCCCTGCGGGCGAGGTCCGAGTCGGACGCGGCCACCGACTGGGCGGAGCTCGAGCAGACCGTCGTCGCCAGCGCCGCGGTCATCCCGCTCGCGGTCGTGCACGCTCCGGTGCTGCACAGCGGCAACGTCACCACGTTCACGATCGTGCCGTCGATCGGCACGGCTGATCCGACCGCCATCTCCCTCGGTTCCGGCTGACCGCATTGCCGCCCCGGGGCGGGTCGCGGGCCAGCCATTCATGATCGTCCGGGGTGTGCGTGGCCGACTTGGGGTGGTCGGTGCATCCACGTCGAGCTGTGGCGTCCTACACTCCCCCCAGGACGTACCCGGAGGGACAACCGGGGGAGAGCCGGGAACGTCGGGCTTGCGGGCCGGTCGCCGCCCAGCACGGTGCGCTGCACGTGGGCACCGTGCTGGGGGAGCGGGTCGGTCGGCGCCGGCGGGCCGCATCCATGGGACGAGACGAAGGAGCACGCGGGCCGTGGCAGGTGGCAACGCCATTCGGGGGAGCCGAGTCGGGGCCGGACCGATGGGAGAGGCTGAGCGGGGCGAGACCGCGCCCCGCCAGCGCATCTCCTTCTGGTGCGCGAACGAGCACGAGACAAGGCCGTCGTTCGCGGCGGACGCGGCGGTCCCCGACACATGGGACTGTCCGAGCTGCGGCCTGCCGGCGGGCCGGGACCGGGAGAACACTCCCGCCCCGCCGCGGACAGAGCCGTACAAGACGCATCTCGCGTATGTGCGGGAACGGCGCAACGAGAAGGACGGCGAGGCGATCCTTGCCGAAGCGCTCGCGAAGCTGCGAGGCGCCTCCTAGGCTGGAACGGGGCCGGCTCGCCCCCGTTCCAAGGGCCAGCCGAGACGCGCGGCCCGTGCGCCTGGCGCTTCGTGCCGTCCTCTCCCACAACGCTGGACGGCCTGTGACCCTGGACGGCCTGTGACCCTGGACGCTGGCACTGGCGGTGGGCCACCGGCTGCCCGGGACGCTGCCGGGGTGGGTCGGGTCGTCGGCGGGCGGTACCGGCTGGAGGCATGGCTCGGCGCCGGCGGGATGGGCCGGGTCTGGCGGGCCCACGATGAGGTGCTGCGGGTCGACGTCGCGCTCAAGGAGATCCGTTTCCCGGCGGATCTCGAGGCCGCCGAGCGGGCTGGTCAGGTGGACGCGGCGATGCGTGAGGCCCGCGCCGCCGCCCAACTGCGGGGCAATCCGCACGTCGTCACGGTTCATGACGCCGTCGAACATGACGGTCTGCCCTGGCTGGTGATGGAATACGTGCCGGCCGACACGCTGGCCACCGTGGTCGACCGGTCCGGCCCGCTGCCGGTCAGCCAGGTCGCCGACATCGGCCTCGCCGTTCTGGACGCGCTCGTCGCCGGCGCCCGGCTCGGCGTTCTGCACCGGGACGTCAAACCGTCGAACGTCCTGCTGGCCCACGACGGACGGGTGCTGCTGACGGATTTCGGTATCGCGGCCCACGCCTCCGACCCCACCCTGCCCGACCGTTCGGCGGGCGCAGCCCGGCCCGGCCCGGTGGTTCGAGCCGGCGGGGACGGCCAGATCCTGCCGGCCGATCGTGGCCTGCTCGTGGTCGCCGCGCTGGAACGCCTGCGCAGCGGGGGCGGCACACCCGCCTACACGGCGCCCGAGCGGCTGATCAACGGGACGGCGACGCTCGCCAGCGACCTGTTCTCCCTGGGCGCGAGCCTCTACCTGGCCGTCGAGGGCCACTCGCCGTTCGCCCGAGAGGACCTGGCCGCCACCGTCCGCGCCGTCATGGAGGACGATCCCGCGGAGTTCACCCGCGCCGGTCCGGTCGCCCACGCCATCGCCGGCCTGCTGGCGAAGTCCCCCGCGACCCGACTCGGCGCTGACGGTGCCGGGACCCTACTACGCTGGGCCCGCCAGCCTGCCCTGTCCCGTGCGCCGGCCGTTCTCACCCCGACCACCACGGATCGCGGGGCGGACCTGTCCGGTGCGGAGGCTGCCCGAGCGGACCGTGCCGAGGATGCTCCTGCCGCCTCCGGGGCGAGTGCCACGCCACCCCTCCCGTCGTCTGATCGACGGCGGTCGTCTCTCGACCCCGGTGCTCCCGTCCCGCTCGGCCGCCTTCCGGGCCAGGCCCGATTCGGGGCGCCCGGCCGATCCAGCGGTCGGAATCCGGCCGCTGGCGGGCCGCGGCGGCCGAGCCTTGGCCGGACGCTGCCGATCGGCGGATGGCTGCCCGCCGGCATATCCGCGGTGATGGTGATGGTGGCGGTGGTGGCGGCGCTCGTGGCGGGGGCCGTCTATCTGCTCGCCGCCAGCGGGTCGAACGCCGACGCCCACGGTCGTGATCCGTCCGGCTTTCCCACCTCGGCTCCGCCCAGCCCACTGATCGCGACAGTGCCGGCTGCCATGATCGGACGGTGGCAGGGGACGGTCGCGCAGGGCGCACTGTCCTTCCCCCTGACGATGACCCTGCGCGCGGGCCAGGTCGGCGAGACCGTCGGCACGGCGCGTAACCCGCGGGACGGCTGCACCAGCGACCTGCGGCTGGTCTCGGCCGGGGCCGACGACGATCCGAGCAGCCACGAGGTCCCTGCCACCGACGACGGGCAGGGGGCCACCTCCGCCCGGTTCCACGAGCAGCTCACGGGCGGCGCGCCGTCCTGCACCGCCGTGGACGTCGATGTGGTCACCGTGCGGTCTGATGGCGACCTCGATCTCTCCTACTCCGCGTCCCTGCTCACCTCCTCCGGTCACGGCGTCCTGCGCCGCGCGGCCCCCTGACCCTCGCCTCGTCGCGCCGAGAACGAGGCGAGGCGAGGCGAGGGCGGGGCGGAGGGCGGGTGGGGAGGTGGCGCGGAGGGTGAGCGGGTATTACCTGGGTCTGGGCTCGGTGGCCTGCTCTGGGAATGGGTGGGAATGGCCTGGCGGGCCCCGCGTAACGGTGGCTACAGGAGGTACCGCGATGGATCCGGATTTTCCGCTCTTGAGTGTATTTCTCTACATGCTGTGGTTTTTCGCGTTCGTGTTGTGGATCTGGCTGTTGGTGGCGGTGATCACGGATGTCTTTCGCAGTCGTGATCTGTCCGGATGGGGGAAGGCCGGCTGGACCGCCGCCATCATCGTGCTTCCGTGTCTGGGCGTGCTCGGCTATCTGATCGTCCGGGGTGGGAGCATGCACGAGCGCAGCCGGGCTGTCGCCGAGCGGGACGAGCGGGCCTGGCGTTCCTATCTGCGCGAGGCGGCCGGGACGAGCAGTGCCGACGAGCTTGGCAAGCTCGCCCACCTGCATGACCAGGGAGTCATCTCCGACGTGGAGTACGAACGCGGCAAGACGAAGATTCTCACCTGAGAAGGCGTGCCGGCCGGTGCTGAGAAGCGCCGGCCGGCACGCGGGGATGGAACGCGGCTGGAACGGGCGTCAGCCGGACGCGAGGCGGGAGGCGGCCGCGCGGTCGACGAGCCACAGGGTGCGTTCCCGGCCGACCGCTCCGGCCGCGGGGACGGCGATCGGTCCGGCCCCGGAGAACGCCGCGGCGACCGCCTCGGCCTTCTCCTCGCCAGCGACGATCACCCACACCTCGCGGGCCGACTGGATCGTCGACAGAGTCAGCGAGACGCGCACGGGCGGTGGCTTCGGGCTGTCATGGACGGCGATGACGGCCTCCGTCGCCGTCACGCCGGACAGGTTCGGGAACAGTGATGCGACATGCCCGTCCGGGCCGAGGCCGAGCAGCACCACGTCGAACACGGGGACGCTCGCACCCGGCGCCGCCCGGCTGGCGAGCAGCCGCGCATACTCCGAAGCGGCGGCCTCCGGGGCCGGGTACCCCCCGGCCGGCGGGCCGTCGGCATCGCCCCCGCTGGCTGGAGCTGCCGGCGGGGCCAGGTATCCCATGGGGAAGACCCGCTTGGGGTCGACCGGGATGTGGTCGATCAGCGCCTCGCGGGCCTGCCGATCGTTGCGGTCGGGGGAGTCGGGGGGGGGGGGGGGGGGGGGGGGGCCCCCCCCCCCCCCCCCCCCCCCCCCCCCCCCCCCCCCCCCCCCCCCCGCCCCCCCCCCCCCCCCCCCCCCCCCCCC
>NZ_JALKFZ020000164.1 GCF_023243075.1 Frankia sp. AiPa1 | reverse complement strand
GGGCTGGAGCACCACCAGCGCTGGTGGCGCTGGCCACCGCGGCGGCGGTGCGGGCCGCGGCAGCCGATCCGCGGGCGGCCGAGTGGGCCAGGGCGGCGAGGGCGAAGCCGGCCATCCGCGGCTTCGGTGCCTTCGGCGGTCCGCTGAGCACGTCGTAGTCGGCCCGCCGGATCGCGTCGAGCGCGGACCGGCCGCCACCGACGAAGCCGGCGAGGGCCAGGCGAAGCCGGCCCGGCACCATCGACACCAGCGGAGCACCCTCGTCGATCACGGTGCGCGCCCGGGTGACCTCGAAGGCCATCAGGTGACGCACGGCCCGACCGGCGCGCGGCGCCCGCAGGTCGTCCTCGGTCACCCCGAACGCGTCAAGGTCCTCCAGGGGCAGGTAGATCCGCCCGGCGGCGAGGTCCTCGGCGACGTCCTGCCAGTGCTCGACCAGCTGCAGCGCGGTGCAGACCCGGTCGGAGAGCACGACGCGGTCGGGGGTCGCCAGGCCGAACACACCGAGCACCATCCGGCCGACCGGATCGGCCGACAACGTGCAGTAGCGGACCAGGTCGTCGAACGTCTCGTACCGGGTGACGAGCTGATCCTGCCGATTGGCCTCGACGAGCCGCTCGAACGGCTCGGCCGGCAGGTCGCAGGCCCGCACCGTCGGGGCGAGCCGGCGCAGCACGGGCAGTTCCGGCTCCGCACCGGCCCAGATCCGCGCGAGGTCGGCGTCGAGCCGGTCCAGCAGGGCGAGACGGTCACCGGCCGCTTCGTCGCCGAGGTTGTCGACGAAGCGGCAGTAGGCGTACAGCGCGTTGAAGTGCGTGCGCACGGCCGCGGGCAGAACGATCGGGGAGACCGGAAAGTTCTCGGCCGGCGCGGCGAGCAGCAGCTGGTCGGCGGACGTGGACAGTCCCGTCGTGCCCGTCGGCGCAGGCGTGCGGGGTGGTCCGGTTGGGGCGTCGATGGCGGTCATACGCCTCTCCTTCGATGACGGTCCGCACTCCGGGCGCGGTGTGCCGGATCGGGACTGCGCGGACGCTGTGAGCGGCGCCGCGACTCGGACTACCGAGGGTCAGCGCCGATAGTCGACCGGGTGGTCAGCCGGAACGGAACAAAACGCCGGATAGCAGGGCGGCCGGGCCGGATCATCCGAAGACACCGGCCAGTCCCCGGTACAGCGACGGGGCCGCGTCGTGGACTCGGACGGCGCCCCGCAACCAGCCGGGCACCCAGACCTCGGCCCGGCCCCGCCCGGTGGCCGCGAGCATCCGCTCGGCGACGAGCGCCGGCGGGATCGGGCGCGGCCAGCGGCGCACGTATGGCGCTCCGCGTCGGTGGAAAAAAGGAGTATCCACCACACCAGGGACACAGAGCGTCACCGAGATGCCTCGTCGACCGATCTCGGCCCGCAGCGCGTCGGTGAAGCCCACCATCGCCGCCTTGGTGGCGGAATAGGCGACCTCGCCGCGCACGCCGAGCGCACCAGCGATGCTGCCGACGATCAGGATGCGGCCCTGCCCACGATCGAGCATGGCCGGTAGCATGGACCTGACCAGCGCCATTGGCGACAGGACGTTGACTGCGACGAGTTGCGCGATCGCCTCCTGGGACATTGCGTCGAAGGGGCCCGCCGCACCGAGCCCCGCCGAGCACACCAGCAGATCCACGTCCCCGAGCAGTTCGCTGGCGCGAGAGGCGACAGTGGCCTCCGCCCCGGTGGTGGCCAGGTCGACCGAGATGCGATGACTCTCCGTGGCAGCCGCAACTTCGTCCAGGGCGGCGCCGTTGCGGCCGACCAGCAACGAACGGCAGCCACCGGCAGCCAGCAACAGGGCCGCCTCCCGGCCGATGCCGCTCGAGGCGCCGGTGACGACCGCCGTCCGCGGCGGCCAAGCCGGCTGGGCCGCGCTGGTACGCGTGACCCGATTGGTGAGAACGGTCAACCCTCCGTCACGGAAAGCAGGCCGGGACCGTGTGCTCACGACACACCACTTCCGGTCGTTCCTTTCACGCAGTTCTCCCCCGCGGGCACTGGTTGCACGTCACCTACTACTTTCCCCACTCATCTCGCCCCGCGTCGCGAGGTGGTCCGATCACACGAACTCATCCGCCGGACCGTCACGGTGGTCCCGCTACCAGGACCCGACCGACCGGAACAGCTACTGGTTATCAACCGTCGGACTCCGGACCACGGTGCGTGGCAGCGCCGCATGAGCGCGTCCACTGCCTCCTCCATTCCACCGTCCCATGGGCGGATCGTCCATGGTCAGATGGGCGACATCAGGCGGGTGGAGCCCCTGCGTGGCTCCGGACTCCATATCACACTCCCGGTCAGGCGGCCGTCCCTCCCGTGTAGGTTGCCCGCTCTCAACGTCTGGTACGCAACCCGTTTCACATGCGCGGGTATGGATTCGGGATCTCCTTAAGAAGATACCGGCCACATCATTGACCGAACGTTGCGGTGATTTCTCACGGCATTGCGGGTGACGAAATTCCGCCCCGTCACACGCCCGTCCGGACCACCGCCGGACCGGCCCGTCCGGGCAGCACAGGCCCTCCGCCGCAGCGGACGGCGAGTCGCCACCAGCCCGGCCCGATCTCGCCGGACATCCGGCGCCAGACCGAAGCAACGCTCATTCGGAAGGCCGCCGCACGCCTCGGCAAGCAGGTCGACGCGGGCGGGGACAAGCCAGCCGGGCATCCTCCGAACGCCGATCCATCCTCCACACGACAACAGCTTACCGTCCGGCACAAACTTCCCCGAAAGCGGCATTTCCTGGTACGCAGTGGAGATGCCCAGGTTCGGTATAGGAGGGTGCCCGTGATATCCGACACATGACTCCACATCACGCACACCGCGCCGCGAACGTGGCGAAGGCCACGACGATGCCGGCACGTTCGGTGGCCAACTCCAACCTGGGGGTCCCCGAACGGATACTCAGTCGATCCACCCGATCACCGATATTCGGTACGGGTCGGTCCGGGCTTCATCCGACGGATGGTCTACCCCGGGTGGTTACCCCGGCCATTTCGGACCGACGAACGTCGCGCTCCGTATTCCGGATCGGCGCCACATGCTCAGGCGGGCTGGTCGGGTGCGTCCACGGGCGGCTCGCTGCCCAGCGCGGCGAGCGCGGCGGCCACGATCTCCCGGCGTTCCGCGGCGGTGACCAGCTCCCCCGATTCGTGCTGCATCCGGGCCAGCACGGCACGCACCGCCATGGCCGTCGGACCCGAGCAGGGGGGCGAGTCCACCGTGGCGCCCGTGAGCGGCGCGGAGGCCAGCGGTTGCGTGGCGGCGACCTGCGCGATCGCCTGCTCGAGCGCTCGTCCCATGACCCCGGCCTTCAGCGCGCCGATCGCGCAGTGGGCGCGCAGCAGCCGCGCGCCCGACGGGTTCGGGCCGGCCAGCGCCTGCACCAGCAGGCGCTGCAGCGTGACCAGGTCCTGCCGGCCGATGCGGCGATGGATGACCGACGGGTCGTCCACCAGGACAAGCAGCACCCCGCCGGGGCCGGTCATCACCTCGGCGATCCGTTCGATCAGCGTCTCGGGGCTCGGCGGCGGGGACTGCCGGATCAGATCGGCCAGCCGCCCGAGCTCGAGCATGAACGGCTCGAGCAGCGCGTCGAGGATGGTCTCCTTCGACGGGAAGTGGTAATAGAGCGCCGCCTTGGTCAGCCCGAGACGCTCGGAGATATCCCGCACCGAGGTACCCGCGTACCCCTGCTCACCGAACAGCGTGACGGCAACGGCCAGGATGCGTGACCGGGTGTCTCCGGGCGGTCGTGCGTCCCCCGGCGACTTCGCGTCCCCCGGCACCTTCGTCTGCGCGGGCGTTCGCGTTTGTGAAGCTGATGTCGCTCTCCGCACCCGAGTCTCCGACGGTTCGAGTGATATCGCCAACGGGCCGGGCGACGGCTGCTCGACCATCTCGGTCCACCCTCCGACGGATTAAGCCCGGATGTTACCCTGCTTCCGACCTACTAAACGACCGGTAAGTTCGCCCGAAGGGTAGCAATCGTGGCAACGCTCGCCCGATGGTGCTTCAGGCACCGCCGGCCTGTCCTGCTCTTGTGGATCATCGCGCTCGTCGGCCTGGGGGTGCTCTCCAGGGTCTCCGGCAGCGCCTATCGGGACAGCTTCTCCCTGCCCGGAACCGACTCGCAGAAGGCTATCGACCTGCTTCAGCGGGACTTCCCCGCCGCGTCCGGCGACAGCGCCACCATCGTCCTGCACAGCCGCTCCGGCGCCCCCCTGACCGATCCGGCGCTGCGCGGGCCTGTGACCGAGATGCTCGCCAAGGTCGCCAGGACCCCGCATGTCGCCGAGGTTACCGGCCCCTTCGAGCAGAAGGCCACAGGTCAGATCAGCTCCGACAAGCGCACGGCGTTCGTCGCCGTCGACTTCGACGAGCAGGGCAACGACCTGCCCAAGGACGACATCCAGACGTTCGTCGACACCGCCCGCGGCTATGACTCGGCCTCGCTGCAGGTCGAGACCACCGGCCAGGTCCCGGCGATCGTCGAGCAGCAGGAGCAGAGCTACAGCGAGCTGATCGGCATCATCGCGGCGGCGATCGTGCTGTTCCTTGCCTTCGGTTCGCTGCTGGCCGTGACGCTGCCGCTGATCACTGCGATCATGGCGCTCGGGGTGAGCAGCTCCGTGATCGTGCTGGCCTCGCATGGCCTCACCATCGCCGAGTTCAGCCCGATCCTCTCCACGCTGATCGGCCTCGGCGTCGGCATCGACTACGCCCTGTTCATCGTGAACCGGCACCGCATCGGCCTGCGAGCCGGGCGCTCCCCGGAGGAGGCCGCGGTCATCGCGGTGAACACGTCCGGGCGGGCGGTGCTGTTCGCCGGCATCACGGTCTGCATCGCCCTGCTGGGGATGTTCGCCCTCGGGGTGAGCTTCCTGTACGGCGTCGCGATCGCGGCGGCGGTGAGCGTCGCGATGACGATGGCAGCGGCGGTCACCCTGCTCCCCGCGCTGCTGGGCTTCTACGGCATGCGGGTGCTCAGCCGTCGTGATCGGCGCCGCCTCGCCGAGCAGGGCCCGATGCACGAGAGCACCACCGGGGTGTGGTGGCGCTGGGCGTCGTTCGTCCAGTCCCGCCCACGGGTGCTGGCCGTGGTCAGCGCCGCGGTGATCCTGCTGATCGCCGTTCCGTTCCTGTCCATGCGCCTGGGCTCCTCCGACCAGGGCAACAACCCGACCTCCAAGACCACCAAGCGTGGCTACGACCTGCTCGCCGAGGGCTTCGGCCCCGGCTTCAACGGCCCGTTCTCCATCGTCGCGGAGATCCACGGGCCGCAGGACACCGCCACGCTCGACGCGGTCGTGCGGGCCGCCCGGGCGACCCCGGGGGTCTCCTCGGTGACCGAGCCGCGGCGCAGCCCGAACGGCGAGGCCGCGATCGCCACGCTCTACCCGACGACCAGCCCGCAGGCCAAGGAGACGTCCACGCTCCTGAAACACCTGCGTGACGACGTGATCCCGCAGGCGGACCGGACGAACACCGGCATCTACCTGGGCGGCATCACGGCGGTGTTCGAGGATTTCGCCGACGTGCTCTCCGGCAAGCTGCCCCTGTTCATCGGCGTCGTCGTGGTGCTCGCCTTCCTCCTACTCATCGTGGTGTTCCGCAGCCTGCTGGTCCCGCTGACCGCCTCGGTGATGAACCTGCTGTCCGTCGGCGCGGCGCTCGGCGTCGTCGTCGCGGTCTTCCAGTGGGGCTGGGGGGCCTCGGCGTTCGCGACGACCGGCGGGCCGATCGAGGCGTTCGTCCCGGTCATGCTGTTCGCGATCCTGTTCGGGCTGTCCATGGACTACGAGGTATTCCTGGTCAGCCGCATGTACGAGGAGTGGACGAGACGGCGCGACAACCGGCTCGCCGTCTCGCTCGGGCAGGCCGAGACCGGCCGGGTCATCTCGGCGGCGGGTGCGATCATGACCTTCGTGTTCGCCTCGTTCATCCTCGGCGACGAGCGGGTGATCAAGATGTTCGGGCTGGCGCTGGCGGGCGCGATCCTCATCGACGCCTTCATCATCCGCACCGTGCTCGTCCCGGCGCTGATGCACGTGTTCGGCCGGGCGAACTGGTGGCTGCCGTCCTGGCTGGACCGCATCCTGCCGCGGATCTCGGTGGAGGCCGGGGATGAGCCGGACGACCTCAGCCCGCAGGGCGCGGTGACCACCGGCATTCCGGCCGCCGTGGGCGGCGCCGTACCCGACCAACCGGTACGGCAGCTGCGTCGACGGGATGCCAACGAGCCCACGCCCTGACCCACGCCGGTCCGGCACGAACACCGGCAAGCACAGCTCACGGCCCCGGCGGGCGACATACCCGCCGGGGCCGTGTCAGGTCCGCGTCATCACGCGCCTGGTAGACGGCAGCGCCTGGCCAACAGCGGCACCTGGCCAACGGCGGTACCCGCTCGACGGTGCCGCCTACTCGACTCCGCCGCGAATGAGGCGGGCGGTCTCCTGGGCGATCCGGCTCAGCGACTCCTGCGGCAGGTCACGTTCCGCGGTGGACGCGCTGACCTGCGGACCCGGGCGCAGGCCCAGGTAGATGGCGGCAGCCAACGCCGCGCCGAGCGCCGGCGCCACGATGAACATCCAGAGCTGCCCCAGCGCCCAGCCGCCGACGAACACGGCCGGGCCGAGCGAGCGGGCCGGGTTCACCGACGTCCCGTCCATCGGGATGCTGATCAGATGGCACAGGGTGAGCACCAGGCCGATCGCGAGGCCCGCGAACCCGAACGGCGCCCGCACGTCGGTCGCCCCGAGCACAGTGAACACCAGCAGTGCGGTGAGCAGCACCTCGACGAGCAGGACCCCGCCGAGGCCGAAGCCGCCGGGCGAGTGCAGGCCGTAGCCGTTGGCTCCCAGCCCCCGCTGACTGGCCGAGTAGCCGAACGGGCCGGAGTCGGCGAGCAGCCACACGGTGCCCGCCGCGATGATGCCACCGACGCACTGGGCGACCACATAGCCGGCCGCATGCCGAGGCTGGATCTTGCGGCACAGCAGCAGACCCAGGGTGACCGCCGGATTCACATGGCAGCCGGAGACCGGGCCGATCACATAGACCAACACCAGGAGGGACAGCCCGAAGGCCAGGGCGATCCCCACGTTGCCCACCACGACGCCAGCCAGCACCGCCGTCCCCACACCGCCAAAGACCAGGACGAATGTGCCGATTCCCTCCACCAGATATCTGCGCACGCGGCTCCCCCTCCGCCGGGACGCGTCGCGAGCCGTGGCCGGACGAGGAACGCGCCCGTCTCCGTAACTCCAGGCACCGAAATGGTTCCACAGAGTCCCGAGAACCGCCGGGTGACCTTCCCATGGGTGAAGGTCACCCGCAGCAGAGGTCATCCAGCTGGAACGATGCCTCCGGGAACAGAGGTGGGTGACGGCGGACGCTGGTCGCCGTACTCGAGGTAGCCCACGCGGGACGGGGTTCCCCGCAACCGGGCGGCAGCGGTGACCCGCCGGGCGTGCAGCGGCGGCAGCAGGCCATCCACCTCCCCCAGCGGGACGAACGCGAAGTTGACCAGCTCGTCCATGTCCAGGCGGATGCGCGCGCGCCAGTCATCCGGCAGCAGACCGCCGTCGAAGACGAACAACAGCATCTCGCCCTCCAGCCAGCCGTCCCGCGGGCGTGGCGCCCAGTCGACGGCCAGCAGTTCGCCGATAGGCGGCGTGATGCCCAGCTCCTCCTCGACCTCCCGCATGCAGGCGGCGTAGGGCGACTCCCCGGGCTCGACGAAACCGCCCGGAATGTCCCATCCAGGCTTGTAGGACGGCTCGACGAGCAGGACACGTTCCGCCTCATCGAAGAAAAGGGCGCCCGCGGCGGCGAAGGGCCGCGCCATCGGCGGGAGCGTTCCGCTCGAGCTCGACTCGGTCACAGTAGGCACACCTCCACCCCCGGGATGTTCCAACTCCACCCCTGATCCGCGCCGCCAGCGTCCACCGAATCGCACTCCGTCATGAGATCCATGTCCGCCCGTCATCCTGGGACTCCCACGATCTTCATTTGCGTACATCATCGCCTGGCGCAGGACTGACGGCCAGACCACGTCCACGAAGACGACTGCACGAGCGGCCGCATCCTCGTTACCCGACCACGAAATGCGCTGCCCCGCCACCGATTCTCCACCGTATACCGGCGGAGGATACGCGCGCTCATGTGAAGACGGGAAGCGCCAGTAATGCACGAGACAACGGGTTCATTTCGCTGACATCTGCAGATCTCACCAGGCCGCACCCGCGGCGGCGGCCCGCCATTACCCGTCGCCGCCGGCAGATGGCCCGAGCGTCACCGCTGCCGGAGTCCGGCGACCCGGCGAGAACACCGCACCACCGGACACGCACACACCGAAGCGGAGGGGTGAATCCTCACCAACGGCGTAGATCGCCGGCTTTGATCTGCATCTGCGGAACAGATTGCTCAGTTTCTACGCAACCACGGTTTCGTAACCGGCGACCGGACGTCCCTGCGCCCGCTGCGGGCGCCCGCGTGACCCATGCGACACCCGGGCTCCGCCCCTACGTTCCGCCGCGCGCTCGAGCACAACAAGGGCGTGCGCAGCGGCGGGCGAACGATGCCGACGGACGGCCGGCCCAGGATGTCGACTCCGGGCCGCGGAGGTGATCAGGGAACAACCCGCGGCCGATCCATCCGGCGGCTGACGCACCGTCTCCGACCAAGCGCTCCCTGCATCAGGGTGCCGCGAGGCCACCCACAGCAACCGCGAGAGCACGGCCGTGACCGCAGCGAAGGCCACCGAAGAATGCCTTGCCAACGCCATTAGGTTGCCCTAACTTAGCTGAGGCTAACCGCAAATCCTCACTGCTGACGGGCCATCCCGTGACGGCGGGCGACAGTAACTACGGCGACATCGAACGGAGGCCAGGTGCTCCCCACATTTGTGATCGGGCTCCGCGAGGGCCTGGAGGCCGCATTGATCGTCGGGATCGTCGCCGCCTTCCTTCGCCAGCGTGAGCGGCGGGACGCGCTGCGCCAGGTCTGGTTCGGCGTCGCTCTCGCCCTCGTGCTGTGCGCCGCGGTCGGTGTCGGGCTGCATGTGCTTGACCACGAACTTCCGCAGCGTGAGCAGGAAGGCCTGGAGACGGTCATCGGGCTCATCGCCGTGGCCATGGTCACCTACATGATCGTCTGGATGCGCCGGAACTCGCGCGACCTGCGCGCCGCGCTGGAGTCGGCCACCGAGTCGGCCCTGGAGAAGGGCTCCACCCGGGCGCTGGTGCTGATGGCGTTCCTCGCCGTGCTGCGGGAGGGGTTCGAGACCGCGGTCTTCCTGATCGCCGCCTTCAACGCGAGCACCTCCCCGTCCACAGCCGGCGGTGGGGCGCTGCTCGGAGTGCTGGTGGCGGTGGCCATCGGCTTCGCGATCTACCGCGGCGGGGTGCGGATCAACCTGTCGCGCTTCTTCCGGATCACCGGCATCGTGCTGGTCGTGATCGCCGCGGGCCTGTTGGCCACCGCCGCGCACACCGGGCACGAGGCGGGCTGGCTGGACGCGGGCCAGGGACGCACGTTCGATCTGTCCTGGCTGGTGCGGCCCGGCACGGTGCTGGCCAGCGTGCTGACCGGCGTGCTCGGGCTGCAGCCCCGCCCGGTCGTCGCCGAGGTCGTCGCGTGGCTCGTGTACCTGGTCCCGTTGCTGCTGTACGTCACCTGGCCCGCGGGCCACCGCCCAGCCGCGCGGGCATCCACCCCGACCCCGGTCGCGGCGGACGGCGAGCCCGCTCGCAGCGCGGCCGCCCAGGCGGACACCTGACGGCCGGTCGGGGTCCGGTCTCGGACGGGATCCGACCGACAGGAGCACCCGTTCCCACGGATGTGGATCATAACAACAGCCACGAAAGAGATAGGGGCACTACGTGCGTCGCGCACCAGTCGCGTACAGCGCCATCGCCATTGTGATCGCGACGGGCGCCGTCGCATGCGGGGGAAGTGACTCCGGCAGTTCCGGTGATTCAGGAGCAGGCGAGAAGCAGTCCGTCACCGTCACTCTGACCTCCAAGGGTTGTTCGCCCAGCGTTTCGAGCATTCCGGCGGGCCCGACCACCTTCACGGTGACAAACAAGGATGCGGGTGCGGTCACCGAGGCCGAACTTATGAAGGGGGACACCATCCTCGGTGAGAAGGAGAACATCGCGCCCGGACTTTCCGGAACGTTCTCGCTGAATGTCAGGGCCGGCAAGTACCAGCTGTACTGTCCGGGCGGCTCCGGTCCGGAGAGGGTGGACTTCACCGTGACCGCCGCGGCGAGCGCCGCGGCCGCGACACTGAGCCCACAGGTCACCGCCGACCTCAGGACCGCCACCACCGGATACGCCACCTACGTCCGCCAGCAGGTCGCGGACCTGGTGCGGAACACCGGTGCGTTCGTCTCCGCGGTGAAGGCCTCGGACCTGGACCAGGCCGCCAAGCTGTACCCGGCGCCGCGGCTTGACTACGAGGCGATCGAGCCGGTCGCCGAGTCCTTCGGTGACCTCGACCCGGCGATCGACGCCCGCATCGACGACGAGCCCGACGTGTCGAAGTGGACTGGTTTCCACCGGTTGGAGAAGGCCATCTTCGCCGACAGGTCGCTCGCCGGCATGAGCCCGATCGCCGACCAGCTCAACACCGACGTCGGCAAGCTCAACACGCTGGTGGCGACCGTCTCCTTCCAGCCGGCGCAGATCGCCAACGGCGCCACCGAGCTGCTCAACGAGGTCGGCCAGTCGAAGATCACCGGCGAGGAGGAGCGGTACTCGAAGCTCGACCTGGTCGACATGCAGGGCAACATCGACGGCGCCGACAAGGCGTTCACCCTGCTGGAGCCGGCCCTCAAGACGCTCGACCCCAAACTCGCCACCACGGTGCGCACCCAGTTCACCGCGATGTACAAGGCGCTCGAGCCGTACAAGAAGGGTGATGGCTACGTTGCCTATGACACGGTGACCGAGTCCCAGCGTCGCGCCCTGTCCCAGGCCGTGGACGCACTCGCCGAGCCGCTGTCCCAGGTGGCGGGCGTCGTCGTCAGCTAACACCCTCGTCAGCTAACACCGCCGTCAGCTAACACCGCCGTCAGTTAGCACCGCCGTCAGGGCCAAGGGCGTGTGAATACCCGGACCCGCAGGAGAAGGAGAGCGTCATGGCCGAGCGGTTCACCCTGTCCCGGCGCCGCGCCCTGTTCAGCGCCGCTGGCCTGGCCGGAGCGGGGGCGGCCGGCGTCGCGACGGTCGCGGGCTGCTCCGACGACGGATCGTCGCCGGCTTACTCCTCCTCGTCATCGTCCTCGTCCTTGCCGGGAAGGGTGCCCTTCCACGGGCCGCGGCAGGCCGGGATCATCACCGACGCCCAGGACCGGCTCGCCTTCGCCGCCTTCGACGTGTCCGCCGGCGTGCAGCGCGACGCGTTGCGCGAACTGCTGGTGGAGTGGAGCGCGGCCGCGGCCCGGATGACCGCGGGCCAGGCCGTCGCCAACGACGACGCCGCACCCCAGTCGCCACCGCGGGACACCGGGGAGGCGATCGGACTCACCGCCGGCAATCTGACGATCACCTTCGGGGTCGGGCCGAGCCTGTTCGACGCCCGGTTCGGCCTGGCCGCACGTCGCCCAGCGGCGCTCGCCGAGATCCCGGCGATGCCCCGCGACAACCTCGACCCGCAGCGCAGCCACGGCGACCTGTGCGTCCAGGCCTGTGCGGACGATCCGCAGGTGGCCTTCCACGCCGTGCGAAACCTGCGCCGTCTCGCCCAGGGCACCGCCGTGCTGCGCTGGTTCCAGCTCGGTTTCGGCCGGACCAGCACCACCAGCAGCAGCCAGGCGACCCCGCGTAACCTGATGGGCTTCAAGGACGGCACCAACAACATCAAGCGGGAGGACACCGCCCGCCTGGACCGGTTCGTCTGGGTCGGCGATGACAGCGATCAGGCCTGGATGCGCGGCGGCACCTACGCCGTCACCCGCCGCATCCGCATGCTGCTGGAGGCGTGGGACCGCGATTATCTGCTCGACCAGGAGAACGTCTTCGGCCGGGCGAAGGTGTCCGGCGCGCCGCTGGGTGCCGCCGAGGAGTTCGACGCGGTGCCGCTGGCCGCCCGCGGCGCCGACGGCGAGCTCGTGGTGCCCGAGGACGCGCACATCCGCCTCGCCGCGCCCGCGACGAACAACGGTGCCACGATCCTGCGTCGTGGCTACTCGTACACCGACGGCGTCAGCCAGGAGACCGGGCAGCTCGACGCGGGCCTGTTCTTCATCGCCTTCCAGCGGGACCCGCGCACCGGGTTCATCCCGGTCCAGCGTCGTCTCGCCCGCTCGGACGCGCTCAACGAGTACATCCAGCACACCTCGAGCGCGGTGTTCGCGATCCCGCCGGGTGTGCGCGACGCCAAGGACTTCTGGGCCAGCGGGCTGTTCGACAGCTGAGCACACCGCCGGACGAAAATGCCGACGAACACCGCCGACGAACACCGCCGCGGGTCAGTCGAACAGGGCGGGGGCGGCCGGGTCGTCGAGGAAGGCGAACATCATCACCAGCTGGGCGGCGGTGTTGCGCTGCGCGGACAGCGGTGGCAGCCCGTCGCGGGGGAACCAGCCGACCTCCGACGTCTCCAGGCCACCGCGCGCCGCCCCACCCACCACCCGGCATCGGATGAAGATCTTGTAGGTGTCGTTGGGATAGGGCGGATGGGCATGACGGCGCTTGTCGAGGACGCCGAGCAACCGGACGGGCTCGGCGTCGAGCCCGGCCTCCTCGCGGATCTCCTTGACCACCGCCTCGGACGGGGTGAGGCCGACATCCGCCCAGCCACCGGGCAGCGCCCAGCCACCGTCCGACTTCTCTCGGACGAGCAGGATCCGGTCCTCGTCGAAGAGCACCCCGCGCACGTCCACCTTGGGGGTGCGGTAGCCGGTCTCGCCGGCGAAGATGCCCTGCGCCGCCGGCACCGTGACCGCCGCGCACCAGGCCGCGATCTGCCCGGTGAGCTGGTGCAACTGCTCGAACCGCTCCAGGTCGTACGGGTCCCGGCAGTAGGTCAGGCCGGACTGGGCGATGGAGTACAGCTCCCGTACCCACGGCAGCCAGTCGGGGTTGCGGGCGCCCACCGCCCCCCACGGCGGCTCACCGCCGACGGCCGGTGGTGAGTTACCCGACGCCAGACCGGCACCCGACGGACCGCCGGTGCCGCCAGGAAGGACCCCGGCTGAGGAGGGCTCGGTGTCTGAGGGGGACGGGGACTCGGCCCCGGACCCGGGTTCGGGGGAATCGGTCGCAGGCCCGGGAGACGGGACGGATCGCTCGGTCATACGGTGATCCTCCCGCATCCGCGCGGGCCCGAAGAACCGGCCGAGCCAGGCCGGCTTCCCGGCGCGGCCGGCTCAGCTGGTGCCGGAGTCGCGGACGAAGGCGGCGAGCGTCGTGCGGACGTAGGACTCGACCGCCGGCTGCTCCAGACCGAGCCCGCTGAGCACTCCGGTGCCGTCCTCGTAAGCGAGCAATGCGAGCAGGATGTGCTCCGTCCCGACATAGTTGTGTCCCAGCCGCAGCGCCTCCCGGGTGGTCAGCTCGACCACCTTCTTCGCGGCGGCGTCGAACGGAATGAGGTCGGGAACGGCGTCCGCCCGCGCCGGCAGCGCGGCGGCGGCCGTCTCGCGGAGGGTGTCGAGCTCGACCGCCTGGTTCTGGATCGCGCGCACGGCGAGGCCCTCGGGCTGGTCCAGCAGCCCGAGGGCGAAGTGGACGGGGGTGATGCGGTCGTTGCCCGCCGCCCGCGCGGCGCTCTGCGCGGCCACGACGACCTTGCGGGCACGATCGGTGTAGCGGCCGAAGGGAGCGGCACCGCTGCTGAGATCCACCGCGTCGCCGGAAGCCTTCGGGACGAACCGCTGCTGCGCCGCCTGCTTGGTCACGCCGAGGCTGCGCCCGATGTCCGTCCACGAGGCGCCGGAGCGGCGGGCCTGGTCGACGAAGTGGCCGATCAGGTGGTCGGCGACCTCACCGAGGTGATCGGCGATCAGGACGGCGTTGGACAACCGCTCGAGGGCGTCGGTGTGCGCGGACCGGATCGAGTCGATCAGGTCATCCAGACGGATGGTGCGGGTCGTGTTCACGGGCTCGCTCATGCGTCAACCATAGATTGACGATCCGCTCGCGTCAACAGCTAGTTGACGCGGCGACGCCGCCGGGGCAGCGGGTGCGGCCGATCCCGCGACGGATGGTGAGAGCCGACGCCGGGGCGGATGGTGAAATGGGTCGGTGACAACCTGGACGGATCAGCGGGGCGACGCCGTGCCCGACGCCGCACCCGACAACCACCTGACGGAACTCGTCGAGGCGGTGCTCTCCGCGCCACGGCCGTGGTCGATCGTCCAGGCGGGTGAACCCGTGCTGCGCCGCCCGGCGGCACGCTACGACGGCCAGCTGGCCGACGGGCTGCTACACCGCCTGCTCGACGCGATGCGCGAGCATCTGCCCGACCGCGGAGTGGGGCTGGCCGCACCGCAGATCGGCATTCCCCTCGCCCTGGCCGTGATCGAGGATCCCGCCACCGTCCCGGCCGAGCTCGCCGAGGTGCGGGAACGCCCACCGCTGGCCACACTCGAGCTGATCAACCCGGTGCTCACCCCGATCGGGACCGCTCGGCGCGCCTTCTACGAAGGATGCCTGAGCGTCGTCGGCTACGCGGCGGTCGTGTCCCGCCATCACCGCGTCCGCCTCGACCTGCTCGACCGCCACGGCGTGCCCCACCGCCACGAGCTGGCCGGCTGGCCGGCCCGGATCGCCCAGCACGAGACCGACCATCTGCACGGCACGCTCTACCTTGACCGGGCCGAATCGCGGTCGTTGTCCTCGATGGCCAACCTCGAACGGCTCTGGAACCAGGCGACACCCGCCGAGGCGGCCGACGCCCTGCGTTTCCCGCTCTGAACCTCCCGCGCCCCGACCGACCAGCGGTTTGAGCGTTCCACAAGGGAAACGAAAGGCCGTCTCGCCATCATTGGTGCCGTCGACTGCACGACCCGGCACCGCGGGACGGGCCCACACGCCGCGCCCCGCGACAGTCCAGCCCGGCCCAGCCCACGCGGGTCGGCCACGGGTGGGAAGGGGCATCATGGCGGAGGCAGCGAGCAGCGCACCGGTGCGGGTAAGCGTCCCGGAACAGGACGTTCGCAGTCCGGAACGCAGACTTTCGCACCTGTTCGATCCGGGCAGTCTCGTCCGTTACCCGACGGCCCCCGGCAGCAGGGTCGTTACCGGTCACGGGCGCGTCGACGGCGAGGTGGCCGTCGCCTTCTGCACGGACGGGACCCGGATGGGCGGGGCACTCGGCGCGACCGGCGCGGCGGAGATCGTCGCCGCCATCGAGGAGGCGGTACGCCTGGCGCGGCCGGTCATCGGGCTGTGGCACTCCGGCGGGGCGAACCTCACGGAGGGGGTCGCCTCGCTCGACGGCATCGGCCGCATCTTCGCGGCGATGATCCATGCCTCCGGCCGCATCCCGCAGATCTCGGTGGTGTTGGGCCCGGCGGCGGGCGGGGCGGCCTACGGGCCGGCGCTGACCGACGTCGTCATCATGGCTCCGGAGGGCAAGGTCTTCGTGACCGGTCCGGACGTCGTGCGCAGTGTCACCGGTGAGCAGATCGACATGGCGGGACTTGGCGGCGCTGAGGCACACGGCCGGCGCTCCGGCGTCGTGCATGTCCTGGCCAGCTCCGAGAGCGACGCGCTGGCGCGAGCCCGGCGGATCACCGGCCTGCTCACCGGCGGGAACGGATTCTCCGCCACGGACGCGAGCCTCGCCGCACTCGAGCACGACCTTGGCCTGGACCGCACCGCCGGCCCGGGCGACACCGCCAGCCCGGGGGACGCCGCCCGCTCGGACCACACCGCCCGCTCGGACGACGAGGACCGGCGACCCGATCCGCGCAGCCTGCTGCCCGAGCGGCCGCGGCGGGCCTACGACGTACGACCGTTGGTGCTGCGGCTACTCGATGAGGGGCCGCATCCGTTCGAGGAGCTGCAGGCACGCTGGGCGCCGAACGCCGTCGTCGGCCTCGGCCGCCTCTACGGCCGGCCGGTCGGCGTCATCGCGAACAACCCGATCCGCAAAGGCGGTTGCCTCGACTCCCTGAGCGCCGAGAAGATCTCCCGGTTCGTGCGGATGTGCGACTCGTTCGGCGTCCCGCTGGTCGTGCTCGTGGACGTCCCCGGCTACCTACCCGGTGTCCAGCAGGAATGGGAAGGTGTGGTGCGCCGCGGGGCCAAGCTGCTGTACGCGTTCGCGGAGGCGACCGTGCCGCGGGTGACACTGGTGACCCGCAAGTCGTTCGGCGGGGCGTACATCGCGATGAACTCGCGGTCACTCGGTGCCAGCGCCGTGCTGGCCTGGCCCGAGGCCGAGGTAGCGGTGATGGGGGCCGAGGCCGCGGTCAACATCCTGCACCGGCGGGCCCTCGCCGCCGCGGCCGAGGACGAGCTGCCCGCGCTGCGCAGCCGGCTCGTCGACGAGCACACCCGCACCGCGGGCGGGGTCGACCGGGGGGTCTCGATCGGCGTCATCGACGCCGTCATCGAGCCCCGCGAGTCCCGCCGCCGCATCGCCGAGGCCCTCGCCGCCGCCCCCGCCCGCCGCGGCCAGCACGGCAACATCCCCCTGTAGTGACCTCCTACAGTGGCGCGGCGGCAGCTATTCACCCGGATCACCGCCCCGCGCAACTCGCCGCGGTCGAGCGGATGGTGGCCGCGCGGAACTCGCCCCCACCGACTTCGGCAGTTTCGAAGGCGGAACGTTCTACGCCGCCGACGAACGCAAGGATCCGCGTGGCCACCTGTCTGACGGCCCATAGCAGCGCACTCAACGAGGAGGAGATCCTCCGGCTTGCCTTGCACTCACGGTGACGCTGCTTTCGCCGATCTGGTGATGGTGGCCACCAGCTGTGCGACTTCGGCGGGCTGCTCGAGTGCTGGCAGATGCGCGCAGTCGGCGAGTTCCACCCGTCGCGCGCCCGGGATGGCCGCGGTGTAGGCCGCCGCGTGGGCGGCGGGCAGGATGCCGTCGAGTTCGCCGCGGACCACCAGCGTCGGTGCCCCGACCAGGGTGAGTCTGCCGGCGAGGGCGGGATCGTGCAGGTAGGGGTTCCAGCCGATGCGCGCCGTTGCCTCCATCGCCCGGAACAGGTGCAGGGGCAGCGCCAGCGGATCAGGGGCGACCGCCTCGCCAGCCCCACCGCCTTCGCCAGCCCCGCCGTCCTCGCCGGCTTCCCCGCCGCTCCCGTCGCCGTCGTGGGTCACGGGCCAGGCCAGGGCGGGGGCGAGATACGCCGAGAACTCGGCGGGGCGGGCCAGCAGGCGCGGCAGCAGCACGTCGTCCTCCGCGCCGAAGATGGGGAAGACCGGGTCGTCCGCCACCCGGAGGCCGACCGGGGCGAGCAGGGCAAGCGCCCGGACGCGCTCGGGGAACCAGACGGCGAGCTCCGCGGCGAGCCAGCCGCCCAGCGAGCTGCCCACCACGACGGCCCGCTCCACCCCCAGCCCGTCCAGGATCCGCCGGACGGTGAACACGACGTCGGCGACCCCCCGCCAGCTCGTCACCGGGTCCGACTGCCCGAACCCCGGCAGCTCGGGTGCCAGCACCTGAAAGCCCGCCTCCGCCAGGTCCGCGAACACCGCGAGCGCACCCACCTCGCCGAACGGCGAGTGCAGGTAGACCAGTGGTACGCCGGACCCCTGCCGGAACACACGGATGCGGATGCCGTCGACGTCGAGGCTGCCCCACTCGCCGTGGTGCGGGGAGCCGGCCGCCGAGGAAGCACTGGCAACCGAGGAGACACTGGCAACTGAGGAGACACTGGCAGCCTGCGTCATGCCGTCACCTCCGGCCAGGACACACCGGCCGCGAACTCCTTGCGCAGCCGGGGCATCACCTGTTCGGCGAACAACGTCAGGTTGGCCCGGGTCAGGTCGGCCGGCAGGGAACCCAGCTGGAACAGGCCGAGCAGGTTACCCACCCCCAGCCGCCGAATGTGATCGATGAGCTTTTCGGTGACGGTGTCCGGGCTGCCGACGATCGCGTACGACCCGGCCTCCACCGTCTCCCAGTCGGACACGTTCAACAGGTACTTCGGCGCGTTCCCCATGAGCTTCACCGCCGAGGCGACGCTCTGATATCCCGGTGGCGCGATCTGCACTCCGTTGAGCAACCGGCGTGCGAAGTACCACAGGTGTTCCTCGTACTCCGCACGGGCGGCCGCATCCGTCTCCGCCACGTAGATCGGCAGCAGAAGGCCGAGGTTCTCCGGTGCCGGTTCCCGGCCGGCCTCCAGCCAGATCCGCCGGAACTCTGCGTAGTTCCGCTCAAAGACCGAGATGTGGAAGAACGGCAACCCGACGTAGGAGAATCCCCGGGCGGCCACCAGCTCCATCGTCTCCCGCGACCCCATTCCGGGAATCCACACCGGCGGGTGCGGCTGCTGCAGCGGCCGGGGCCACGTGTTGACCCGGGGAATCTGGTAGTACTCACCGTGGAACTCGAACGGGCCCGGCCGGGTCCAGGCCTGGAGAACCAGGTCGAGGGCTTCGTTGAACCGGCCGCGAGCCTGGGCCGGATTGATCCCGGACGAGTAGTACTCTGGGCCTCCGCCGACCACCATGCCGGCGATCAGCCGACCACCGGTGACGACGTCGAGGACGGCGAACTCCTCGGCCACCCTGGTCGGCGGGTGGTACAGCGGCAGCGCGTTGCCGATCACCGCGATCTTCGCGCGGGACGTCCGGCGGGCGAGCATGGCGGCGAACAGGTTGGGGCTCGGCATCGAACCGTAGGCGGTCTGGTGGTGTTCGTTGACGACGAGACCGTCGAAGCCAACCTGCTCGGCGTACTCCAGCTCGTCGAGATAACGGTTGTACAGGTCATGCCCGCGCGGCGGGTCATAGAGCTTGTTCGGAACCGTTATCCAGGCGGATTCGGTGTAGTCGGCCGGCAGGTACGGCCACGGCATGAGATGGAACGAGAAAAACTGCATGCGCTCCTCCGGAATCGCCGTCCCAAGCGCTGACGGACAGGGGGCGGGGGCGGACTGACCGTAGCATTTCCAGGCGGTCCGGGGCCGAGTTCTCCACTCACCAGGAAGAGATACTGCCATCACTTGGCAACACCAAACCGAGCCTTTAGCGGCTCCAAAGCGATCCCACAGTCGGTCCATCTACGCTGAATCGCACCCCGAGAAGTGTGCACTTCGCCAGAGCGACATCGAGCTCTGAAGGTTCACGACGAGGAGCGGTCAGCGATGCGCAGTGGATCAACGCAGGAAACGGACGGAACCGGCCCGGCGCCGTTGTACGCCGAGCCGGTAGCGGTGGTCGGGCTGGCCTGCCGACTGCCGTCAGCGCCTGATCCGACGGCGTTCTGGGACCTGCTGCGCTCGGGGCAGGACGCGATCGGCCGCGGCCCGGCCGTGCCCCGCCGGATCGGGGCGACGTCCGCCGCGCACCTGGACGACGTCTACGGCTTCGACCCGGAGTTCTTCGGAATCGCGCCCCGTGAGGCCGCCGAGCTCGACCCGCAGCAGCGCCTGGTCCTGGAGCTCGCCTGGGAGGCGGTCGAGGCCGCCGGGCAGCGGCCCGGGGACCTCGCCGGCAGCCGCACCGGCGTCTTCGTCGGAGCGATCGCCGGTGACCACGCCACCGCGGTGGCGCGGTCCGGCCCGGACACGATCACCCGGCACACGCTGACCGGGCAGAACCGCGGGATCATCGCCAACCGCGTCTCCTACGCCCTGGATCTGCACGGGCCCAGCCTCACGGTCGACGCCGCACAGGCATCGTCCCTGGTCGCGGTGCACCTTGCGGTGGAGAGCCTGCGCCGCGGCGAGTGCGACCTGGCGCTCGCGGGTGGGGTGCAGCTCAACCTGGCGCCCGAGAGCACCGTGGCCGCCGAGCGGTTCGGCGCGCTGTCCGCCGCGGGCCGGTGCTACACCTTCGACGCGCGGGCCGACGGCTATGTGCGCGGCGAGGGCGGCGGGCTGGTCGTGCTCAAGCCGCTCGCCGCCGCGCTGGCGGACGGCGACCGGGTGCACGCGGTGATCCACGGCGGCGCGGTCAACAGCGACGGCGCGACCGACGGGCTGACCCGGCCCAGCCCCGACGCCCAGGCCCGGGTGATCCGCGAGGCGGTGCGGGCGGCGGGCGTCGACCCGGGCGAGATCCAGTACGTGGAGCTGCACGGAACCGGCACGAAGGTGGGCGATCCGATCGAGGCCGCGGCACTGGGCGCGGCCTACGGCGTCGCCCGGCCGGCCGACGCACCGCTGCTGGTCGGCTCGGCGAAGACGTACGTCGGTCATCTCGAGGGGGCCAGCGGCATCGTCGGACTGCTCCGGACCGTGCTGGCGATCGCCCACCGGGAACTGCCCGCCAGCCTGAACTTCGCCCTCCCCAACCCCGACATCGCCTTCGACGAGCTGCGGCTGCGGGTCCACACCGAGCACGGTCCCTGGCCCGTCGCGGACCGCCCGCCTCTGGCCGGCGTCAGCTCGTTCGGGATGGGCGGCACCAACTGCCATCTCATCGTCGGTGCGGCGCCCGACCTGGACCCGGCCCCCGCCTTGGACCCGGCCCCCATCGCGGAACCGGCGGCCACCGCGACGTCGCCGGTGGTGTGGCCGCTGTCGGCCCGCACCGACGCCGCGCTGCGGGCCCAGGCCGGCCGGCTGCACGACCTGCTGGCCGGCCGGCCGGACGCCAGCGCCGCCGACATCGGGTTCTCGCTGGCCACGACCCGCACGTCCTTCGAACGACGGGCGGTCGTCGTGGGTGCCGGGCCCGCGGAGCTGCTCGGCGGGCTGGCCGCGCTGCGCGACGGCGGGCAGGCCGGCGAGCTGGTGACCGGCCTGCCGATCGGCGCGGGCGGGTCGATCGGCGCGGGCAGGCCGGGCGGCGGGGTCGTCCTCGTCCTGCCGGGCCAGGGATCGCAGTGGGCCGGGATGGCGCGCGACCTTCTCGCGACCGCGCCGGTGTTCGCGACGCACATCGCCGCCTGCGCCGACGCGCTCGCGCCGCACGTCGACTGGTCGCTGATCGACGTGCTGTCCGGTGCCGCGGACGCGCCGTCCCTCGACCGGGTGGACGTGGTGCAGCCGGCCCTGTTCGCGGTGATGACCGGGCTCGCGCAGCTGTGGCGCTCCTTCGGGGTCCGTCCGGACGCGGTGATCGGCCACTCCCAGGGCGAGATCGCCGCCGCCTGGGTGGCCGGCGGACTGTCCCTGGCGGACGCCGCGGCGGTCGTCGCCCGGCGCAGCCGCGTGCTCGCGGGGCTGGCCGAGGCCGGGGCGATGGCGTCGGTTCCGCTGCCAGCCGCCACCGTGCTCGACCGGATCGACGCGACGCGGCCGGATGGCGAGAGCGGGCTGCTGGCCGTGGCGGCGATCAACGGCCCCTCGTCCACCGTCGTCGCGGGCGACCCGGCGGCGCTCGACGCCCTGCTCGCGCGGTACACCGCCGAGGGAGTGGACGTCCGCCGCGTTCCGGTCGACTACGCCTCGCATTCCCCGCAGGTGGAGCAGCTACACGACGCGCTACTGGAGCGGCTGAGCCTCGTGCGCCCGCGGGCCACCGAACTCACCTTCTTCTCCACCGTCACCGGAGCGGCCTACGACACCGCCGGCCTGGACGCCGGATACTGGTACACCAACCTGCGCCGGACGGTCCGCTTCGAGGAAGCCGTCCGCGCCGCCCTCGCCGCCGGCCACCGCACGTTCATCGAGGCCAGCCCGCATCCGGTTCTCATCGGCGGCATCCGCGCCACGGCCGAGGCCGTGGGCGTGCCGGTGACGGCGGTCGCCACGCTGCGCCGCGACGACGGCGGGGCACGTCGACTGCTGCGGTCGGTGGCCGAGGCACACGTCGCCGGGGTCGAGGTCGACTGGGCGGTCTCGTTCCCGGCCGGGGCGCGTCGGGTGGCGCTGCCCACCTACCCGTTCCAGCGGCGGCCCTTCATCCTTGGTCTTCCGAACCTCGAAGATCTCCAGAACATCGAGGGCGTCGCCCACGGGGACGCCGAGACGGGCAGGCACATCCGGGACGGCCGGGAAGGCGAGCGGCTACTCGCCTCCACCCGCAACGGGTCCACCTCGCAGACGTCCATCCCCGCGCAGCTGCCCGGGCCGGGCGGGCTGGCGGGGCCGAGCGGGCGGCTGGCAGCAGTGGCGAGAGCCGAAGCGGAGCGGGTGCTGCTCGACGTCATCGGGTCGACCCTGTCGATCGTGCTCGGTCACGCCGCCGGCGGGGTGAACCCCGACCGGACATTCAAGGACCTCGGCTTCGACTCGGTGAGCGCGGTGGAGTTCCGCGACCGGCTGGCGGCGGCGACCGGGGTGGCACTGCCTGGCGCGGTGACCTTCGATCATCCGACCCCGCGCCGCCTCGCCGCCCATCTGCACAGTGCCCTCGCCGGCACCGCCGACACGGCCATGGGCACCGCGGGCGCGCCCGGCCGCGCCGCCGGAACCGGAACCGGAGCCGGGCCCGACGGCGCGGCACAGGGACGGGACGAGCCGATCGCGATCGTGGCGACGGCCGGACGCTGGCCCGGCGACGCCCGCACCCCCGAGGAACTCTGGAACCTGCTCGTCGCGGAGGTGGACGCGGTCGGGCCGTTCCCGACGAACCGGGGCTGGGACCTGGCCGCGCTACACGACCCGGAGCTTCGCCGTCCGGGAACGTCCTACACCCGCGAGGGTGGCTTCCTGTACGACGCGGACACCTTCGACGCCGAGTTCTTCGGGATCTCCCCACGGGAGGCCGCCGCGATGGACCCGCAGCAGCGCCTGCTGCTGGAGACGGCGTGGGAGGCGCTGGAGCGGGCCGGCATCGACCCGACCTCGCTGCGCGGCAGCTCCACCGGGGTGTTCGCCGGCGTCACCCCGCACGATTACGGCACCCGGCTGGCCGACGCACCGGACGGCTACGGCGGTTATGTCCTGACCGGCAGCATGACCTCGGTCGCCTCCGGGCGGGTCGCGTACACGCTGGGGCTGGAGGGACCGGCGGTCACCGTCGACACCGCCTGCTCCTCGTCACTGGTCGCGATCCACCTGGCCGGCCAGGCACTGCGCGGCGGCGAGTGCGACCTCGCGCTCGCCGGCGGCGTGGCCGTCATGCCGACGCCGGGCATGTTCACCGAGTTCTCCCGCCAGCGCGGCCTCGCCCCGGACGGCCGGTGCAAACCGTTCGCCGCCGCCGCCGACGGGACGGCCTGGTCCGAGGGCGTCGGCATGGTGCTGCTCGAGCGGCTCTCCGACGCTCGGCGCCGCGGCCACCAGATCCTCGCCGTCATACGGGGCAGCGCGGTGAACTCCGATGGTGCCTCGAACGGCCTTACCGCGCCGAACGGGCCGTCGCAGCAAAGGGTCATCCGCGCCGCCCTCACCGCCGCCGGCCTCACCCCCACCGACATCGACGCCGTCGAAGCCCACGGCACCGGCACCGCCCTCGGCGACCCCATCGAAGCCCAGGCCATCCTCGCCACCTACGGCCAGAACCGCCCCGACCACCGACCCCTGCACCTCGGCTCGATCAAATCCAACATCGGCCACACCCAGGCCGCCGCCGGCGTCACCGGTGTGATCAAGATGGTCGAGGCGCTGCGGCACGGCCGGCTGCCCAGGTCCCTGCACATCGACGAGCCCTCCCCTCACGTCGACTGGACCACCGGCAACGTCGCCCTGCTCACCGAACCCACCGACTGGCCCACCACCACCACCACCGACGACCGCCCACGCCGCGCCGCCGTCTCAGCCTTCGGCATCAGCGGCACCAACGCCCACCTCATCCTCGAGGTAACGGCTGGCGGCCTCGAGACGGCTGGCGCTGCCGAGACGACGGGCGCTGTGAGCGGCACGCAGCGCGGGCCGGCAGGCGGGAGCGGGCCGGCAGGCGGGAGCGGGCTGGCAGGCGGGAGCGGGCCGGTGCTGCCCTGGGTGCTCAGCGGCCACTCTGAGGCCGCGCTGCGCGCGGTCGCGGGCCGGCTCGTCGAACGGGTCACGACCGCGGCGCAGGCACCGCCGCCCGCCCGACCGTCGGTTGCGGACATCGGGTACGCGCTGGCCACCACCCGGGCGGTACTGGCACATCGGGCAGTCGTGCTCGGCGCCGGCCCCGACGAACAGCTCGACGGAATCCGGGCCGTGGCCGTGGGTGACCCGGCCGCGCAGGTCGTCAGCGGCGTGGCCGACACACCTCCGGGGCGGGTCGCGTTCCTGTTCACCGGGCAGGGCAGCCAGCGGCCCGGGGCCGGCCGGGAGCTGTATTCAACCTTCGGGGTGTTCGCGACGGCGCTCGACGAGGTCGCCGAGTATCTTGACCCGGCGCTCGGCCGGCCGGTACGCGAGCTGCTGTTCGCCGAGCCGGGTTCGGCCGCGGCGGCGGACCTCGACGCGACCGCCTACACCCAGCCGGCGTTGTTCGCCCTTGAGGTGGCGCTCTACCGGCTGGTGGAATCGTTCGGCCTGCGCCCCGACCGGTTCCTTGGGCACTCGGTGGGCGAACTGACCGCCGCGCATCTCTCGGGAGTGCTCGGCCTGCCCGACGCGGCCGCCCTGGTGGCGGCGCGGGGGCGGCTGATGCAGGCGGTCCCCGCCCTGGGCGCGATGGCGGTGCTGGAGGGCACCGAGGCCGAGGTCGCCGCGCTGCTCGCGCACGCCGGGCCGGCCGGGGCGGCGGTGGACCTCGCCGCGGTCAACGGTCCGCGCTCGGTCGTGCTCTCCGGTGACGCCGAGGCGGTCGACGAGCTCTCCCACCGGTGGCAGCAGGAGGGGCGACGGGTGCGCCGGCTGCGGGTCAGCCACGCCTTCCACAGCGCGCACCTGGACCCGGTCCTCGACGAGTACCGCCGGGTGCTGGGCACCCTGGCCCTGCACCCGCCGACGATCCCGATCGTCTCCAACGTCACCGGTCTGGTCGCGACCGACGCCGAGCTGACCGATCCCGACTACTGGGTGCGCCACCTGCGCGGGACCGTCCGCTTCGGTGATGGCATACGCACCCTCGCCGCGCAGGGCGTCACCGCGTTCGTCGAGCTTGGGCCGGACGCGGTGCTCGCGGCGCTGGCCGAACAGACTCTGGCCGAACGCATCCAGGCCGAGCAGACCCCGGGCGAGCAAGCCGATCCGGCACTCGCCGGCGCGCCCGCAACCGCGCCCACGGTCGTCGCATTGCTGCGCGCCAAGCGCCCCGAGACGCGCACGGTCACGGCCGCGCTGGCCCGCCTGCACGTGGAGGGCGCCGTGCCGAGCCTGGACTGGGCGGCGGCGTTCGGCGGCCATCCGGTCCGCCCGACCGCGCTGCCCACCTACCCGTTCCAGCGGCAACGCCACTGGCTGGTGGCTCCTGTACCGGCAGGCGGCGCATCCCGCGCCACGGCCGGCGAGACGAGCGCCGACCACCCGCTGCTGACCGGGTCCGTCGAGCTCGCCGATGGCAGTCTGGCGTTCACCGGAAGCCTGGACCCGGCCGCGCTGCCGTGGCTGGCGGACCATGCGGTAGGAGATCCGGTGACGGGCGCCCTGGTGCTGCTGCCGGGGACCGCGTTCGTCGACCTCGCCCTCACCGCGGGGCTGCGGGCTGGCGCCGGCCGGGTCGAGGAGCTCGTGCTGATCACCCCCCTGGTTCTGTCGACCGAGGGCTCGACCGACCTGCAGGTGCTGGTGGGACCGGCCGAACCGGCTGGCGACGGCCCGCGACGCCCGGTGACGATCTACTCGCGTCCGGCCGACGCACGCCCGGGAGACGGCGAGGCGGGCACGCCGTCTCCGTGGCAGCGCCACGCGACCGGTTCGCTGCGCACCACCGAGACCGCCGCCTCCCTTCGCCTGCCGCAGCCCCGCACACCCGCGACAAGCACGGCCGACGCAGTGACTGCGGGCATCGCAGCGGATGCGACGGACGAGACGGACGAGGCGGGCGCGGTGAGCCAAGCGGGCGCGGCCGGATCAGCGCACGGCGAAGGCCTGTGGCCGCCCCCCGACGCTGTCCCGGTCGACGTCAGCGGCCTCTACCCGCGGCTGAGCGCCGATGGCTATCAGTACGGGCCCGCGTTCCGCGGACTTCGGGCGGCGTGGCGATCGGGCGAGGAGATCCTGGCCGAGGTGCGACTGCCGGCGGCAGCGGAAGGCCCCGGGGGGCAGGCGGGCCGGTTCGCGATCCATCCGGCGTTGTTCGACGCGGCGCTGCACGCGGTCGTCGGGCTGCTGTCACCGGCCACGACGGCACAGGCAGCCACGACACCACAGCCGGCCGCCGCGGCACAGCCAGCTGGCGGAACACCGACACCGCAGCCGACCCCTGGAACGCAGACGCCGCAGCTGGCCGCCGCGGTGGGCGCGGAACAGATCCGTCTGCCCTTCGCCTGGCGTGATGTGACGGGGGCGGCCCGCGGCGCCACCGAGCTGCGGGTCCGGGTCTGCCCGGTCGGCGCGGACACGGTCACGCTCACCCTGACCGACCCGAACGACACACCCGTCGCCACGGTCGGCGGTCTGACCCTGCGCCCGGTGGCCACCCAGACGCTCGTCGAGGCCGGGCTTCGGGCCGTGGCGCCGCGCGCCACGGCCGGGAACGGGTTGTTCCGGCTGGAATGGCCGGTGCTGGACGCTCCCGCCGACGAGACGGCGCCCCAGACATCCGACGCCGCGGATCGCCCGGCGAGGAATGCCCTGGCCGGCATCGTCGATGTCGTCGGCGATGCCACCGCGAATGTCGCTTTCGATGTCGCCGCCGATGTCACTCGGGCTGTCGCCGCCGATGCCGTGGAGATCTCCGGCCTGGACGCGTTGCGAGCGGTGCTGGATGCCGACGGCTCGCTGCCCCGGCTGATCGTCCATCGGCTTTCGGGCGGGCAGGGGTCGCGGCTGCCCGAGCCGGGGGTGGTGCCGGCGACGCACACGGCTCTCGCGGCGGCCCTGCGCCTGCTGCGCGACTGGCTGACCGACGACCGGTTCGCCGCGTCCCGTCTGGTCCTCGTGACCGAACGGGCCATCGCCGCAGGTCCCGGCGAGGACGTCCTGGACCTGGCTGCGGCGGGGGTGTGGGGTCTGGTCCGCAGCGCCCGCGCGGAGCATCCCGGCCGGCTTGCGCTGCTCGACCTCGACCTCGACCTCAACCGCGACCTCGACCGCGACCTCGGCTCGTCACCGGCTGTGGCCCGTGCGCTGGCCCTGCTGGGCGCCCAGGAGGCGGAGCACAGCGAGCTGGCGGTGCGCGACGGGGAGATCCGCCATCCACGGCTTGTTCCGGTTGACGGCTCCCCCGGTGACGCGTCCACCCCCGCCGGCGCCCTGGCGCCGCCGGCGGGGGTGGACGCCTGGCGGCTCGACGTCACCGCAGCCGGCTCCCTGGACAACCTGGCGCTGCTGCCCGAACCGGACGCCCACCGGCGGCTGGGTCCACGCGAGGTGCGGGTCGCCCTGCGCGCGGCAGGCCTGAACTTCCGCGACGTGCTGATCAGCCTGGGCATGTACCCGGGCGGGGCACGCATCGGCGCGGAGGGTGCCGGCGTCGTCGTCGAGATCGGGACGGCGGTGCGGGACCTCGCGCCCGGCGACCGGGTGATGGGTCTGATCCAGGGCACCCTCGGCCCGCTGGCGGTGACCGACCGCCGGCTGCTGACCGTGATCCCGCCTGGCTGGACGTTCGGCCAGGCGGCGGGCACACCAGTCGCGTTCCTCACGGCATATCACGGCCTGGTGGGGCTGGCCGGGCTTCGGGCCGGCGAGAGAGTACTCATCCACGCCGCCACCGGCGGGGTCGGGCAGGCGGCCGTCCAGCTTGCCCGGCAGCGGGGGGCCGAGGTGTTCGGGACGGCGAGCCCGGCGAAGTGGCCGGTCCTGCGGGACCACGGCCTCGACGACGCCCACATCGCGTCCTCGCGGACCCTGGAGTTCGCCGACACCGTCCGCGCCGCGACCGGCGGGCGCGGGGTCGACGTGGTACTCAACGCCCTGGCCGGGGACTTCACCGACGCCTCGCTGCGGCTGCTGACGACCGGCGGGCGCTTCATCGAGATGGGCAAGACCGACCAGCGCGATCCGGCCACGGTCGCAGCCGAGCACCCCGGCACCACCTACCAGGCGTTCGACCTGTTCGACGTGGATCCCGAGCGGGTCGGCGCGATGCTCGCCGACCTCACCGACCTGTTCGCCACCGGCGCGCTCACGCCCCTGCCGACAGCGAGCTTCGACGTCCGGCACGCCGGTCAGGCGTTGCGCCAGCTCAGCCTGGCCCGACACACCGGCAAACTCGTGCTCACCTTGCCGCGGCCGCTCGACCCGACGGGCACAGTGCTGGTCACCGGCGGGACGGGCAGCCTCGGCGCGCTCGCCGCTCGCCGGCTGGTCTCCCACCACGGGGTGCGGCACCTGCTGCTGGCCAGTCGCCGCGGCCCCGACGCGCCGGGCGCCGGGGAACTGGCCACCCAGCTGCTCGCGGCGGGCGCGGATGTCACGGTCCTCGCGGCCGACGTCAGCGAGCCGAGCGACGTGCGGCGCCTGCTCGCGGCCGTGCCCGCGGACCATCCGCTCACCGCGGTCGTGCACACCGGCGGCGTGCTCGCCGACGCCGTACTGACCTCCCTCGACCCGGCCACGCTGCACACCGTCCTGCGGCCGAAGGTGGATGGCGCGTGGCAGCTCCACGTGGCGACCGAGGGGCTGGACCTCGCCGCGTTCGTGCTGTTCTCCTCGGTCACCGGCCTGCTCGGATCCGCCGGCCAGGCCAACTACACCGCGGCGAACACGTTCCTCGACGCCCTGGCCCAGCACCGGCGCGCGGCCGGCCTGCCCGCCGTCTCGCTGGCCTGGGGGCACTGGGCCGAGGCGGGTGGGATGGCCGGGCACCTGTCCGCGGCCGACCAGGCCCGCATGGCCCGGGCCGGCATCGCGCCGATGTCCACCGCCGAGGGTCTCGCGCTGTTCGACCGCGTCCTGGATGCCGGCGTCGTCCCTGCTGCCGGTGCCGAGGCGCTGCTCATCCCGGCGCGGCTGCGGCCCCCCGACCGCAGCGGGACGGGGGGACCTGCCACCAGCCCGCTGTGGGACGGGCTGCGCGCCGCAGCCCTGCGTGGTGCGGCGCCAGGTTCCGGGCCGCGCACCAGCCACGATGACGGGCTGGGGGCAGCCGGCACGCCGGCCACGGGCAACGGCGCACCGGCGCGGAACCGGGCGGACGCGCTGGTCGAGCGACTGCGCGGGCGACCCGCCGAGGAGCAGCACCGCAGCCTGCTGACGCTGGTGCGCACCACCGCGGCCGAGATCCTCGGGCACACCTCGGCCGCGGCGATCCGTCCCGACCGGGGATTCCTGGAGTCCGCGTTCGACTCGCTGAGCGCGATCGAGCTGCGCAACCGGCTGACCAGGGAGACCGGCACGCACCTGTCGACCACCCTGCTGTTCGACCATCCGACACCAACGCTGCTCGCCACCCATCTGCGGGACACCCTTTTTCCCGCGGCGCTTCCCGCGGCATCCACCGCTACGCCCGACACCCCGGCGGCAGCCACGTTCCTCCCGACAACCGCACCCAGGACCACGACCGACGGTCCGGCCCAGATGACGGTCGACGGTTTCCCGATCGCGCTCGACGACGCCGACAGCGTCGACGACACCGACGGGTTCAGCGCGCAGATCAGCAGCGCCGACGATGACGAGATCTTCGACCTCATCGACCGCGAGCTGGGGCTGGCATGACCCGCCGTCCCGCGCCCTGCCCCGCCCCCGCGTCACCTCCCTCCGCGACCCTTGCCAGCGCGTCCGCTGTGCCCGCGTCCTTTGCCCCCGCGTCCCGAGAAGGCTGAGCAATGGCGAACGAACAGAAGCTTCGCGAATACCTCAACCGGGTCGCCGCGGACCTGCACCAGACCCGCGCACGGCTGCGGGAGACCGAGGCTTCCCGGCGGGAACCGATCGCGATCGTCGGGATCGGCTGCCGCTATCCGGGCGCCGTGAGCTCACCCGAGCAGCTGTGGGAACTCGTCGACGGCGAACGGGACGCGATCACCCCCTTCCCCACCAACCGCGGCTGGGATGTCGACGGCCTCTATGACGCCGACCCCGACCGGGTCGGCCACACCTACGCCCGCGAGGGCGGCTTCCTGCACGACGCGGACACCTTCGACGCCGAGTTCTTCGGGATCTCCCCACGGGAGGCGCTCGCCATCGACCCGCAGCAGCGCCTGCTGCTGGAGACAGCGTGGGAGGCGCTGGAGCGGGCCGGCATCGACCCGACCTCGCTGCGCGGCAGCTCCACCGGGGTGTTCGCCGGCGTCACCCCGCACGATTACGGCACCCGGCTGGCCGACGCACCGGACGGCTACGGCGGTTATGTCCTGACCGGCAGCATGACCTCGGTCGCCTCCGGGCGGGTCGCGTACACGCTGGGGCTGGAGGGACCGGCGGTCACCGTCGACACCGCCTGCTCCTCGTCACTGGTCGCGATCCACCTGGCCGGCCAGGCACTGCGCGCCGGCGAGTGCGACCTCGCGCTCGCCGGCGGGGTCACCGTCATGTCCTCCCCTGGCATGTTCGTCGAGTTCTCCCGCCAGCGCGGCCTCGCCCCGGACGGCCGATGCAAGCCGTTCGCCGCCGCCGCCGACGGGACGGCCTGGGGAGAGGGCGCGGGCCTGCTCGTGCTGGAACGGCTCTCCGACGCCCACCGGCGCGGGCACCGGGTCCTCGCCCTGATCCGCGGCAGCGCGGTGAACTCGGACGGGCAGTCCAGCCAGCTCACCGCGCCGAACGGGCCGTCGCAGCAAAGGGTCATCCGCGCCGCCCTCACCGCCGCCGGACTCACCCCCACCGACATCGACGCCGTCGAAGCCCACGGCACCGGCACCGCCCTCGGCGACCCCATCGAAGCCCAGGCCATCCTCGCCACCTACGGCCAGAACCGCCCCGACCACCGACCCCTGCACCTCGGCTCGATCAAATCCAACATCGGCCACACCCAGGCCGCCGCCGGCGTCGCCGGCATCATCAAGCTGATCAGCGCGATGGACCACGGCCGACTGCCCCGAACGCTGCACCTCGACGCGCCCAGCCCCCACGTCGACTGGACCACCGGCAACGTCGCCCTGCTCACCGAACCCACCGACTGGCCCACCACCGCCGACGACCGCCCACGCCGCGCCGCCGTCTCAGCCTTCGGCATCAGCGGCACCAACGCCCACCTCATCCTCGAACACCCCACCCCCACCCCCAGGGGCACCGGCACCGGCACCGGCACCCCCGCCATCCCGCCAACGCTGCCGCCGGCAGCGTCCGGGGAGCGGGAGGGGACGCTCGGGCTGGGCGGGTCGACGGTGCTGCCGTGGGTGGTCTCGGCACGGACGGCGGACGCGCTGCGGGCGCAGGCGGCGCGGCTCGGCGCGTTCGTCGAGGCCCGTCCTGGCCTCGACCTGGGCGACATCGGGTACTCGCTCACCGCCCGCCGGGCAGCGCTTGAGCACCGGGCGGTGATCGTCGCCGAAGACCTGCCGGGTTTCCGGGCCGGGCTGGCCACGCTGGCCGGCCCCGACGCACCGACCGCGCCGAGCGGTGCGAGCGGTGCGCGGATCGTGCGCGGCGTCGCCGACACCAGCGCGACCACCGTGTTCGTCTTCCCCGGGCAGGGCAGTCAGTGGCCGGGGATGGCCCGCGGGCTGCTCGCCGCAAGCCCCGTCTTCGCCGAGCACCTCGCGGCCGTCGCCGCCGCGCTGCGGCCGCACACCGACTGGGATCTGTTCGACGTCCTGCGGGACGAGCCGGGCGCGCCACCCCTCGACCGGGACGATATCGTCCAACCCGCCCTGTTCGCGGTCTTCGTCGCCTTGGCGCGGCTCTGGCAGCACCACGGCGTTCACCCAAAGGCCGTCGTCGGCCACAGCCAGGGCGAGATCGCCGCCGCGCACATCGCCGGCGCCCTCAGCCTCGAGGACGCCGCCCGCATCGTCGCCCTGCGCGGCCGGGTCCTGAACACCATCCCGGCCGGGAGCGGTCTGGTGTCGGTGCGGCTGTCCGCCGAGGAGTTGCAGACCCGGCTGGCCCGGTTCCGCGACGGCGCGGGTGGCCTGCACATCGCCGTGCGCAACAGCCCGACGAGCACCGCGGTCGCCGGGGGCCAGGCGGTGCTCGAGGCGTTCACCGCGGAGCTGCGCGCCGAGGGGATCAGCACCCGTCGGATACCGATCAGCTATGCCTCGCATTCGCCCCACGTCGAGGCGGTCCGCGACGAGGTGTTCGCCGCCCTGGGGGAGATCAACCCACGACCGGCCGACATCCCGATCCTTTCCACCGTCACCGCCGACTGGGTCGACGCCGCCGAGCTGACCGCTGACTACTGGTACGCCAACCTGCGCCAGCCGGTCCAGTTCGAACCCGCCGTCCGCGCCCTGCTCGATGCCGGCCACGACCTGTTCCTCGAGATCAGCCCGCACCCCATCCTCACGGCGGCAGTCACCGAGATCGCCGAGAGCGTTCCCGAGCTCGCTGGCCCGGTCGCCGTGGTGGAGTCACTGCGGCGCGGGGAGGACGGCCTCACCACCTTCCTCACGTCGCTGGCCCAGGCGCACGTCCGCGGTGCCCGGTTCGACGCCGCCGTCACCTGCATGCCACGCGCCGGCGGGCACATCGACCTGCCCACCTACGCGTTCACCCGCCGCCGGTTCTGGCTGGAAGGCTCGTCCACCGCAGCCGGGGACGTCAGCGGGCTGGGGCTGCACCCGGCGGGCCACCCGCTGCTCGCGACGACGCTGCGACTCGCGGACGCGGACGGATCGGTCCTGACCGGGCTGATTTCGCTGCGCACCCACCCATGGCTCGCCGACCATGTCGTCTTCGGCTCCGTGGTCGTGCCCGGAACGGCGCTGGTGGAGCTCGCGGTCCGGGCCGGCGACGAGGCCGGGGCCGATGTCCTCGAGGAGCTGGTCATCGAGGCGCCGCTGATCCTGCCGGAGCGCGGCGGGGCCCAGGTGCAGGTCCGCGTCGGTGCCGCGGACCGGAGCGGGCGCCATCCGGTGAGCGTGCACTCCCGGCTCACCCACCCGTGGCACGCCGATGGCCACCCGGACGGGGACGGGAACCCGGACGTGTCGGAGGCGGACTGGACCCGCCACGCCCACGGTGTGCTGCTCGACTCCGACCCGGGGTCCGGGTCCCAGCACAGCCCCCAGCTCGGGACCCAACACGGCTCCCAGCTCGAGGCCCATCTCGGGGCCCAGTCCGGATCGTCGGCGCAGCCGTCGGCCGAGTCGCCGGCTGCGTCGCCGGCACCGATCGGGGTGCACGAGGAGACCTGGGCCGGAGTCTCCCCGGCCGGCGTGTGGCCGCCCGAGGGTGCGGTCGCGCTGACCACCGACGCCCTGTACGACCGGTTCGCCGCCACCGGGCTCAGCTATGGGCCGGCCTTCCATGGGCTGCGGGCCGCCTGGCGGCACGGCGAGGACCTGTTCGCCGAGGTCAGCCTGCCCGCCGACACCGCGGGCGACGCCGGCGCCTTCGGCCTGCATCCCGCCCTGCTCGACGCCGCCCTGCACCTCATCGGCCTGCCCGCCATCCACCAGCACGATGCCCACCAGCACGACGGAGACCAGCACGACGCCGGACAGCATGACGCCGGACGGGCGGCTGCCAACCAGAACGGCCGGCAGGTTGCCGGCGTGACCGTCGCCCGGTTGCCGTTCGTCTGGCGCGCAGTGCGCCTGCACGCCACCGGCGCGGCGACACTGCGGGTTCGGCTACGGGTCACCGGCTCGGACAGCTCCGGGCCGGACCGGATCTCCCTGGTCGGCTGGGACACGGCCGGCACACCGGTGATCTCCGTCGCTGAGCTGGCACTGCGCCCGGTGAGCTTCGACCAGATCCAGGCGGCCGGAACCGGTAGCCCGGACGCCCTGTTCGCGTTGTCCTGGCCGCCCCTGAACGCTGCCGTGCCGGCGGCCGGAACCGCGGCGGCCAGCCCGGACGGATCGGGCCGGGGCCGATGGGCGCTGGTGGGCGTGCCGGGCGGTGACCAACGAGATCTCCTCGAAGCCGCCCTCCGCGCCGGCGATCACGACGTGGACGTCGTCGCCGACCTCGCCGACCTCGCGGCCCGCGTCGACGCGGGCTCCGAAGCGCCGAGTCTGGTGCTCGTCGCGCCCCTGGCCGGGTCGACCGGGCCGACCGGGCCGGCGCGGCTACCGGAGCCACCGGCGCGAGCACGGGCGGTTCTGACCGAATCCCTCGGTCTCCTCCAGGCCTGGCTCGCCGATCCCCGCTTCGCCGACTCGACCCTCGCGGTCGTGACCTCGGGGGCGGTCAGTGTGGCGGGCGAGGACGTCGACCTGGCCGCCGCGCCGCTGTGGGGTCTCGTCCGCACCGCCCAGAGCGAGAACCCCGACCGAATCCTGCTCGTCGACCTCGACGAGGAGCAGGCATCCGCCGACGCGCTGCCCGACCTGCTCGCCACCGCCCTCGCCACCGACGAGCCCCAGCTCGCCGTCCGCGCCGGCACCGCCCACACCCCGCGCCTGACCCGGGCGGCCGGGGACCGCGGGGTTGACGGCCCGACCTACGCCAACCGCGCGGGGGGGTGGGGGATCGACTCGGACGGCACCGTGCTCGTGACCGGCGGCCTGGGTACCCTCGGCCGCCACCTCGCCCGCCACCTCGTCTCCCGACACGGCGTCCGTCACCTGCACCTGACCAGCCGCCAAGGCCCCCAGCACGATGCGGCCCGCGCGCTGCACGCGGAGCTCGCGGCCCTCGGCGCGACCGTCACCATCACCGCGACCGACATCACCGACCGCGACGAGCTCGCCGCGTTGCTCGCCGCCATCCCGCCCGCGCACCCGCTCACCGCCGTCATCCACACCGCCGGTGTCCTCGACGACACCACTCTCACCACGCTCACGCCCGACCGGCTGGCACCCGTCCTCGCTCCCAAGATCGACGGCGCCTGGAACCTGCACGAAGCCACCCGCGACCTCACCACCGTGCGCGCCTTCATCCTCTACAGCTCCCTGGCCGGCCTCACCGGCAACGCCGGCCAAGCCAACTACGCCGCCGCCAACACCTTCCTCGACGCCCTCGCCCACCACCGCCACACCCACCACCTCCCCGCCACAAGCCTCGCCTGGGGCCTCTGGCACGACACCAGCACCCTCACCGCCGCCCTCGGCGACACCGACCGGGCGCGCCTTGCCCGCACGGGCATCCGTGCTCTGACCACCGAGCAGGGCCTCGCCCTGTTCGACAGCGCCGCGCGGCGCGCCGAGGCCGTCCTCGCCGCCGTGCCCCTGGACCTCGCCGCCGTCCGGGCCCGCGCGGCCGAGCACGGGATTCCCCCGCTGCTGCGCGTCCTCGTCCGCCCGGTTCGACGCGCGGCGGCCACGGCCGGGGCGGCAGGGGCCGCGGACCCGGCCTCGGCCCTGTCCGGGTCGGACCTCGCCGGGCGGCTCGCGGGCCTGGACGCCGACGACCGGTATGCCGCTGTCCTCGCCTTCGTACGTGCCGAACTCGCCGCGGTCCTGGGCAGCGCCGCGGACGAGAGCATCGCCGAGGACCGGGCCTTCAGCACCGTCGGCCTGGATTCGCTGACCGCGATCGAGCTGCGCAACCGGCTGAACGCGGCCACCGGCCTGCGGCTGCCCGCCACCCTGACCTTCGACCATCCCAACCTGGGCGCGCTCGCCCGCCTGCTCGACCACAGCCTCGCCGACACCGCGACCGCCACGGGCGGCCACCGCGCCGCCCAGGACGACCGCGCTGCCCAGGACGACCGCGCTGCCCAGGACGACCGTGCCGCCAAGAACGGCCGCGCTGGCAGGAACGGCCGCGCTGGCAGGAACGGCCGTGCTGCCAGGAACGCACCCGGCGCCGCCGCCAGCACCACCGGCGAGGCCGGCGGCTCCGGCGCACCGGGGACCGACGACGACCTGATCGCGATCGTCGGGATGGCCTGCCGGCTACCCGGCGGCGTCAGCACCCCGGAGCAGCTCTGGGAGCTGGTCGTGTCCGGAACAGACGCGATCTCCACGTTCCCGACCAACCGTGGCTGGGACCTCGTCGGCCTGTACGACCCGGACCCGGACGCGAGCGGCCACTCCTACACCCGCCACGGCGGCTTCCTGCACGACGCCGCCGACTTCGACGCCGAGTTCTTCGGCATCACGCCGCGCGAGGCGCTGGCCACCGATCCGCAGCAGCGTCTGCTGCTGGAGACCGCCTGGGAGGCCATCGAACGCGCCGGCATCGACCCCACCGACCTGCGCGGCTCCACCACCGGCGTCTACGTCGGCGTGATGTACCACGACTACGGGACGAAGCTGCGCGCCGTTCCACCGGACCTGGAGGGATATCTGGGGACCGGGGTGGCCGGCAGCGTCGCGTCCGGCCGGGTCGCGTACACGTTCGGCTTCGAGGGCCCGGCGGTCACCATCGACACGGCGTGCTCGTCCTCGCTGGTCGCCGTGCACCTCGCCGCGGCGGCCCTGCGCAGCGGCGAAGCCGACCTGGCGCTGGCCGGCGGCGTCGCGGTGATGGCCACGCCCACCGAGTTCGTGGAGTTCTCCCGCCAGCGGGGCCTGGCCCCCGACGGCCGGTGCAAGGCCTTCTCCGCCCACGCCGATGGCACCGGCTGGGCCGAGGGCGCCAGCATGCTCCTGCTGGAGCGCCTCGGTGACGCCCGGGCCCGCAACCATCCGATCCTCGCCGTCGTGCGGGGCAGTGCCGTGAACCAGGATGGCGCCTCCAACGGCCTGACCGCTCCGAACGGGCCCGCCCAGCAGCGTGTCATCCGCACCGCGCTGGCCGACTCCGGGCTCGGGGCGGCCGACGTCGACGCGGTCGAGGCGCACGGCACCGGCACGCCGCTCGGCGACCCGATCGAGGCGCAGGCCATCCTCGCCACCTACGGCCAGGACCGGCCCGCCGATCAGCCGGTCTGGCTGGGCAGCCTCAAGTCCAACATCGGCCACACCCAGGCCGCCGCCGGCACCGCCGGCATCATCAAGACCGTCCTCGCTCTGCACCACGCCACCCTGCCGTCGACGCTGCACGCCGACGTGCCGACTCCGCACGTGGACTGGTCCGACGGCGCGGTCACGCTGCTCACCGAGAACCAGCCATGGCCACAGACCGGCCGCCCCCGGCGCGCCGCCGTGTCCTCCTTCGGGATCAGCGGCACCAACGCCCATGTCATCCTCGAGCAGGCTCCCGACCACTCCGGGTCGGACGAGCTCGACGCGGACGTTCCCGTCCCGGCGGCGCAGCCGTCGCAGCCGTCGCAGCCGTCGCCCGGCGATCTGGTGGCGGCACCGGTTCTGGTGCCGCTGTCGGCCAGGTCCGGGCCGGCGCTGCGCGGACAGGCCCGGCGGCTGGCCATACACCTGCGTGCGGTGACCGAGGGGACCTCGGGACGCCTCGCCGTCGAACGGCTCGCGCAGGCCCTGGCGACCCGGACCGCCTTCGCCCACCGCGCGGTCGCCCTCGCGTCCGACGAGGCCAGTCTGCTCGACACGCTCGACGCGCTCGCGCAGGGACAGCCTTCGGCCGGGGTGGTCACCGGCGCCGTCGTCGGGTCCGGCGGGCCGCTGGCGTTCCTGTTCTCCGGTCAGGGCAGCCAGTACCCCGGCATGGGCCACGGCCTGTACACCACGCATCCCGTCTACACCGCGGCCCTGGACGAGGTCGCCGCCGCGTTCGATCCGCATCTCGACCGGCCGCTGCTGTCGGTCCTGCACGCCGACCCACACGGCCCCGACGCCGCTCTCATCCACCAGACCGCCTGGACCCAGCCGACCCTGTTCGCCTTCCAGGTCGCGCTGCACCGCACCCTGGCCTTCCACGGCATCGCCCCGGACTACCTGATCGGCCACAGCCTGGGCGAGATCACCGCCGCCCACCTCGCCGGTGTCCTGGCACTGCCCGACGCGGCCCTGCTCGTCGCCACCCGCGCCCGGCTGCTCGGCTCGCTACCGGACGGCGGGGCCATGCTCAGCGTCCACGCCGACGAACCCACCACCCGCGCGCTCCTCGACGACCATCCCTGGCTCGACGGCATCGGCGCGGTGGACATCGCCGCGCTCAACAGCCCCACGAACACCGTGCTCGCCGGGCCCCGGACCACGCTGGACGCCCTCGCCGACGCCGCTACCGCCCGCGGGCTGCGCACCCGTCACCTGACCGTCAGCCACGCGTTCCACAGCCCGCTGACCGAGCCCATCCTCGACGATTTCCTTGCGACCGCGGGCTCGGTCACCTACCACGCCCCCACCATCCCGATCATCTCCAACCTCACCGGCGCGCTCGCCACCCCCGAGCAGCTCACCTCGCCGGGTTACTGGATCCGCCACGTGCGGCACACCGTCCGGTTCGCCGCAGGCGTCACCACCCTCGCCGAGCTCGGCGTCACCACCTACCTCGAACTCGGCCCCGACACCACCCTCACCACCCTCACCACCCAGACCCTCGCCAGCCGGGACGACGCCACCAGGGACAGCACCGGCGGGGACAGCACCGGCAGTCGCCGCGGTGGGGCGACGGTCATTCCCACGCTGCGCCGCCGCCATCCGTCCGCCGTCACGCTCGCCACCGCGCTCGCCACCCTGCACGTCCACGGTCACACCCCGACGAGCACCACTCTCACGCCGTCGGCGGACGACCAGAGCGGCCCGCGGGACCAGGGCGACGCCGCTGGGCGTGACCGTTTCGGGCTGCATCCCCGCCACCTCGCCGCCACGCTGCCCACCTACGCGTTCCAGCGGCAGCGCTACTGGCTGGAGGACCGGCCGGAGGTTCCCGCGCTGCCCGCACCACCGGCGGCGGCGAGCCCGTCGGAAGCGGTCGGCGCCGAGTTCTGGGCCGCCGTCGGACGCGCGGACGCCGCGACGCTCGCCGGCACGCTGGGGATCTCCGATCCGGGCGACCAGACCGCGCTCGCCACCGTGCTGCCGGCGCTGGGCTCGTGGTGGAACCGCCGGGTCGTCGACACGACCGCGAACTCCTGGCGCTACCGGCTCACCTGGCGACCGGTGCCCCTCGACGCCCCGGACCCGGATGAGGCTGCCGCGGCCTTTCGGCGCCCCGATGCCGACGCCCCCCGACGCGCCGGCTCCTGGCTGGTGGTGGTGCCCGCGCGGCACCGCGACCACCCGCGGGTCGACCTCGCCCGCCAGGCGCTGACGCACGAGGATGTCGAGGTCCGCATCCTGGCGGTGGACCCGTCCGCCGCCGACCGCGCCAGTCTCGCCGCCGAACTCGGCCGTCTGGCACCGGGCGCGCACGAGGGGCACGCAGCACAGCGGGTGCCGGGGGCGCCCGAACCCGCGGGCGAGCCGCTCGCGGGGGTGCTTTCGCTGCTCTCCCTCGATGACACGCCGCTCCCGCAGGCCCCGTCGACCCCGTCCGGGTTCGCGGCGACCGTCGCGCTGCTGCAGGCCCTGCTCGATGTCGGCCACGGTTCCGGCCCAGGTTCCGGCCCAGGTTCCGGCCTGGCCGTGCCGCTGTGGGTCGTGACCGGCGCGGCCGTGGCCGCCTCCGCCGCGGACACGGTCATCCGGCCCGCCGAGGCGCTGCTGTGGGGATTCGGCGCGATCGCGGCGGTGGAGCATCCGGACCAGTGGGGCGGCCTGGTCGATCTGCCCGAGCAGCCCGGCCCGCACACCGCCGACCAGCTCGCCGCGGCCCTGCGCGGCGAGACCGGCGAGTCGGAGCTGGCCATCCGTCCCAGTGGGCTCCTGGCCCGCCGGCTGGAGCCCGCCGCTGAGCCGGCATCCCCGGGAACACCGTCGGCGGAAACGGAGCCCCGGAGCTGGGCGCCGCGCGGCACTGTGCTCGTCACCGGCGGCACGGGGGCGCTCGGCCAGCATGTCGCCCGGTGGCTCGCGCAGGCCGGCACACCGCACCTGCTGCTGACCAGCCGACGTGGACCCGAGGCGCCGGGCGCCGCCGAGCTCACCGCGCAGCTGGAGGAACTGGGCGCCCAGGTGACGATCGCGGCCGTCGACGTCGCGGACCGCGACGCGCTCTCCCGGCTGCTCGACGGGCTCCCGCCGCGGCTGCCCCTGCGCGCGGTCGTGCACACCGCGGCCGTGGTCGAGGACGGCCTGCTCGCCGAGCTGACGCCGGCGCAGATCGACGCCGTGCTGCGCGTCAAGGTGGACGGTGCCCGCAACCTGCACGAGCTGACCGCCGGCACCGACCTGGACGCGTTCGTGCTGTTCTCCTCGATCGCCGGATCCGCGGGTGTCCCGGGCCAGGGCAACTACGCACCGGGCAACGCCTACCTGGACGCCCTCGCCCATCACCGCCGGGCTGCCGGCCTGCCCGGCACCTCGATCGCCTGGGGGCAGTGGACCGGCGAAGGCCTCGCGGACGAAGCCGCCCAGCGGACCCTCGCCCGCTACGGCCTGCGCGGGATGGACCCCGAGCCGGCGCTGCGCGCGCTGGCCGGCGCGCTGGACCACGACGAGACGCACCTCGCCGTCCTCGACGCCGACTGGTCGGCGTTCTACCGGGCACGCCCGCATCCGCTGGTCCACGACCTGCCTGTCGTGGCCGCGGAACGGGCCGCGCAGGCCGCACGGGCAGCCACCGTTGGAACGGACGGCGCCGGGACGGCCCGACCGGACCTCGCCGCCCGGCTCGCCGGACTGGATGGCACGCAGCGCCGGGTGGAGCTACTGACCCTCGTGCGCGGCCACGTCGCGGCGGTGCAGGGACTGGCCCGACCGGACCAGGTCGACGTCGACCGCGGGTTCCGCGACCAGGGGTTCGACTCGCTCGCCGCCGTGAACCTGCGCAACCTGCTGATCGGGGAGACCGGGCTGCCCCTGCCGGTCAGCCTGATCTTCGACTATCCGTCCGCGTCGGCCCTGACGGACTTCCTGCTCGACGAGCTGGTCCCGGCCGAACCGACCGGCCTGTCCGTGGTGCTCACCGAGATCGACCGGCTGGAAGTGGCGCTCGACGCCGCTCTGGTCACCGGACCGGACCGGTCCGCGGCGGTGGACCGGCTGCAGGACCTGCTCGCCCGGTTGCGCACCCCCGCGGACGCGCCGGCCGAACCGGCGGTGGCCGCGGAGCTCTCCGACGCCTCCGACGCCGAACTCATCGACTTCATCGGCAAGACCCTCGGCATCTCCTGACCCTCGCCGACGCCCGACCCGACGAAAGCAGGTGGACCATGAGCGACGACCAGATCCGGTACCTCCTCCGGCGGGTCACCGCCGAGCTGCACGAGACCCGCGAGCAGCTTCGGGTCTCCCGCGAGGCCCGGCACGAGCCGCTGGCGATCGTGGGCATGGCCTGCCGCTTTCCCGGCGGGGTGCGCTCCGCGGCGGACCTGTGGGAGCTGGTGCGCTCCGGACGGGACGCGATCGACGAGTTCCCCTCCGACCGCGGCTGGAACGTCGACGAGCTGTACGACCCCGACCCTGACGCGACCGGGAAGTCCTACGCCCGCCACGGTGGCTTCCTGGCCGACGCGGGCGGTTTCGACGCCGAGTTCTTCGGCATCTCCCCCCGCGAGGCGCTGGCCATCGACCCGCAGCAGCGGCTGCTGCTGGAGACGAGCTGGGAGGCGTTCGAGCGGGCTGGCATCGACCCGACCACCCTGCGTGGCAGCCGCACCGCCGTGTTCGCCGGGACGAACGGGCAGGACTACGCCGCCGGGGTCAAGGCCCCCGGGGCGACCCCGCCGCCCGAACTCGAGGCATACCTGGGCCTGGGCAGCCTCGGCAGTGTGCTGTCCGGCCGGGTCTCCTACACGTTCGGCTTCGAGGGACCGTCGGTCACCGTCGACACCGCCTGCTCGTCCGCGCTCGTCGCCCTGCACCTGGCCGCCCAGGCCCTGCGGGGCGGCGAGGCCGATCTGGCGCTCGCCGGCGGGGTGACGGTGATGTCCTCGCCCGCCGCGTTCATCGAGTTCTCCCGCCAGCGTGGACTCGCCCCCGACGGGCGATGCAAGGCGTTCTCCTCCGCCGCTGACGGCACCAGCTGGGCGGAAGGCGCCGGGGTGCTGCTCGTCGAGCGGCTGGGCGACGCCCAGCGCAACGGACACCCCGTCCTCGCCATCGTCCGCGGCACAGCCGTCAACTCCGATGGTGCCTCCAACGGCCTGACCGCCCCCAACGGGCCCTCGCAGCAACGCGTCATCCGCGCCGCTCTCGCCGCCGCCCGCCTGCGCCCCACGCAGGTCGACGCGGTTGAGGCCCACGGCACCGGCACGTCGCTGGGCGACCCCATCGAGGCGCACGCACTGCTGACCACCTACGGCCGCAACCGGCCGGCCGGCCGACCGCTCTACCTCGGCTCGGTCAAGTCGAACATCGGCCACACCCAGGCCGCCGCCGGTGCCGCCGGCATCATCAAGATCGTCGAGGCGATCCGGGCCGGTGAGTTGCCGCCGACCCTGCACGTCGACGAGCCGTCGACGCGGGTGGACTGGTCCGTCGGTGAGGTCGCGGTGCTCACCGCGACCCGGGCCTGGCCGCAGACGGGCGAACCGCGCCGCGCCGGTGTCTCCGCGTTCGGCGTCAGCGGCACGAACGCCCACGTCATCCTGGAACAGGCTCCGGCGCCGACAGCGCCGGCCGCCGAGCCGACCGCGGGGCAGAGCGCCGGCGGCACCACGCTCGCCGGACCGGCGCTGGTGGCGCTGTCGGCCCGCTCCGCCGAGGTGCTACGCGAGCAGGCCCGCCAGCTCGCCAGCCACCTGCGGTCCCGGCCCCGGACCCGACTGACCGACCCGGGCGACGGCGGGCTGGCGGACGGCGGGCCGGACGAGCGCGCGGTGCGCCGGCTGGCGGCGGCCCTGGCGACCCGGACCACGTTCACCCACCGCGCCGTCGCCCTTGCCACCGAACCCGACGAGCTGCTGGCCGCGCTGGACCGACTCGCCGACGGACGAGCCGACGCCCGGGTCATCACCGCGACGGCCACCGGCGGACCGCTCGCGTTCCTGTTCTCCGGCCAGGGCAGCCAGCGCCCCCGGATGGGCGAGGGCCTCCACGCCACCCACCCGGTCTACCGGGCCGCCCTGGACGAGGTCGCCGCCGCGCTCGATCCGCATCTCGACCGGCCGCTGCTGTCCGTGCTGCACGCCGATCCGGACGGGCCCGACGCCGACCTGATCCACCACACCCGCTGGACCCAGCCGACCCTGTTCGCCCTGCAGGTCGCCCTCTACCGCACGGTCGTCTCGCACGGGGTCACCCCGGCCTACCTGATCGGCCACTCGCTCGGGGAGATCACCGCGGCCCACGTCGCCGGCGTGCTCAGCCTGCCCGACGCGGCCCGGCTGGTCGCCACCCGGGCGCGGCTGCTCGGCAGCCTGCCCGCCGGCGGCGGGATGCTCACGGTGCACGCCGACGAGTCGACCACCCGCGAGCTCCTGGGTGAGGTCGTCCGGGCTGGGCACAGCACCCCGGCCGACAACGGCGCCCGGCCTTCCGGCCCTGCTGACATCGGCCCCGCTGACGCCGGCCCTGCCGACGCCGGCCTCCGTGACGTGGATGTGGCGGCCGTCAACAGCCCCGACAACACTGTTCTCGCCGGGCCCGTCGGCGCCCTCGATCTCCTGGCCGAGGCCGCCACCGTCCGCGGGATCAGAACGCGGCGGCTTACCGTCAGCCACGCCTTCCACAGCGCGCTGACCACCCCGATCCTGGCCGACTTCCACGCCGCCGCGGCGGCCGTCGCCTACCAGGCCCCCACCATCCCGGTGATCAGCAACGTGACGGGAACGCTCGCCTCCGCCGACCAGCTCACCTCGGCGGACTACTGGACCGACCATCTCCGCCACGCCGTCCGGTTCGCCGACGGTGTCACCGCCCTCGCCGACCTCGGGGTGACCACGTACCTCGAGCTCGGCCCGGATACCAGCCTGACCACCCTGACCACCCAGACCCTCGCCCGCGACGCCTCCCCCGGCGTCAGCCCGGACGGCGCCGTCGGCCCGGCCAGTGCCGCCGACCCGGCCCGCGCCGGTGCTCCGATCACCATCCCAACCCTGCGCCGTTCGCTGCCCGCGACCACGACGCTGGCCGCCGCCCTGGCCGCCCTGCACGTCCATGGCCACACGCCCACCGGCACCACCCTCACTCTCCCCGCCGCTCGCGTGCACAACGACTCCGCCGACACCGCCGACACCGCCGACACCGGCACCACCGGCGCCACGGAAGCCGACGGCCAGGCAGCGCGGCGCCTCGCCGCCGACCTGCCGACCTACCCGTTCCAGCACCAGCGCTTCTGGCTGGACAGCACCGTGCGTGGCACCGGCGACCTATCCCGGGCGGGCCTGCGCGCGGCCGGCCATCCGCTGCTCGCGGCCACCGTCCGGCTCGCCGCCGAGGACACCGTGGTGCTGACCGGCCAGCTGTCGCTGGCCACCTCCCCCTGGCTCGCCGACCACACGGTGCACGGCTCGGTCGTACTGCCCGGCACCGCGTACGTCGAGCTCGCGCTGCGGGCCGGCGACGAGCTCGGCGCCGACCTGCTCGACGACCTCGTCGTCGAGACGCCGCTGGTGCTACCCGAGCGGGCGACGGTGGCGATCCAGGTCACCGTCGGTGCCCCGGACGAGTCCGGTCGCCGTCCCGTCAGTGTGCATTCGCGCCTGGACGGCGGTGCGCCCTCGCGCCTGGACGGCGGTGCCCATTCGCGCCTGGACGGCGGTGCGCCGTCCCGATCGGACGGCGAGCAGCCGGAGGGTGACCTGCTGGCCGACGACGTCGCGGACCCGGTGGGGATCCACACCGGATCGGTGACCGAGACCTGGATCCGGCACGCCGTCGGCGCGTTGTGGTCCGCCCCGCCCCCGCTGCCCACCCCCACAACGGGGGCGGGTGCGTCCGGAGCCTGGCCGCCCGGCGACTCCGAGGTCTGGCCGCCCGAGGGAACGGTCGCGGTGGATCTCGACGCCGGTTATGACACTCTCGCCGCGTCCGGCCTCGCCTACGGCCCCGTCTTCCAGGGCCTGCGTGCCGCCTGGCGGGACGGCGACACCCTCTACGCCGAGATCAGCCTGGCTGACGGCACAGACGCAGACACCGGGACCGGCGCCGCCGCGGCCGGCTTCGGCATTCACCCGGCCCTGCTCGACGCCGCCCTCCACGCGGCCGCGCTGCACCGCCTGCCGGACGTGCCGGACGGCCACAGCCGACTGCCGTTCGCCTGGACCGGCGTACGCCTGCACGCCACCGGCGCGGCGGCCCTGCGCGTCCGCCTCGCCCTGCGCGGGCCGGACGAGGTCTCCCTGCACGCCACCGACCCGGCGGGCAGCCCCGTCATCACGGTCGACTCCCTGGTGTCCCGGCTGGTGTCCGGCGCGCAGGTGGCGGCGCACCGGCGCGACGGCGCGGCCGGCGCGCGGCCCGACGCCCTCTACCAGCTCGCCTGGTCGCCGCTACCGTCCGCGTCCACATCGACGTCCAGGCCCGCGGGCGAGACGGCCGGATCCGGGGTGAGCTGGGCGGTGCTGGGCGAGGATGTGGGTGCGCCGGCCACGGCGCTGACCACCGTGTTCGGCACCACGCTCGCTGCCTCTCTGGCCACCGGGCTGGGCGAGGCGGGCGTCGAGGTGCTGTCCGCGCCTGACCTGCCGGCGCTGCGGCGCACAGCCGCGCAGCGGGCACCGGAGATCGTGCTGGCGCCCGTGGCACCCCGATCGTCCAGCGCGGCCGAGATCCCGGCCTTGGCCCGCGGCACCACGGCCGATGTCCTGGCACTGCTCCAGGACTGGCTGGGCGACAACGACTGGCAGGACGCGACCCTCGTCGTGGTCACGGGGGGCGCGGTGAGCGTTGCCGGCGAGGCGGTGGATCTCACCACCGCCGCCCTCACCGGCCTGGTGCGCACCGCTGCCACGGAGAACCCGGGACGCTTCCTGCTCGTCGACACCGACGACGACCCGGCCAGCCTCGCCGCTCTGCCCGGCGCCGTCACCGCGGCGCGAAGCGGTGACGAACCGCAGGTGGCCATCCGGGCGGGAGTCGCCCACGCGCCACGGCTGACCATCGCCGAAGACGCCGTCCTCGCCGGCGACGCTGGACACGCCGACAGGTCCACCCCCGCGGCCGGCTGGGACCTCGATCCGGACGGCACTGTGCTCATCACCGGCGGGCTGGGCACCCTGGCCCGTCATCTGGCCCGCCACCTCGTCACCCGCCACGGCGCCCGCCACCTGCACCTGGTCAGCCGCCAGGGCCCCGACCACCCGGACGCGGGCCTGGTCCGCGCCGAACTCGCGGCGCTCGGGGCCAGCGTCACCCTCGCCGCCACCGACATCACCGACCGCGACGCCCTCGCCGCGTCGCTCGCCGCCATCCCGCCCGCGCACCCGCTCACCGCCGTCATCCACACCGCCGGCACCACCCACGACACCACCCTCGCCGGGCTCACACCCGACCGGCTCGACACCGTACTCGCCCCCAAGATCGACGGCGCCTGGAACCTGCACGAAGCCACCCGCGACCTCACCACCGTGCGCGCCTTCATCCTCTACAGCTCCCTGGCCGGCCTCACCGGCAACGCCGGCCAAGCCAACTACGCCGCCGCCAACACCTTCCTCGACGCCCTCGCCCACCACCGCCACACCCACCACCTCCCCGCCACAAGCCTCGCCTGGGGCCTCTGGCACGACACCAGCACCCTCACCGCCGCCCTCGGCGACACCGATCTCGGGCGCATTTCGCGCGCCGGCGTGCGCCCGCTGACCACCGAGACCGGCCTGCGCCTGTTCGACGAGGCGGGCGCCCAGCCCGCCGACGCCGTGCTCGCCCCCGTGCATCTGGACCTCGCGGCCCTGCGCGCCCGGGCGGCCCGGCACGGCGTCCTGCCGTTGCTGCGCGGCCTGGTCCCCCCGGCCCGGCGCGCGGTGGCGGCCGGGGCGCCCAGGCGGTCCGCGGGCACATCCGCGCTGGCGGGCCGGCTCTCGGGCCTCGCCGCGGCGGAGGCGACGGCACTGCTGGTCGAGCTGGTGCGGACCGAGGTGGCCGGGGTCCTCGGGCACGCCGGCCCCGCCGCGGTGCCGGCCGACCGGGCCTTCTCCACCCTCGGGCTGGACTCGCTGACCGCCATCGAGCTGCGCAACCGGCTGAACGAGGCCAGCGGCCTGCGGCTGCCCGCCACCCTCACCTTCGATCATCCGAACCCCGCCGCCGTCGCCGACCTGCTGCGCACCGAACTGCTCGGGGCCTCGCCGGCCCGCGCGGACGGCGAGGCGACCCGCCGGGCGCGGCCTCGCGACGACGAGCCGATCGCGATCGTGGGAATGGCCTGCCGGCTACCCGGCGGCGTCAGCACCCCCGAGCAGCTCTGGGAGCTGGTCGCCAGCGGCACCGACGCGATCAGCGAGTTCCCGGTGAACCGCGGCTGGGACGTCGAGGAACTGTACGACCCGGATCCGGACGCGACCGGCCGGTCCTACACCCGCCACGGCGGCTTCCTGCACGACGCCGCCGACTTCGACGCCGAGTTCTTCGGCCTCGCCCCCCGCGACGCGCTGGCCACCGACCCACAGCAGCGGCTGCTGCTCGAGATCTCCTGGGAGGCCATCGAACGCGCGGGCATCGACCCGACCGCGCTACGCGGCTCGAACACCGGCGTCTACGCCGGCGTGATGTACCACGACTACCTGCAGCGGGTGTATGCGGTGCCGGCGGAGTTGGAAGGGCATCTCGGCAACGGCAACGCCGGGGCGATCGCCACCGGCCGGATCTCCTACACGTTCGGGTTCGAGGGGCCGTCGGTCACCATCGACACCGCCTGCTCGTCGTCGCTGGTCGCCGTGCACCTGGCGGCCCAGGCCCTGCGCGGCGGCGAGACCGATCTGGCCCTGGCCGGCGGCGTCGCGCTGATGGCCTCCCCGGCGGCGTTCATCGACTTCTCCCGCCAGCGGGGCCTCGCCCCCGACGGCCGGTGCAAGGCCTTCTCCGCCGACGCCGACGGCACCGGCTGGGCCGAAGGCGCCACCATGATCCTGCTCGAACGGCTCAGTGACGCCCGCGCCAAGGGCCATCGGGTGCTCGCCGTCGTCCGGGGCAGCGCCGTGAACCAGGATGGCGCGTCCAACGGCCTGACCGCCCCCAACGGGCCCGCCCAGCAGCGCGTCATCCGCACCGCGCTGACCGCGGCCGGGCTCACCCCCGCCGACGTCGACGCCGTCGAGGCGCACGGCACCGGCACGCCGCTCGGCGACCCGATCGAGGCGCAGGCCATCCTCGCCACCTACGGCCAGGACCGGCCCGCCGATCAGCCGGTCTGGCTGGGCAGCCTCAAGTCCAACGTCGGCCACACCCAGGCCGCCGCCGGCACCGCCGGCATCATCAAGACCGTCCTCGCCCTGGCGCACGCCACCCTTCCGCCGACCCTGCACGCCGAGCGGCCCAGCCCGCACGTCGACTGGTCCGCCGGCGCCGTCGCGCTGCTGACCAGCGCCCAGGCCTGGCCGGACACCGGCCGCCCGCGCCGGGCCGCGGTCTCCTCCTTCGGGATCAGCGGCACCAACGCTCACGTCATCATCGAGCAGGGCCCCAACATCGAACAGGGTCCAGCCGCGCCGGCCCCGACCGCACCCGCCGAGGCAGACGCGGGCCGCCCCGACCCGGGGACGGCCGGCGGCGACAGGTCCATCCCGTGGATCCTCTCGGCACGCACCCCGGACGCGCTGCGCGCACAGGCCGACCGGCTGGCCGCCTTCGCCAGCTCGGACGACGCGGCGGGGCTCGACCCGGCGGACATCGGGGACGCGCTCACCCGTCGCACCCGGTTCGAGCAGCGCGCCGTGCTGCTCGCCGCCGACCACGACGGCCTGCATCAGGCGGCGCGCTCGCTGGCCGACGCGTCGGCGAGCGCCCGGGTGGTGCGCGGCGTCGCCGACACCTCGGCGTCCACCGTGTTCGTGTTCCCCGGCCAGGGCAGCCAGTGGCCGGGGATGGCCCGCGAGCTGCTCGCCGCGAGCCCCGTCTTCGCCGAGCACATCGAAGCGGTCGCCGCCGCCCTCGCGCCGCACACCGACTGGAACCTGCTCGACGTCCTGCACGAACGGCCGGACGCGCCCGGCCTGGACCGGGTGGACGTCGTTCAGCCGGCCCTGTTCGCGATGCTGGTCGCGCTGGCGCGGCTCTGGCAACACCACGGCGTCACCCCCAGCGCCGTCGTCGGCCACAGCCAGGGTGAGATCGCCGCCGCGCACATCGCCGGCGCCCTCACCCTCGACGACGCCGCCCGCATCGTCGCCCTTCGCAGCCGGGCGATCACCACGATCGGCACCCCGGGCGCGATGGCCTCGATCAACCTGCCCGCCGCGGAGATCACGACGCGGCTCACCCCGGGCCTGTCGGTGGCGGCGGTCAACAGCCCGGCGACCACCATCGTCGCCGGGGACGCGGCCGAGCTGACCGCTCTGCTCAGCGAGGTGCGCGCCGAGGATGTCCGCACCCGCGCGCTGCCCGTCACCTACGCCTCGCACTCGCCGCACGTCGAGGCGATCCGCGCCGACCTGATCGCCGCTCTCGGCGAGATCACACCGCGGCCGGCGGCCATCCCCATGCTGTCCACCGTCACCGGTGACTGGATCGATGCCGCGGACCTGACCGCCGACTACTGGTACGCCAACCTGCGCCAGCCCGTCCTGTTCGAACCCGCCGCCCGGGCGCTGCACGGCGCCGGCCACGACCTGTTCCTCGAGATCAGCCCGCATCCCGGCCTCACCACGGCCCTGGCCGAGACCATCGACACGCTCGCGATCGCCGAAACGCTGCGACGCGACGCCGGCGGGCTGGCCACGTTCCACCGGGCACTCGCCGAGGCCTGGGTGCGGGGCGCGCCGGTCGACTGGCAGACCGTTCTCGTCGGCGAGACACCCGGCACCACCACACTCGGCACCACAACACTCGGCGGCACAGAACTCGGCGGCACAGCACTCGACTCCGGGGCACGGCACCCGGTACGGCGACAGGTCAGCCTGCCGACGTACGCCTTCCAGCGCCGCCGCTACTGGCTGGAGGCGACGCCGCTGCGGGTGGTCGACGGCGAGCTCGTCGCCAGCGCGGCCACGACGGCGGCGCTGGCGGGACTGAGCGCCGCCGCCACGGGGCCGAGCCTGGCCGAACGGCTCGCTTCGCTGGACCCGGCCGAACGCGACGAGCTGCTGCTCGACGTCGTGCGGGCCGAGACGGCGGTGGTACTCGGGTACGACAGCCCGGCGACGGTCGGCGCCACCCGCGCCTTCCGTGACCTGGGACTCACCTCGCTGACCGCCGTCGACCTGCGCAATCGGCTGAACACCGCGACCGGGCTCACCCTGCCGGCCACCCTGGTGTTCGACCATCCGACGCCCGTCGCGATCGCCGCGTTCCTCGCCGAAGAGCTGGGTTCCGCCGCCTCCCCTGACGGCTCAGGGCGCGTCTCGTCCCCCTCGCGGGCCCTGGACCAGCTCGAAGCGGCGCTGGAAGCCACCGGCGGCGACAACAGCGACACCGCGCGGGCCGTCCTGCGGCTGCGGGCGCTGCTCGACCGGTGGGGGGATGTCGGCGGCGGCGCCGAGCTGTCCGTCGACGACACCCTCGACGGCCCGCTCGACCTCGACTCGGCCAGCGACGACGAGCTGTTCGCCCTGGTCGACAACAACAGCACCGAGTCCCTCTGACCGCGCTCGCCCGCCTCGCCCTTCCGCTGCCCTTCCGCTGCCCTTTCCGCCCACACTCCGCAAGGGAGCCACTGGCCATGGCCGATGACGCCAAGCTTCGCGAATACCTCAAGCGGGCGCTCGGTGACGCGCGCGCGGCGCAGAAGCGCCTGCGTGAGGTCGAGTCCAGCCGGCGGGAGCCGATCGCGATCGTGAGCATGGCCTGCCGGCTGCCCGGCGCCGTGCGCACCCCGGAGGACCTGTGGGACCTGGTCGTCGATGAACGGGACGCGATCAGCGAGTTCCCCACCGACCGCGGCTGGGCGGTCGACGACCTCTACGATCCCGACCCGGGCGCGCCCGGCAAGTCCTACACCCGGCACGGCGGTTTCCTGCACGACGCCGCCGAGTTCGACCCGGAGTTCTTCGGCATCTCCCCCCGCGAGGCGGTGGCCATCGACCCGCAGCAGCGGCTGCTGCTGGAGACGAGCTGGGAGGCGTTCGAGCGGGCCGGCATCGACCCGACCACCCTGCGCGGCAGCCGCACCGCCGTGTTCGCCGGCATCGCCGGGCAGGACTACGCCTCCCGCCTGCACCAGATCCCCGACGAGCTGGAGGCCTACACGGCCCTCGGCACGCTCGGCAGTGTGCTGTCCGGCCGGGTGTCCTACACGTTCGGCTTCGAGGGACCGTCGGTCACCGTCGACACCGCCTGCTCGTCCGCGCTCGTCGCCCTGCACCTGGCCGCCCAGGCCCTGCGCAGCGGCGAGGCCGATCTGGCGCTGGCCAGCGGGGTCGCGGTGATGTCGTCACCGGCGCCGTTCGTCGAGTTCTCCCGCCAGCGTGGCCTGTCCGCGGACGGACGGTGCAAGGCATTCGCCGCCACGGCGGACGGCACCGGCTGGTCCGAGGGCATCGGCGTGCTGCTCGTCGAGCGGCTCAGCGACGCCCAGCGGGCCGGGCACCCCGTCCTCGCCGTGCTGCGGGGCAGCGCCGTCAACTCCGACGGCGCCTCCAACGGCCTGACCGCCCCCAACGGACCCGCCCAGCAACGCGTCATCCGCGCCGCCCTCGCCAGCGCCCGGCTCGCCCCGGGTGACGTCGACGCGGTCGAGGCGCACGGCACCGGCACCTCGCTCGGCGATCCGATCGAGGCGCAGGCCATCCTCGCCACCTACGGGCAGGCCCGGCCCGCCGACAGACCCCTGTGGCTGGGCAGCCTGAAGTCCAACATCGGCCACACCCAGGCCGCCGCCGGAGCGGCGGGCGCGATCAAGGCCGTGTTCGCCCTGCGCCACGGCTTTCTGCCCCGCACCCTGCACATCGACGAGCCGACCCCCCACGTCGACTGGACGGCTGGCAGCGTCGAACTGCTCCGCGAGGGCCGCCCCTGGCCACAGACGGACGCTCCCCGGCGGATCGGGATCTCGGCGTTCGGAGTCAGCGGCACCAACGCCCACATCATCCTGGAGCAGGCCCCCGCGGTACCCGGCCTGACCACGGCAACCGGCGACCCGACCACCGCGGATTCCGACCCGGCCACGGGCGTCGGCCCGGCCGCGGCGAACGTCGCGGAGACGCCGGTGCTCGTACCGCTGTCGGCGCGCTCCGTACCCGCGCTGCACGACCAGGCCCGACGACTGGCCAGCCACCTGCGTGACACCCGACCCGACCGGCCCGCCGTCGACGAACCCGTCGACGACCACATCCGGATCGAGCTGCTGGCGGCGGCGCTCGCGACCCGCACCGTCTTCCCACACCGTGCCGTCGCCCTGGCCACCGACCAGACCGGCCTGCTCGACGCCCTCGACGCACTCGCCGACGGCCGGCGCCACCAGGACGTGATCACCGGGACCGAGACCGGCGGACCACTGGCCTTCCTGTTCTCCGGCCAGGGCAGCCAGCGCCCCCGCATGGGCCACGGCCTCTACCTGACCCACCCGGTCTACCAGGCCGCGCTCGACGAGGTCGCCGCCGAGCTCGACCCGTACCTGGACCAGCCGCTACTCTCGGTGCTGCACGCCGAACCCGACAGCCCCGACGCCGAGCTGATCCATCAGACCGAGTGGACCCAGCCCACCCTGTTCGCACTGCAGGTGGCGCTCTACCGGACCCTGGCGTTCCACGGCATCACCCCGGACCACCTGATCGGCCACAGCCTCGGCGAGATCACCGCCGCTCACCTCGCCGGGGTGTTCACCCTGGCCGACGCGGCCCGGCTCGTCGCCACCCGCGCCCGCCTGCTCGGCAGCCTTCCCGCCGGCGGCGGCATGCTCACCGTCCACGCCGACGAGGCCACCACCCGCGCGCTCGTCGAGGAGCTCGGCCGGCGACGCCCCGAGCTCGACCTCGGCCAGATCGACCTCGCCGCGGTCAACAGCCCGTCGAACACCGTCCTCGCCGGCCCCCGCGCCACCCTGGACGCCCTCGCCGAGGCCGCCACCGCCGCCGGCACCAGGACCCGTCACCTCACCGTCAGCCACGCCTTCCACAGCCCGCTGACCGACCCCATCCTCGACGACTTCCACACCACGGCCGCGACCGTCACCTACCACTCCCCCACCATCCCGATCATCTCCAACCTGACCGGCACGCCCGCCACCCCCGAGCAGCTGACCACCCCTGACTACTGGGCCGAGCACGTCCGGCGCACCGTCCGCTTCGCCGCGGGCGTGACCACCCTCGCCGACCTCGGCGTCACCACCTACCTGGAGCTCGGCCCCGACACCACACTGACCAGCCTCGCCACCCAGATCCTCACCACCCGGGCCCCCGTGCCCGCCCGCGCCGGCCAGTCCGATCATGGCAACACCAGCAACACAGACAACCCCAGCAACACGGGTAACACGGGTAACACGGATAACACGGGCAACCCCAGCGGCTCGGGCGACTCCAGCCGCGGCGCCGACGTCCTCTCGCCGACACTCATCCCCACGCTGCGACGTAACCAGCCCGCCACCTCCACCCTGCCGGCCGCCCTCGCCACCCTGCATGCCCACGGCCACACGCCCACCGGCACCGGCCTCACCCCGCCCACCGAGGCCGGCCACGACCCCCGTCCGCTCGCCGCCACCCTGCCCACCTACCCCTTCCAGCGGCAGCGCTTCTGGCTTGAGGAGGCGGCCACGGGTGCGCGGGATGCCGCCGGGCTCGGCCTGGCCACCGCGGGCCATCCCCTGCTCGGCGCGGCCCTGGGGCTCGCCGACCAGGACGGGGTGGTGCTCTCGGGACGGATCTCCCTGGCGACGCAGCCGTGGCTCGCCGACCACGTGGTGCAGGGCAACGTGCTCGTGCCCGGCACGGTCTTCGTCGAGCTGGCTCTGCGCGCCGGAGACGAGCTCGACGTCACGGAGCTCGAGGAGCTCGTCTTCGAGACTCCGCTCCTCCTGCCCGCCCGCGGCGCCGTGGCGCTGCAGGTCAGCGTCGGCGCGCTCGACGACACCGGGCGCCGTCCCGTCGCCGTCCATTCCCGGCCGCAGGACGCGGACGAGCCCGACGCCGAGTGGACCCGGCACGCCAGCGGGCTGTTCATCACCGGTCCGACCGTCAACGGCGAGCCCACCGCCAGCGAGACCACCGCCACCAGCATCGCCGCCACCAGCGCCGGCACCGGCACCGGCACCGGCGATGCCGGACTGGCTCCGGGCGCCCAGGCCGCCTGGCCGCCGCCCGGGGCGGAACCGGTCGCCGAACCGGTCGAGGAGATCTACGCCATCCTGCGTGCCTCCGGGCTGGCCTACGGTCCCGCCTTCCAGGGTCTGCGGGCAGCGTGGCGCGATGGGAACGACCTCTACGCCGAGATCGTCCTGCCCGAGGGGCAGGCAGGTCCGGCGGCGGACTTCGGCGCGCACCCGGCGCTGCTCGATGCGGCCGTGCACCTGTCGGTGTTCCACGGGCTGGCCGACGTGCCGGCCGGGAGCAGCCGGCTGCCCTTCGCCTGGAACGGCGTTCGCCTGTACGCCACCGGCGCCCGCGAGCTGCGGGTCCATCTAGGCGTCCAGGGCAACGACGAGATCTCCCTGCGGGCCACTGATCCCACCGGCGCACCGGTGGTCACCGTGGACGCGCTGCTGGCCCGGGTGGTCTCCGCGAGGCAACTCGCCGCGTCCCGTCGAGCCCGGCGGGACTCCCTGTACCAGCTCAACTGGCCGCCGCTGCGGCGGATCCCACCCGCGCCGACGGCATCCGCCTGGGCGGTCGTCGGCGACGAGACGGCCGCCGCGCTCCCGGCGGTGCTCGGCGGGGATGTCCAGAGCACCGACGTCCAGAGCACCGACGTCCAGGGCGTCACCGTGACCACCTACCCCGATCTTGCCGCCCTCGGCTCGGCCCTCGAGTCCGGCACGGCCGCCCCCGACCTGGTCCTCGTCTCGGCCACCGCCAGCGCCACCGCCAGCGCCGGTGCCGGTGCCGGTGCCGGTGCCAGCGACGGTGCCAGCGACGGTGGGGACGGCGGCGGGGACAACGGCTACGGCGGAGACGGTCTCGGCCTGCGTCGACCGGACGACGCCGAGAACGATCTCGGGGACGACCACGACGTCGCTGGCGCCGCACGGGCCACGACGGAGCACACGCTGCTTCTGCTGCGGAGCTACCTGGCCGACGCGCGTCTGGAGTCCACCCGCCTTGGGGTACTCACCTTTCGCGCGGTGGGAGTCGGGGACGAACGCGAGCAGGTACTCGGATCTTCCGCCGGGGCCGCGGCGACGGAGGTCGATCTGTCCGCCGCGCCGGTATGGGGACTTGTCCGCAGCGCCCAGGCGGAACACCCCGGCCGCATCCTGCTCGTCGACATCGACCGCGACCCCGCTTCCGCGGCCGCCCTGCCCGCGGCACTCGCCGCCGCTGTCGACCTCGACGAACCGCAGCTCGCCCTGCGGGCCGGCACCGTCCGCACACCCCGACTCGTCCCCGTCACCACGACGACCAGTAACACCACGACGACCAGTGACACCACGACGGCTGGCGACACCACGGCTGGTGACGCCGGGCCGGGCGTCGAGGCGGGCTGGAACCTCGACCGCGCGGGCACGGTCCTGATCTCCGGTGGCTTCGGGACGCTGGCCGGGCATCTCGCCCGCCACCTGGTCGGCCACCATCACATCCGGCATCTGCACCTGACCAGCCGCCAGGGATCCGACCACCCGAACGCGCAGGCGCTGCGCGGTGAGCTCGAGGGACTCGGCGCGACGGTCACGATCACCGCCGCCGATCTCGCCGACCCGGACGCCGTGGCCCGGCTGGTCGCGGCGATCCCCGCCGACCATCCCCTGACCGCCGTCGTCCACGCCGCCGGTACCAGCGATGACGCGGCCCTCACCGGCATCACCCCGGAGCGCCTGCGTGCCGTTCTCACGCCGAAGGTCGACGGCGCCTGGAACCTGCACCACGCCACCCGCGACCTGCCGCTGGGCGCGTTCGTCCTCTACAGTTCCGTCGCCGGACTCACCGGCGGGCCGGGGCAGGCCAGCTACACGGCGGCCAACAGCTTCCTCGACGCCCTCGCCCAGCATCGGCACGCCCTGGGACTGCCCGCCACCAGCCTCGCCTGGGGTCTGTGGGCGGACACCAGCTCCTTCACGGCCGGTCTCGGCGCGGCCGACCAGCGCCGGATCGCGCGCAGCGGACTGCGGGCCCTGCCGGCCGCCGACGCACTCGCGCTGTTCGACGCCGCCGGCGCCCTCGGCCAGCCCCTGGTCGTCCCCGCCGGGCTCGACCTCGGCGGGATCCGGACCCGGGCGGCCTCGGATGTGCCGGTCCCGGCGCTGCTGCGGGACCTGGTCCGCACGGGCCGGCCCTCGGCGCGGCGCCGGGGTGGCGCGGCGAACCGGGCGGCGGGCGGCGACGCGGACGCCGCCGCGCTGCGCGGGCTGCTGGCCGGGGCCACCACCGCGGACCAGCGGGTGGCGGTCCTGCTCGACCACGTCCGGGCCCAGGTCGCGAACGTCCTCGGGCACTCCGGCGTGGAGACGATCGAGGCCGGCCGGGACTTCGGCGAGCTCGGCCTGGACTCGCTGACCGCCGTGGAGCTGCGCAACCGGCTGAACGCGGCCACCGCGCTGCGGCTGCCGGCCACGCTCACCTTCGACCATCCCACCGCCGCGGATCTCGCCGCCTACCTCGCCGAGCAGCTCGCCACGGCACCGCCGACCGTCCCGGCAGGCACGGCAGGCACGGTGCCGGGAGCGGGCGGCCCCGGCACGCCGCAGGACGCGGGGGCTACCGGGATCCGGGTGGTGGGGCCGCAGGAGGGGCCGCTGTCCGCGCTCTACCAGGCACTGTGCGCCCGCGACCAGTTCGGCGCGGCGGCACAGTTGCTGGTCGTCGCGTCCCATCTGCGGCCCACCTTCGACGCCACCGCCGGCGACGCACACACCAAGGCGACGCTTGCGCTCGCCGAGGGGCCGGCCCGGCACCGGCTGATCTGCTTCCCCGCGATGAGCGCGATCTCGGGACCGCACGAGTACGCCCGCCTCGGCACGCTGCTGCGCGGCCAACGGGACGTGTTCGTCCTGCCCTCCCCCGGCTATGCCGAGGACGACCACCTGCCCGCGGACGAGCCCACCTACATCGGCTCGCACGTGCGCGAGGTGACCAGGCTGGCGGGTGACGGCACACCGTTCGTCCTGGTCGGGCGCTCGATGGGTGGCGTCGTCGCCCACGCGGTGGCGGCCGAGCTGGAGAGTGCGGGCGTCCGGCCGGCCGGCCTGATCCTCGTCGACAGCTACCCGCCGGAGAGCGCGGTGCGCGAGGGCATGGCGGACTGGTGGCTGCCCGCGATGATCACGGGAATGCTGGACCGCGTCGAGCGCTACCAGATGGTCTGGAGCGACGCCAGCCTGACCACGATGGGCGCCTACGTGAAGATCTTCGACGGCTGGCAGGCCAAGCCGGTCGAGGCGCCGACCCTGCTCGTCCGGGCGGCCGACCCGCTGCGGCGCACCATCATCGACCCGGACGACCCCACCGGATGGCAGGCGTACTGGGCGACGCCGCACGAGGCCGTGGACGTGCCCGGTGAGCACTTCTCCATCCTCGAGGAGCACTCGCCCACCACGGTCGCGGCGATCACCCGCTTTCTTGATTCCCTTACCTGATCATTTCGTGGGGGGGGGGGGGGGGGGGGGTGGGCCCCCCCCCGGAACCCGCCTGCGGCGGGTGTTCGGGCATCCCTGACGATAGCTTTGGTCAACGAATCTGCATCCCGACAGTC
>NZ_JALKFZ020000163.1 GCF_023243075.1 Frankia sp. AiPa1 | reverse complement strand
GCATCCCGACGAGGTGGCCGCGGCCACAGAGGACGCCCATGTGCACATGTACGGAGGCATCGCCCGCAAGCCCTGACTGCTCGCCGTGCGCGGTTCGCGCGCTCGGTCCGCGGAAGCCGCACCCCACGTCACAGAGCCGCGATCTCGCTGGAATGATCAGCGTGAGCCAGGTCGGGTACTGTCGGGCACGCGCCCAGGGCGCGATGCGGTCGAGACGGTCTGGAGGACGGTTCGCGTGACACAACCGGGGATCTTTGGTCTCGGCGCTCCGGAGCACTGCTACCTGGAGTTCTCGCTGTGCGAGGGTGTCTCGCCCGCCCAGCTGGTCAAGGCGGTCGCGGGCCTTGCCGGCCCGCTGTCGACCGGGGGTGGGGTCAACCTTGTCGTGGGCTTCCGCCCGGAGCTGTGGGCGCAGGTCGCGCCGGCGGACGCGCCGCCCGGCGTCCAGGGCTTCACCGAGCCGATCGTCGGAGCCGACGGCTTCCAGATGCCCGCCACGCAGCACGACGCCTGGGCGTGGATCGCCGGCGGCGACCGGACCTCCGTGTTCAACAACAGCCGGGACGTCATCGCCGCCCTCATCGGGCTCGCCACCGTCGCGAGCGAGGTCACCGGATGGGTGTACGAACACGACCGTGACCTGACCGGATTCATCGACGGCACCGAGAACCCGTCGCTGCTGGTGGCCCCTGACGTCGCGCTGGTCCCCGACGGGCCGGGCGTTGGCGCCAGCGTCCTGCTGTTCCAGCGCTGGAAGCACGACTCCGATGCCTTCCGGGCTCTGTCGGTCGAGGAGCAGGAACGCGTCATCGGCCGCACCCGGGCCGACAGCGTGGAGCTTGACGAGGACGTCATGCCGGCGACCTCGCACGTCTCGCGGACCGTGGTCGAGGAGGACGGTGAGGAGCTGAAGATCTTCCGTCGGAACACCGCGTACGGCACCGCCACCGAACACGGCACCCTGTTCGTCGGCTTCTCCCGTGAGCGGCGGATCCTGGACATCATGCTGCGGCGGATGGCCGGCGCCACCGACGACGGCCTGCGCGACCAACTCACCCATTTCTCCACGCCACACAGCGGCGCCTACTACCTCATCCCCTCGGTCGCCGCCCTCGTCCAGTTCGCCCCCGAGGACAAGGACTGATACCTGATCGCCGCGCTACCCGGCCTGGGCCGCGATGCCTGTCTTCCGCTGGAAATCACATCTCGAGCCCGCTCAGGCGAGGACGCGCTCGCTGTCGATGGTCGCCTTCTGACGCCGGCAGCGACCCAGATCGTGACGTGCGGCACGGTGTTGCCGATGTTCCTGTAGACGGAACCGGCCCCCGAGCAGTGGAGACCGTCAACGGTCGGGGTGCTCGGCGTCGTAGCGCCGCCGGGCGGTGAGCACGTCGGCCCCTCGGTCCTCGATCAGCGCGACGAGGTGGTGCAGCAGGACGGCGACCTGTTCGCCGAGGTCGGTAAGCGCGTACTCGACCTTCGGCGGGATCGTCGACCGAACTTCTCTGGTCACGAACCCGTCACGCTCGAGCGCGTGCAACGTCTGGGCCAGCATCTTCTCGCTGACCCCGGCGACCCGTCGGCGCAGCGCATTGAACCGCGTCGGACGTCGGCCGAGCCCGCCCAGCACGAGCACGCCCCACCGTCCGGTCACGTGGTCGAGGATCGTCCGGGACGGACAGTTCGGGTCGAAGACGTCGAACGCCAGCGCCGCGAACTCGCGGGTGCTGGCCGGGTGCTCGTCGTCGGACGGCGCCACCGCGGCGCCGTCCGGAATCGTCAGGGCCTCGAACGCCGTGACGGCGGCGGTGTCTGCTCCGCTCCCTGCGGTCATAGCTGATGCTAACTCATCGAGCGCACCCCCACGTGGTTTGCGCTTTCGAATCGAAAGTGCCATCGTTGCGTGCAGCACTTACCGAATCGAGAGGATCGACAACATGATCGTCGTTACCGGAGCCACCGGGCACCTCGGCCGTCTCGTCGTCGACGAGCTGCTGCGTCGCGGTGTGCCGGCGGCCGAGCTCGCCGTCGTCGTCCGCACCCCTGCCAAGGCCGCCGGCCTCGCCGAGCTCGGCATCGACGTGCGCGCCGGTGACTACACCGAGCCCGCCAACCTGGCGGCCGCATTCGCCGGCGCAGAAAGGCTGCTGTTCGTCTCGGCCACGGGACCCAACTCCGAACGCGTCACCAGCCACCGGTCCGTGGTCGAGGCCGCCGCGACAGCCGGCGTCGGGTCGATCGCCTACACCTCGATCGCGGACGCGGACAAGAACCCGATCGAGCTTGCGGACGTGCACCGCGACACTGAGGCAGCGATCGTCGCCTCCGGCCTGCCCTACACCCTGCTCCGCAACAACTGGTACTTCGAGAACTACACGGCGACCCTCGCCGGCGCCGTCGAGCGCGGCGGCATCGTCGGGGCCGCCGGGAACGGGCGCCTCGCCGCCGCCTCCCGAGCCGACTTCGCCGCGGCAGCCGCAGTGGTGCTGACCGAGGCGGGCCACGAAGGCAAGGTCTACGAACTCACCGGCGACTCCGCGTGGACCATGGCGGAGCTGGCCGCGACCGCCGCAGCGCACTCGGGCACCCCCGTCGCCTACACCGACCTGCCCGCCGAGCAGTACGCCGCGGTGCTCGCCGACGTCGGGCTGCCTCCGTACATGGTCGACCTCCTCGTCGACGCCGACCTCAAGATCGCCGAAGGTGCGCTCGCCGACGTCACCGACGACCTACGCACCCTGATCGGCCGACCGACCACCACGCTCGCCGACGCCGTCGCCGACGCCCTCAGCTAGAGTCGGGCGGGTTCGGACGGGCGAGCCCGAGGTCGTGGGCGCGGATCCCGGCGAGGAGTTCGCCCGGGTGGGTGTCCTCGAACTGGCGGCGAGTCAGCGACGGGCGGGTGCGGTGTCGTTCCGCTGCCGACGAGCTGGGGTATCACAGACCGATCGCAGGCGGCGGAGCGGTACACACGCCGAGGTGGACCAGACTCATCGCGCCCTGGCGCCCAGGCAACCCACTCCGCCCATCCGACGTCCACACCGCGTCGGCTGGTCCTGATCGTCCGGATTCGGCTGGGTCGGGGCGGGCGGTCGGGGCGGATGATCAGAAGCGGGTGGTCACCCGGCGCCGGTAGTCCGACGGGCTCTCGCCGCAGTGGCGGGTGAAGGCCCGGGCGAAGGAGCTCGCACTGTCGAAGCCGACCGCGGTGGACACCTCCAGGACCGACGGCCCGGGCCCGGCGAGCAGTGCCATCGCGCGCAGCAGCCGGGCCCGGGTCAGGTAGTCCCGCCAGGACATGTGGAGCTCGGCCTGGAACTGGCGGCGCAGCGTGCGTTCGGAGACGCCGACGGCCCGGCTCACCTGCATGGCGGTGGCCGAGGCGAGGTTCCGGCGGGTGTGGGCGGCCGCCGCGGCCAGCAGGGGGTCGGCCGGGGTGGGCAGGTCGAGCGGCGCCTCCTGGTCGAGGGCCTCGTCGACCAGATGCCCCAACGTGCGGAAGAAGCCGTCGACCACGGGGTCGGGCCGGGCGTGGGTGATCGGCCAGCGCTGCGCGTAGATCATCATTTCTCGGATGAGCGGCGGCACCGCGATGATGCGCGCCCGGTCGCCGGGCCGGGCGATGAGGGCCGGGTCGAACAGCACCGCCACCGAGCGCACCGAGGAGTTCATCGTCGCCGAGTGCTGCAGGCCGGCCGGGATCCACGCGGCCTGCTGTGGGGGCAGCAAGTAGTGGGCGGCGGCGGTCTCGACCTCGATCACCCCGCTGACCGCGTACTCGATCTGGTGCAGGTCGTGGCGGTGCCAGCCGGTGACCAGCGGCGGACCGTCGTAGACGTACGCGCCGCCGAGCCCGCGCCCGCCCCGGCGCAGGTCGATCGTGCCCTTGTCCATCTGGAAGTGGCCGGCCGTGGCAGGGCCGGGTGGGGCGTTCTCGGTGGGGGCGTGGCCGACCAGGCCGTGATGGGCCGCCCGGGATGCGTCCGAGCGGATCGGGATGGCCGTTTCGGCATCTCTTCTGGCCGATGATGCGGAGACGGTCATGGCTCGACAGCGTACAACCTAATGGGTGGGTATGCCGGTCACGGCACGAGAGGGGACTGAGATGGACATCAACGACATGGTGCTGGTAAGTATCGACGATCATGTGGTGGAACCGCCGGACATGTTCCGCAACCATGTTCCGGCCGCGCTGGCCGATCAGGCGCCGAAGGTGGTGCGCAACGAGCAGGGCGTCGACCAGTGGATCTACCAGGGTCGGGTCACCGGAGTGACCGGTCTGAACGCGGTGGTGTCCTGGCCGCCGGAGGACTGGGGCCTCGAGCCGGCGAAGTTCGCCGAGATGCGCCCGGGTGTGTACGACATCCATGACCGGGTGCGGGACATGGACCGTAACGGGATCGTGGCGTCGATGTGCTTCCCGACGTTCGCCGGGTTCAGCGCGGGTCATCTGAACCACTACAAGTCCGACGTCACCGTGCGCATGGTCGAGGCGTACAACAACTGGCACATCGACGAGTGGGCGGCGACCTACCCGGGCCGGTTCATCCCGTTGGCGCTGGTGCCGACGTGGGAGCCGCAGCTGATGGTGGACGAGATCCACCGGGTGGCCAAGAAGGGCGCCCGGGCGGTGACGATGCCGGAGCTGCCGCATCTGGAGGGGCTGCCGAGCTATCACAACCTGGACTTCTGGGCTCCGGTGTTCAAGGCGTTCTCGGACACCGGCGTGGTGATGTGCCTGCACATCGGTGCGGGCTTCGGTGCGCTCAAGCTCGCCCCGGACAGCCCGATCGACAACATGATCATCCTGGCCACGCAGATCTCCGTCCTGTGCGCGCAGGATCTGCTGTGGGGGCCGGCGTTTCGCAACTACCCGGATCTGAAGGTGGCGTTCTCCGAGGGCGGGATCGGCTGGATCCCGTTCTACCTGGACCGCAGCGACCGGCACTACACCAACCAGCGGTGGCTGCGCCGCGACTTCGGCGACAAGCTGCCCAGCGAGGTGTTCCGCGAGCACTCGCTGGCCTGCTATGTCACCGACCCGATCTCGCTGCGGGTGCGCAACGAGATCGGGATCGACAACATCGCGTGGGAGTGCGACTATCCGCACTCGGACTCGATCTGGCCGGAGGCGCCGGAGTTCGTGCTCAACGAGCTCAACGGCGCAGGCGCCACCGACGAGGAGATCAACAAGATTACCTGGGAGAACGCCTGTCGGTTCTTCAACTGGGACCCGTTCGCCGAGCTGCCGCGTGAGCGGGCGACCGTCGGCGCGCTGCGGGCGACCGCCACCGACGTCGACACCGCGATCCGTTCCCGCAAGGAGTGGGCACGCCTGTACGCGGAGCGTCACGCCGAGGTCTGACACCCGTCATCGTGTCCGGGTGGTCGCAGGTCCGAGCGGCCACCCGGGGCACCCCGCCGGGCCGCCATCCGGACCTCGGTGGGAGGTCCCGCCCCGCGGCGACAGGCGGCCCCGCGGCGACCACAGGTGGACCGACCTGTCCGGCGCTTGGTACACCCGTGGTCCGCGGGCATCGCTACGGACGTCGGGAGGCAGCACGTGGACGAGTCGCCGTACGTGAGCGGATCGCCCTGGGAGGAACTCGGCGCGCCCGCCGACCGGTGGGCGGGCTGCCCGCCCGACCTCGAGGCCCGCTCCGACGCCTTACGCCACATCCGGGTGTGCGACCTGTCCGGCCAGCTCGCCGGCGCCGGCGCCACTCGGCTGCTCGCCGCCTTCGGCGCCCAGGTCATCCGGGTCGAGGATCCGACGAACAAGGGCGGCTGGGACATCGTCCGCGGCGCTCCGCCGTACGTCGACGAGCGACGCGGCATCGAGTTCGGCGGCGCGTTCAACAACCACAACACCGAGAAACTCGGTGTCACCCTGAACCTGCGCACCGAGCGCGGCCGGGAGCTGCTGGAACGGCTGATCGCCGTCTCGGACGTGGTGACCGAGAACTTCGCCGGCGGGGTGTTCACCCGCATGGGCTTTCCCTACGAACGGCTGCGCGAGCTCAACCCGTCGATCATCTACGTCTCGAACAGCGGCTTCGGCGCCAGCGGCCCGTATCGGGACTATCGGACCTGGGGACCGATCGTGCAGGCGGTGTCCGGCCTGACGTTCACCAGCGCGCTGCCCGGCCAGCCCCCGGCCGGCTGGGGCTACTCCTACATGGACCACATGGGCGCCTACGCGGCGGCGATCGCCGTGCTCGCCGCGCTCTGGCACCGGGACGCCACCGGCGAGGGCCAGGCGGTGGACGTCTCCGCCGTCGAGGTCGGCCTCGGCCTGACCGGCACCGACATCCTGGAACGGCACCTGGCCGGCCTCATGCCGCGCGAGCCGGGCACCGTGCATGCCAACCGTGACCCGGGGATGGCGCCACACGGGATCTACCCGGCCCGCGGCGAGGACCGCTGGATCGCACTGGCCTGCCGGGATGACGAGGACTGGCGCCGACTCGCCGCGCGGATCGGCGAGCCCTGGGCGGCCGACGGCGCCCTGGCGACCGTGGCGGCCCGCCTCGCCGGCCAGGACGCGCTCGACGACCTGATCGGTGCCTGGACCGCCGGTTTCGACGCCGAGGAGCTCGCCGCCCGACTCGTCGACGCCGCCATCCCGGCGAGCCCGGTACGCACTGCGGCGCAGCGGATCGACGGGCCGCACCCCGCCACCCCCGACTGGGGCCTGTGGCCTACGGTGATCCACTCCCAGATCGGCGCCGCCCGAGTGGAGGGCCTGCCCGTGCATCTGTCCGAGACCGACTGGTCGCTGCGCCGCGGGGCGCCCTGCCTCGGCGAGCACAACCAGTTCGTGTTCGGGGAGCTGCTCGGCGTCAAGGACTCCGAACTCGCCGAACTCGCCGAAGCGGGTGTGCTGTGAGCGCCCCCGAGCCCGGATCGCGCGGGCCGCTGCACGGGCTGCGGGTCCTGGAGCTGGCCGGGGAGTTCTCCGCCTACCCGGGCAAGGCGCTGGCCGACATCGGCGCGAACGTCGTCGTCGTCGAACCCCCCGAGGGAGCCGCCGCCCGTCGGCGTCCCCCGTTCGTCGGCACCACGCCGCCCGGCCCGGCTCGTCCGGAGGGTGCGGCCGCCACCCCGGCTGGCAGGGCTGCACCGGATGGCACGGCTGCCCCGAACGGTGCGGACGGCCTCGGCTGGCGGCACTACAACACATCCAAGCGCGGGATCGTCCTCGACCTGACGGACGGTGCCGACCGCGCCCGGTTCGCCCGGCTGCTCGCCGACTGTGACGTGCTGCTGGAGAGCCTGCCCGCGGCCGGCACCGAGGCGCTCGGCCTCGACCCGGCCACCGTCGCCGAGACGTACCCGACGCTGGTCTGGGTGACGGTGACGCCCTACGGCCGACGGGCCTCGAGCTCGGCGCGGCCCACCACCGACCTGACGCTGCTCGCCGGCGGCGGGCCGGTGCAGGCCTGCGGCTATGACGATCACAGCCTGCCGCCGGTGCGCGGGGCGGGCGGCCAGGCCGCGCATGTCGCCGGATCGTTCGCGGTCGCGGCGGCGCTGACCGCGCTGCTGCACCGCAACCGGTCCGGCCGGGGCCAGCATGTCGACGTCAGCGTGGATGCGGCGCTCAACGTCAGCTGCGAGATGGCCACCACCCAGTACCTCGCCGACGGCGGCATCGTCGCGCGCCAGACGGGCCGGCACGCGATGGTGAACCTGACCAGCCAGACGCAGGTCCAGGCGGCCGACGGGCATCATGTCGTGCTCGGCTTCCCGCCCCGCGCGGCCGAGCACTACGCGGCCCTCGTCGAGTGGATCGACACGGTCGGGCTGCGCGACGAGTTCGCGGACGTGGTGCTGCTCGAGCTCGGCGTGGAACGGGGCGGGGTCTCGATGGTCGAGCTCGCGACCGATCCGCTCGCGATGCCGATCTGGAACTCCGCCCGCGATGCGATGATGCTCCTCGCCAGCCATCTGCCCGCCTACGAGTTCTTCCTGGGCGCCCAGCGTCGGGCGCTCGTCGCCGGATTCGTGGCGTCGCCGGAGGCGGCGATCCGCGACCCGCACCTGGTCGCCCGCGGCTTCGCCACCGAGGTCCCCGATCCGCGTTCCGGGCGCACCGAGCTGCACCCCGGCGCCCCCTACCGGTTCGGCCGCACCCCGTGGCGCATTTCCCGTGCCGCGCCGCACCTGGGCGAACACACCGAGTCGGTCCTCACCTCCGGCTGGGACAGCGGCTGAGCCAGTGCGCCGTCACGCCACGCCGTCACGCCACGCCACAAGGGCCGAAGCGCGGCGCGGACCATGACCAGGGCCTGGTGACCACCGCCAGCTCATGACCGGGTCCTGGTTACCCACCGCCATCTGATGCTGTTTCCCCCTCGTGGGGTGTTACGCGGAATCAATCGGACCGCCGTGGTTCTACTGACCGGTTTCGTGTCCGTTTTGCCCTACCAAAGCGACCACAGCCCCCGACTGGCCCGTCGTCTCGGTCGCTCCGGACGGCGGCGCCGCACCGCCGTCCGGAGCCGGGCAACGACCCGACCTACACGTTCCGCGACCACCTGCGTCAGGTCGGCGGCGTCATCGAGGCGTGACCGAGCATCGCAGTGCGCAGGCCCGGTCCTTGAGGGTGGGTCGACGCTGCTGGCGGGCCACCGAGGGCTGGTGGTCACTCACCGGTCGGCGGGAACGGCCGTGAGAGATCCGGACTGCGGGTCCACCGCGATCCCGGCCTGGGCGTCGACCAGGTAGGGCGCGGCTCCCGCCGCGGCGGCGCGGTCTTTTCCGGTCCGCGCGTCGAGGATGACCGGGCCGTTCTCGGTCTTTCCGTACACGGCACCGTGCCAGGCGGTGGTGACGGTCGGCGCGACCCGATTGGCGTCTTCGTCGGGCAGGGACCACAGGTACGAACCCGACGTCGCGTCGTACGCACCCGTCCAGGTGTTGCCAGGATCCCGTTTGAAGCAGACGGTGACAGATCGCCCATCGTATGCGCAGGCGACCCCATTGAATGCTCCCACCAAGGTTTCCTTGGTCGCGCCGGTGGCAACATCGATGATCTTCATTGAGTCGTCCTGGCCGGCGTTGTCCAGGATGGCGTGCACAAAATGTGGGCCGGCCGGATACAGTGCGACGGTCACATAGGTTTCCTGAGGCTGTGTCCACCGGGTGGATCCGTCCTCGACGGAGCGCCCCACCACCACGGTCCGGTACTTGTCGTGATCGTATTCGATGCCGATCACCACCGAACTGGCGACGACCTGCGCAGCGAAACCAACCTGCTTCCATGCGACCTTTCCGCTGGCCAGGTCAAAGGCATAGGTCGTGCTTTCGCCTTCGTTGGAAAGACTGTCTTTGTCGAGCAGGCGAGTGATCAGGGTGTGGCCGTCGGTCCAGACGGGTGCGGCTGTGAGCCTTCTGTACGACTTGTCCGCCCAGGCTTCCACCGGTACCACTGCATGCCATACCGGCTCCCTGGCCGCCGTGTCGGCCCCGACGACCTCGAGACTCCGGTGGCCCGGTGTTGTGCCGCTGCCCGGTACCTCCACGGCGAATGCGGCGTAGACCCGGGTGTGGCCGTCCGCGGTGGCCACCAGCGGCGGCTCGCCCCGTTCGTCGTCGGAGTGACTGATCGGCTTACCGGCCGTCGGTGACGCCAGTGTCTCGGACAGTCGGCCGGTGCGGGTATCGATCGCGGCCAGGTAGTCGGGGGTGGCGACATAGGCCGTGCTGCCCGCGAGGGCGAGTGGAAGCTCTCCGGTTGGGTCGCCGAGGCCGCTGACCGACCCGGCCACACTCGGCAGTGGCACCGCGCCGGTCGGGTTGAAATGGGACGGTGGGTCGAAGTCTCGGACGGGGGCTGCGGCCCGCCTCCCGCTGCCGCCCCCAACGCTGCCGCCCCCGACGCCGCCAGCCGAGGTAGGCGGCCAAGGGGCGGCCGACGAGGTTGCCGCGGTGTCCCGCACTCGCGACTCGAGGCCGTTGCCGCAGGCGGCGAGCACCGCGCTGGACGCCAGTGCGGCCAGCGCGCAGATGATCGCGAGGATGCGTCGGATTGGACGCCTCACCCTGTCACGGCCCCTTCGTCGACTTGACCGCATCCGCCGAATGCGTGACGCGCATATTGCGTACCGTTGCGTGGCTATCACATCGGTGGGGGCATATCAGCGCCTACAGTGACGAGAGCCACATGAGAACGTCATGATCCCTGGTATCGCCTGCGCTCGCGTCTATGTGGGGCGGGACGGTCAGCGGGGGAGGTCGGCGTGGCGCTCGAGGAACCTCTCGGCCGCGTCGGCCGTGCGGCTTGGGGTGGCGAAGACGAGGAACCGGTCCACGCCGAGGTCGGCCACCTGCCGGGCCGTGTCGGCGCTGATGTCGGCCGGATTGGCGTTCATGAAGGTGATCTCCAGTCGGCCGAGGCGTGCCGGGCGGTCGACCTCGCCCGCCGCCTTCTCCAGCCCGCGCAGGCCCTCCACCAGGCCGTCGACCGTGCCCGCGAAGAACCAGCCGTGGCCACGTCCGACCGCCCGGCGAAGCGCCGCCGGGCTCTGCCCGCCGATGATGATCGGTGGCCCGCCGGGTGTCACCGGACGCGGTGCGGCGATCACATCGGCGAAGTCGACGTACCTACCGTGGAACTCGGGTGCTTCGTCCGTCCACAGTGAGGTCATCGCGTCCAGGTACTCGTCGGTGCGCGCTCCCCGTTGGGTCGGGTCCACGCCGACCGCGCGCATCTCGGCCGCCTGCCAGCCGGGGCCGACGCCGAGCAGTAGCCGCCCGCCGCTGAGCGCGTCGAGACTCGCCGCCTGCTTGGCCAGCACCAGCGGATTGCGCTGCGGCAGGATCAGGATGCCGGTTCCCAGCCTGAGCCGTTCGGTCACCGCCGCCACGTACGACAGATGAACGAGCGAGTCGACGATGGGATCGGCCGGCCCGTTCGGCCCGTCCTGCGGTGCCGACGCCGGCATCACCACGTGGTCGCCCGTCCACCAGGATCCGTAGCCGAGCTGTTCGGCCCGCCGGGCGAGGCGCGCGGTGTCCGCCCCCGTGGCCGCGACCGAGATGTTCACTCCGTGCACGCCGAGTTCCATGGTCCTGCTCCCTGGATGCGTGGATCGTGGTCCGGGTTGTACATGGTCAGCTCCTCCTGGTCAGTGCCTCCGAGGCCGGCCGGCATTCCATCCCGGCCGATCTATGACCCATGCCACATGGCGACTGATGGCTGGCCGAAGGGTCGGCCGCGGCTGCCCGGCCGCGGGTCCGCTGACCTACACCGGCACAGTGCCGAGCTCTCCGGGCGTTGCTGATCAGGTATTTGTTGAGCAGTCAGGCCAGGATGGACAGACTGGACGAGACGTGCGACACATGCCGCGCGCCTCGAGCTGCAGGAGGTCGCAGTGATCCGGTGGACCATCACCTACCCGAAGACCGAAGGCGCGACGTTCGACCACGACTACTACCGCGACAAGCACATCCCGGCGTTCGCCGCCGCGCTCAACCGCTCCGACATCGAGATCACCCGCGGCATCGATGGCCCCGAGGAGGCCACCGCGTCCGTGACGTTCGAGTCGGTCGAGGCGATGCGGGCCGTCCTGGCGAGCACGAACCTCAAACCGCTCCTCGACGACCTGCCGAACTACAGCACCATCACCCCGAAGATGCAGACCAGCGAGATCGTCAGCTGACGTCGGTCCGGTGCCTGCGGGGTCCGGTCTGGCCTCCGTCCCGCCTCGAAGTCCGGTCGGCCCGCACCCGCACCCGCACTACTACCTCGGGCGGCGCACCGGAATCAGCGACGGTGACCGTTGTAGTCTCATGTGGGAGTCGATCGGCTACTATCCGTCTGGGTAGGCGGGCGGAGGTGGTGCGGAGGTGGTGGAGCATGGGCGAGCAGGCAGGCGGAGCGCACGACGCGTCCTGTGACCACAGCGCCCCTGCCGCCCAAGGCGAGGCGGGGCAGCTCGCCGGCCACGACCGCGGCACGGCGGGGTGGACGCGGGACGAAACGCGGGCACATTACGAGCGGTTGGCCGGCGGGTATGACCAGAACTGGGATTACGGCAGTGGTTTCGTCGACTGGATGGCCAGGGAGATCAGCGGTGCGCTCGCACTGACCGCGGCCGACCGGATCGCGGACATCGGCTGCGGCACCGGACTGTACACCAGGCGAGTGCGTGAGATCGTCAGACCGGAAACGCCAATTCTGTGCGTCGACCCGTCGGCGGCCATGCTCGCGCAGCTTCCCGCCGACCCGGGACTGCTCCCTTTGCGTGCGTCAGCCGAGGAACTGGCTGGCTCCGAAATGCCCGAAAAAGCAACAGACGTCAAATTCGTGACGGGGGGGGGGTGCGGGATCTGGGCTGCTGGATGCAATCCTTATAAAGGAGGCCCTTCATCACGTCTCCGTCGCCGATCGCCGTCGCACCATCGCCGGGCTCGCGGGGCTTCTTGATGCGAACGGGCGTCTGCTCGTCGTCATGCTCCCCACCCGAATTTGCTATCCACTGTTCGCCGCCGCGCTGAAGCGGTTCGAACAGCTCCAGCCCGATCCCGTTGATGTTGCCGACGCCATGCGGGCGGCCGGGCTCTCGGCGGAGCTCGCCTATCATGAGTACGAGCTGAGGATCCCGCGGAGCCGGTATCTGGACATGGTCCGGAATCGGTACATGTCGTTGCTGTCTATGTTCGACGACGCCGAGATCGCCGCTGGCCTCGCGGAAATCGCGGCCGCTCATCCGCAGGCGGAGTTCCGCTTTCCCGACCGATTTGCCTTCGTGCTCGGTGTCCGCCGAAGGCCCGAGCCGTGACCGGTCCCACCATCGCGCAGGGGAGGCCCGCACCGTGACCGAGTCCGTCGACGAACGTTTGCGTCGGCTGCAGGCCGAGCTCAACGGACATGACCGGATCGCCCGGCACCTCGGCCTGGACTTCACCCGGCCGATCAGGTCGCTCGGCGACGGCTACCCGGAGAACACCGTCTCCCTTGTCGGTAAGATCGCCGAACGACTCCTCAAGCAGCTCTGGACGCATCACCAGATTCCCGGCGACCCGAACGGCAAGGCCCTCAACGACCTGATCAAGGGCTGCCGACCATATATACGTAGCACCGGTGTCATCAACGCGTTCACCGACATTCAGCGGCTGCGCAACCGCTCCTCGCACGACGGCTATGACATCGCCGAGGAGGACGGGCTGCTCGCTGTCCGCCGCCTGCTGGACGTTCTCGACTGGTTCACCGGCACCGGGGTCGCGGCCATTACTGGTGACGCCCCAGACCTCGACCCGCTCGTCGCGCGGAAGGCCGAATTTCTTGCCGGCCTGTATGCCACACTCGGCTACCGGGCGATCAAACGGTTCAACCTGTCCTCAAGTACCGTCTACCAGCTGTTCTGCCGACAGGTGGGCTTGCAGGCCGAATATGTCGAGCTCATGCTGAGCCGCAGCCTCGACGAACTGAACCAACTGCTGGCGTCCACCGGGGGCGAGCTGCTCGACACTCAGCTCCCCAAGCACACCCGGTTCCTGCTGGTCGACGACGAGCCGGCGATGTCCGTCGCCCCGTTCGCCGACGGCGAGATCAGAATCATCACCTACGACCGTTTCATCGAGCGGATCATCGACGTCCCGTCGCACCTGGCGGCCCTCACCGTACGCTATCCCGCAGCCACGCCAGAGCCGGGGCCAACGCCGATGCCTCGGGCATCGCCCGAGCAGGAGGACGTGCCGCAGACAGCGCCCGCACCGCTCCAGATCGCCGGTGAAGTACTCGCCACCGACCAGAGCACCGGCGAGATGACGGTGACGGAGGCATCGGACGCGGTCCAGATCCTGCGCCGCCTCGTCGAGGCATCGGCGAACGCCCTGGTCATCGGCGGACCGGGCAGCGGGAAGACGACGTTACTCAAAAGGCTGGTCGTCGATGGTGGACCACCGGCGGCCCACCGCTACCGCTTCTACCTCGACATGAGTCTCAAGGAGCCGGACGAGGACTTCGGCGAGTTCGTTACCCGAGTACTGCGGCCCTACCTGGACGTTCCCCGCAACCGAGTCTTTGACGTGTTCCTGTATCTGATCCGGTCGGGCTCGGTACTGTGCGTGCTCGATGCGATCGACGAGGCAGTACGGGGCACGAGCCTCGCCGCTTTCCTCGATCTGTTCGCGGACGTCGCGCAGGCGATGTCAGCCGAGTCGACGGTGGTGCTCGCGTCTCGCTACTCGTTTCTCGCGGACTCGCCCGAGGTCCGCCGCCTACTCAACAGCTCATCCCTGATTTCCGAACGTATCGTGCAGCAGTTGCACGCTGGCGGCGTTGATCCGCTGGATCTGCCGCGGTTCAGCGTGATCCGGCTGGCGGATCTGACGTTTCGGGTGGGCGAGCGGTCCTTCCAGGTCTCACCGCTGCAGCTGCGCCTGGCCCAGCAGACCGGGCGCCTTGCCCGGGGCGGATCCGGCGGCAGTGCTCCCACCGGCCGCCGTCTCCCCAACGGCGCTGGGGAGATCGGCGAGGACGCGGGCAGCCTTGCCGGCTTGGTCGCCGAGCGGTTCGGCCAGATCCTGGCCGTCGAGGGCCTCGCCGAGCTCGGGCCCACCCTGGAGTCGTACCTCGGGCCCGCCTACCTGGCCGACCACACGGTGTTCACCCTCGCTGACCTCTGCTCCCACCTCGGCATCGACTGTTTCACCGACGGACGCGTCACCTGGGAGAACTTTCGCCTCGCGCCGCTGTTCCGGCCGGCCGGCAACGGCGACGTCGCGCTGGTGCATACCGTCTTCCAGGAGTACCTCGCCGCCCGATTTCTGCGTACCGCCGCTGGTCGGGAGGCCGCTGCCGGGCTGGACGAGCCGATCCTCACCGAACAGGTCCGGGCTTTTCTCACTCATCTCGGCACCGAGCCGCCCCCGGTCCCCGAATATCAGAGCCCCGGGCAGAGGGCTGCCGTGCCGCTCATGTCCGACTCGTCGGCCTCCGCTGATCCGCTGGTGGCAGACGACCCGCCAACGCCCGGCCGTCCGATGCCGGCTGGGCCGGTGGAGCCGGTGCTTCCGGCCGGCGCCTATCTGCTTGGGCCGAGCCACCGGCTGTTGCTGCGTCGGATCGAGAGTCCGGTGCGGTTCGACGAGTTTCCCGTCACCGTCCGGCGTTATCGGGCGTTTCTGACAGCTGTTGCCGAGCGGGGCTCCGGGCGGTGGGACCATCCGGATACCCCGCCCGGCCACAGCCACGAACCGTGGCAGGAGCGATTGCGTAATCCCGCATATCTCACCGATCCGCAGTATGCAGACCACCCCGTCGTCTGCGTGAGCTGGTGGAGCGCCTACGCCTTTGCTCGGTTCGAGGGCAAACGACTGCCGACCAGCATCGAGTGGGAGGCGGCTGCTCGTGGCACCGACGGACGGCTGTTCCCGTGGGGAGATGAGCTCGACCTGGCCGCGGTCAACTGCGCCGACGCCTGGAGTGGTCATCCGTTGGTGACCTACGAGGTCTGGAAACAGGAAATCGACTCCGGGCGGCTGCGGGACTGCGCGCCGACCTCGGTTACCGATCATCCCGCAAATGTTTCGCCGTTCGGCGTACGAGGAATGGCCGGAAACGTCTGGGAGTGGACGTCGAGCGTGTTCGATCAGTTGGGCTCCGCCGTCATCTGCGGTGGTTCCTACGATAATCCCTATCGAGCGGTTCAGGTGAGCTCCAAAGCGCTCTACGTCCGACGTGGGAGCAGCAACGCGGTCGGTTTCCGCTGTGTCCGGGAGATGCCATGACCGATACGACGGCGAGCCTGCCGGCCGAAGACGTAGCGGCCGGTCAACGGTTCGGCCGGATGGTCGAACGCGAGCAGTTCGGCGCCGGGCCACACCAGGTGACGGCGACCTATGTCGTGCGCGACGATGTCAGCGGCGAGCTTCATGGCTTTGATTACAGCGACATCGTCACCGAAGGGTTCCGTACAATCATCATCGGTGAACGAGTACGGTTCGAGGTTGATGAACACACCAGCCGCGCCCGTTTCGTCATCCGGCTCGACCTGCCTGAGGTCGACGAGTTCTACCGGTAGGCCGCATGTCCCGACAGTCGTTCGCGGCGTTGTTCCCTGCCCGGATCACCGGCCCACCTGACTGGCCGGTCGGCCCTCTGCCGCTGCGCTGGCAGGAGGTGCAGGCCACCGCCGCAGCCCGCGGCAGCTATTTCAGTGCGGCCTGTGCCCGCATCCTCTACGGAACTGCCGAGGGGCCGAGGCGCTGGCACTGTCACATTTCTGCGGGCGAAGGCGCCCCGACCGGGGATGGGGGCGGCATCATTCCCCGTAGCGACCTGCTCCCGGCGGGAGCGGACTACGGGATCTTCGGTGTCGAGATCGTCCTGCCCTTTCCGGAACGGCTGGACCAGGCATTTGCGATCTTCCACGTGCGGGTGTCAATCAGTGGGATCGGTAGTCTCGATCTCCTGCGGGCGGTCGCCGGCCGCCGAGCGAGCCAGATCAACCCACCCGATTTCGCTGGTCTGTTACCCGCCTGGGCCTGCCTGACCCCGGCGGCACGAGCATTCACCGTCGCGTTCACCACGCTGCCGGGCGACGAGTACCTGAACGGCGAATTCCCGGACGGTCAGGTTCCGCTGCCCGTCGGCGCCACCCGAACAGGATCCTGGAGCGCGGCCGACACGTGGCTGTGGCACCTGGCCTCCCGGACAGCCGGCGTCGATTACCCACCTGACCCCGAACATGCCGACCGGCTTCTGGCCGGGCGGGTCGTTCTCTCCGCCGACTGGCGCGGCCTGATCACGCGGGACGGCGCCGCCTTCCTCGGCCTGCGTCCGGACGTTGGACCCGCCGACCCGTTCTTCGGCTTCGCGCAGCTCTACACGCACACCACCTATGTGGACGCTCTCGTCATCGGAATGGTGCAGCACGGCAGCATCACCCAGATGATCGATGATGCGGCCCGGGCATTCGACGCCGATGACCTGCCCCGCCACCTCGCCGCGCTTGAGGAGCGCACCGCCCGCTTCCGCAGCATCTACTGGCTGCGGGACGCAAGCTCCCACGGCCCGGCCAATGACATCCTCACCGCATACCAGGAACAGCACCGTCTGCCCGAACGGTTCGAGGCGGTGCTCGGCGAGATCGTCGACCTCAACCGGATCGCCCAGGCCCAGGAAGGTCAGTACGTCAGTGCCGCCCTCGGCGTGCTCACCGTCGTCGGTCTGCCATTCGGTGCCGCGTTCGCGGTGCTGCAGGTCCTCGGCGACGGCTCGCCCGCCGACCTCGCCATCGCCATGGCGGCTGCCCTTGCCGGTTCCGGCGCCCTGCTCCGCACCCGCTTTGGGCGCCTGCTCCTACGCTCCCTGCGTACGCCTGGCTAGGCGTGGCGCAGGCGCAGGCGCAGGCGCAGGCGCAGGCGCAGGCGCAGGCGCCAGGGGCCAGGGGCACGCGCGTCTCGCCCCGGCGGGAGGGAGAACGGACGAGCCGCACCGCCGCCCCATCGCCGTTGGGCCCGCCTCGCAGTTACCCAGGGGTCCGGGCGAGGGCGGTGCCGACGAAGGTGAGCTGGGCGGGGGCGACCGAGCGCCAGTAGCCGGGGGTGTGGCCACCGGCGCCGAGGCTGTACTCGGTGGGACGTAGCTGCGTGACCGCCTCGCGGGAGACGGCGGCGAACGGGTCGGAGCTGCCGCAGTCGATGCGGTAGGCAACGCCTGGTGCGGGCCCGGCGCCGAGGACGCGGTGGGCGGCGAAGTCGGCGGACGAGTCGAAGGCGCCGGGGGCGCTGGCGGCGTAGGTATGCCACATGGCCGGGCTGCTCGCCGCCGCGGCGACGACCAGGTCGGGGTGGCGCCGGGCGAGCAGGAGCGCACCGTAGCCGCCCATGGACCAGCCGAGCGCCGCAATCCTTTCGGCGCGCATCCCCGCGGCGGCCAGCCGGGGCCGGACCTCGTCGAGGATCATCGCCTCCGGGTCGTCGCCGGAGGCGCGCCGGTGCCAGTAGGCAGTGCCCCCATCCAGCGTCACCAGCACGAACGGCGCGACACCCGCGCGGATCGCCGCCGGCAGTAGCGTGTCGAGTCCGAGCAGCCCGACCGAACCGCGGGCGTCGTCGCCGCGCCCGTGCAGCACCAGGCAGACCGGCAGGTCACGCGCTCCACCGGCCGGAGCCACGACCACCATCGACACCTGCCGCCCCCGCGCCGCACTGGCGAACGAGGTCGCGGTCACCACCGCCGGCCCCGACGCCGCCCGCTGCGTACGCCCCGCCCGAGTGTCCGCTGAGGCCTGTGTCCCGCTGCCGGCGGGCGGCGATCCGGTGGTGCCGGTGGTGCCGGCGACCGGGGCCGAGGTGGAGGCGCATCCGGCGATCGCGACATCGCTCAGGGCAGCGCAGGCCGTCGTGGCCGCTCCGGTGATCAGTAACATTCGCCGGCTTGGTCGCATACCGACGATGCTCCCAGCCGACGCGCCAGGCTCACCGGTCGGATCGGGCCTGGGCTGCCGGGTCGGGCTAGGTTGTTTTCTCGTGGATGTCCGGCTCGCGGCCGGGTTCACCCGGTGAATCTCGCTGTCCGTGATGGGTGCCGTTGCTGGTGCGCGGGGATGTCGCTTCTACCGGGCAATCTGCCCGATTTGTCCCTTCGTAACCCGGTAGAAGCGACACGGAGGTTTTCCGGGGCCGAGCCGCCGTCGCGCGCAGCAGCGGCGAGGAGGGCGGTAGCGGGTCGGCGGTGGGGACAGTGCTCGCTGGTCGTGACGACCGGAGCTGACGGTGACGGCAGGGGCATCGTGCGCCACCGGGCACCGGCCACCGGCGGCCACCGGCCACCGGCGGCCACCGGCCACCGGGCACGTCGGACGGTGCGCGTGCCGCCGAGGACGTCGGACGTGGTCCGAGCCCGACCGGGGATCAGACGGGAACCGGCCGGTCTGCTGTGATGGACCATCATGATCGGCGAGGAAAGCCATAGGCGGGCGTGGTCGGACCGGGCTTGGCTGGTCGGGTCGGGCGGGTCAGGGGTGGGCTGCCTACCGGATGGGGCTGGTTGTCCGTCGTCCTCGTAGCCGGTGCCGGAAGGAGGAAACTGGCACGTGGGTGCCAGGGGTGTCGCTATGGAGCTGACCACTGTTGGTCCCGCGGCCGTGGTTGTCAGGGACGGTGGTCGGGTGACCGATGATGACGACGACTGGGCTCCGCCCCCCGTGCACCACGGCGGCGGGTACCCGGTGGTGGCTGCGGCGGATGCCTACAACGAGGCGGCGCAGGCCTTGACGGCCGGGATCTGGACCCCGGACATGGACGAGATCGATGCGGCCGTGACCATCCTGCACCGGATGGACGTTGGCCAGCGCAGCCCCGACATCCCGCTGCGCCGGGTCGTCCACCGCGCGCTCGACGAGACGTATCCGCTGCTGACCATCTGGCGAGGCCGCCCGCTCTACCTCTACGCGGCGCTGAAGACCGTCCAGTTGCTGGCCTCGGGGCCGCCGAACGAGCAACACGTCGCCGAGGCCCGGGTCGCCTGGGACCGCCTCGGCGATCTTCTACGTGCGGTGACCGCAACGGTCGGCACCGGCCTCTGAGCGGTTCGGCACCGGCCTCTGAGCGGTTCGGTACCGGCCTCTGAGCGGTTCGGTACCGGCGCGAGCTGTGGTCGGCCCCGCACCTGGGGGGTATCCGACACAGACCGCGCCAGCGGTGGGGCCACCCCCGCACGGGTGGCCCCACCGGGCCCCCTTGCCGCTGTGTTCGTCAGTCGGCCGCCGGGAAGGCGCAACCATCCCGGCGGCCGGTTCGTTGCCATTGGTTCTGGTCCGGATGGGCCAGGTCGCTATCGGTCGGGTCGCTCAGGACCCGGGCCAGGCTGGTCAGACGTGGGCGAGTTCAGGTCCCGGTGGAGCTGGCCCGGGCGTCCGGACGGTCGGCGAGTAGGTGGGAGGCGGCCGCCGCGGCGGCGGTGACCGTGAGTACGGACGGCCAGGCACCGAGCTTCTTTGCCAGGGGATGGGACGCTCCGAAGGCGGTCAGGTAGGTGCCAAGCAGCACGCCGGTGAGGGCAGGCCCGCGGGTGCGCAGCCAGGAACGCCCGCACACGGCGCCGGCCGCGGCGAGCACGACCCCGCCGAGGGGCCGTCGCCCGCTGAGTCGGGCGACGGAATATCCGCCGACGAGACCGGCCGCGACAACGGGTGCGGTGGGTACGGAAGCCATGCCCGCACGCTACGCCCCGGTGGCACCGGCTCGGCCCACCGTGGCCGCGGCGGGATAAGTGACGCCAATCGGTACGATCATGAAGGGTCGGCGTGCCCGAAAGCCGATGGACCGACAGTGGCCACCCCTGGTACCGGGCGAGCGGGGACGGGGGCCGAGAGCCCAGCGCCGGGCAATCGGGGTGGGGTGTCGGCGGGATCCAGGGCGGGGGTCAGGTGCTGGCCCGGCCGGTCGTGGTGGACGTCGCGGCGGACGTGGACAGGGTGCGCGGGCCGAGAAGCTTGGCCAACAGATGGTTGGCGACGGTCTCGGCCGGGTAACGGGCCGGGTTGTCGCCCGAAACGCACGTCGGCAGGCAGTCGACGATCGCGTCGTGATTGCCCTCGTGGAAGAACGCGATCGAGCGGCGCAGCGCCGGCCCGCGCTCGGCCACGGGTGGGGGGACGACCCGGTGCAGCGTGGAGCGCCACCGGTCGTTGGTCCAGCGGGCCAGCAGGTCCCCGATGTTGACGACGAACGCCCCCGGCGCCGGGCGCACCGGATGCCATGCCCCGTCCGGGCCAAGGATCTCCAGACCGTCCACGTCGTCGGCGAGCAGGATGGTACAGGCGCCGTAGTCCGTGTGGGCCCCCATCCGCAACTGGCCCGGCGCCGGGTCGGGGGAGCCGGGCTGGCGCAGGTAGCGGTTGGCCCGCATCACGTTCGGTGCCCGTCCGGTGCGGGCGGCGAAGAAGTCCGCTGGTAGGTCCAGGGCATGGGCGAACGCGGCCATCAGCCGGCTCGCGAGCGCGGCGAGCGCGTCGAAGTACGCCGTCCACACCGTCCGCATCCGCTCGGGCCGCGCCGGCCACAGGTTCGGCGCGAACATCCGGTGCGCCTCGGCCTCGTAGTACGGATCACCGGCCGGCCAGCTGTCGACACCGATGTTGAACGCCTCGAACAGGTCCGGGAGCGACTGCTCGGCGCCCAGGCTGTATGCCAGCGCCTCACTGCCCAGCGGCGCGTAGCCCCGGTTCACCTCCGGCCGAGGCGGTCGCAGCGCGAGCTTCTCCTCCGGCGGGAGATCGAAGAACTCGGCGGTGACGGCCAGCATCTCGGCGATCAGATCCGCCGGCACCCCATGCCCGACGATCTGCGCGAACCCCACCGTCCGACACACCTCGTCAAGATCCCGCGCCACGGCCTCCCGCGCCAGGTCGTGCGGTGGGCTGGCATTGCGCGAGATGGCCTCGCCGGCGTCTGCCATGGCCTCCCGCCTGGCCGCCTGGCCTTCGTCCGAGCCGCGAGTGTGGTGCTGGGCGGTACCGTCGCCGCGGCTGGTTTCGTGGCCGGTGCGGTTGCCGTCCGGCCGAACCCAGGACGAGATGTCGACGACGGGGACGATCCCCGCGTCGGCGGATGATCCACGGTCTGCCATCGGCCCCTCCTCAGCCCAGCCACGCACGGTAGTGCGTTTTCGTTACCGGCCTGTGTCGAGCACACCGCCGATACTGTCCGCGGCGCGGGCGGGCGCAGGGGGTGGCCCGCCCGCGCGGGGCGGTCAGACGCCCGGCGCCGCGCCGAGGGCCGCGTCGACGGCGCCGTGCCGGTGGTGCAGGCCAGGCTCGTTACGGCCGAAGACCAGCTCGGGGCGGGCGCCGGAGGCCAGCGCTCGCTGGATCTCAGCGGCGAGTTTGTAGTCCTCGTCCCGGACCGAGATGTGGGCGTAGTCGAAGATCTCGCCGGCACCGATACGCATCGCCTCGTCGGTGAGGTCCATCGGGGTGGCGTTCTGGTGGTAGGTGATCGACTGTCCCGGCGTCTGTCCGGGGTAGACGCGAAACACTTCGCCGTTGGCGACCGTGCAGGACAGAACGATGTTCGGGAACAACGCGTAGATGACCACCAGATGGTTCAGCGGCTGCCAGCTGTCCTCCGGCTGATCGGCGATGTCCGTGATGTTCCGCAGCGGGAACACCAGCCGATGATGCGGACCATACGCGTCGAACAGGGCGCAGTTGCTGCGGGCGAAGCTACCGAAGGTGTCCCGGTGGACGGTCGCGAAATGGTAGTTCTCCGCGAAGGTGTCCAGTGCCAGCTTCCAGTTGATCGGTGCGTCAAGCGACTTCTCGCCGACCGACGACCAGCTTCCGACGTTCCAGGAGGCGAGCTCGGGCCCGAGTTCGCCGAGGTGCGACGCGATGTCGAGCGGGCCGTCCTGCGGGCGCAGGCCCACCCAGAGGAAGCCGGCGTACTCGGCCGCGGGCAGCTCGGTCAGCCCGGCGCCGGGGGTCAGCGCGGTCGGGAAACCCTCCCGACCAGGGCCGCCGACATACCGACCGAGGTTGTCGTAGGTCCAGGCGTGGAACGGGCAGACGAACCGCTCCGCCTCGCCGCAGCCCTGGGCGACCGGGGCCGCACGGTGCGCGCAGACGTTCTGGAAGGCCCGGACCTGGCCGTCGGAGCCCCGGGTCATCAGCACGGGAACGTCCATGACGGTCTTGGTGCAGTAGCTGCCTGGTGTCGGCAGTTCGGACCGATATCCGACAAGCTGCGGAGCGCGCCGAACCAGTTCCCGCTCTTGCTCGAAGCGCTCGCTGTCCGTGTACGCGCTGGCCGGCAGGCGACGTTCCGACGCCGTCATGTCCGTTGTCCGGTCCGTTGCGACTTTGAGTGCCCGTCGAGTCAGGTCGATGAGCTCGTAGCGGTCTATCGGAGGCCTCCTCGGGTATGCCGGACACGAATGGGGGTGCGACTACGGCGGCGACGCAGGATCGTGCTGCCCGGGTTGGAACGAAATAGTATGTGGCCGTCATAAGTTGCCCATGCGCCGGGATACGTCCTTGTCCTGACAGGCAAGAAGGCGTGGCATTGCGTACCATGTGCGGCCCGCCCCCCGCCCCCCGCCGCATCGTGCGGCTCTGCGTCAGAATGCGGATGCGAAGAGTGAGATTCGCCGATGGTTCGGGTGCGATTCCGCGGATTTTGGCGGCGATCCGCGTAACGGACAGTGCGGCGGGCAGGCGATGGGCGACAGGGCGATGCCGCCCAGATGGCCGCGGAGTTGATGGCGGTGAGGACGGGCCCGCGCGGAGTGCCCGCAGTGGTCCGGACGAGGGTCCCCAGTGATCTTCCGGTGAGCTTCGACAGCTTGTGACGAAGCAGACGCGAGCGGAGGCCGAGCGCGGATCACGGGTCACGCATCACCGCCGCGGGCCTCGGGCAGCCCACGGACTTGGCGGGCCAGACCCGCTTCGTCCACGGGGGCTTGGTCGCGGGCAGGCACCGCTGTCCTCGATGTGGAGGGAGAACACACTCATGGCACACGACCTCGCGGGAACCCGGGTTGCCTTTCTGGTCGCGCCGGAAGGCGTCGAGCAGGCTGAACTCACCAGGCCCTGGGACGCCGTCCGCGATGCCGGCGGTGAGCCGGTGCTCGTGTCCACCCAACCCGGGCAGATCCAGGCGTATGACCATCTCGACCGGGCCGACCAGTTCGGTGTCGACATCACCGTCGAGGCGGCCGATCCCGCCGACTTCGACGCGCTGGTCCTGCCCGGAGGCGTCGCCAACCCCGATCAGCTGCGCACCCGGCCCGATGCCGTCCGGTTCAGTCGGGCGTTCTTCGACGCGGGCCGGCCGGTCGCGGTGATCTGCCACGGTCCGTGGACGCTCGTCGAGGCCGACGCGGTGCGCGGGCGGCGGATCACCAGCTGGCCGAGCGTGCGCACCGACCTGCGTAACGCCGGCGCCGACTGGGTTGACGAGGAGGTCGTCGTCGACGATTCCGGGCCGAACACCCTGATCAGCAGCCGGCGTCCGGACGACCTCGAGGCGTTCTGCGCGGCCATCGTCACGCACGTCCGCCCGGCACGCGACGGCGGCTCCACCCGTTCCGGCGGCTCCACCCGTTCCGGCGGCACTACCCGTCCGGCCGGTGCAGGACTGCGGGATGGCGAGGCGGCCCGTCAGGTCGCCGGCCAGACGTCCGCGGACCGACGAGCCGCCGATGTCCTCGCACGGGAATCCGGCGGCGCCACCACCGACATCGAGGCCGCCCGGGCCGGCGCCGACGACCTGCGCTGACACTCCTCTCGCGCTGATGCCCTGTCCCGCGCCCGCGCCCGCGCCTCGCCGACGCCCTGTCCCGCGCCGACGCCTCGCGCCGAACGCCGGCCGTTCTGCCCCAGCGATCGACCGCCGCGCGATCGCTACGCCCCGGAGTGAGCTGTCGAGCAAGATCCCGTTAAACAGGTCGTCGTGGGGGGCAAATCGGACGCGAATGCCCCCACGGCGACCTGTTTGAATCTTGAACTATGGCGGCCCGAGGGTTTTCGTCACGGACCGTGACTTTCTTTCCGCTGAATGGTGCCCCGTTGCTGCGAACCAACTGGGTACTGAGCATGGCCGTGCGCCGCCCCCGTCTGTCTGCTACGGCGAGACCGGGACCGCGGTGCCGAGGTGCGCTCCCAGGACGCTGGCCTCGCCGAGGCGCTGGTCGACCTGTCGCACCACGTCCTGCACCTGTTCGCCGACGCGGGTCGCGGCCACGGTCTCAGCCAGCAGCAGGTCGAGCTGCTCTGCGCGGTGATCGTCCGTGGGGCGGTCGGGATGACGGAGCTCGGCCGGCTCCTGCATGTGGAGAAGCCGAACCTGAGCAACCTCACCGATCGGCTCGAACGCCGTGGCCTGGTCGTCCGTTCACGCGCCGCCCATGATCGACGCGCCACCGAGGTGACACTGACCGATGAGGGCACCGCGGTCGCGATGCGCACCTACCGGGACGTCGCCGCGCGGGTCCGCACGCTGCTCGAGCGCGTCCCGCAGGCCGAGCAGCAGCAGCTTGCGACCGTCGCCCGGCGGATCGTCCACGACGAGCCGGCCTGACTCCGCCGACGGCGCGACCCGGCAGCTTTCCCCGCGAAGCCAACCGTGAGATCGGTATCGTGCTGGACAGCAGCGCTGGAGATGACACCCGCGTCCGTACCGGGCACGTGGGTGGGCAGGTGTTCCGACGGAGGGGGCGTTCGATGGTTGACTTCAAGGGCGCGTTTGACAAGCTGGGTGATCTGGCCGAGAAGCACGATGACAAGATCGATAATGCGGTCGACAAGCTCGGTGACGTGATCGACGACCGTACTGACCACAAGCACACCGAGCACATCGACCGTGTCGTCCGCGAGGTGCAGGACCGCACCTGACCGGGCCGGTCGCCCGGCTCCGCCTGTCCGTCCGACCGCCTTGCCGGCCGTGTGCCTGTCTGTCTGCGTGTGTCTGTCTGCGTTTGCCTGTCTGACAGTGGGCGCATCCGGCGGTGGGTATCCGACGGCGCGTGACCGCTCCACCCGGCTCACGCGGATCGGGTCGGGTCGGCACGTTCCCGAGGAAAGGTGGCCGTGGTGGCCGTCCCGTCGCAGCTCGACCCGGAACTCCTACGCGCCCGGCTGGCCGCCTGGCTTGCCGACCATCCACCCGGCGCAGGGGGCCCGGCCGTACCGCCCGCGGTGCGCTGGGAGTTGGGGGAACCGGAGACGCCGCGTGAGCAGGGGCTGTCCGCTGAAATGGTGCGGGTCACGGCCTACCAGATCGGGGCGGATGGCGAGCGGACCGCGTGGCCTTTGATGGTTCGCTTCGCACCGGGCCGCTACCGGCTCTACCCCTGGGCCAGGTTCGCCGAGGAATGCCGGTTGGTCGAGATCCTCGCCCAGCACACCGATATCCCGGTGCCGCCCGTCCACGGCTACGAGCTCGATCCGGCCGTGCTGGGGGCGCCGTTCCTGGTGATGGGCTTCGTGGACGGACAGGTTCCACCGGATATCCCGCCGTACCACATGGGCGGATTTCCGTCGGACCTGTCGCTCGACGCCCGGGCCCGAATCTGGGACGCGGGGCTCGCTGCCATGACCCGGTTGCACCGACTGGACCCGGCCGAGCTCGGCCTCGAGTTCATCGATGACGTGTTCGTCAGCCAGGCATCCGCCGGCCAGGCGGTCGGCGGCCAGACGGTCGCCGGCGGGATGGACGGCGGCGGGGTGGACGGGAAGAACGTGGCGCAGGCACGGGCGGAGCCGGGAACGAGGACGGGCGCCCAGGCCGAGCCGAGCACGCAGCCGGGCCCGGAGCTGGAGCCGGAGCTGGAGCCGGGGTCGGCATCGGGGCTGGGCGCGCAGCTGCCGCGGCAGCGGGAGCAGGGACCGGGGCCCGAGGTACCGCTTCGCGGCCTGTTGGGCCAGCTGGACGTGTACGAGGGTCACCTGGACTTCTTCGCCCCGGCGGACGACACGGCCGCGACGCTGCGAGCGGCCTTCGCGTGGCTGCGGGCGCATCCGCCGGCGGAACGCCATCCGGCCAGGCTGCTGTGGGGGGACGCGCGGATCGGCAATCTGATCTTCCAGGATGAGCGCGTCGCGGCGGTGCTCGACTGGGAGATGGCGGCGCTTGGCCAGCCCGAGTCCGATCTGGCCTGGTACCTACACCTGGATCGCCATCTCAGTGAGGGGGTCGGGGTGACGCGCCTTTCCGGGCTGCCCGACCGGGAGGCAACCGTCGAGCGTTACGCGCAGCTACTCGGCCGGCCGTTGGAGGACCTCGACAGGTATCTGCTGTTCGCCTCGGTGCGGCACACCCTGCTCGCCGCGCGGGTGACCCGGCTGGTCCGCGAGCACGGCCTGCTGCCACCCGACCAGGTTCCGCCGATGGACCTGTTCGCCGCCGACCTGCTCGCCCGGGTCCTCGACGAGACGCGGGCCCCGCACGCGACCCGACGTCCGTACCAGGCCCGCGATCCCTACCAGGCCCCCCGGGGATAGTCGACCTCCTGCCGTCCGCTGTCCTCCGCCTCCCGTCGCCGTCCGTTGCCGACAAGTTGTCAGCCTAGGTTTATCAACCTAGGCTGAAGATATGTTCTCGGGAGATGCGCAAGCGACGGCTGGCGTGGCAGCCGCGGCCGAGACGGCAGATCCACCTCATGTGGCCAGCACGGCAGCTGCGGCCGAGACGGCTGAGACAGCCGAGGTGGCCGACGTCCGGCGGCTGGCTCTGGCGCTACGCCTGAGCGTGGGGATACTGATCCGGCGGATTCGGCAGGTGTCGCCGACGGGCGGGCTGACGATTCCCGAGTCGGCGGCGCTGGCCCGGCTCGACCGCGGCGGCCCGGCGACCTCGGCGGCGCTGGCCCGCCAGGAGCAGATCAGCCCGCAGGCGATGGGTGCCACCCTGGGCAGCCTGGAGGCCCGCGGTTACCTCGAACGGCGCCGGGATCCCTCCGACGGCCGGCAGGTGATCCTCTCGGCGACCGAGGCGGGGCTCGCGGCGCTGAACAGCCGGCGGGACGCGCGCACCGACCTCATCGCCGACGTGCTGGCGGGGTTCACCTCGGCCGAACTCGAGCGGCTTGCCGCCGCCGTGCCGCTGCTCACCAGGCTCGCGGAGAAGCTCTGATGGCGGCCAGCGCCCGGGCGGCGGAACGAGGCCCCGGTCGTCCCGGCAGGGGGCGCGGATCCCGCGGACCGGCCGCTACCGACAGTCGCTACCGGTGGGTGGCGCTGTCGAACACCACGGCGGCGGTGTTCATGTCGGCGCTGGACGGGTCGATCGTCCTCATCGCGCTGCCACCGATCTTCCGCGGCATCCACCTGGACCCACTGGCCCCGGGTAACGTCGGCTACCTACTGTGGATGATCATGGGGTATCGCCTGGTCCAGGCGGTGCTGGTCGTGGCGCTCGGCCGGCTCGGGGACCTGTTCGGCCGGGTGCGGATCTACAACCTGGGGTTCGCGGTGTTCACCGCGGCATCCATCCTGCTGTCGTTCGATCCGTTCGGCGGTGGTCACGGGGCGTTATGGCTGATCGGCTGGCGGCTGCTCCAGGCGGTCGGCGGCTCGATGTTGACGGCGAACTCGGCGGCGATCCTCACCGACGCGTTCCCGGCCGAGCAGCGTGGCTTCGCGCTCGGGGTGAACCAGGTGGCGGCGCTCGCCGGGCAGTTCGTCGGCCTGGTCGCCGGCGGTCTGCTCGCGGTGCTGGACTGGCGGGCGGTGTTCTGGGTCAACGTTCCGGTCGGCGTGTTCGGAACGCTCTGGGCATACCTGCGGCTCAAGGAGACCGCGCCGCCACGGCGCACGATCCGTCCGCGCATCGACTGGTGGGGCAACATCACGTTCGCGGTGGGTCTGTCCGCGGTGCTCATCGCCGTCACCCTCGGCCTGCAGCCTTACCACGGGCACGCCATGGGATGGACGAACCCGGCGGTCCTCGCCCTGCTCGGCGGGGGACTGGCGCTGCTGGCGGCGTTCGTCGGCATCGAACGCCGGCATCCCGACCCGATGTTCCAGCTCGGGCTGTTCCGCTCCCGGGCGTTCACCACCGGTAACCTCGCGGGCCTGGCAGTGGCGATCGCCCGCGGCGGCCTGCAGTTCATGATGATCATGTGGTTGCAGGGGATCTGGCTGCCCCTGCACGGATACGACTACGACGACACGCCGCTGTGGGCGGGCATCTATCTGCTGCCGCTGACCGTCGGCGTCCTGCTGGCCGGGCCGCTCGCGGGCTACCTGTCCGACCGGTTCGGCGCCCGGGGCATCGCCACGTCCGGGATGGCGGTGTTCTCGGCGAGTTTCCTCGGCCTGATGCTGCTGCCGGTCAGCTTCTCCTACTGGACGTTCGCGCTGCTCATCGCGGCGAACGGGATCGGCGCCGGGATGTTCTCCGCGCCGAACTCGTCCGCGATCATGGGCTCGGTGCCGGCCGAGCAGCGCGGTGCGGCCTCCGGGATGCGGGCGACGTTCCAGAACTCGGGCACCGCGCTGTCCATCGGCGTGTTCTTCTCGCTGATGATCGCGGGCCTCGCGGCGACCCTGCCGAGCTCGCTGTATGACGGGCTGCGCGACCAGGGAGTCTCGGCGTCCGTGGCGCATCACGCGAGCTCGCTGCCGCCGGTGGCCTCGCTGTTCGCGACCGTGCTCGGGGTGAACCCGGTCGAGCACCTGCTGGCCGATGACGGCGGCCTGTCCGCGGTGCCGGCCGCCCACCAGGCGACCGTGAGTGGCCACGCCTTCTTCCCCCAGCTACTGGCCGGCCCGTTCCACCACGGCCTACTGATCGTCTTCGGCGTCGCCGCCGCCCTCGGCGCCCTGGCCGGCATGTCTTCCCTTCTACGCGGCGCCACCCCGCCCCGCCCCATCCACCCCACCAAGCCCGACCAACAAGAACCAACCCAGCCCGCCCCCGCCCCTGGCGCCGGCGCCGTCCTCGGCCGCGTCCCGGCGAAGGCTCGCCGTCCGGTGGGCGGCGGTGTGGGGGAGCGGCTGCCGGATGTCACGGATCGGGTCTGAGGGTCAGTCCGGGAGGGAGGCAGGGAGGCCGAAGCGGGTGAACAGGCCGGTGGCGGTGAAGGCGCGGAAGTCCGGGCCGGTGACGCCGCGGCGGGTGACGTCGAGGAAGGTCGTGACCTCGATGATCCGGCCGCCGTCGCCGGGCCCGTCACCCCCGGTCCTGGTGCCCGCGGACCCGCCGCCGGTGTCGAAGGTGAGCACGTTGATGGCGTGGGGGAGGTAGGGGGTGCCCGGTGGCTCGGTGGCGAGTACCGAGTAGGCGGCCAGCGCCGGCTGGCCGTTCGCCCAGGTCAGCAGGCTGCGCCAGCGGAAGTAGTGGAACGGGTTGGCGGCGAGGAAGGTGGCGATCGCCGCGTGCCCGCGGAACCACGCCGGCTGCGGCGGCATCGACCAGGTGGCGTCTGCCCGTAGCAGGTCGATGACGGCGTCGACGTCGGCGGCGTCCATCGCCGTGCGGAAGCGTTCGACGGCCGCGCCGATCGTCGCGTCGCCGATCTGGCGCCGCGTGGCCTGCTGCGACTGCGCTGGCACCTTCTCGGCGACGAGCGCTCGGGCCCGCTGCAGGGCGCTGTTGAGCGCGCCGGTCGTCGTCTCGAGCAGGGACGCCGCGTCCCGTGCCGGGTAGCCGAGCACGTCGGTGAGGATGAGCGCCGCCCGCTGGTTGGCCGGCAGGTGCTGCCAGGCCGCGACCAGCGCCAACTCCACGCTTTCGCGCAGCTCGTAGGTGTCCTGTGGGTCCGGCTCGGCGTTCGGACCGACGCCGCCGTGGCCCAGCCCCAGCCCCAGCGCCGAGTCGGGGAACGGCTCGAGCCACGCCGACTCGGCGATCGGCGTGCCGGCGGCGTCCGACGGCCCGGACGCCCGGAAACCGGTGTCGACGGGCAGCGCGCGGCGTGACCGGCTGCGCAGGGCGTTCAGGCAGGTCGTCGTCGCGATCCGGTGCAGCCAGGTGCCGATCCGAGCCCGACCGTCGAACCCGTCGAGGCCCTGCCAGGCCTTGACCAGGGTGTCCTGCAACGCGTCCTCGGCGTCGAACAGCGAGCCGAGCATCCGGTAGCAGTGCGCCCGCAGCCGCGGCTGCGATGGCGTGACCAGCCGCCGGAACGCCTCGGCGTCACCCGCCCGCGCGGCGGCGACGAGTGCGTCCTCCTCCGCCTGGTCCGTGCGGGCGGCGTGGTCGAAGCTGGTCGAGGCGTCCATCCGGCGCGGCGTCCCTTCTGCTGCTCCCACCCGGCTCGGATGTGGTGCCATCCGAGCCGGACACTCGGTCGGCGCAGGTCGTGGTCATTCTCGCGGCTGCTCGGACGTCTGCCGACGGCGGGCCACCTACGATGGGTCACTGTGGAGTCCGAAGCTGACCGGGTTGCCCGCCTGCTGGACGCGCAGGAGCGGGCGCAGGCGCTGTTCGATGAGGTCGGCGCCCGCGCGCTGGTCGCCCCGGGACGCACCGAACGCCAGGTCAGCGATCTGATCCGGGACCTTGCGGCGGACATGTTCGGCGTCGAGCGGCACTGGCACAAGCGGATCGTCCGCGCCGGGCCCAACACCCTGCATCCCTACGCCGACAACCCGCCCGACCGCACGATCGTCGAGGACGACATTGTCTTCCTCGACTTCGGCCCGGTCTTCGAGAACTGGGAGGCCGACTTCGGCCGCACGTTCGTTCTGGGTGACGACCCGGTGAAGCACCGCCTGCTCGCCGACCTGCCCCGCCTCTTCGACGCCGGACGCGCCTACTTCGACGCCCATCCCGATGTCACCGGCGCCGAGCTGTTCGCCGAGGCCGGGCGGCTGGCCGAGGCGGCCGGCTGGACGTTCGGCGGCCCGATCGCCGGCCATCTGGTCGGCGAGTTCCCGCACGCCCGCATCCCCGGCAACAAGGTCGAGTACTACGTGACGCCGGGCAGCGACCAGCCCATGCGCCGCCTCGACCACGACGGCCGCCGCTGCCACTGGATCCTCGAGATCCACCTCGTCGACATCCCCCGCCGCATCGGCGGTTTCATCGAACAACTCCTCGACCTCGGCCCGCGCCAGATGTCCGGCCGCGCCGTCCCACCGAGCGGTCCGCCGTGAGCGGCGGTGGCCGGTCCCAGGCTGCCGCTCGTGACATGATCACGGCGTGGCAGGCCGCGACCGAGGATCGCGACGCCGTCGCCGCCGCTGCCTGCCTGGCCGACGAGGTGCGGGTGGTGCCGCCGAACGTCGGCCGATACCGCTTCCGCGGCCGGGCGTCGATGCGGCTGATGCTCACCGCCGCGTTCGGATTCATCGACGATCTGCGCTACACGGGCGTGATCGACAGCATCGGCGTGTGGACGCTTCCGTACCAGGCCCGGATCGCGGGGCGCCCGATCACCACGATCCAGCGCCTTCGCCTCGGCGCCGACGATCTCATCTGCGAGCTCACTCTGCCTGGCAGCCCGCCGATGGAGTTCGTCCTCGCGATGGAACGCATCGGCCCCCGCCTCGTCGCCCCACCGGAACCGCGTCCGAAACGTAGGACCCGTGGCCGACCGGCGCACTACCGCGGTACGTCGACCGTCTCGGACGGTGGGCGTCAGCCGGCCTGACGGGAACGGCGGGTGCGGTAGTCGGCGGCCAGGGTGATGAGGATCTGCTCCAGGCGGCGGACGGCGACGGGCAGGCGGCGGGTGCGGCGGCGCTGCAGGACGAGCAGAACGGTGGCGTCATCCGACTCGAGCGGTCGGTAGGTGATCAGCCCGCACTGCTCCAGGGGGTCGCCGACGACGCTGTAGTCGGGGAACACGGTCACGCCGAGGCCCTGGGCGACCATCAGCTTGCCCATCTCGGCTCCGTCGGTCGAGTAGGACAGTGCCGGGTTCGCGTCGCGCAGCAGCCGATGGACGTAGCGGTGCATCACGTAGCCGGCGCGCATCGCGATGAACGGCTCGGTGAGCAGGTCCCGCGGGCGGATGCTGTCCCGGGCGGCGAGCGGGCTGTCGGCGCGGCAGCACAGCACCGCGGCGCCGCGGACCAGCTCGACGGTCTCCAGGTCCGGGGCGACGTCATCGCCCTCCATCAGGTTGACCAGACCCAGATCCAGGCCACCGTCCAGGAGCTGGCGGTGGATGTCGGCCTGCTGGGTGTTGACGACCTCGACCTGCGTGTTCGGCTGGGCCGCGCGGAACTCGCGCAGGGCGGGAGCGAGCAGCGGGACGGTGGCGGCGTTCACCGTGCCGACGCGGACCATCTGGCTGGAGCGGTGCTGGTCGTCGGCGGCGGCGCGCAGGCGGTCGACGGCCTCGAGCACCTCCGTGATGTGTGGCAGCAGCTCGGCGCCGGTCGCGCTGATCGTCGCACCGGTGCGACGGCGGTCGAGCAGGGTCAGCCCGAGCTCACGTTCCAGGTTACGGATGGTCTCGGACAGTGCCGGCTGCGACATGTGCAGCGACTCGCTCGCCGCCCGCATAGACCCGAGCCGGACGATGGCCGCGAGGCACTCAAGCTGCTCGATCCGCACGACACCCACCCTGTCGGACCATCCCTGCCCGCGGGCCGGATCCGGTCCGAGTGCGAGGGTTTCCCTATCGGACCCTCGCCGAGCCCTGATTGACCGGCTGCTCGGACCGGGGGAGACTCTTCATCATGTCGATGGGAATTATAGGGATTGCCGAGCGCCGGCCCTCCGTCGATATGTGTGCCGGCGGCGCCACCGCCCTGCGTCACCGTGGCTGTTGTCCCCGGGCGGGGGCCACGGTCTGTCCGACTGCCTGACTGGCGGGTCCGTTCGTGGCGGCCTGGCCCGGCCGGTTGGCGTGCCCGCGCCGCGGGCTGCCCGCGCCGCCAGGTTGAGGGCAGGTCGGCGCTCGGGCCGTCGGTGCCAATCGCGGCCAGCGATGTAGGTCCGCGCGATCATCCGTACTGTGTCCGTCACCGCCATATCCGGTTTTCTTTCGGCTTTCGGGGGCGGTCCGGGTCGCCCACGGCAGCTGCATTCGCCGTCCCGCTGTGCCTCCGTCGTCATCCTGCCGTCCCTCGTCACCCGGGTATTCGTCGTCATCCGGGCTGCGTTGGCACCCCCGATTTCCGGCGCGCGTCGGTCGGAGGCGGTGCGGGCGTGGCCGGACTGTCCGTCGAGCCCGATGGAACCTGATTCTATGGAGGTTATCGCGAATGTCCGAGGACGCCGAGGTCGGCGCCGAGCCGGTGAGGTTCGCCTACTGGGTGCCGAATGTCAGCGGCGGCCTGGTGGTCAGCCGTATCGAGCAGCGCACCGACTGGGGCTACGACTACAACCGGCAACTCGCTGTTCTCGCCGAGAACAACGGCTTCGACTACGCGCTCAGCCAGGTCCGCTACCCGAAATGCGGGCCAGTGCTCCGGCCTTCAGGCCGGGGGTGAAGGCCGGCGTGGGAAGGCCGCCTCGCGGCCTGAGCGTGTTCTAGATCGGGCGTTGCTGCTGGTCGATGTACTGGCGGAGGACTGACAGTGGCGCTCCGTCGACGGAACCGGCGAAGTAGGACCCGGACCAGAGCCGGCTGGCCCGCCAGTAGTGGCGGGCGAGGTCGGGGAACTCCTGGCGCATCCGGCGGGACGACACGCCTTTGAGGCTGTTGACGAGCTTCGACAAGGCGACCTTGGGCGGGAAGTTGACGAGGAGGTGGACGTGGTCGCCTTCGCCGTTGAACTCAACCAGTTCGACCTCGAAGTCGGCGCACACCGCCCGCATGATCTCCTCCAGTCGGGTCAGGTGCCGATCGGTGAACACACGGTGCCGGTATTTCGTCACGAAAACCAAGTGGGCGTGCAGGACGAAAACACAGTGCCTGCCAGTTCGAACGTCGAGGTCGGGAGCCATAGACCAAGTGTAGAATGGTGGTGTGCAGCTTCGGTACAACTACCGTCTCGACCCGTCGCCGGGTCAGATCGCGGCGTTGTCCCGGGTGTTCGGCTGTGCCCGGGTCGTGTTCAACGACGCGCTGAGGCTGCGGCAGGACGCCCGTACGGCCGGGCTGCCCTACCTCTCGGACGGGGAACTGTCCCGCCGGGTCATCACCGAGGCGAAGCGGACCCCGGAGCGGGAGTGGCTCGGCGAGGTGTCCGCCGTGGTGCTCCAGCAGGCGCTGGCCGACCTGAACACCGCCTACCGGAACTTCTTCTCCTCCCTGTCCGGAAAGCGGAAGGGCCGGAAGGTCTCCCCGCCCCGGTTCCGGTCACGGAAGGACAACCGGCAGGCGGTCCGGTTCACGAAGAACGCCCGCTTCACGGTCACGGCGGGGCGGAAGCTGCGCCTCCCGAAGATCGGGGACGTGGCGGTGCGCTGGTCGCGGGACCTGCCCGCCGCGCCTTCGTCGGTGACCGTGATCCGGGACGCGGCGGGCAGGTACTTCGCCTCGTTCGTCGTGCGGACGACGGACGAGGCGTGGCCGCCGGTCGAGTCCGACACGGGTATCGATCTGGGTCTGACGCACTTCGCGGTCCTCTCGGACGGCACGAAGGTCACGTCGCCGAAGTTCCTGCGCCGCGCGCACCGCACGCTGCGCAGGTTGCAGAAAGAACTGTGCCGCAAGAAGAAAGGCAGCAGCAACCGAAGGAAAGCCGTCGTCACGGTGGCCCGCGCACACGCCCGGGTGGCCGACGCCCGGCGGGACTGGCAGCACAAACTCTCCACGGCGATCATCCGCGACAACCAAGCGGTCTACGTCGAGGATCTGTGTGTCACCGGTCTCGGCCGGACCCGGATGGCCCGGTCGGTGCACGACGCGGGCTGGTCCCAGTTCGTCGGCATGCTGGAGTACAAGGCCGCCCGGTACGGCAGGACGTTCGCCTGCGTCGACAGGTTCTTCCCGTCGTCGCGGGTGTGCTCGGCCTGCGGGGTGAAGGACGGGCCGAAGCCGCTGGCCGTCCGGGGGTGGACCTGCCTGGCCTGCGGCACCGTCCACGACCGGGACGTCAACGCGGCCCGGAACATCAGGGCCGAAGGACGCAAGGTCACCGCCGGACAGGCGGAGACCGTAAACGCCCGTGGAGCGCAGGTAAGACCGGCACCCATGCCGGCACCGCGCCGCGAAACGGGAACCCGCCAGAAGCTCACGCCCACAGCGGCGTAGCAGGCTGGAATCTCCACCCTGCAGGGCGGAGAGGATGTCAACGCTGGTCCGAGAGCTCGAGGCGGACGACGCCGCCCGGCGCGGCGACCAGCTCGTGGTCGGCGCGTCCTGACCGTGTCCCCCTCCCGTCCGCTGCGCCGACGTCGGCGGCTGGTGCGACGACGACACGTCGACTACCGCCGCACCGACAGCGCCCTGTGTTCCCACGCCCGATCTCCGCCGCGTCCCTGATCAGCCCAACCTCATTCGGAGGAATCCTGATGTCGCCGCACACCGACCAGCAGCCCACTTCGCCCCCTATCCCTACCCCCACACTGGCTGCGGCGCCCACTTCCACCGACTCCGCCGGCACGGCACCTGGCGGCAACGAGGTCCGGTTCGCCGCCGCGCTGCGCCGCGCCGACGAGGTGGCCGCCGAGCTGCGGGCGACCGCCGCCGACCGGGACCGGGCCAATCGCACCCCACGGCCCGAGGTCGAACTGCTGCGCGCGGCCGACCTGCTGCAGGTCCAGGAGCCGGTCGCCTACGGCGGTGACGGCCTCGACTACGCCCAGGCAGCCCAGCTCACCCGGCGCATCGCCCGCGGCGACACGTCCATCGCCCACCTGCTCGGCTACCACTACGCCCAGACCCGGATCGCTCCGCTGTTCGGCATACCCGCGCAGGCCGACGCCCAGTCCCGGCGCAACGCCGCCGAGAAGCTGTTCTGGGGTGGCGTGCAGAACCCGCGGGGTGGCTCCGACCTGGTGCTGACCCGAGACGGCGACGGGTTCCGGCTGAACGGCCGCCGCTCGTTCGCGTCGGGCGCGAGCCTCGGCGACCAGCTTTCGGTCACCGCCGCTCTCGACGGCGAGCTGGCGTTCGTCTCGCTGCCGGCCGGCCGGCGCGGGTTCCGCGCGCTCGGTGACTGGGACAACATCGGCCAGCGGCTCACCGACTCCGGCGGCGTCGTCTTCGAGGATGCCCGGGTCGAGCGGTCCGAGGTCCTCGGTGACGATCCGCTGACCGGGCGGGTCCCGTCGGCGTACCAGACGCTGGTCACCCCGCACTGGCAGCTGGCGTTCGTCAACTTCTACATCGGCACCGCCGAGGGCGCCCTGGCCGAGGCCCTCGACTGGGTGCGCGGGCATGGCGCGCCATGGGAGTCCTCCGGGGTCGAACGCGCCACCGACGACCCGTACATCCTGCGCACCGTCGGGGAGATCCGCAGCGAGATCCGCGCCGCGGCCCTGCTCGCCGACCGGGCCGGCGAGGCGCTGCGGTCCGCGCTGAACATCGGCCCGGCGCTCACCGAGGACGAGCGCGCCGAGGCGGCCGTCGCCATCTACGAGGCCAAGTACCTGACCACGACGGTGTCCCTGGCCGCCACCAGCCGGCTGTTCGAGATCCAGGGCGCGCGGGCGACGACCAGCGCCTACGGCTTCGACCGGCATTGGCGCAACCTGCGCACGCACACTGTCCACGACCCGGTGGACTACAAGGCCCGCGAGGTCGGCGACTGGACCCTCAACCGCCGCCCCCCGCAGTTCTCCCTCTACCGCTGATCTCCCCCTGTCGACGCGGGAGTCGGCGGGTGGTCACGATGGCGTCGCGCCGAAGCCGGAATCGGTGGCGACGGTGCTCGGGGATGGGAAGGGGGATGGGGCGGTGGTGGTTTTGCGGTCCGGGGATGAGGCGGTGGCGGCGGCTCGGGGGCTGGCGGAGCGGTCTGCGGCCGGGGCCGCGGGCCGGGACGCGGGGCGGGTGCTGCCGTGGGAGCAGGTCGAGCAGCTGTCGGCCTCGGGGCTGCTCGGCATCAGCGTGCCGGCGCGGTTCGGTGGGGCGCAGGTGTCGGTGGCGGTGCTCGCCGAGGTCTTCCGACGGCTCGCGACAGTGGACGCGAGCCTCGCCCAGATCCCGCAGAGCCACTTCGTCTACCTCGACGTGCTGCGCTTGACCGGCAGCGAGGCCCAGCAGCGACGGTACTTCGCCGAGGCGCTCGCCGGCCGGCGGTTCGCCAACGCGCAGACCGAACGGGCCGGGCGCACCATCACCGACGACGCCACCACCCTGCGGCCCCGGCCGGGCGGCGGCTACCTGCTGACTGGCGAGAAGTTCTACTGCACCGGCGCGACGTTCGCCCACTGGATCGTCGTGCGTGCCGCCCTCGCCAGCCCCGGCGGTCCGGCAGTCCCGGACGGCGCACCTGGCAAGGCGTTGGCCTTCCTGCGCCGTGACACGCCCGGTGTGACGGTCGACGACGACTGGGACGCCGTCGGGCAGCGCACCACCGCGAGTGGCACCGTCCATCTCGACGAGGTGGAGGTCGAGGCCGACCAGGTCGTCCCGTTCACGCCGATCTTCGACGGGCCGACCACCTACGGCGCCCGCGCCCAGGTGCTGCACGCCGCGATCGACGTCGGCATCGCCCGCGGCGCGCTGGACGCGGCGGTGACGCAGGTGGCGCGGGCCCGGCCGTGGTTCGAGGCGGGCGTCGAACAGGCCGCGGACGATCCGCTGCTCGTCCAGCAGGCCGGGGAGCTGGAGATCGAGGTGCGCGCGGCGGAGGCGCTGTTGCGTGCGGCCGCGGCGGCCATCGACACCGCCGAGCGGGACCTGACCGACGACAGCACGACGCGGGCGTCGGTCGCCACCGCGGTCGCGAAGGTCGCGGGCGGCCGGGCGGCGGTGCGCGCCGCGTCCGAGCTGTTCGAGCTCGGCGGCACCCGCAGCGCCGCCGGCCCGCTCGGCCTGGACCGCTACTGGCGCGACGCGCGCACCCACACCCTGCACGACCCGAGCCGCTGGAAGGTCCAGCACATCGGCCGCTGGCTGCTGTCCGGGACGAGGATCCCCCGTCATGGCCAGCTCTGAGCGGACCATTCACACGGGAGCGCCCGCGGCCCCGGCGGCCCCGCGACCTGTCGGCCCGCGACACCCGCGGGCCCGCGTGCGATCCGAAAGGTGGTGGGCCGCGTCATGACGCTGCGCCTGCACTGGTTCCTGCCGTCCTACGGCGACTCGAGGTTCATCGTCGGCGGCGGCCACGGCCTGACCGCGGGCGTCGCGGCCGGAGACCGCCGGTCCAGCATCGGCTATCTGTCGTCGATCGCCCGGGCCGCGGAGGAGTTCGGGTTCACCGGCGCGCTCATGCCGACCGGAGCCTGGTGCGAGGACGCCTGGCTGACCACCGCGATGCTGACCCGCGAGTCCGAGCGCCTGGCGTTCCTCGTCGCGTTCCGACCGGGCCTGATCAGCCCCACCCTGGCCGCGCAGATGGCCGCGACCTACCACGCGCACGCGCCGGGACGGCTGCTGCTCAACGTCGTCACCGGCGGTGAGGCGCACGAGCAGCGGTCGTACGGCGACCACCTGGACAAGGACGCCCGTTACGCCCGCTGCGAGGAGTTCCTGTCCATCGTGCGACGCCTGTGGGCGGGGGAGACGGTCACCCATCGCGGGACGCATCTGCACGTGGAGGGAGCTCGGCTGGCGACCCTGCCCAACCCGGTGCCTCCGCTGTACTTCGGTGGCTCGTCGGCCGCCGCGGGACCGGTCGCCGCCACCCACGCCGACGTGTACCTGACCTGGGGCGAGCCGGTGGACGCCGTCGCCGGGAAGCTTGCTTGGATCCGGGGCCTGGCCGCCGAGCGGGGACGGTCCATCCGGTTCGGCATCCGGCTGCATGTGCTCAGCCGGGACCGCGCCGAGGACGCCTGGCGCGATGCCGGCCGGCTGCTCGACGCGCTCGGCGAGGACGTCGTCACCGCCGCCCAGGCCGGGCTCGCCCGCAGCGAGTCCACCGGCCAGGCCCGCATGCTCGCCCTGCACGAACGCCACCGCGCCGACGGCAGCTGGCGGGACCCGCGCGCCCTGGAGATCGCGCCGAACCTCTGGGCGGGAGTCGGCCTGGTCCGTGGCGGCGCCGGGACGGCGCTGGTCGGCAGCCACCTCGAGGTCGCCGAGCGGATCGCCGAGTACGCGGCGCTGGGCATCGACGAGTTCGTCCTGTCCGGCTACCCGCACCTGGAGGAGTTGTACTGGTTCGGCGAAGGCGTCCTGCCCCAGCTCACCCGAGCCGGGCTGTTCTCCACCGGGGCCGGCAGCTCCCCGCCCGACGGTCCCGTCACGGGCACGCCGGGCGTCGGCTCCGCGCCCACAGCCGACACCGCCGCACCCGGCCTGCCGGTGCCCGGTGGTGCCACCATTCCGTTCGTCGGCCTGACCCGCTAGCGATCTCTCTCCTGGAGTCGCGACCTGCCGAGGCCACCACACCGCCGCATCACCTCGATCGCGGTCACCTCGGCCGCCCGCGATCTCGGCCCTGGTTTACAGGGGTCGGCAGGCGTGACTGAGGGTCCAGAGGGCATCGGAGGCGTCGGGATCGTCGGCGCGGTCGGGTTCGGCGGCGGGACGGTGCAGCAGGGTGGCGGACAGCGGAGCGACGTCGATACGCCAGAACATCTCCGGCGGGCAGCGCAGAACGGTGAGTAACACCGCCCGCACGACCGCCGGATGGCTCACCGCGATCACGTGCTCCGCCGCGGTCGCGAGCCCCGCGAGCCAGGCCGCGACCCGCTTGAACAGGTCCTCCCGCGACTCGCCGCCGGGCGGCACCATCCCCGGCTGCTCGTGCCAGCGACGGAGATCGCCGATCGGGATATCGCTGACGTCCAGCCCCTGCCAGGCGCCGACGTCCAGGTCGCGCAGAGCCGATTCCACCTGGACGCCGCCCTCGCCGGCCCGTGCACCGAGCCCCAGCGCGCGTGCGGTCTGCCGAGCTCGGGCCGAATCGTCCACCAGAACCCGGGCGCGGCCGGGCAGCAGGCCCGGCGCGGCGAGCGCGCGGGAGGCGACCGCGGCCCGGCGCAGCCCGTCGGCGTCCAGACCCTCGTCATCGGCCGCGAAACGGGCGGCCCGCAGCGCCGGCGTCGGGGCCACACTGACGACAGCCAGCCGGACGGTGCGCCGCGTGCTCACCCGGCGAGGCAACCAAGCCTGACCCGCCCTGTCAATGTGAGCTCTGATCCGGTCGTGTCCCGCCTGATCCCCAGGCATGTCCGTGCCTGATCCCAACGGGCCGGCCGGTGATCCCGTGACCGCCACGAGCGGATACTGGCCGGTCCTCATGAAAGTCAGCCGGTCGCGCGGACCGCCAGGTTTCCTGGGACTGTCCGCCCGGCCATCCAGGCGGGGCCAGCCGCCAGCCGCCGGCCGCCAGCCGCGGTGACTGTAGGTGACAGTTAGATCTTGCTTTCAGTGCGCCAAGATCTAAAGAGGTTACTGAGGGCGGGTTCGTGTCCGTTTTGCCCCCCACGGCGACCTACTTGGCCGGATCTTGCTGCAGCGCCGAGCGCGGAGCGTAGCGGTCGTCGGTGTCCGGCGGGCAGACGAAGACGATCGGCGGGTGCGGGGCGTCGACAACCGACGGTGGGTCGGTCGGGTCGGTCGGGTCGGTCGGGTCGGTCGGGTCGGTGGGGTCGGTCGGGTCGGTGGGGTCGGTCGGGTCGGTCGGGTCGGTGGGGTCGGTCGGGTCGGTGGGGTCGGTCGGGTCGGTCGGGTCGGGTGAGGCAGCCGAGTCGAGACGGCGGGTCGGGCGGCGGCGCAGGAGGGTGGGGCGGGGGATGAGGGCCTCGGCGCGCATCGCGGCGCACAGGATGCGGGGGAGGTCGCGGGTCGTGGGCCAGGCGGCGTAGCGGGGCTGCCATGCGGGGTCGAACTTGGCGTTGAAGCGGTAGAGCGACTCGATCTGGAACCAGCGGGACGCGCCGAGCAGCATCCGCCGCCACAGCCGCAGCGCGGGGCTGGCGCCGAGACGTTCGCCGCGGGCCAGGGTCGCCCGGAACGCGGCGAAGGTGAGCGAAACCTGCCGGACCCGCAGCCGGGGGGCCTCGCGTAGCAGCGCGACGACCATGAACTCGGTCAGGCCGTTCGCCGAGGTGCGGTCGCGGCGCACCACGTCGAGGGCCAGCCCGTCGCGTCCCCAGGGCAGGAAGGTCAGCACCCCGCACAGCTGTTCCCCGTGGAAGGCGCGGACGACCAGGCAGTCGAGATCGGCGAGGTCGGCGACCCGGCCGAGATGCGTCGCGCAGCCGCCGGCGCCGCCGCGGGAACGCCACGCCGCCGCCCGGTCGGTGACCAGGGCGCGCTCGTCGTCGGTGAGGTCGGCGACCCGGTCGACCCGGGTGGTGTAGCCGGCGCGTTCGACGCGTCCGACGGTCTGGCGCAGGCAGCGCATCGAGCGTCCGTCGAGGCTGAAACCCGCCGTCGGCACGACCGCCTGGTCACCGAGTTCGAACACGCGCAGGCCGGCGCGCTGCCAGGCCCGTCCACCGTCGGGACCGCAGCCGACGACCGCCGGCACCCAGGCGTGGGCGGCGGCGAGCTCGAGGAACGGGCCGATCGCGGCGGGCCAGGTCTCCGGGTCTCCGAGCGGGTCGCCGCAGGCCAGGACCACCCCGCCGACGACCCGGTAGACGATCGCGGACTTCCCGGACGGCGACCACAGCACGCTGTTGTCTCGGCGCAGGGCCGCGTAGCCGAACGAGTCCCGGCCGCAGTGGCGCGCCAGCAGATCACGCATCCGGGTGTCGTCGTCATCGCTCAGGGCCGCTACCTGACGTGCGGGACGCAACGCCAGGTAGCCGGTGACACCGACGGTGACCGCGCCGAGGGCCAGCAGGACCGAACCGACGAGGTCGCCGTCCCCCTCGGCGAAGCGCACCGGTCCGCTGACGCCGACCAGCCCGGCGAGGATGTGCGCGAGGCGTTCCCCGCCGTCGCCGTGGCCGTGACGGAAGCGGATCAGCGAGAGGCCGATGGCCAGGTCCGCGACCGCGAAGGTGGCCAGCGCGCCGAGGGCCCGCCAGCGGGTGCGCGGGTCGCCAGCGGCGTGGAAGCTGCGCCTGGTCGCGAGCAGAACCGCGAACGGGACGGCGTCCACCGCCGCCTGGACCACGGCGAAGCCGGCGACGAGGTCCAGCAGCACCGCCGCGCCGGAGAGCACCACCGCGGCCTGCCACGCCCGCCGTTTGCGCCGGCGCAGGCCGTGGGACAGGCCGATGAGCAGCAGGCCGGCGCCGACGCTCGTGCCGGTCGCCGCGTCGGTCACCAGGCCGGGAATCATCCGGCCGATCCAGGTCCACCGGGTGGTCCGGTGGCTGATCGCGAGGACGACGTCGATCAGGCCGACGAGCGCCGTCAGTGCGGCGATCAGAGCCGGCGTGGGCCGCCGCCGCCACCATCGCCTCCCGGCCTTCGGCGATGTGCGTTGCGAAGCCGTGGGCTTCGGCGGCCGGGCTGCCGGCGCCCCTGCTTTCAGCGCTCCGGCTTTCGGCGAGGCGGCTTTCGGCGAGGCGGGTCGTGGCGCGGCGGGTCGTGGCGCGGCGGCCTTCGGTGAGGCGGGTCGTGGCGAGGCGGGTTGTGGAGACGCGGGTTGTGGAGATGCGGTACTGGTGGGTGCCGTCACGTCGTGGCGGGGCATCACGTAGGAACCACTTCCATCCGCGGACCGGGGGCAGGGGCGGCGCGGTCGCGGCGGCTTCGGTCTCGACCTTGATCGTGCTTGATCCCCGGCCTCGGCCTCGGCACACCACCGCCGGTGGTGTGCCCGCGGGAACCAGGACATGATCGCGCCGTCGTCCTGGATCGGCGTACGTTACCCCGCCGCCCGTTCACGGCGGGCAGGTGGTGCCTGTCAGTCCGCCCGCTCATCACCCGCCGTCGTCGCCGCAGGGCCGGACCGGCCATGCGATCGCAGGGGGTCACGCGTACGGTCGCCCCAGGCAGCCGGTCTGCGCGTGCCCGCTGGGCGGCAGTGGAGCGCTCCCGAGCGCGGCGGACAGTACGGCGGGAATCACAGCAGCCCGTCAAATCTCATCGCGCGTGGTGCCATCAAGCCTGGAGTATCACGATCTGTGATGGCGAATCTAGGGTAATGCGGCCCCAAGATTCAAACAGGTCGCCGTGGGGGGATTTGTGTCCGATTTGCCCCCCACGGCGACCTGTGTAGCGGGATCTTGACTCGGTGCCCGCTGCGGGGCGTGACCATCGACGAATGTGGACGCCCCTGTGACGGCTGAGGTCCGCGGCGGTCGCAGGTCAGTCGGTTCGGTGGGGGCGGAGCAGGAGGGCGACGGCGATGGCGGCCAGGGCGGTCGCGGCGGCGCCGCCGAGCAGGGCGACGGTCATGCCGTCGACGAACGCCGACTGGGCGTGGCCGCGGACCGGTTCGCCGAGGTGGGCCGCCAGGCCGAAGGACGCGCGGGCCTTGTCGGCGAGTGCCGGCGGTACGGCCGCGGGCAGCGACAGGTGGGAGCGGTAGGCCGAGCCGAGCAGGCTGCCGAGCACGGCGATCCCGAGCGCCCCGCCCAGCTCGCGGGACAGGTCATTGACGGCCGACCCGACGCCCTGCAGCGCTGGCGGCAGGCTGTCGGTGATGGCGGTCGTGGCCGGTGTCATCGCGAATCCCATCCCGAGACCGAGCGGGAACAGGCCGCCGGCAAGGAGTCCATAGGAGCTGCCCTCGTCCACCTGGGCCAGGATCGCCATCCCCGCGGTGAGCAGCAGCAGCCCGGCCACGCAGCAGGCGCGGGCGCCGATCCGGCCGGCGAGCTTCGGGGCGAGCCTGGACGCGGGAATCAGGCCCGCGGTCATCGGCAGCACACTGACCGCCGCCATCAGCGCACTGTCACCCCGGACGAGCTGCAGATACTGCATCAGCACGAAGATCAGGCCGAAGAACGCGAAGAACTGCAACATGATCGACAGTGATCCGGCCGCGAACGCCGGCCGGGTGAACAGCCGCGGGTCCAGCAACGGGTTGGACGTGCGCAGCTCCCAGCCGACGAATCCGGCCAGCAGCACCGCTCCGAGGCCGATCCCCACCAGGGTGGCTGCCGACAGCCAGCCATGCTCCGGCGCCTCGATGATCGAGTAGACCAGCGCGCCGAGCCCGGCGACGGCGAGCACCGCGCCGACAACGTCGATCGGCGGATGCTGCGGGTCGGCGGTGTCCGGCACGAACCGCCAGGTCCCGAGCAGGGCGACGGCGGCGAGCACCACGCCGAGGACGAACACCGCTCGCCAGGACCACACCTCGAGCAGCAGCCCCGACGCGAGCACGCCGACGACGGCGCTCGACCCGGCGACCGCGGCCCAGACGCTGACCGCCGCAGCCCGCCGCTCCCGGGGGAACGTCCCCGTGATCGTCGACAGCGTCGCCGGCATCACCAGCGCAGCCCCGAGCCCGAGAACGCAGCGCAACCCGATCAGCGCCGCCGCACTGGACGTGAACGGCGCCGCCGCCGACCCGGCTCCGAAGATCGCAAGCCCCGCGAGCAGCGCGCGGCGCCGACCGAGCCGGTCTCCGAGCGCTCCCGCCGGCAGCAGCAGAGAGGCGAAGACGAGGCTGTAGGCATCGATGATCCACGACAGCCGGGTCTGCGAGGCGTGCGTGTCCGTCGCGATCGACGGCAACGCCACGTTCAGTGACGACATCGCCGACACCACCGTCGCCAGCCCCAGGCAGGTCACCGCCAGCACTCGCCCGTGCCGCAGCCCCGAGCCGTCCGACGACGTGTCGGTCCGGTCCGCCTCTCTCCCGCCGCCGCTGGCACGGCCGCTGGCGCCGCCTCCGGCGTCCGCGTCGTCCGCACCGGCACGGACGGATGGCGATGGCCCTCCGCCCGTCGCGGACGGTGGCGCCTTCTGGTGCCGGGGCGCGGTGTTCGAGGCAGGGACGGCGGCTGGCGTGGTCATGGTCCGGGTCCTTTCGGAGTGGCGGGTCATCGAGCTCTGGACCGACCGTGCTCTCAGGAACTACGGTTGTTCAACCGTGATGAATTATTCGGCGGAGCCGCTCCCCGAGCCGCACGTCGAGCCGGAGCCTCAGTCGGCGTCGGAGGTGGAGGTGGAGGTGGGGGCGGACCTGACGCCCACGCCGCCCCCGCGCGGCCGGCGGCCGGGCCGTCCGGACGTGCGCGGTCAGATCCTCGAGGTGGCGCGGGATCGGTTCCGCCGTGAGGGCTATGAGGCGGTCACCATGCGCTCGCTGGCCGCCGATGCCGGTGTCGACGCGGCGTTGATCAGCTACTACTTCGGGTCCAAGAGCGGCCTGTTCGCCGCCGTCCTCGAACTCACCCTCAGCCCCACGGACATCATGGCCGGCCTGCTCCGCGGTGATCTTGAAACTTTGCCGCAGCGCCTGCTCCCGACCCTGCTCGCCGCATACGACAACCCGGAGACCGGTGTCCCGCTGATCGCCGGCATCCGCGCCGCGATGGCGGATCCCGAGCTCGCCGCGCTGATCCGTGGCGGCATCCACCGCCAGCTCGTCGACCGGCTGGCCGAGCGCATCGGCGGGGCCGACGCCCAGAGGCGTGCCGGCATCTTCGTCACCCAGATCGGCGGCCTGATCTTCACCCGCTACCTGCTCGCCGCCGAACCCGTGGCATCCATGCGCCCCGATGAAATAGTCCGCGCCTTCGGCCCGTCCCTGCGCACCACTCTCTTCGGCCCGGTCCCGGCCACGGCCGCACGGGCACCGGACGCCCGGTTCCGCTTCGGGACGCGCACCGGCACCTTCATCCACCGAGATCGAGACGGCCGCGCATGATCGCTGGACCGTACCGCCTTCTCATCCATCGAACCGCAGCAGGATCGAGCCTGCCGGCGATCTTCCGTGGGCTTCTTTCCGGGGTCCGCGGTTGTGGGCCGCGCGCGATCACACCGCGCCGCGGCCACCGTCCGCGTTGAGGACCACGCCGTGTATGAAGCTGGCCTCGTCGCTGGCGAGGAAGGCGATGACCCGCGCGATTTCCGCGGCGTCGGCAACGCGCCGTGCTGGGGCACGCGACGCCAGTCGCTCCAACGCCTGTACTCCGTACCCCACCCGCGTCCCTTCGGTGTAGGTCGGCCCTGGTGCCACCGCGTTGACCCGCACCCCGTGAGGCCCGTACTCCGCGGCCCAGGATTTGGTCAGCGCGTTGAGCGCGGCCTTGCTGGAGGCATAGATGGACGAGCCGGCCGCGCCGAAGCCGGCGACCATCGTCGTGACATTCACGACGATGCCGCTCGCGCGCTGCGCCATCGCCGGTGCCAGGGCGCCGACCAGGAAGTACGGGACCTTGACGTTGATCGCATACATGTCCTCGAACGCCCGCTCGGTCATGTCGCCGGTGGAACCGAACGAGGCGATCGCCGCGTTGTTGATCAGAACATCCACGCGGCCGGCGACCTCGGTCGCCCGCGCTGCCAGGTCCCGCGCGCTCGCCGCATCAGACAGCACCGCTGGCAGGAATTCCCCTTCGCCGTGGGCCGCGCGAATGTCCGCGACGACCTCGCGCCCTCGGTCCGGGTCACGACCAGTGACAAGAACATGGGCGCCGCGCGAGGCGAACAGGGCAGCAGTCGCTGCGCCGATCCCACTCGTCGAGCCAGTGATGAGTACCACTTTGCCCTCAAAGTCCATGAGATCATCTTAATTCGTCCGTACGGCTCGCTTATCCAACCGCGGCAGGCGACCTGAGGTGCAGTGAACTGGTATGGGAGTGCGATGAGGGTCCGGCGGTCCGGTTGGACTGGCCGGACCCTCGATGGTCACGGCGTTCGCGAGAGTCAGCGGGGCTCGTCGCCGCGCAGGGTGACGCGCTGGATCACGCGGTGTGCGTTGCCGAAGTCGCCGACGACGGCGTGCTGGGTCGCGCGGTTGTCCCAGAAGCCGATGGTTCCCGGCTGCCAGTGGTAGCGCAACGTGAACTCCGGGCGCACCGAATGATGGTAGAGGAAGGCGAGCAGCGCGTCGCTCTCGGCGGGCTTCAGCTCCTTGATGTGGGAGGTGAAGCCGGGGTTCACGAACAGCGACCGCTTTCCGGTCTCCGGGTGCGTGCGCACGACCGGGTGCTCGACCGGCTCGAGCTTGGTGAAGGTCTCGCCCTCCCAGTGGCCCTCGCCGACCAGGTCGAGGATGACCCTGAACTGGTCCTCGCCGTCGTGGACGGCGGTCAGTGTGCTCAGGAACTCCTGCAGCGCCGGGCTGAGATCGTCGAAGGCGGCCTCCTGGCTGGAGAACAGGGTGTCACCCCCGGCCCGGGGCACCTCGACCGCGCGCAGGATCGAGCCGAGCGGCGGGCGCTTCACGAAGGTCACGTCGGTGTGCCAGTGCAGTCCGCGCGAGACGTCGCTGACCTTGCCATAGGCCGCCGCGAGCTCCCTGGCCTCGGTGTAGTTGATCTGGAACACCTCGGGTTGGTCAGCCAGACCCGGGATCACCGGGTGGCCCTCCGTCGGCTCGCCGAAGCGACGGGCGAAGGCGAGGTGCTCCCGCGGCGTCAGATCCTGGCCCGGGAAGAAGACGACCTTGTAGTGCAGCCAGGCGGTGCGGATCGCCGCGATCTCGCCGTCGTCGAGGGTGCGCAGGTCGAGGCCGGGAATCTCGGCGCCGAGGTGGCCGGAGAGCGGGATCACCTCGAACGGGAGGTCGGGCGCCGAGGACCCGGCCGCGGCGGGGCGGACGGTCACTTCTGGCTCAGCGGTGACGGTCATTGCGGTATCTCCTTGCGAGGTGGGTCGGGACGTGGCGCCTGGGGCCTGGGGTGGGAGACGCCGGCGGCGGCCGGGCGTCCGGGCGGCCGGGGGGCTGGGGTCGATGCGCCGGGGTCGGCTCAGCCGGCCTGCGGTGCTGCCGCGGACGACGCGTGGATACCGGCGGCGTTCTCGTCGATGCCGAGTTCGCGCAGGAGCCGCGAGCGCAGGACGGTGAAGGCCTCGTCGCCGCGTAGCCGCGGACTGGGCAGCCCGACGGGGACGTCGAGCGAGATGTGCCCGTCGGTGAGGACCAGCACGCGGTCGGCCAGCAGGATCGCCTCGTCGACGTCGTGCGTCACGAGCAGGACGGTCGGCCGGTGCCGGCCGCACAGCTCCTGCACCAGCGCGTGCATCCTGATCCGGGTCAGGGCGTCGAGCGCGCCGAAGGGCTCATCGAGCAGGAGCAGCGCCGGCTCGCGGACGAGGGCCCGGGCGAGAGCCGCGCGTTGTGCCTCGCCGCCGGAGAGGGTCTTCGGCCAGTCCCGCTCGTGGCCGGTCAGACCGACCTCGCCCAGCGCCGCGCGCCCGCGTTCGGCCGCCGCGGCGCCGCGCTGACCCAGAGTCACGTTGTCCAGCACGCTCTTCCACGGCAGCAGCCGCGGGTCCTGGAAGACGACGGCCCGGCGTTCGGGGACGAGCAGCTCCCCGCCGGCCTCGGAGTCGAGACCGGCGAGGGCGCGCAGGAGGGTGCTCTTGCCCGAGCCGCTGCGGCCGAGCAACGCCACGAACTCGCCGGGCGCGGCCTCGAGATCGATGCCGCGCAGCACCCGGCGCGGTCCGAACGACCGGGTCAGGCCGCGCGTGACGAAACCGGCGGCGGCATCCGTCGGTGTCGTGCCCGACACGTTGTGGCCCGAAACCGTCGTGGCCGTCTCCGTCGTGGCTGTCGACGTGGGGGTGGCCGGCGACGTGGCTGCTTGCGTCGCGGCGGTCTCCGTCGTGGTCGCCGACTGTCGGGTGGACCCCGCGGTGTGCGTGTTCAGCGTCCCGGCTGCCAACGTAGGACCCTCCTGTCGAGAATTCGGATGAGCCCGTCCGAGATCAGGCCGAGCAGGGCGTAGACGACGAGGCAGAGCACGATCACGTCCGACTGGAAGAACGTCTGTGCACGGATCATGAGATAGCCGATGCCGCTGTGGGCGTTCATCTGCTCGGCGAACACCAGCAGCAGCCAGGCGACGGCCGTCGCGAGCCGTAGGCCGACGAGAAAGCTGGGCAGCGCACCTGGAATGACCACGTGACGGATCAGTGCGGCGCGGCCGAGCCCGGCGACGTCGGCAAGCTCGCGATAGCCCGGGTTGAGTGACCTGATGGCGACCGAGGTGTTCACGTAGATCGGGAACGCCACGCCCATCACGAGCAGGCTGATCTTCGCGGTCTCACCCAGTCCGAGCCACAGGATGAGCAGGGGCTGCAGGCCGATGATCGGCACGAAGCGCAGCATCTGGATGTTCCCGTCGACGAGGTCGTCGCCGACCCGGGTCAGCCCGGACGCGAGCGCGAGGACCACCCCGATGGGCACACCGAGCCCGAGGCCCCACAGAACCCGCCACAACGATGCCCGAAGCGCCGACCAGAGCGTTCCGTCCTGGATGAGATCCCAGCCGACGGTGACCACCGCGGAGGGACCCGCCAGCACCCGCGGGCTGAGCCACCCGGCGCTCGACGCTGTCTGCCATCCCGCGAACAGCAGCACCACTCCCGCCAACCGCTCGACGCCGCGGGGAATTCGAAAGCGGGCCCGAGCCGCCTGGTCGGGCCGACGCGTCGGCAGTCGCACCAGGCCGGGGCGGGGCTGCGCGGCGGCGATGACCGGCCCGGTGACCGGCGCACGGACGGTCCTGGTCAGATCGGAGCCTGTCATTGGCCCTGCGCCTTCGCGACGACCTGGTTGAACCGGGTGTCGAACTCCTCGGAGACGTCGACCTTCGTCGGGATCTCACCCGCGCTCTGGAAGAGGTCGGCCAGACGCTGCTGGGGGGCGATGATCCCGCCGGGAAGCTGGACGAAGGTCGGCGTGCCGGTGGTGGCGACGATCTCGTTCGCGCGAGCCTGGGTCAGGCCGTACAACGTGACGTAGATGGCGTTCGTGTACACGCCGGGGTGCGAACTGAGATAGACGGACGCCTTCGCCAGCCGGGTGATGTAGTCGGCCTCGGCGGCCGTCTTCGCGGGGCTCGCGAGCACCGAGTCGCTGGCGATGATGTAGTTGGAACGGTCGGGCAGCTCCGTCGTGCTCGCGACGTTCCTGGCGGTCGGGTTCTTGGCCAGAAAGGCGCTGGTCAGTGGCTCGATGGACAGGCCCGCGTCGACGGAGCCGCTTTGCAACGCCGCGGCGACCTGGGTCTGCTGGATATCGACCGAGGTGACGTCGGACAGCTTCAGCCCGGCGCTGTCTAGGGCCTGGAGAAGCACCGCCTCGCCCGCGGTGCCCTTCTGGTAGGCGACCTTCTTACCCCGCAGGGAATTCCAGCCGGTGATGTCCGTGTGGCCCGGGGCGCTGACGAGCTGATAGCTGCCCGTCTTGTACTGGAATCCGGCCACCGCGCGCAGCGCCTGCTTTCCGGCCTGCGCGAAGATCAGAGGAGTGCTGCCGACGGTGCCGGTGTCGAGCGCTCCGGCCTCGAAGGCCTGAAGCATCGGCGGGCCACCGATGAACGCCGAGTACTGGACCTTGTATGGGAAGTCGCTGTCCTGGCCGGACAGGTGCAGCAGGTTCTTGAGGAAGTCCAGCTGGTCGCCCACCCGCAGCGTCGTGCCGGACGGGATGGTCGTGCTGAGGGCCACCGGGGTGGCGGTAGCGGCAGTCTCGCCACTACTGGAACGGGTCGACGCGCCACTGTCGCACGCCGCTGCGGTCACGGCCAATGCGACGACGACGAGGAATCGTGAGACGGCACGAAAAGCGAGACGGGAACGCACGGACATCCATTTCCAGGCAGCATGACAGTCGCCGACCGCGACGGGAGGCGTGGCGGTGCGGCACGGTGGACAGGCGAAAAGCGGGTAACGGGGTCGGCGGTATGCGTGCCGTGGCGCGGCACTTGCGCACGCGAGCAGCGGTCATCCGGGGCAAGAACGTGCGGGAAGCGGGTAAGGGGTGCGCGGGAAACAGACCCTGCATCAGGGGCGCACGAGACATGAACGTGCGAAAAGGAGGCGACGGCGGCACGGTGGTCGCGTAGCCCGATACCCCACGGACTCAGAGTGCCGAGATGTGCCCAGCCGTCAGCTCGGACACAGAGCGCTACAGATGCGCTTGAAGTCGACGCAGCGGCGCAAGGTCAGCGCCGCAGTGCAACCCATCGTCGACATAGTGCCGATAGTCGACCAGACCGATCGAGATTGTCAACAGCCCGCCCGGCGCTCGTGGACGTCATCGCCCTGGCCTCCCGGTGAGGTTCGACCCTCCGTCACGATGGCGCTGACCTGGACGCACCCTGAGTCCCGCGGGCGGTGCTGATAGCGGGCGCGTGGACGACATCGGCGGGTGTGATCGACCAGGGGTGATCAGGCGGGGGGTGGGCCGACGGGGTGTGGGCGCAGGGCCTCGAGGATGCGGGGCTCGGCGTCGACGACGCGGAGCAGGAGGCGCAGTAGCTGCGCCTGGTCGTCCGTGGAGAGTCGCCGCAGCGACTCGGGCGGGACGGAGAGCAGCTCCTGGGCGCGGGCCAGTACACGCTCGCCTTCCTCGGTGAGCGCCACCGTCTTCGCCCGCCGGTCGGTCGGGTGTGGTTCGCGGCGGGCGACGCCCCGGCGTTCGAGCAGGTCGACGATGCTGGTCAGGTAGCTCGGGTCGTACCGGAACGTCTCGACGAGCGCGCGCATGGGTCGCGGGCCGCTGGAGAGCACCATGAGCATCTTCAGGGCGGCGGGAGTGAGGTCGAGCTCCTGGCAGACGATGTGCATCCGGCTGGGTGCCTCGCCACTGAAGGTCAGTGCCAGCATCGCCCGCCACGCCTCGCGAGCCGCCGAAGTGCTCGGCGTGCCCGAACTCGGTTCCACCGCATCCGGTATCGATGGGCTCGGCGCTCCCGGGTCGGCCGGCCGGGTGGTTGGCACCTCGCGGATGTGGGTTGCCTCGGCAGCCGCGTCCCGGATGGTCACAGTGCGCGTCCTCCCATCCCTCTCGACTCCCGCCGCGCCTCGATCGGCGCGTCGATCATGCCTCGATCGTACGGGACATCGCCCCCATCCTGTTGTTGCTTCCACAATATATTTGACGCAACTCAATGACAAGGTGGATGCTGGTGTTCGTCAGGGAGGGGAGCGTCGGCACTGGCTGACGACATCGATCGGGCCGATCGGCCGGGATGTCGCTGTCCGTCCTGGTACCCACCTCGTCTCGTCTCTCGCCACGGAGATCAACGTGCCCGATCAGCCGAACGCGGCCTCGCCGCCCGACGGCATCCCGTCCACCGGCGCGCCGTCCGCCAGCCCGCCGCCTGCCGGCACCCCGTCCGTCAGCGCGCCGTCCTCGGGCGCGGCGCCCGCCGCGGCCTCCGACGACAAGTTGGATCCGGCGCTGATCCGGTTGTCCGCGACCGTCATGCTCGGCGCGATCATGGTGATCCTCGACACGACGATCGTGTCGGTCGCCATTCACGCGCTTGGCAACGAGTTCCACACCTCGCTGTCCACCATCTCCTGGGTCAGCACCGGCTACCTGCTGGCGCTGGCCGTCGTGATCCCGCTGGCCGGCTGGTCGGTCGAGCGGTTCGGCGCGGTGCGGATGTGGACGATCTCGCTGACACTTTTCGTGCTCGGCAGTGCGCTGTGCGGGCTGGCCTGGTCGGCGGAGGCGCTGATCGTCTTCCGGGTCCTGCAGGGCATTGGCGGCGGCATGATCATGCCGATCTGCATGACACTGCTCGCCCAGGCTGCCGGCCCCACCCGGATGAACCGGGTGATGAGCATCATCGGAGTTCCGACGCTGCTCGCGCCGGTGCTCGGGCCGGTCGTCGGCGGTCTGATCGTCGATCATCTGAGCTGGCGCTGGATCTTCTACGTGAACGTGCCGCTCGGTGCGCTCGCGTTGTTCCTCGCCTGGCGGGTGCTGCCGCGCGGCGACCGCGGTTCCGCCAGCCAGCGGCTGGATGTGCGCGGCCTCGCACTTATCTCGCCAGGCCTCGCCGCGCTCGTCTACGGGCTGTCCGAGGCGGGCAACGGCGGCGGATTCGGCTCCGTGCAGGTGGAGATCAGCATCGCCCTCGGTCTGGTCCTGCTGATCGGTTTCGTGGTGCACGCGCTGCGCACCCGAGGCGCCCTGCTCGACCTGCGCCTGTTCCGCGACAAGACGTTCACCGTCGCGAGCGTCGCCACGTTCGTCATCGGCGCCATGCTGTTCGGCGCGCTGTTCCTGCTGCCGCTGTACTACCAGGTCGCGCGGGGGGACAGCGCCAGCCACGCCGGCCTGCTGCTCGCCCCGCAGGGGCTGGGCGCGATGATCTCCATGGCGATCGGCGGCCGGGTCGCCGACAGGCGCGGGCCGCGCGCGGTCGTCCCGCTCGGCATGCTGCTCTCGCTGCTCGGCTCCCTTGCGTTCACCCAGCTCGACGGGCACACCAACACCGGCCTGCTGACCGGCGCGCTGTTCGTGCGCGGCCTGGGCTTCGGCGCGGCGATGATGCCCGCGATGGCCGCCGCCTACGCGACCCTCGCACCGTCCGCGGTGCCGCGGGCGACCACCACGCTGAACATCCTGCAGCGGGTCGGCGGATCGTTGGCCACGGCGCTCGTCGCCGTCGAGCTGCAGCACGCCATCGCCCACCGACTGCCGGGCGTGACCGGTGGGTCGGCGCTCGCGGAGTCCGCCGGGGTGAAACTGCCCGGGCCGATCGCCGACAAGGTCGGCGAGGCGTTCGGCTCGACGTTCTGGTGGATCGTCGCCCTGACCGCCGTCGGTTTCGTCGCGAGCCTTTTCCTGCCCGGCCGCCCGGCGCCGGCCGCGTCAGCGTCGACCCCACCGGGGCCGCACGCCGCGGACGCCGCCGATTCCCAGCCCGCGGCGCCGCGCGCCGTACCCGTTCCGGTCGAATAGCGGCCGCTGGCCGTTTCCGTCAGGGGCAGGACGAACGGTAGGGGACGTCGGGGATGACGCCGGCCCAGGCGGCCGGCGTCATCCGTGCGTCGGAGCGTGCGCAGATGGCCCTGATCAGAGCTGCCGGGTCAAGGCTCCACAGGCGGGCGGTGCCGTCGTCCGCGGCGGTCGCGAGCCACCGGCCGTCCGGTGCGAACGCCACCGTGTTGACGGTCCCGGCGTGCCCGGTCAGGGTGGTCAGCGGTGCGGGGGCGGTCGGCCTGGCCGTGTCCCACAGACGGACGGAGCCACCGTCCCCGGCGCTGGCGGCCAGCCGCCCGTCGGGGGCGAACGAGATGCTGCGGGCCTCGCCCTTCCCGTGGGTGACGGTGGCATCCAGGTGGGGGTGGGTGGGCTCGGTGACGTCCCACAGCCGCACGCCGCCGTCGGCGTGGGCAGCGGCCAGCGTGTGCCCGTCCGGTGCGAACGTGACGGCCCGGACCAGGCCACCCGCGACCGGCACGACCCCGGCGGAGGTCGGCCTCGTCGGCGTGCTGACATCCCACAACCGGATGGTCCCGCCGACGCCGGCCGTGGCCAGCAGCCGTCCGTTCGGGGCGAAGGCGACGGTCAGGACGCCGGTGGTGTCCTCGGGCAGGGTCGCGAGCTGCTTCGGTTCGGTCGGTGTGGCGAGATCCCACAGGCGGATCGTCCGGTCGCTGCTGGCGGTGGCGAGCAGCCGCCCGGTGGGTGCGAAAGCCAGAGCGTTCACCGCCCCGCGGTGCGCGGGAATCGTGGCCTGCCGAACCGGGCTCGCCGGGGCGTGGACGTCCCACAGGCCCACGGTGGTGTCGCCGCTGCCCGTGGCGAGCACCTGCCCGTCGGGACTGAGAGCGAGGCCGAACACCGGGCCGGTGTGCCCGGCGAGCGTGGGCATCGGCGAGTGGGCCGGGAGCGTCCACATCCGGGCAAGGCCGCAGGACAGGATGTGCAGGGACTGGCCGGACGGACAGATCTTCTCGGACGGCCGCGCGCAGCCCGCCTTCGTCCTCGTCGTGCCGTCCGGGCAGGTGAGCGTGGCCGCCCGGACGCAGGTCCCTGACCCATCCGGGCGGTCAGCGCCATCCGCGCCATCCGGGTCGCCCGGGCTCGGCGACGACCCGTCCGGGCAGGCCGTGGCGAGCACGGTCTCGCACGTTCCGGCGGCCGTGAGCGTTCCGAGCAGGCAGATCCGCTCGGCCGGCCGGGAGCACCCCTGCGGGGTCGGGGTGCCCGAGCGGCAGATCGCCGGGGCGACACACCGACCAGAGACCGCCGTCTGCCCGTCCGGACAGATGGGGGCGATCGGCTGGCAGCCGGCGGCGCCACTCCCGCCGGGCGAGGCGTTCACCCCCGGGCTCGCACCCGTTCCGGGGCTGGCCCGCGGCGGGCTGCCGCTCGGCGGGCTGGCGCAGGTGGGCGCGGTGGTCGGCTGCGCGACCGGGTCGGCGACGCACTGCTGGCCCTCCGGCGTCAGCCCGGTGGGGCAGTCCGGGGTGGTCAGGCACCGGTCCTGGCTCAGGGTGCCGCCGGTGCGACACTGGTAGACCGGCGGCGACACGCAGCTCTGCCCGTGGCGGGTCGAGCCGACCGGGCAGGTCCGGTTCACCGTCCGCAGGCACGCGCCGTCCGGCGGGGACGTGCCGGTCGAGAACGTCCAGCCGGCCGGGCAGTTCCCCTGCGCGGGGGACACGCACTGGCCGCTGCCGGAGGCGGTGGAGCCGGCCGGGCAGACCGGGCTTCCCGGGGACGGCCCGGTACTCGCGGTCGCGAGAGCATGACCGCCGGGTGCGAACGCCACCGCCAGCATCTGGCCGTCGCCGTCGGTGAGGACCTCCGGTTGGCTGACTGGCAGGCCGGCCGCGATCAGCGCCGCACGCGACCCGGCGGTGGGGGACAGGCGGAAGGCGGCGACGGCGAGCCGCCGGGCCTGCGCCGGGTCGGTGTCGCTGACCTGCAACGACTGTGCGGCGATCCGGCGAGAGACCGCTGCGGTGTCCGTGGCGCCGGCCCCCCTGCCACGCCAGACGACCACGGTCGTCACCAGCACGACCACCGCGGCGAGCATGGCGATGGCCGCGAGCAGGCGGCGTCCACGGCGTGCCGGGCTCGGACGGACCGGGGCCGCCGCGGCGTTCGGCGGCAGCGACAGCACCGGGCTCACGTCGAAGGTGACGGTCGCGTCGGGACCGTTCGCGCGGGCCGTCCCGCCCCTGCGACCCGCGCCTGGGCCGCCGTCGCCCAGGACGCCGTCGGCCAGGATGGGGTCGCTCAGGCCGCCGTCGGCCGAGGGGTCGTGGCCCGAGACGTGGCCTGGGACGTCGTCGCCCAGGGCGTTGTCTCCTGGGCCGCCGTCGCCCGTCGGGTGCTCGCCCAGCAGCCGCATCAGCAGGTCATGGGCGTTGGGCCGGGCGGCTGGGTCCTTCGACATCGCCGCCTCGACCAGGGGGCGCAGCCGCAGGTCGAGACCGTCCAGGCGCGGCTGTTCGTGCACGGTCCGGTAGAACTGGGCGTGCACCGGGACGTCGTCCCCGAACGGCTCGCGGCCGGTACCGGCGTAGGCGATGAGCCCACCCCAGGCGAAGATGTCCGCCGCCGGGGTGATCACGTCGTGTCTGATCTGCTCGGGGGCCATGAACGCCGGCGTCCCGAGGAACGCCGCCGCGTGACTGAGCCCCGAGGTGGCGTCCACGGCCCGCGCCACCCCGAAGTCGATGACCTTCGGCCCGGTCGCCGAAAGCAGCACGTTGGACGGTTTGAGGTCGCGGTGCACGATCCCCGCGCGGTGGATCGCGGTCAGTCCGGTAGCGACGGCCACGGCGAGCTGCTTGAGGGCGTCCGCCGGCAGCGGGCCATCGGCCTTGACCTTCTGCCGCAGGGTCGGCCCGGGCAGATACTCGGTGACCAGGTAGGGCCGGGGTGCCTCGGGGTCGGCGTCGAGCACGGCGGCCGTGCAGAAACCGTCGACCGTCCGGACGAGCTCGACCTCCCGCCGAAAGCGCGCCCGGAACTGCGGATCCGTGGCCAGCTCGACCCGGATCAGCTTGACCGCGACCGCCCGCCCGTCCATCGACCGTTCGTCCGCGTCACGGCTGTGCGCGTCACGGCTGTCCGCGCCTCGTCCGTCCGGGCCGTCGCCGTCCGGGCCGTAGTCGTCCGCGTCGTAGCCAGGGCCGTCGACGCCGTGGCTGCCCGTGCCGTGGCTGTCCGCCACCGCGGTGCTCCCGGTCGGGGACCTTCTCGCTCGGCCAAGGTAGACGCTGCCCATACCGCCCGCGCCCAGACGGCCGAGTAGCTGGTAGGGCCCAACCTGGGCGGGATCCTCGGGCTCCAGCGGTTGTACGGCCCACGGCTGTGCGGCCTGCTGCTCGCCGTGCGTCATATGGCAGCCTCTCCGCCGGTTCCGCTGGAGGCCTGCCGAGAGTGGCCGGATCGCCCCGGTAGCGCAGCATCGTAGTGCCCTTCGCGGCGCCCCGGGCGCCATGGGTCCTGTGTACGACACCCCTGACGCTGTCGGCGATTTCGCGGGACGCGGGTCCGGCCCGGCCCGCGCCGGGCAGCGAGCCGAAAGCCCGCCCGGTAACAGGGACGGTGCCATCCACCGATCGGTGGATGGGGGGAGTCCACCCGGCGGGGCGCCAGATGCAGCCGCGCGGGCGATGTTGAGGCGACCGGTTCCGCGAGATCGTCGTGGACGTCAACGACGGGGACGCCGGCGCCACACCAGGGCGACGTCCGACAGCGCGGGAGGTGCGGGCAATGACGGCGATCGAGGTGGCCGGTCTTCGCAAGGCGTACGGGGAACGGATCGCGGTGCGTGACGTGTCGTTCTCCGTGGCCGAGGGGGAGATCTTCGGCCTGCTGGGGCCGAACGGGGCCGGCAAGAGCACGACGGTCGAGTGCGTCGCCGGGCTTCGGCAGCCGAGCGGCGGCTCCGTGCGGGTGTTCGGCCACGACCCGGTGCGCGAGCGGGCGGCGGTGACGGCGCGGCTCGGCGTCCAGTTGCAGGACAGCCAGGTGCAGGCGAACCTGCGGGTCCGCGAGGCCCTGCGGCTGCAGGCGTCGTTCTACCCGGACCCGGCCGACCCGGACGAGCTGCTGGAGATCCTCGGGCTGACCCGGCAGGCGGGCGTGCGGTTCGGCAAGCTTTCCGGCGGGCAGCGCCAGCGGCTGTCGATCGCGCTGGCCCTCGTCGGCCAGCCGGACGTGGCGATCCTCGACGAGCTGACCACCGGGCTGGACCCGGCCGCGCGCCGCGACACCTGGGATCTCATCGCCGCGGTGCGTGACCGTGGGGTGACGATCCTGCTCGTCACGCACTTCATGGACGAGGCCGAGCGGCTGTGCGACCGCGTCGCGGTGATCGACGCGGGCCGCGTGGTGGCCTGCGACTCACCGTCGATGCTCACCACCCGGGTGGACGCCGGGCAGCGCATCCGCTTCGTCCCGTCGCAGCCGCTGGACGAGCGGGAGCTCGCCGGGCTGCCCGGCATCGAATCGGCCACCCGGCAGGGCGAGGAGTTCCTCGTCGTCGGGGACGGCGAGGCCCTGTCCGTGCTGACCGCGCATCTGGCCCGCCGCGGGGTACTGGCTCACCGGCTGCGGGTCGAGCAGGCCAGCCTCGACGACGCCTACCTTGCCCTCACCGCCCACGCGCCCGCCGCGCAGGCGTCGTGACCGTCCGCTCCACCTACGTCATCCCGCCGGTGCCCGAGGAGTACGCCATGACATCGATCGCGCCGCTCACCTCGTCCACTACCCGTGACTCCGTGGACCGTTCCCGTTCCCGTACTGGGCCGCGCGGCACGGCGCCGACCACCAGACGGAACCCGTTCTGGGAGCTCGCGCGGGTCGAGGCCCTGCTGTTCGGCCGGTCGGCCGGCAGCGTCGTCTGGACGGCCCTGATCCCCCTGGCCGCGGTGATCGTGCTGGGCGCCATCCCCGGCACGCGGCATCCGAGCGGCTCGTTCGGCGGCCGCAGCGCCCTGGAGACCTGGCTGCCGGTCCTGATGATGTACGAGTTCCTGATCACGGCGGCGAATCTGCTGCCGGCGGTGCTCGCCGGTTATCGGGAGCGGGGCATTCTGCGCCGGCTGTCGACCACACCGGTGCCGCCGTCGCGGCTGCTCTGTGCACAGGCGCTGATCTACCTCTCGCTCGCCCTCGTCGTGGACGTGGTGATGCTCGTCATCGCGGTCGTCGCCGGCACGCCGATGCCCGACCAGTTCGCCGGGTTCCTGCTTACGCTGCTGCTGGTCGCGGCGGCGACGCTGGGTATCGGCCTGCTGCTGGCGGCGCTTGCCCCGGGGGAGAAGGCCGCGAACGCGCTGAGCCTGGTGGTGTTCTTCCCGATGCTGTTCTTCGCCGGCATGTGGGTTCCGCGCTCGGAGATGCCGGACGCGCTGCGCGTCGTCAGTGACGTCACGCCGCTGGGCGCCGGCGCCCGCGCCGTGCAGGACACCCTCGACGGGCACTGGCCCGCCGTCACAGCCCTGCTGGTGCTCGTGGCCTATGCCGCGGTGTTCGGCACGATTGCCGTCCGCCGGTTCCGCTGGCAGTGACCGGCCGCGACATGCTCTTCCTCGACCAGCGGCCGGCGGGCGGCGCGCCCCCCCCCCCCCCCGGCCCCCCCCCCCCGCCGCCCCCCCCCCGGCGCCGGCTACCATCCCCCCCCACGCGGGG
>NZ_JALKFZ020000162.1 GCF_023243075.1 Frankia sp. AiPa1 | reverse complement strand
TTCAGCACCCCTCCTACACCAGCAGGGGGTCAGATTTCGCAGCCCCCTGGGGGGTCAGTTTTCAGGAGGCGGCGACAAGTCCGAGGCCCCTCAGACATGGCGATCAGCGCCTACCCCACGCCGGGCCGGTCACACCCCTCCGCCCGGTCAAATTGTCGGATTTGCGCCGTGAAACTCACTGTCCGTGATGGATTTCGGGGGTGGGGGCAGTGCCGGTGAGGGGGATGTCGCTTCTACCGGGTTTTTCGTCCGCTTTGCCCCTTCGTAACCCCGTAGAAGCGACACGGAGGCGCTGTTCCGTCGGTCACCCGCAGGCTGGCGCAGCCACCGAGAACGCCGTCATGCCACGCCGCATACCGCACCACAGTGGGCGCCAGCGCCAGATCCCGCACGGCTCCCAGGACGACCTCCCGTGGAAACTCCTCGTGCGAGGGAACTCCCTGCGTGTCCGGAGCGGCGACGCCCTCGACCATGACGTCCAGCCACCGGCTGAACTCGTCCTCGCCGCTGGCCCGCACCTCGATGTGACCGGTCGATGGCGGGGTGGTGCCGGGGTGGGACGAGGCGGAGCTGGTCGGATACGCGGCCGAGGCCGGGTCCGGCGGGGATTGCCCGCCCTGAAGCATGAAAAAACCCGGCCCGCGAGGGAGCCGGGTGGGCTAGACAGGCAGGCTAGCCTCGACGCGAGATGGGTGTCAAAGTCGCAGCTACATCGCTCCTACCGCGTCACACCGGACGTCGCAACACCGGACGAACCGTCCGATCCGCCGCGGCGTTTGTCCGTGGAACACCTCTGCGGCCCGCCAACGATACAAAGGAGGCCTCCGCCCGGATGACCCGCGGTTGGCCCGGAACGGGCAGAAACCGCGGGCCCGGTCAGTAGCCGAAGGCGGTGGGGCGGCCCGGGCTCCGTCGACGGTCTCAGGACCAGTCCTCGCGGAAGACACCGTCCGCGTCGACCGAATCGGCGAACTCCTCCCAGTCCATGTTGACGATGCTGAGGTTGTTCTCGATCGAATGCAGCGTGTACGGCAGGGCCCGGAACGACTGGCCACGTCCGTCGTCCGGATCGCCGAGTTTCACGACCAGGACCGGATTCTCGGCGCAGGCAAGGGTGGCCCGGTCGATGACGAACGCGATCGCATGGATGTCCACCGGCAGCAGCGGCAGCAGCTGCTCGGCGGTGTAGCCGTCGAAGGCCCGGTCGACCACGCTCTCGACGTAGGCACAGAAACCGTCCTGCCCGTAGGGCGCACCCACCGCCCGCTCGACGAGCTCCCACGCCGCGTCATCGGTGAAATCGGTCCGGATCAGCGGCGTGTCCTCCGTGCGCAGCCGAGGATCCGACGTCGGCGCCGGTCCGCCTGCCCGGCCGGCCCCGTGCATCCCGCCGTCCTCCCGGATCTCGCCACTCGGGTCGGCGCCGCCAGCATCCTCGCTCATGGTCCCTCTCCCGTCCCGGGCGGTCCCGCCCCTGCACGCCCTGGATCTGGATCACCGTGTTCCGGATCCACCACTCCCACGCTCAGGACACCGACCCTCGTTCACCGCCGCCGGCACGATGCGCGCCAGGCTCAGGCGCGCGGGCACCATCCGACGCCGGTCCCGTCCGGGCGGCCGCTTCGTCCCGGTCTCCAGGTGAATACGCGACTTGTGGCCGGACGCCCGACCCGTGAGGGTGGAGGCCGGGCGGACGATGATCGGCGGAAGGGACCCTGATGGGCGGGAACGGACAGACGCTGCGGTACGGGCGGCTGTGTTCGCTGGTCTACCAGCTGGACAAGCCGATCGGCACCTCGTTCGGCGATGTCGAGTTCTACCGGGAGCGGCTGGCGGGGGTCACAGGCGAGATCCTGGAACCGGCGGTGGGCACCGGGCGGATTCTCGTTCCGCTGCTGCGGGACGGGTTTCGAGTGCGCGGCTTTGACGCCTCCCCGCAGATGCTCGCGATCTGTCGGGAGAACTGCGCCGCCTACGGACTGGACCCGGTTCTCTTCGAGGCCGACATGACGGTCTACCGCGAGCCGGCCGCCTTCGCCGCCGTCGTCATACCGGCCGGCTCCTTCGCCCTGGTCACTGGCCGGGAAAACGCCGTCCGTGCACTGCGGAACATCCGCGAGAGCCTGGCGCCCGGCGGACGTCTGATCGTGGACGTCGAGCCGATCGAGCGGCCCGCCGGCCCCGAACCGATGGGGCACTGGTGGCATGGCGAAGAGCTGATCACCCTTACCTGCCATCCCGGCGTGGACGCCGGCGACCGCTGCCAGACCAGCTGGTGCCGCTACGAGCTGTGGCGCGACGGCGTCCTCGTCCACACCGAGCTGGAACCCTTCACCCTCCAGCGGTACGACCTCGCCGAGTTCGCCACCCTGCTCGGTGACGCCGGCTTCACGGACATCACCATCCACTCCGACTACCAGGCAGGTCAGTTCCCCACCACGGCGTCCAAGGTCTGGACGTTCGAGGCCACCCCGGCCTGAGCGCTCAGGACCCGACCTTGTGGAAGACGCCATCCTCGTCGAGGAGGGCGACGTGGTCCTTCCAGTCCACGTTGCCCAAGGCGAAGTTGGACTCGATCTCAGGCAGCGTGGACGGCAGGGCGCGGAAGGCCTGGCCGAACTCGTCGGAGTCACTCCCGAGCCGCATGGCCCTCAACGACGCGCGCTGATCCTCTGGTTGCGCCTGAAGTTCGCACTCAAGCCCGCCGGTGACGGCCTGTTCGATTCGATCGGCACCAGCCCGCCTGACATATCCGTCGGCCAGCGGGGCACCAGCACCGGATCGCTATTATCCAGGGGTGTCGTCGCGGCTTGATCGGTCATGGGTTGTGCTGGCCAGCCACCAGACGCCGGAGGCGGATCGTTGTGTCGACGTCTTCCGGCGTCCCGCCGGAACATTCGGATTCGAGGAGTTCCGGCGGGACCCGGAGGACATGGGCGCGTGGACGCCGGTCCTGTACTTCTCGGGCCTGGAATACCCGTCGCCGGAGGCGACCCTCGACGCGGCCTGCGCGACAGTGCCGTGGCTGGCGCCGCTTCTCGGGCGCTTGGGTCAGCCTCCGCGCTGAAGGCGGACGACGCTGTCGGTGCGGGTTCCGGGCTCGCCTTCGGGGGACGGGACGCTGGGGACGACCACTGCACCGGCCTGGATGACCGTCCAGCCGTCGAGGTCGAGGCTCGCGACGATCTCCTCGGGGGTCGGCAGGTCCGCGTGCGGTGGCGGTTCGGTCATCCAGGACGGGAAGCCCAGATGACCAATGATGATCAGCGTTCCGCCCGGGGCGACCGCGGCCGCGGCCCGGCGAAGGATCCTCTCCCGATCCAGGTCGACCGGAGAGTGCAGGTAGGACGTGGTGACCAGGTCCCAGGCGCCGGCGGGGAAGTCGGTGTCGAGGTTGTGGCAGGCCCAGCGGATCCGGTCACCGACGCCGGCGGCCCGCGCTCCGGCGGCCCCACGCGCGAGCGCCGTCGGAGCGATGTCGACGGCGTCGACCTGCCAACCCTGCTCGGCCAGCCAGATCGCGTCACCGCCGGTGCCGCAGCCGAGATCGAGCGCGGTGGCGCGGGCCGTGTCGGCGATCGGGCGCGCAGCCAGTTCGCCGACGAGGCCGGGGTTCGGCCGTCCGCTCCACGGCTCGCCCTCGGAGTAGAACCGTTCCCAGAGCGCCGTGGGATCCATCGCGGGATCCACATCATGGATCCAGTGCCGCGCCGCCGGCACGCTGTGCGTCGGCACAGAAACTTCCTCGGTCACAGTCGACCACCTCCACCTGTAGCCTGCGGCGCGGGCGGACAGAACGGCAAGAAAGTTTGCTGGAACGGCAATCAGCGGGTTCGGCGCAGCGCCGCCTTCTTCGCCTTGTTGCCGCAGGTGTTCATCGAGCACCAGCGCCGCCGGCCGGGACGGGATCCGTCGAGGAAGAGCGCGCGGCAGTCGGGGCCAGCGCACTCGTGCACCCGCCCTGCTCGGCGCCGGCGCCGGCGCACTACCGGCGCTCCGGGCGGGCTGCTCCGCCCGGGGGTGTCGGATCCGCGCCAGGAGCCACCTGGGCGGCCGGTGGAGCTGCCAGACTCGGTGGCCGCCAGAGTGGACAGTGCAGGATGACCGACGCGGACGGCCGGTGCGGGATGGCCGGCGCCGGCTGGGCGGGCCGCGAGGGGATGGCGGCTGAAGGGGATGCGGGTGGACTGGGAGCTGCGGGCCTGTTCGCGCAAGGGGCATGCGACCTATCGGCCGGACGAGCCGGAGCTCGCCGCGCGGCTGACCGCGGTGACCCCGGCGGGGCGCAGCTGGCGCTGTCTGCGCTGCGGGGACTACGTTCCCGGCGAGCCGAAGCTGTCCGGGCCGGCGCAGGACGCGCCGCTGCTGCTGCGCGGGCGGGCGTTGCGGGATGCCACCGTGCTGCGGCTGCTCGCGGCGGAACGGTTCGTCCGGGCGTTGCTGCTGGTGCTGGTCGGCTACGCCATCCTGCGGTTCCGTAGCTCCGAGGAACAGGTGCAGCAGCTGTTCGACCGGGCCGTTCCGGCCGCGCGGCCGCTGGCTGACGTGCTGCATCTCGACCTGGACCACTCCCCCACCATCGAGCACCTGCGCCATCTGATTCACACCGAGCCGAACACGCTGCTGCTGGTGGCGTGTCTGTTGTTCGGCTATGCGGCGGTGCAGATCGTCGAGGCGGTCGGGCTCTGGCTGCTCAGGCGTTGGGGCGAGTACTTCGCGGTCATCGCGACCTCGGTGTTCCTGCCGCTCGAGGTCTATGAGCTCACCGAGCGGATCACGGTGCTGCGGATCGGCGCGCTGCTCATCAACGTCGCCGCCGTCGCTTATCTGATCGCGAGCAAGCGGTTGTTCGGGGTCCGTGGCGGTGGCGCGGCATTCGAGGCGGAGCGGCACGCCGAGTCGCTGCTCGAGGTCGAACAGGCTGCCCAGGTGGACCAGGCTGGCGCGGACCAGGGTGCGGAAGGCGACCGGACGTCGGGCGATGACCAGGGTTCGGGAGATCATAAGGTTTCGGTGGATGACCAGGGCACGTTCCAGCGGGATGTACCCGTTCGGCGATAGCCGGGTCGATACGGTGCACCATCTGGCGGACGGGGCGAGAACCCGCCTGGTAGACAAGGAGCCTGCGCGCCACGGACCCACGCGGGGCCGACTCCTACCGCCGGGGAGGGCCGATCCGCACGAAACGTGAAGATGTTCCGACGTTCATCAATCCGACATACCGGAACCCTGTACTGATGTGCATGTCATCCACCGGACTCGCCGACGCCCACCGCCACCTCGGTGTGCTTCCGGCCTACCCGTTCTACGGGGGTCCGGCTGTCAACCCCGACGTCGGTGCCCGCGCGACGATCGCCGAGCTCATCGCCGATCTCGACCGTGAGGGCACCGAACGCGCCCTGGTCATCCCGAACTACGGGGTGCCGGACGTGTCCCACACCTTCGCCCTCAACGACCTGGTCCTGGAGGCGGCCGCGCGTGACGACCGCATCCGGGCCGGCCTGTACGTCTCCCCACGGCCCCAGGACGCGGACCTCACCGCGCGGGCCCTCGCCCTGGCCGGTGAGCACGGCGTGCGGGCGCTCAAGACCACCTTCCTGCTCGGGGGCAGCGTCGACGACGCCGGCTGTCTCGCCCAGCTGGACCAGATCTTCGCCACCGCGGCCACCCACGACCTCGTCGTGCATGTCCACACCTCGCCTGGCGCGGCGAGCGACATCGACCGGGTCGGCCAGCTTGTGGAGCGTTACGGCGACACAACGAAGATCCATCTGGTGCATTTCGGGGGCGGTATGAGCGGTCACATCAAGCTGGCCGGCGGTCGGTTCTTCGACTGGATCGCGGCCGGGAAACGAGTCTTCACGGACATGAGCTGGGCGATCGGATTCGCGCCGCGCTGGCTTGCCGCGGAGATCGACCGCCGCGGTGTCGGGCACGACCGGTTGCTGTTCGCCTCCGACGAGCCCTGGGGTGACCACCCCGGCGAACATGCCCGCCTGACGGCCGCGGTGGGCGACGGGGAACTTGCCCGGCACGTGTTCGGCGCCAACTTCGCCGCGCTCTACGACTGACCTCCACACCGCCTTCCACCCGCGCCATATCGACATTTCACCATCGCACCATCCCGGTACGGACGATCGCGCCCCCGCAGGGTCCCTTCCCGGCGACAATGCGTGCATCGCGCCCGATCGCGTCCGACTCCGAGCACCCCGCTCCAGCCAGCAGCACAGCAGCCATCTCCGAACACCAGCCATCAGCAGAAGGCGGTATCGCCGGAAGCCGGTATCGCCGGAAAAAGCCGTCCCCCGCAGCGAGGAGAAGCAAGGATGTCCCTGGACGACACGATCGCCGAGAACATCGCCCGCAGCCTGGCCGAGATCCCGCATCCGTCGCTACCCAAAGGCAGCAACATCTACGGCTCCACCAAGATCTTCCCCGATTACCAGGCGGAGAACGGCGAGTCGTACTTCACCCTCGTCCACGGCATCGCCCACGAGTCGTCGGTGAGCTTCGTGGCCGTCCTGCAGGCAACCCGCGCGCTGCGCAAGGGCTTCGAGTCCGCGATCTACTTCTACGGACCCGGCGCGATCAACTGCGTCGCGAACCGCGGATTCCCGACGACCGGCGACGCGGCGTTCCCCGGCGAGACGAACATCAACCTGGCGCTGGAGACGTTCATCAAGGAAGGCGGCACGGTCTACTGCTGCCGCTTCGGCCTCGCGCTGCACGGCGCGCGCGAGGAGGACCTCATCGCCGGGGTCGTCCCCGCGCACCCGCTCGACGTCCAGGACGCGGTGATCCACTACGCCCGCAAGGGTGCGATCATCAACTCCACCTACATGGTTTGAACGATGACGAGCACCGCGCTGAGAAGTGAGCTCGCGGTCCGCGGGGTGGCCCTCGACGCCCCGGTACGGCGCCAGGGTGGCGCCGGCCCCTCCGACGACGGCCATGTCCTGCTCGACGGGGTCGGCACGGCGCTGCCGATCGTGCCGACCAGCCGCTACCGGGTGCGTGCGGGTCGGCTGCTGTTCGACGGAACCGACCTCGGGGTCGACGTCGAGGCGGTGCGCCGGCCGGCGTTCTACGACCTGCGCACCGAAGGCGGCATCCCATACCACCAGATCGCCCGCCTGCACGGCACGGACGTGCTGGCCACCACGGTCGTGCAGACCTGCATCCGCTACGGCGAGGCCGAACGCTGCCGGTTCTGCGCGATCGAGGAGTCGCTGCGGGCCGGGGCCACGACGGCGGTGAAGACCCCGGCGCAGCTCGCCGAGGTCGCCGAGGCGGCGGTGCGGCTCGACGGCGTCCGGCAGATGGTGATGACCACCGGGACGACCACCGGACGCGACCGCGGCGCCCGGCACCTGGCCCGCTGCGCGCGGGCGGTCGTCGCCGCGGCGCCGGGGCTCGCCGTGCAGGTGCAGTGCGAGCCCCCGGCGGATCTCACCGTCCTGCGCGAGCTGCACGACGCGGGTGCGGCGAGCATCGGCATCCATGTCGAGTCGCTCGACGACGAGGTGCGCCGGCGCTGGATGCCGGGCAAGGGCGCGGTGCCGCTCGACGAGTACCGCGCCGCCTGGCGCGAGGCCGTGCGGGTCTTCGGCCGCAACCAGGTGTCCACCTATCTGATCGTCGGTCTCGGCGAGGATCCGGACGCACTCGTCGCGGGGGCTGCCGACCTCATCGAACTCGGCGTCTACCCGTTCGTGGTGCCGCTGCGCCCCATCGCCGGCACGCTCGCCTTCGACGTCGACGGGGCTTGCACTCCCCCCGCCGCCGTCGTCGCGGACGTGACCAGTCGGGTCGCCGCGCTGCTGCGGGCGGCCGGCATGATCGGCTCCGACCAGCGGGCCGGCTGCGCGGCCTGCGGTGCGTGCAGCGCCCTGCGCTCGGCCGGTGGGTGATGCACCCATGGACCAGCTGATGGACCTGGGCGGCGTCCTGCTCGGCACGTCGGCCCCGGCCAGGCTCCCGCCGGCCTGGACGATCGACGTGACGTCCGACCCACGAGCGCTCGCGGCCTACCGGCGACTGCGCCACGACGTGTTCGTCACCGAGCAGGGCCTGTTCACCGGCAACGACCATGACGGCGCCGACGACGACCCGCACACCGTCGTCCTGCTCGCCCATGACCCCGACGGACGGCTGCTCGGCGGTGTCCGCCTGCAGTGCATGACCGGTGACACCGATCTCGGCTGGTGGCGGGGCAGCCGGCTGGCCGTGGAACACGCGGCGCGGCGCCGGGCGTCCGGGGTGGGCGCGGCCCTGGTGCGGGCGGCGTGTGCGTATGCGGAACAGGCCGGCGTGCTGCGCTTCGAGGCGACGGTGCAGCCCGGCCCCGCGCGGATGTTCACCCGGCTCGGCTGGCGCCCGGTCCGTCCGCAGGTCGTGGCCGGCCGGGCCCATGTGCTGATGCGCTGGCCGGTCGACCGGCTGGCCCGCCAGGCCGCGGCGGTGAAGGCGGCGCTGGGCGGCCTGCTCGGCGAGCTGCGGCCCGGCGGGGATGGCTTCGTCGGCGATGACGGGGCGCCCGTGCCGGGCAGTGACCTGGTCGCCGCCTGCGACGCGATCGTGCCGTCGCTGGTCGAGCGCGACCCGGAGTGGGCCGGCTGGTGCGGGGTGCTGGTCAACGCCGGCGACCTCGCGGCGATGGGCGCGCAGCCGATCGGTCTGCTCGACGCCCTCGGGGCCCGGGACGCCTCGTTCGCCGCCCGGGTGCTGTCCGGGCTGCGGGCGGCGTCCGCGGCCTACCGGCTGCCCGTGCTCGGTGGCCACACCCAGCTCGGCGTCCCGGCCGCACTGTCCGTGACGGCTCTCGGGCGCACCTCACGCCCGATCCCCGCCGGTGGTGGCCGACCGGGACAGACCGTGACGCTGACCGCCGACCTCGGCGGCGGCTGGCGGCGCGGACACACCGGCCGCCAGTGGGACTCCTCGACCTCGCGGAGCACGGCGGAGCTGGCCGCCATGACCAGCGTCGTCGCCCGCACCGCGCCGGCCGCGGCGAAAGACGTCAGCATGGCCGGCACGGTCGGCACGCTCGGGATGCTCGCCGAGGCCAGCGGCTGCGCGGCGGTGCTCGACGTCGCCGCCGTGCCGCGTCCGGTCGGAGTCGGCGTCGCCGACTGGCTGTCCTGCTTCCCCGGCTTCGCCATGCTCACCGCCGACGAGCCCGGCCGCGGTGTCGCCGACGCCGGCCCCGCGACCAGCGCCGCCTGCGGCGCCCTCGTCGCCGGGGCTGGAGTGGCGCTGCGCTGGCCTGACGGCGAACTCACCGAGGGCGTGCCCGGCGCCGTCACCGGACTCGGTCCGGCCGGCCGGGCCCGCCGGCCAGGAGGCGCCTGATGATCACGGTCGCGGCGGTGGCCGCGGAGTTCGGACGTGACCTGGCCGCGGCGTTCACCCGGATCGAAACCCTGCTCGACGACGCCCGGGCGCACGGCGCGGGCCTGGTCGTCCTGCCCGAGGCGGCCCTCGGCGGCTACCTGACCGCCCTCGACGGCCCGACGGACGGGGGCCCGGCCGCCGCCGGACTCGGTGCCGACGCCGCCTGCTCGCTGCCACCGGCGCTGGACCTGGACGGCCCGGAGCTGCGCCGGCTCGCCGCGCTCGCCGGGGACCTGGTCGTCACCGTCGGCCTGTGCGAGGCCGACGGGACGGCCCGCTACAACACCGCGGTCGCCGTCAGCGGCGACGGCGTGCTCGGCGTCCACCGCAAGGTGCACCAGCCACTCGGCGAGGGCGCCTCCTACCGGGCCGGAAACAGTTTCGCCGCCTTCGACACTCCCGTGGGACGGATGGGAATGCTGATCTGCTATGACAAGGCGTTCCCGGAGGCGGCCCGTGCCCTGGCCGTCGACGGGGCGCAGATCGTCGCGTGCCTGTCGGCGTGGCCGGCCGCACGTACGTACTCCTCCCCTGACCTCGCGCAGGATCGGTGGACCCGCCGGTTCGACCTGTTCGACCAGGCGCGGGCGCTGGAGAACCAGGTGCTCTGGGTGTCGGCCAACCAGGCGGGCACCTTCGGCCGCCTGCGGTTCGTCGCCAGCGCCAAGATCGTCGACGCGGGCGGGGATGTGCTGGCCACCACCGGCACGACCGCCGGCGTCGCCTACACCACCGTCGACCTGGACGGGATGCTCTCCGCCGCCCGCGCCAGCATGTTCCATCTGCGCGACCGGCGCCCCGAGGCCTACCTCGGCCGCGCCGACCAGCCGGGCACCCGTTCGACCAGACGGGTCCAGCCGTGAGCGAGCATCTCCCCGTCGTCATCGTCGGCGGCGGCCAGGCGGGGCTCGCCCTGAGCTGGCATCTGGTCGCGGGCGGCGTCGAGCACGCGATCCTCGAACGCGACACCGCCCTGCACACCTGGCGGGACGCCCGCTGGGACAGCTTCTGCCTGGTCACCCCGAACTGGCAGTGCCAGCTGCCCGGCTACCGCTACGGCGGTCCCGACCCGGACGGCTTCATGGTCCGCTTGGAGATCATCGAGTGGCTGGACGGCTACCGGGCGCGCTTCGCCCCACCCGTGCGCGAACACACCGCCGTCACCTCGCTGTACCCCCGCGGCGACGGCCCCGGCGCCGAGGATCCCGCCGGCGGCTTCGTGGTGCGTACCGCTGGGGAGCTCATCTCCGGCGAGATCGTCGCCGATCAGGTGGTCGTGGCCACGGGGGGCTATCACACCCCGGCGATCCCCCGGCTGGCCGAGCGGCTCCCGGACGGGATCGTCCAGGTCCACTCGTCCACCTACCGCAACCCGGACGCGCTGCCGGCGGGGGCGGTGCTGGTCGTCGGGACCGGCCAGTCCGGGGCACAGATCGCCGAGGATCTGCACCTCGCCGGCCGCCGGGTGCACCTCGCCGTCGGCAACGCGCCACGGTTCGCGCGGCGCTACCGCGGTCGTGATGTCATCGCCTGGATGCACGACACCGGCCACTACGCGAAACCCGTCACCGCACGGCCGCTCGAGGAACGCGCCCTGGACCGCACCAATCACTACGTCACCGGACGGGACGGCGGACGCGACATCGACCTGCGTGCCTTGGCCCGCGCCGGGATGACGCTGCACGGCCGGCTCGTCGACCTCACCGGCAGCCGGTTTCACTTCGCCGCCGATCTCACGACCAACCTGGACGCCGCGGACGAGGTCTACAACGGCATCAACACGCTGATCGACGCCCACATCACGACGAACGGCCTGGACGTCACGACCGGCCCGAGCCGCTACGAGCCGGTCTGGCGGCCCGCCACCTCGACCGGTCCCGGGCTCGGCGTCGACGACATCGCCGCGGTGGTCTGGGCAACCGGGTTCACCCGCGACTACCGCTGGCTGCACGCCGGCGTCTTCGACGGCGCCGGCCACCCGCAGCATCTGCGTGGCGTCACGGCCGTGCCCGGGCTGTACTTCCTCGGCCTGCCCTGGCAGCACACCTGGGGGTCGGGCCGGTTCGCCGGCCTGGCCCAGGACGCGGCCCACCTGGCCGAGCACATCGGCCTGCGGCGCCAGGCCGGAGCCAGGCCGACAGGGGCGGGGCGCAGTTGACGGTGCTGCGCCTGGCCGCCGCGGGTGCTCATTTCGGTCGGGACCTGGACCGTTCCCTGGAACGGATCAGCTCGATCATCGACGCGGCCCGCCGGGCCGGGGCGGCGCTGGTCGTCCTGCCCGGCGGCGCGCTCGGCGGGTACCTCGCCGACCTGCGCTCCCCCGACCCGGACGCCCTGCCGCCCGCGGTGGACGCCGCCGGCCCGCAGATCCGCCGGGTCACGGCGCTGGCCGGCGACATGCTCGTCTGCCTCGGTTTCACCGAACTCGCCGGCGGACAGCGCTGGAACTCGGCGGTGTGCGTCCACGGGGACGGCGTGCTCGGCCACTACCGGAAGGTCCACCAGCCGTCTGGTGAGGCGCTGGTCTACGCCGCCGGCGAGCGCATCGCCGCGTTCGACACCCCGCTCGGGCGCATGGGCATGCTCGTCGACTACGACAAGACGTTCCCCGAGGCCGCCCGTACCCTTGCCCTCGACGGCGCCCACATCGTCGCCTGCCTGTCCGCTTGGCCGGCGAGCCTCACCCGACGCGCGGAACGGCTGGCCCAGGACCGGCAGGCCCGTCTGTTCGACCTGTACGACTGCGCCCGGGCCGCCGAGAACCAGATCGTCTGGCTCTCGTCCAACCAGACCGGAACGATGGGCGGCCTGAGCTTCTTCGGTCAGGCCAAGGTGGTCGGCCCCGGCGGGGATGTTCTCGCCCGTACCTGGGCCAAGGGCGGCCTTGCCGTCGCCGAACTGGACGTCGACGCGGAAATCGACCGGGCCCGTCTCGTCCTGCACCACCTCGCGGAACGTCGTCCCGACGTGTACGGCCCACCCGAGGCACGCAAACCCGACCCGGAGGAGTTCCACGGGAAACCCGGACGGGACGGGGAGTCCGGGCGCGACATGGACGCGGACCTCGGATTGGACCCGGACCCTGGATTGGACGCGGACCCTGGATTGGACCCGGACCCTGGATTGGACGGAGACCCCGGATGAGGGTCGCGCTGCTGACCTACTCGACCCGCCCGCGCGGGGGGGTCGTGCACACCCTGGCGCTTGCCGAGGCGCTGGTCGACCTCGGCGCCACCGTCGACGTGTGGACGCTCGCCCGCGGCGGGGACGGCGGTTTCTTTCGTCCCGTCGATCCTCGCGTCGGCGTGCGGGCAGTGCCGTTCCCCGAGATCGCGGACGAGCCGGTCGGCGACCGCATCGTCCGCTCCATCGCCGTACTCGCCGATGCCCTGCGCGCGCATACCTTCGGTACTGGCGGCACCGCACCTGCCTCCGACGCGGCCGGCTATGACGCGGTGCACGCCCAGGACTGCATCAGCGCGAACGCGGTGCTCGACGCCGCCGGACCCGACGGGCCGGCGTCACCCGCCGGGTGCATACGCACCATCCACCATCTCGACACGTTCACCACCCCGCAGCTCGCCGCCTGCCACGAACGCGCCGTGGTCGCCCCCGGGGCACATGTGTGCGTCTCGGCCGCGGTGGCCGCCGAGGTGGAGAGCGGCTGGGGCATCCGCCCTCATGTGATCCCCAACGGCGTGGACGCGGCCCGCTTCGCCGCCGCAGCCGACGACCGGACCGCCCGCCGCGCCTGGGCGGACGAGCTGGGACGCTACGTGCTCGCTGTTGGCGGCATCGAGCCCCGCAAGGGCACGGCCGACCTGGTCGAGGCGATGGCCCTGATCCGGGCCGCCCGCCAGAACACCTCGGATCTAAACCTCGTGATCGCGGGTGGGGAGACCCTGTTCGACTACCGCGACTACCGTGCCGAGGTCTTCGCCACCGCCGCCCGGCTCGGCGTCACCCCGCGCCTACTCGGCCCGGTCGACCACGAGCTGCTGCCCTCGCTGGTCGCCCAGGCCGAGGTGTTCGCGTTCCCCTCGACGAAGGAGGGCTTTGGCCTCGCCGCCCTGGAGGCCCTCGCCGCCGGGGTTCCGGTGGTGGCACGGGATCTCCCGGTCCTGCGCGAGGTCCTCGGCCCCACGGTCCGCTACGCCGCCACCCCGGCCGACCTGGCGGACGCCCTGCTCACCGCCGCCGGCCGCCGCGACCCGGCGCTCGCGGCGGCCGGCCGCACCCTCGCCGCCCGCTACACCTGGGCCGCCGCCACCCGCGCCCACCTCGCCCTCTACCACCACCTGGCCGCGTCAGAGCCGGGCTGACCCCCGCCCGGCAACCCTGACCAGATGCGCGAAAACCTCGGAAAGCCAGGTCGGCCCAAAGGCGCTGGCCTGGGACCGGCGCAACAGATTGACCAAAACCCACGCGCAACTTCAATGTCACTGCGTGTATGGGTACGTCGATATCCCAGAAGGCGCTGGCACCGCCACGGCAACCCGCATAGACCCCGCCCCGAGCAGCGCGTGGCGTTCATCCGGGCTCGGGCCCTGTTCCTCGTCGGCCTGGAAACGGACAGTTCCACAAACGGAATCAGTTGCCTAATACTCGCTTAGCCCTTGGATTGTGCCTGGGGGGTCTGGCTGAAGCTGCCGTCCCAGACGGCCTTGGCACCGCTGTCGCCGATCCGGTAGACCTGCACGACCGCGCCCACCGAGACCGCGACGCTGAGCACGGCAAGCACGATCATCACGGCGAGCCCGGCCCCCCGCGCGGGCGCCTTCGTCACGGCGGACGCCCCACCGGCGGCGGAACCCTCGCCCGCACCGGCCATCGCACCCGAACCCGCGCTCGCACCCGTGCGGACGAACGGCCATCCACCACTCGAGTAACCAGCCCACAACCAGCCGGCCAGGGCCAGCACGAACAGTCCGATCACCCAGGGAAGCAGCTCGCCGCCGAGTTCGGTGTGTCGACGCACCAGCGGATCGGATGACACCCGCTTCTCCAGCCATTCCCCCGCATGCGTCGTCACCGGCACACTGATCAGTGCCACCAGAGCGACCAACGGAGTGATCAGGCCGAGCCTGCGCCGCGCCGCCGGCCATACCGCCGCGAGCACCACCAGCAGTGCCGCGAGCGGCACCAGAATGACCACCACGTGCACCAGCAGCACGTGCGCCGGCAACCCGTTGATCTCAGTGGGTCCCACCACGCCTCCGATCCGGGTGCGGCACGCTCGACTTCGAACGCACCGACGACCACCGTGTCATCTCCAGGGGCGTCCCGGACAGGGCCACCGCACCTGTCAGCACGGCCCGCCGCCATCGCAGGTTCAGTTGCTGATGCAACTTCCTCCCAGGCCACCCCCGCAGCAGGCGCCGCCAGACGATCAGCCGCGCCTTCCGGACGGCGCCGGGGACGGAATTGGCGGTGGTGGGCAGGAGGATAGTGGCAGGGACGTCTCCGCTGTCGACAACGACCCGCTCGACGAACGTCCGGACGAGGATGGGCGTTCCGATGACGATCTGGTCGAGGATGACCTGGTCGGCGATGGCCCGGCCGACGAACGCCCGGTCGACGATGCGGGCCTCGGCGACGACCTGGTCGAGGTAAGCGAGGGCGAGGGCGTCGAAGGCCCGGATGATGACGGCGGTCGGGGCGACGGCGCCGCGGAGGACGGCGGCCCTGGTGAGGGCTGCCCTGGTGCAGGGAACGGTCGCGGATACGGGGTCGCCGAGCGCAGGGACTGGTAGACCTCGGTGAAGTCCCGTACGGCGGCAACCGAGCGATAACCGACGAGGCGACGGGCGAGCAGGAGCAGACGGTCAGAGGTGCGGGCCGAGTTCACCCGGGCATCGAGGCGGGCGATGCGGGTGGCGCGTTCGCAGGCCTGCTCGACCTCGCCCCGCAGCAGGTGCACCTCGGCGAACCAGGACTCGTAGAGAGCGACCTCGCGGGCGCGCAGGGGGTCGTAGCCGGCCAGACCCGCGCGGAGCCGAGCTTCTGCTCGTTCGGGGCGACACAGCTCGGTCCAGCAGCGTCCGGCCATGACATCGATCTCGCGTTGGTCCAGCCAGTAGGCCCAGTCGGGGCGGGCTGCGCCGTCGGCGTGGTCGTAGAGCCGTTCGACCTGCGCCAGGGTGCGCTCGCAGGACCGCCGGTCGCCCGCCCGCGCGTAGGCCCAGGCCAGTCGATCGGCCAGCAGGGCCTGCGCGGCCGGTGGCGTGGAACGGCCGATGCCCGCGCAGGCGGTCTGGGCAAGCAGCACGCCATGCCGGAGGTCACCCTGGTTGACCAGATGGTAGGAGTGGGTGGAGATCAGGTTCGCGGCCAGTGCGACGTCACCGCTGGCGTGGGCGGCCCGGATCCCGCCGGTCAGGACGCGCCGGGCCGTGGTGGGACGACCGGCGTCCACCGCGATCCAGGCGGTGAGCTGGCACAGCTGGGCGACCGAGGCCAGCAACCGCCGCCCGACGGGCGCGTCGTACACCGCCTCGCGCAGCATCGCGACGGTCGCGACCAGTTCCCGTTCGACGACACTGGCCAGGTCACGGCCGCCAATATGATCGTCGAGTCGGCGGAACTGCTCGACGCGCCCCTCGACCCGTTCGGCCAGCGCCGCACCGACGTGACGGCCCGCGGCGAGCTCGGTGATCTGCGGCGGTTCGGTGATCAGCCATTCGTGCGCGAGCCGGACGGCGTCCCACCCGGACGGATCGCGCCCGTCGCCGTCCCCGGGAGCCGACGTCGATGCGGCGCCGGCCGAGTCACCTGAACGAGCACGGTCACCTGAACGAGCACGGTCATCCAGGCGAGCAGGATCGTCCGGATGAGAGGGAACGGACGGGCGCGGGGCAGTACCGGGCGAGGACAGGGCGACGGACTGGGCGAGAACTGGGCGAGCACCGGCGTCGGGACGAGGCGAGGTGGGTCCTGGATCGGCTGATCCGAGCACCTGGGGTGGAGCCGCTGGCCGAGCGCGGAGCGGATTGTTCACCGCGACGGTCAGGTAGGCGGCCAAGACCTCGCTGTTACGCCTGGTCCAGGCTGCGGCGCCTGGGGCGGGCGCACCACGGCGCGGCGGCCCGCCACCGACCCACGGTCCGGGGTGCACCTGCTGCGCGGCGGACGCCCCCGAACGGGACGGCCAGGTACCCGACGACTCCGCACCCGACGACTCCGCACCCGTTGATTCCATCCGCGACGACCCGGTGGCCGACGGCGCGGCCTCAAAGGACCCGGTACCCGACGGCCCGATGACCGGCGACGACACACCGCACGACGCGCCGTCCGGGGATGGTGCGTCCGGCTGGAGGGCCGCCGGGCGCCTTGACGGTCCTGGCGGCGCGGCTTCGAAAGGTGATCTGCCGGAGCCGCCGGGGGCGTCCGGCCACCCGCCGTGAAGGCGCTGGCCATCCACCGACTCACCGGACAACGGTGGTCTGAAGCCCAGCTCCGGCTCGGTGACGCCGAACAGTCGGCAGTATGCCCGACGGTAGGCAACACCGGGGAAAACCTTGCCAAGTTCATGACGTCGGATCATTTCCGCAGTGGCTGCGGGTGGCCGGAATCCCTCCTTCTCCGGCAGACCGCGGACCCGTTCGGCAAGGCCGTCCTGGGTGAGGCCATGTGCCTCACGAAAGCGTCGAAGCGTGTTCGGTACCCAACCCGGATGTTTGTCTGCAGGCATTTTTCAACCCCGTTCCCTCGGTCACTCCTTCCGTCGAGATCAGGATAGTCAGAGTGCCGCTCCAAGCCGTGTGAACCCCCGGATTCGTAAACTCCTGCCCGCCGATGTCCGTTTCCTGTCCGGTGCCCGGATGCCCCGGGATCCGACCCTGCTCCCGCTCTGGTCACGATCAATCCGAGGAGCTCGATGTGGGGCCATCGACGCCGGGCACATCGAACCGCGGGACATTATTGCTGGGCGTCAATCCGCGGACGCTGTGCCGACGGCACGCCCATCGGCGGCACGCGGAAGGGACCGACCTAGGACGGTAACGATCACGGCGGTTGTGCCGCGGGCCCGAGGGATCCGGCCCATCAACCGACGCCCTGGCCGACTCCGCAGGCCCGCTTCGGGCGGCAGGGCGTCACCGCACAGCCGACGTCACATTCCGTGACACCGATCCCATATAGCCGCGCGAGCCCGAGGACCAAAGAGATCGCCGCAGGGAGATCCGTCGGCCCGCGCACCCGCAGGCTGGCCCATGTGGGCGGGACCAACGCGAGCCCCACAAGATCCCGGCAAACCTCGCGGTACGGTCATAATCGGGATAATTGTCCCAGTGGATGCCCACTGTCCGTTACACGAGGAAGCGCGGCATCTCGGGGGAGCAGCCGGCGAAATCGAGCTCGACCGTCGCCTGACCCAACCCGTCCGCACACAGAGAGTTCGCCATACCCAACGTCACCACAGGCATCCCCCGACAGACTTCCACCCGTTATCCCACGAAACGCCGCTGTACGACAATCCAGATATGAGCGGATCGGTAGCCGATCCCGTGGCCGCCATCCGCGTGCCCGGAGGGACCGCCGTGACCGGCGTCAGACAGGCGGATGCGGCTGCGGCGCGAGGCATGGTCCGGACGGCGGGCGACGGCGTATGCGTGGCCCTGAACGCAGGAACGGGCATGGAGCCAACCACGGGCACTGGCGGTGCGGCGGGTGGGTGACCGGCTGACCATCTCGCTCTCACCCGGCCCGCCGCGGCGATTCCGCCTCGTGCGGGTGGCCCAGATGTTGCTGCTGCTCGTCACCGTGATCCTGGCTGTGGCATCGTTCGTGGATCTGCCGTGGATCGGCGCGGAGGCGCTGTCGTTGCGCTTCTGCGTCGCGCTCGGCTCGGGTGGGATCTGCCTGTCCCGGGCGGCGCTCGTCCGCGGGGAGCGGCAGCCCTGGGCGCTACTCGGCCTGGGCCTGGTCAGCTACAGCGGTGGCGTTATCTACCACAACATCGCCGTTGGCGGGCAGGCCGCGACGCTCACGCCGACACCGGCGGATATCGGCTGGCTGCTGTTCTACCCGGCCTGCTACCTGGCAGTGATCCTGCTGCTGCGCCGCCGCCTGGTCCGGCTGCACCGCAGCGTCTGGTTGGACACGCTGGTCGGCCTGCTCGGAGTGGGCGCGTTGACGAGCGGCATCGGGGTGATGATGACCCGGGCCAACCCCCAGTACGACATCTGGACGATGGCGGTGAACGTCGTCTACCCCCTGGCCGACCTGTTGCTGATTCTGCTGGTGGCGACGGTGTTCGGTCTTCTGGGCTGGCGGCCAGGACGGGTGTGGTGGCTGCTCGGTGCCGGCCTGGTGGGGTTCGCGGTCGCCGACTCCCTGCTGCTGGTGATCGTCGAGTCCGGCAGCACTCCCCCGGCCGGAGCGCTGTCGACCCTGTGGTTGTTCTCGGTGACCACACCGGCGCTCGCCGCCTGGCTTCGGCCGCGCTGGCAACCGTCGGCGATGATGTCCGGCTGGGGGGTCATCGCCGTGCCGCTGGCGCTCGCGGCGGTGGCGCTCGGTCTGCTGGTACTCGGCGCCACCATCAGCCTGCCGCCGGTGACCACCGGCCTTGCCGCCGCGACGGTGCTGGCCGCGCTTGCCCGCGCCGGGTTCACCTTCGTCGAGATCCAGCAACTCGCGGACAGCCGCACGCTCGCGCGCACGGACGATCTCACCGGACTTGCGAACCGGCGCGCCTTCCTCGAACGGCTCGACGGCCTTGAGCGGGGCAGCGGGTCGGTCAGCTTCGTCCTGCTGCTGCTCGACCTGGACCGTTTCAAGGTGATTAATGATTCGCTGGGGCACCAGACGGGTGACGCGCTGCTCGTTCAGGTCGGTTCGCGCATCTGCGGGGCGCTGCGCCCCGGTGATCTGCTCGCCCGCCTCGGTGGGGACGAGTTCGCCGTGCTGCTGGAGCGGGCCGACGCGGACACGGCGCGGCGGGTCGCCGACCGTGTCCTCGCGGTCCTCGCCGAGCCGTTCGACGTCGGCGGGATGACCCTGCACGTCAGCGCGAGCATCGGCGCGGCCGTCCATCCTGACAACGCCGACGCTCCCCCGGCCGAGATGCACCTGGCCGAGATGCACCTGGCGGGCGCCGCCCTCGCTGACACCGCCCTCGCTGACACCGCCCTCGCTGGCACCACCCTCGCTGGCACCACCCTCGCTGGCACCACCCCGGCAGACACCGCACCCGCGCACACCGCCTTGGTCAACACCGCCGAGGCCGACACCGCCGAGGCCGAAGCGGAGTCGGCAGGTGACGCCCAGACGCTGCTACGCCGGGCGGACGTCGCGATGTACGCGGCGAAGGCGGCCCGCAGCGGCTTCGAGGCCTTCCGCCCGGGCCTCGACGCCGGCAGCCGAGACCGTCTCGACATGGTCGAGTCGTTGCGCGCCGCACTCGGCACCGGCCAGATCGAGGTCCACTACCAGGTCAAGGTCGAACTCGACACGAGCCGGACGGAGTCGGTGGAGGCCCTGGTCCGTTGGCGGCACCCGACCCGCGGGCTACTCGGACCGGAGGTGTTCGTCCCGCTGGCCGAGCAGGCCGGCTTCATCCGGCTGCTCACCAGCGAGGTGCTGCGTACCGCGCTCGAGCAGGCCGGGCGGTGGCGCGACGCCGGGCTGGGTGTTGCCGTCGCCGTGAACATCTCCGCCTCCGACCTCCTCGACCGGGAGTTTCCGCTCCAGATACGCGCGCTGCTCGCCGGATTCGGGCTACCCCCCGCGGCCCTCGAACTGGAAATCACCGAGACCGCACTCATGCTCGACCCGGAGCGTTCGGCGAATATTCTCGCGAGGCTGCGTGAGTTCGGCGTCAGAATTGCCGTCGACGACTACGGCACCGGCTATTCCTCACTCGCCCGGCTCCTCGAACTACCGGTGGACGTGCTCAAACTCGACAAGTCCTTCCTTCGTCTGATGGCGAGCGACGCGCGGGCCGAGGAGATCGTGCGCTCGACGGTGAGTCTCGCCCACGCGCTCGGCCTGCGGATCGTGGTCGAGGGCGTGGAGACCGCCGCAGCCGTGCGGATGCTCAGCGACGTCGGTTGCGACCTCGCACAGGGCTACTTCCTGGGTGAGCCTGGTCCCGCCGAGCTGATTACCGAACATCTCCATCGATGCCAGGAGACGATGGCGACGGGCTTGGCGCCGGCCGCCGATCACGGCCCCCGCCATGCCATGACCAGCGCGCCCTGACCGGCGTGCCAGAAGCGGCGCGCTGCCACGAGCGTGTCAGAACGAGGAGAGCCGGTGGCACTGACCGCACCGCCGCATCCGGTCGGACCCAGCGTCTGGGATGGCGTCTCGCTGCTGCGCAGCCCTCGCCGCGCCCCGGTCGCGGTCGGCGGAACTCTCGATCCGGCGACGCTGATCGGTGCCTACCGCGTGGGCGCCTTCCCCTGGCCCAGCGATGACCCCACTGACGGCGGCTCCACTGATGGCGGCCCCGTCGACGAAGGTGCCAGCCACGACAGCGCGGGCGACACCGCTGCCGGCCCTGGCTCCGGCACGACCGCCAGCACGATCAGCGCCGACGGCCCCACACGCTCGCACGAGCCCGCCCATATGGACGGCCTCACCGGCGTCGACGGAGTCACAAGCGTCGACGGAGTCGACGGAGTCGTCAGCGTGTACGGCTATGGCGCCCCCAACCCCCAGGGCAGCACCGAACCCTCCGGTGGAGCTGTGCCTTCTGGCGGTGCGGCTGACCAGGGCGCGACGGGGGTCATGGATCTGGTCGATTACTACCGAATGCTGCGCGCGGCGGTCGCGGCCCGGCGGATCCGTCATCTGTCACCAAACAGCGCCGGCGGTTATGACCTGCCCTGGTGGAGCCCGGACCCGCGCGCGGTGATCCCTGCCGGTGCGGTGCGGGTGAGCCGCTCGCTGCGCAAACGGATGCGTAGCTGCGGGTGGACGACCTCGATCGACGAGGCGTTCGTCGACGTCGTCCGCGGCTGTCAGCGCGGCGGGGAGTCCGGATGGATCACCGACGAGCTCGTTGACGGCTACGCCGAGCTGCACGCCCTGGGCTGGGCGCACAGCATCGAGGTCTGGGACGGCGACGACCAGCTCATTGGGGGTATGTACGGCGTCGGGGTCGGCGGGGTATTCGCCGGCGAGTCGATGTTCCATGTCCGCACCGACGCATCCAAGATCGCCCTCGCTGACTTCGACGCCCGGTTCCGGGCCGCCGGCGGTGTCCTGCTCGACGTGCAGCTGACCACCGAGCATCTGATCTCGCTCGGGGCCCGGGACGTTCCACGCCGGGACTACCTCACCGTGCTCACCCGGGTCCGTGACGCCGACGTCCGCCTGGCCCGCGACCGCCTCCCGGTCAGCCGGCTCGCCCCCTCGTCCGGCTGACCGCCGGGTGGCCGGGTGGCCGGACGAGGGATGCACGCGGAGACCGCCGCCGGTGCCGCAACGGCGGCGGGTCGGAAGGACGGTCAGGGCCCGTCGGCGAGGGCCAGCGGGTAGCGGGCATGCGCGTCGGTGAGCACGGTGAGTAGATCGTCGATCTCGGCCTCGGTGTTCGCGGCGGTGACCTGGACCCGCATGCCGACGTTCTCCCGCGGCACGATCGGGTACGGCACGACGCCCGCGAGCACGCCCCGTTCGTACAGGAAGTGGCCGAGCGCCTCGGCGTCGTCCGCGTCCGCCAGTGGGATCTCGATGATCGGAAAGCCGCTGGTGTTGAGCGTGCGCAGCCCCAGGCTGTGCACACCGTCGAGCAGCCGGCGGGTGAGCGCGTACAGCCGGGCCCGCAGCTCGTCCCCGCGGCGCTCGTTGATCTGAAGGCCGACCAGGCCGGTCGCCAGGGACGCCACCGGCGACGGGCCGGAGAAGATGTACGAACCGGCGGCGGATTTCAGGTAGTTCTTCACCGGGGTCGGGCAGGCGACGAACGCCAGCAGCGACGAATACGCCTTCGAGAATCCGCCGACGAGGATCACGTTGTCGTAGGACTGACCAAGATGGCGCACGATGCCGTTGCCGCGGGCGCCATAGGGGCTCGTCTCGTGCGGCGTCCGTTCACCGACGACGCCGAAGCCGTGCGCGTCGTCGATGTAGAGCAGTGCGTCATGCGCCCGGGCCACCTGGAGCAACTCGGCCAGGGGCGGGGCGTTTCCGGTCATGCTGTGCACGCCGTCGACGCAGATCAGCCGGGGGAAGGGTGCCTTGCGCAGCCGGCGTTCGAGCCGGTCGAGCCGATCCTCCCGGAAGCGCGCGACCGTGCCGCCGCGGGCGGCGGTCATCACCGCGCCGTCGTGCGCCGTCTGATGGGCGTGCACCTCGACGAACAGCGACCCCTGGGCGACCAGCGCCGGCAGCACCGACAGCTGGATATGGGTGATCGTCGGCAGCAGCAGCGCATCCTGCGCGCCGAGCAGGTCGGCGAGCGCGGCCTCGATGGCGGCGTAGGGCTCGGGGCTGGCAATCATCCGCGACCAGCTCGGGTGCGTTCCCCAGCGGTCCAGGTATTGCGGCACCGCCGCGATGACCTCCCGGTCGAGGTCGAGCCCGAGATAGTTGCACGACGCGAAATCGGTCAGCCAGTGGTCGCCGATCCGCACCCGACGTCCGTCGATCTCATAGACCGTCGTGTCATAAAATGGGGCAGTTTCCCGCATTCGGTCGAGCTCCGCGCGTGGACCCAGCGGCTGGTCCAACACGGAGCGCCAAGCGCCCGAGTATGCGTCAACCGGCGCGGGCGCAGCGGCCTTCACCGTTCCCACCTGCGCGGGGACCTCGGCAGGTATGGAGATCTGCGTCATTCCGTCACCCGTCCCACCTGCGGCGAAAGCGGAAAAAGGGGCACATCTTCCGCCTTGGGGGTAATTTGTGCATGCAGCAAGGTCATCACCGATCCTTGAGGTGCCGGGACATGTCACCGACAGGGTCAGAGAGCACGGAGCGCGAATCCACACCGGAAGAAAAGACCGCGGGCACACGTTAAGCCGAAGAGTCCGAAATTTTTGCTTGATTGCTCGCAAGTAGGACGAACGGCCTATTCCGTCATAGTCCCGACGGCCACGGCCACGGCCACGGCCACGGCCGCCTCGCCCGCAGCGGACCAGACACGCCGTCCCGTTCCCGAGAGCCCGGTCCACGTCGAACGGGCGTGCGGGCTCCCCGTGGGTCGCCGCGCCCACCGCCAGATCGGACGGGCGCGTACCGCGTGCAGGCGAGCACCCCGGGTGCCGGCCCGACGCGACCCGCGAGCCCGGGTGTTATCGTGCCCGCCATGTCTGACACGGCGGCATCCCCGGCGAGCACCACGACGTCCCCGGCGGGCAGCACATCCCCGGCGGGCAGCACAACATCCCCGGCGGGTGGCCCGGCATCGGCGGCGGTTAGCCCGGTGTCGCCGGTGGGCAGCGAGGCGCCCCCGGCGAACGGGAGCAGCGAGGACACGCCGCTCGTGCGCACCCTGCCGTACTCGGGCTGGGGCCTGGGCCGGTCGAAGACCCTTTTCCTCGCGCACCGCAAGGAGCCGGTCGACCCGGCCGGTTTCTACTCGCTGATCGCCGCGGACTCCGTCCGTCAGCTCCAGCGCTACACCTCGCTGACCGGCCAGCTCATCCTGGATGTCGGCGGCGGCCCCGGCTATTTCCGTTCGGCGTTCCTGGATGCCGGTGCCCGCTACGTCTGGGTCGAGCCGGACGTCTCCGAGATGGAGGCGGCCAGCATCGATGTGCCCGGCCGGGTCCGCGGCAGTGCGCTGGACCTGCCGTTCCTCACCGGCAGCATCGACCTGTGCTACACGTCCAACGTGCTGGAGCACGTCCCGGACCCGTGGCGGATGTGCTCGGAGCTGGTGCGGGTCACCCGCCCCGGCGGGCTGATCTTCCTCAGCTACACCAACTGGCTGTCCCCCTGGGGCGGCCACGAGACGGCCCCCTGGCACTACCTCGGCGGCGACCGCGCTGCCGCGCGCTTCGAGCGCCGCAAGGGCCACGCGCCGAAGAACATCTACGGCCGCACCCTGTTCCCCGTCTCCGTCGCCGACACGCTCTCCTGGGCCCGGCGCCGCTCCGACGTCGAGGTCCTCGACGCCATGCCCCGCTACCTCCCGGACTGGGCCAAGCACATCCTCAAGGTCCCCGGCGCCCGCGAGATCGTCACCTGGAACCTCGCCATGGTCCTGCGCAAGCGCTGAGCGCCGAGCACCCCGCAGCCCGAGACCGTCGCCCCTGCTCCGGCACTCGGAGGCGGGACGCCTGACGTTGGGCACCCGCGTCCCCTACCGGAGGAGTACTGATGCGCCCGCTGATCGTGACCGCCTTCGTGTCCGTCGACGGTGTGATGGAGGCGCCGGGCGGCGAATCCGGGTACCGCAACACCGGCTGGACGTTCAAGGACATCGAGTTCGACCCGGCCGCGTACGAGCTCAAGGGCCGCGAGCAGGAAGACACGACCGCGCTGCTGCTGGGCCGCACCAGCTACGAGGCGTTCGCTCCGATCTGGCCCACCATGGACGACTTCGCCGGCTACAACGCGATGCCCCGCTACGTCGTGTCCACCACGCTCACAGCGGACGACCCGCGCTGGCCGGCGACGATCCTGCGTTCCGTCGATGACGTCGCCGCCCTGAAGAAGACCGACGGAGGCCCGATCGCCGTGCACGGCAGCGCCACCCTGGGCGCGAGCCTCGCCGACGCCGGCCTCGTCGACCGCTACCACCTGCTCGTCTTCCCGGTCCTGCTCGGCGCCGGCAAGCGCCTGTTCAGCGCGGCCGACAAGGACAAGACATCCCTGAAGCTCGTGGATTCCGCCGCCTACGCCAACGGCGTCCAGAAGCAGATCTTCGACGTCATCCACTAACCAGGACACCACCAGCTCCGCTCGTCCCGATGCGCGAGGCATCTCCCCACCGCCGGCCCGCCACCGCCGTCTCACTGCTGCCTGTGACCGTCGGACCGCCCCCGGAAAACCTCCGTGTCGCTTCTACCGGGCTACGAAGGGGCAAATCGGGCATAAGTTCCGGTAGAAGCGACATCGTGCCCATCGGCAGCGCCGCCATCCCCGCGAACCATCACTGACAGTGAGATTCACCGGGCGAACCCGGCCGCGAGCAGGAGATCCACGGCTGGTCATCCTCGACAACGCCGAAGCGCCGACCGATCTTTACGGGCTGCTGTCCGCCGCGGGTGGCGGGGGGCATGTGCTCGTCACCACCCGCGATCCGGCCTGGTCTCGGGTCACCGGGGCGGTGGAGGTCGACACGCTGCCCCGGGACCAGTCGATCGCCCTGCTCCAATGGCGTGTCCCACGGCTGAGCGACGGGGAGGCCGAGCGGATCGCGGCGGCCGTGGACGACCTGCCCCTGGCCCTCGAACAGGCCGGCGCCTGGCTCGCCGACACCGGCACCCCCGCCTCCGACTACCTGAGACTGCTCCACGAACGGACGTTGGAGGTCATGGCCCGCGGTGTGCCGGCGGATCACCTGCCGGTCGCCGTGACCCACCAGCCGCCAGCTCGCCGCACGGGCTCACCAGAACTGGTCCGCCCGCCTCGGCGACGACCACCCCAACACCATCAGACGAGCCGAAGTTGCTGACCGGTGGAGGGGCGACGGGCGCGGCGGCGGGGCGTAAATGCTCCGTCGGCTGGCTCGGTGGACAGCAGGGCGGCGCTGATGTCGGCGAGGAACGGGGATGGGCGGGTCTCGGCGTCGGCACCGCGGCCGGGGCGGCGGGCCGCCGAGGACAGGACCAGGCGGTCCCGGGCGCGGGTGATGCCGACGAAGAACAGCCGTCGCTCCTCCGCCTGGCCAGCGGCTGACATGGTCGTCGGCTGGGACCCGGGGGCGCCACGCGGGCCGAAGCGCATCGGGAGGAGGCCGTCCTCGCAGCCGATGAGGAAGACCAGGCCGAATTCGAGGCCCTTGCTGGCATGCAGGGTGAGCAGCGAGACGCGGTCGGCGCGCGGGTCGTAGCCGTCGACCTCGCTGGCCATCGTCACCGCGGTGAGGAAGGCGTCCAGGTCGGTGCCGGCGCTGGCGGCGGCGGGCATCAGCAGTTCGACGGCGAGGCGCAGCTCCGCCTCGGTGGGCACCCGGCCGCCCGGGAAACCCTCGAGGCCGGCTCTGTGGTCAAGCCCGCCGAAGCCGGCTGGGCCGCCCAAGCCGGCCGGCTGCTCGAAACCGGCGTCCTCGTCGAAACCGGGGAGGGCGGTGTGCGGGATCAGGGCGCCGAGGTCGGTCGTGCCGAGCTCGGTGCGCATCGCGTCGACGAGTGCTGCGGCCCGGCCGGCGGCGTCGCGGACCAGCGACGAGACCAGCCTGCCTTCGCCGGGGGAGGTGCGCAGCAGCGCGAGCAGAGCGGCGACGGCGGGCGCGTCGGCCAGCGGGAGGTGGGAGCGGCGCTGGAACGGGAAGCCCCGTTTCGCCAGCGCCTCCATGACGGGTTCGGCCTGCCGCGTCGTCCGGTACAGCACGGCGATGTCGGCGAAGGACAGGCCCGCGTCGACCGAGCCGTCGACACCGGAGTCCAGGGCGTGGAAGGACGTGCCGCCCAGCGCCGCGTCGATGCCGTCGACGACGGCGATCGCCTCCTCGGCCTCGGTGCGGTGCCGACGCAGCAGCACCGGGCCGTCGCCGGACGCGCCGCGCATGGCGGTGAGGGTCCGGCCGGGGACCAGGCTCGCCGGGGCGATGGCCTCCAGGGCGGCCCGCACGATCGTCGGCGTCGAGCGGTAGCCGCGGGTGAGCGCCACCGTGCGGGCGCCCGGGTAGTCCTGCTCGAAGCGGAGGAAGAAGCCGACGTCGGCGCCGCGGAAGCTGTAGATCGCCTGGTCGGGATCGCCGATGACGCTCAGGTTCGCCGTCGGCGGGCACAGCAGCGCGAGCAGCCGGTACTGGAGTTCGTCGGTGTCCTGGTACTCGTCGACCCAGACATGGCGGAACCGGTCCCGATAGTGGGCGACGAGGTCGGGCGAGTCCCGCAGCAGGGTGAGCGGCAGGACGACCAGATCGTCGAGGTCGACCATGTCCCGGTCACGCAGCGCCGCGTCATAGCGGGCGAGGACGCCGAGCAGGTCATGGTCCCGGCCGGCCACACCGAGCGCGCGCGACCGTTTGAGCTCGGCGATCCCCGCCGTGATCTGCCGACGCCGGTGCGCGTCCCCCTCGCCGTGCAGCGCCGCGTCGAGCAGCTCGGCGCGCACCGCGTCGTCGGCGACCTGGACGTGCGCGCCGCGGGCCAGCCGCTCATGCTGCTCCCGGACGATCATGAGGCCAAGGCCATGGAACGTCGTCGCGAGCACATCCGCGGCCCGCTCGCCGAGCAGCGCGTCGAGCCGCTCGGTGAGCTCGCCGGCGGCCCGCCGGGTGAACGTGACCGCCAGACATTCACCGGCCGGCACGCCGAGCTCGGCGACCCGGTGCGCGATCGCGTGCACCAACGTGCGCGTCTTGCCGGTGCCCGGCCCGGCCAGGACCAGCAGCGGCCCGGCCGCATGCCCCGCGGCCCGCCGCTGGTCCGGATCCAATCCGTCCAGGACGGATGGCCCGTCCACCTCGCCGCGTCCGTCGCCACCGCCTGGTCCCGGGGTGTTCCGCGGAACACCGGTGCCGGTGCCGAGACCGATGCCGGAGCTGACGCCGGAGCCGGCACCGATGTCGGCGCCGGCGTCTGGCCCGGTGGGCGTGGTGGCGCCAGCCGGCGCCGTCCCGGCCGCGAGGGCGCTGTGCCGTCGCGGCTTCCCGCTGGCCGGACCGGACCGGCCCTTCGAAGGCGCGCCGCTGCCGGCGGCAGGAGCTGGGCTGATGGCGGGGGCGAGGTCGAACAGGGTGTCGGCGCTGGCGGACAGTTCGTCCTGGGTGAACAGGCGGATGACGCCGTACTCGCCGTCGTAGCCGGCCTGGCGGATCACCTCGCCGCGGCGCAGCCGGGTGATCGCCTCGACGAGTTCCGCGGAACCGACCTCGGCGATGCGGTCGGTCGGGACGTCGCCGAGGATGCCGAGCTCGGGACCGAGGTGGGACACCAACGAGGTCACCTGGCTGGCGACCGCCTTGCTCTTCGGCCCCACGCCGAGGATCTCGCCGACGACCTCCGGCAGCGGCACCAGCGAGCTGACCGCGCCAGCCGTCGCCGGGACGGTACCGGACGGACGGTCGGCCAGCCCCTCCACCCGGTTGAGGACGCCGACGGTCAGCAGCCCGCCGCAGGTGGGGCAGCGTCCACCGACCTCGCGGGTCTGCTCTGGCGTGAGCACCACCCCGCACTTGCGGTGACCATCCAGGTGGTACTTCCCCTCCTCGGGAAAGAACTCGACCGTGCCGGCGAAACCGTCCCCGCCGCGCAGTGCCGCCTCGATCGCGAAATAGTCCAGCTCGCAGGTGAACGCGGTCGCCTCCCGGCCGAGCATCGGCGGGGAATGGGCGTCGGAGTTGCTGACCAGCCGGTAGCGGTCGAGCCCCGAGATCCGCCAGAACATCTCCGGGTCGGCGGACAGGCCCGTCTCCAGCGCGAAGATCTCGTCAGCCAGATCGACGTAGCAGTCCTCGACGGCGTCGAAGCCCGATTTCGAGCCCAGAACCGCGAACCACGGCGTCCAGACGTGCGCGGGGACGAGATAGCACCCGGGCCCGCCGGCCAGCGCGATCTCCAGCAGGTCCCGGGAGTCCAGGCCGAGGATGGGCCGTCCGTCAGCGGCCAGGTTGCCGATCCGGGCAAGCGCGGCGGTGATGCTGGCGGCCTGCTCCCGGGTCGGCGCGTACAGCAGATGGTGCACCTTGCGGGTCTTCTCGCCCCGCTTGTAGATCGTGGAGATCTCACTTGAGATCATGAAGCGGGTGGCTGTCCGGCAGGACGCCGGCAGCGTGCGCAGCACCTCGGCCTCGAGGTCCGGCCGCAGCCGGAACAGCCCGGGCTCGGCCGGCACCAGCTTGTCGGCCAGTTCCTGTGACCACGCCGGATGGGTGAAGTCCCCCGTACCGACTACCTTGATTCCTTTGCGAGCGGCCCACCAGGCGAGATGTTCGAGATCGCAGTCACGGCTACACGCCCGCGAGTACCGGGAGTGGATGTGCAAATCCGCATAGAACCGTGACATCACAGATGTGTATGTTGTCGCACCCGCCCAGCTCGCCTCGCGCCGGCACGCCACGATGGCCGCCCAGCCACCCGCTGGCCAACGTCGGGACCACGCCCACCCATCTCCGCGGCGGCGGGCGCCGGGTGGGGGCTCGCGGTGTTCCGCGGAACACCATGATCGCCGATGGGCGGCCCGCTCGGAGCGGTTCCGCGGAACACCATGATCGCTACGTGCGCCACCCTCCCGCCGGTCACCGCGGACGCTCCGCGCGCCCGCGAATCTATTCGAACATATGTTTGATTTCGCGGCGGCGATGTGCCAGACTTCGCGGTGTTCGCCCGTCCGGCCTGACCCGTTTGTCGACGGTCGTCTGGAACGTCCCGCCCGTCGGGCCGTGGGAGCGAACCGTCATGATGCGTAGGTTCACTGATTCAGGTTGATCAGGCGAGAGCCCAGATGTGGCAGTGGCTCGCGGCCCCGGCGCGGAGGGAGGCAGGGCGGATGACGGCGGACGAGCGGCGCGCCGCACTGGCCGACCGGTGTTACCGGCTGGTGCGGTTCCTGCACGAGTTGGCCCTGGCCCGGGGCGCGCGGGTGCGGACGGTCGAGGAACACCCGCTCACCGTCTGGCTGGCTGATCTTCCGTCCGGCGTACCGGTGTCCGAGCATGCCGGTCCGGGCGAGGTCCTGCTGACAGCGCCGGGCGCTTCCTCCCTGCCGCCGGCCCCGCCGCCGCCCGCCATCCTCGCCGGGCATGTGCTTCTGCCCGATCCCGCGAGCGCCTCCCCCGACCGCCCACCCGCGCTGACGACGAACGGCCGGACCGAGGCCGCGGCACGGGAGGCGGCCTACCGGGAATGGCTGCCGGGGTGGCGGGTCTGGGCATCGCGGGCGCGCGCGGACACCGAGCGTCGAGCCCTGCACAACACGCTGAACGCGCTGGCTGGCCGGCTCGCGCAGGAGGGCGACGCGCTGGAGCTGGTGCTCGCCACGGGGCTGCTCACCTGGCAGCCACCGGATGGACCGCCCGTCCGGGAGCACCTGCTGTCCACCCGGGTGCGCTGCGAGATCGATCCGGTCACCTCGGACATCCGGGTGCGGCTGCCAGCGAATGCGACGACCCGGCTGACCGACGGGCCACTGCTCGACGGCGCCGCCGCGTTCCACCGGGAACGCACCAACAACCTGCACGAACGCCTGCGCAACCGGCCCGCCACTCCCCTGGGGCCGCAGGACGCTCGCCTGCTGCGAGAATGGCTGACGCTGGCTCTGGACATCCCCGCGGCCGGCTTCGACCCCCAGACCGCACCGCCACCGGTGCCGGGGACGGGGACGGCGCCCGAGCGGGACAGCGGCCCGCGGGTGACGTTCGCGCCGGCGCTGGTGCTTCGGGTCCGCGACTCCGCCGCGCTGCTGAGCTACTGCGAGCGCATGCTCGACGCGTTGCGTGGCGACGGCCCGCCGCCCCTGGGACTCGCCCAGCTCGTCGCGACCCTGGACACCGATGAGCGCATCGCCTGGCTCGCCGCCGAGGGCGCCACCGAGGGCGCCCTGCTCGGAGCCGACCCGCTGCTGCCGCTGCCCACCAGCCCCGAGCAGTCCCTGGTGCTGGAACGGCTGCGCCATGACAACGGCGTCGTTGTCGAGGGTCCACCGGGGACGGGCAAGACGCACACGATCGCGAACCTGATCAGCGCGCTGCTCGCCGAGGGCCAGCGGGTCCTCGTCACCAGCCAGAAGGCGCAGGCCCTGCGGGTACTGCGGGCGAAACTGCCCGCCGAGCTGCGCGACCTGTGCGTCTCCCTGACCGACACCGATGGTGCCGACGATGACGACGGACTGACCACGTCGGACGGGCGTCGCGCCGCCGACGCCGGGATCGGCGCGCCCGAGCTTGCCGCGAGTGTGAGCGCGCTGGCCGCCGAGCGGGCCGGCTACCGCCCCGAAACTCTGGATCGCCGGATCGCGCGGGCCACCACACGCCGCGACCAGGCGTTGCGCGACCGGGACACGCTGGCCGCACAGGCCCGTGCCGTCCGGGCCGACGAACGCACCGTTCACCCGCGGGCCGCGATCGCCCCGGGCTGGGCCGGGACCCGCGCGGGCATCGCGGCCCGGGTCCGCGCCGAACGCCCGGCCCATGACTGGATGCCCCGGCCGGTCCCAGCGCCACAGCCGCCCTCCCCACGGGCGACGGCGCCTCGCCCGCCGCTGACCGACGATGCGGCGCTCGAGCTGTACTCCCTGCTCCTGGCGCATCCCCCGCACCCGACAGACGCGGACGTCCCCGTCCCGGGCGACCTCGACTCGGACGGACGAGTCGCCGCCGGGACGCGGTGGGCGGTGCTTCCACCGGACCGTTTCGCCGAGCTGGTCACGGCCGGCGACACGACCCGGGCCGCCATGCTGACGGCGCGGGCCGGCCTCACAGCGAGGGCGGCCAGCCTGCTGGACGCCCTCGCCGCCGCCCCGGCGGCCGCGGCCGAGTGCGCCCGGACCACGCTGGATGCCCTCGTCCGGGCGCTCGACCGCGTGCACGACCGTGCCGCCCAGCTGGCGGACCAGGGTTGGGTCCGCACCGCCGTCGACGACGCCCTCGCGGAACACAACCGGCTGGTGTGGGCGAAGGTCGACGCGGCCGCGACGCAGGTCGCCGAGGCCGCCCGGCATCTGGCCGATCTCGGCCTGCACGAGGTGGCACTGCCCCCCGCCGCCGACGCCAGCCCTGACGCCGAGAGCGCCGGCATCGACACTGACGGCACCGGCACCGGCACCGGCGACGATGAACGGGACGCGGAGACGGTGGGTTCGGCGTCCGACCCGTCCGTCCTGCTGGCCCAGGGGGAGGCGCTGCGGGCCCACTTCGAGGGTGGCGGTGGGCTGCGCCGGCGGTTCAAGCCGAAGGTTCAGCGCGCCGCCGAGATCCTGTTGGCGCAGGTCACCGTCGACGGGCTGCCCCCGACCACTCCCGAGCTGCTCGACTTTGTGCTCCTGCGGCTGCGCGCCGGGCGGGCCGTGGACGCCGCCGGGCGGGCCTGGGCGCTGGCCGGCCATCCGACGGATCCGGGGCTGCCGATCGAGGTCGCGGTATCCCGGCTGTGGGAACAGCACGAGGTGATCGAACGCATCGGCGCGCTGGTGGCCGCCCGCGACCAGTTCCTCGCCGCCGCGGCGCGCCTCGCTCCCGGATACATTCTGAATGTTACCGATGCCGGCGTGATCGGCGAGCTCGCCGCCGTCCTCCCCGCCGAGGCGCCGGCGAACGTCGCGGCCAGCGCCCAGACGCGGCTCGACCAGGTCACCGCCGAGCATGAGCAGCTCGCCGCCCACCCGGATGCACCCGGCCCGCTCGCCGCGGTGGCGGCGGCATCCCGCGACCGTGACCCGCGGGCGTATTCCCTCGCCGTCGCGCAGGTCTCGGCGCACCTGATCCGGCAGCGGGCCGTCCTCCGACGCGACGACCTTCTCGACCAGGTCCGCGTCTCCCATCCCGCCCTCGTGGATCTCCTCCTCGCCGACCTGCGGAGCACGGCGAACCGGCCGGCGGCGGGCGGAAGCGACGTCTGGGCTGTCCGGCTCGGCTCGTTCGGTGCCGCCTGGTCGTGGGCTCTGGCCGCCGACTGGCTCCACGCCGACGGCGCAGCGGCGGTCGTCGATCTGGACGCCGAGCTGGACGCGGCCGAGGACGTTCTGGCCGCGGCCACCGCCGAGCTCGCGGGGGCGCGGGCCTGGCGGCACTGCCTGGGACGCCTCGGCGCCGAGCAGTCCGCGGCACTGCGCGCCTACACCGACGCGGTCGCCGCCGGGGCCACCCTCGGTGGACAGCATGCCGAGCGCTACCGGCAGGCCGCCCGCGAGGCGATGGCCCTCGCCCAGACGGCCGTCCCGGCCTGGGTGATGCCGATCCGCGAGGTGCTCTCGACCATCCCGCCGGTCCGGGACAGTTTCGACGTCGTCATCGTCGACGAGGGCAGCCAGGCCGGGCTGGACAGTCTGTTCCTGCTCTGGCTCGCCCCCCGGGTGATCGTGGTCGGCGACGACCGGCAGTGCACCCCGCCCGAGGTTTCGGACCGCGAGCTCGACGATGTGTTCGACCGCCTCGACGCGCTGCTGCCGGACGTCCCGGCCTGGCTGCGGGTCGGCTTCAGCCCACGGTCGAGCCTGTTCAGTCTCCTGCGCACCCGCTTCGGTGAGGTCGTCCGGCTGCGGGAGCACTTCCGGTGCATGCCGGAGATCATCGAATGGTCGTCGGCGATGTTCTACCGGGAGGCGCCGCTGGTGCCGCTGCGCCAGTTCGGCGCGGACCGCCTGCCGCCGTTGCTCGCCCGGCACGTCCTGGGTGGCTCGACCACTCCGACGCCCGCCGGTCCACGTAACCGGGCGGAGGCCGAGGCGCTGGTCGGGCAGGTGCTGACCTGCGCGGAAGATCCCCGCTACGTGGGCTTGAGCTTCGGTGTCGTGGTGGTTCAGGGGCAGGCCCAGGCGGCACTGATCCGGGACCTGCTCGCCGAACGGATGTCCTCGGCCGAGCATCGGCGCCGGCGGCTTCGGGTCGGCACACCCGCCGACTTCCAGGGCGACGAACGGCATGTGGTGTTCGTCTCGCTGGTCGTCGCGCCGGCGACCCGACCGGTGGCGTTGACCAGGCTCGAGTACCAGCGGCGGTTCAACGTCGCCGCGTCCCGCGCCCGCGATCAGGTCTGGCTGTTCCATTCGGTGACGCTGGCCGACCTCGACCATCGCGACCTGCGCCACAGCTATCTGGGATACGTCCTGTCCGTTTCGCGCACGGGCCTGCCGACGCCGGACGACGAGCTAAGCCCGCCGCTGCTCGTGCCCGAGGACCGTCCGCATCCCGCCTTCGGCTCGTTGTTCGCCCAGCGGGTGTACCGCCGTCTCGCCGAACGCGGCTACCTGGTTACCCCGGGCCTGGAGATCGGGGGGCAGCGGATCGACCTGGTCGTCAGCGGCGGACGGGCCCGCTTCGCCATCGGCTGCGACGACGACGGCGGCCCCGTCGAAAGCACGGACCGTGTGGCCGCCGGCATCGGCGCCGAGGATATCCGGGCGCAGGACATCGCCCGTTCCTTCGAGCGGGAGCGGGACCTGCGCCGGGCGGGATGGCAGTTCTGGCGGGTACGGCAATCCGACTTCGAGCTCGATCCCGACACCGCACTGGCCACTCTCTGGCCGCGGCTGACCGCCGCCGGCATCGAGCCACGCACCGCCACGGCCGGTCAGGACACGACGAACCCGGCCGAACTCACCGGCACCACGACCGAACGCTCCCCCGGCCGGGCCCACTCGGGCGAACGCCGCGCCCACTGGCGTCCGATCGCCTTGTCGGACCTGGAGGGACTCGACGACGCCGTGGGCCTCCCAGCCGATCTACCCGGGCAGGCCAGGTAGATCAGGAAGAGCGCTCGAATGTTCGGCTACCGGCAGGTCCTGTTCCAGGTGGTCGCCCGCGCCGTCGCGGTCCGACATCGCCACCGGTTCGGGTGCCACCGTGGGGTCGGGGCTCACCACCCGCTCGATCTGCTCGGAATCGGCTTCCGCCTCGTCGCCGACGCCGACGATGCGAGCGAAGGGTTGACGGGCGGCCAGCCGGGCGCGGGCGGGCGGCGGCTCCAGAAAGTCGGCACGGCGGATCCGGCAGAACGCCGTCCGCGGACCCGGGCCCGGCCCGACGTGACCCACCGCCACCTGCGCGGCGGCCGACAGGTAGGCCATGGCCTCGGCGCGGTCCAGCCCGATCCGGCTGTGTAGGAACACCAACGCCGAACGCGCGGCCCGGCGAACCGCCTCGGGCAACTCGGCATCCACGCCCATAGTCACCCAGGCGGACTCCGTCTCGATGAACGGCTCGCGCAGCGCGCCCAGCGCCGCCCGGACCGCACCGTCACGCAGGGTAGACAGCCGGAGGGTCGCACGCAGCGGGCCCTCGAGCGCCGTCGAGCCGATCCTGCCGTCCCCGAGGGCGTAGTGCGGGTCCGCGACGGCGAACAGCCCACCAGCGACCTGGACCGGAAGATAGAGCCGGGCTCCGACGCCGAGATCGCCGCAGTCCAACGCTCCACCGTGCAGTCCGACCGACGTGGACGGGATGATTTCGGTGGTACTGTCCACCGCGATCGCCATGACGCCCAGGAACGGATCCAGCGGGAAGCGGGTACGGGTGCCGCTGACGCTGGTCAGCATGCCGAACAGGCGGCCGCGTCGGCGCTCGACCGCGCAGAGGGTGGTAACAGTGCCGAAGCGCTGCCAGTGCCGGGCGCTGGCGTCCCGCTCGGGCGGGGGCCCTTCGGGGAATTCCCCGGCGAACAGCCCCGCACCATGCCGGTTGGAGACGATGCCGTACCTCGCCCGAGGATGCAACGACACGACCTCGATGCGCAGGACGTCGCCGGGCTCCGCGTCCCGCACGAGCAGCGGCCCGGTGACGACGTGCGGCGCGTCCACGCCGAACTGGTGGGGCAGGCCGGACGCGGCGATGGCCCGCGCGTCGGCGAGCACCTCCGCGGATGCCACGCCGAGTCCGGCGAGGAAGGCGTCGGGATCGCGGCCCTGGTCGCCGAGGATCCCCTCCTGGCTGACCGTGTCCACGGTGACGGTGGCGCCCGAATCAACGGACAGGACCGGTCTGGACAGGGCGTTCGGCAGTTCGCCCCAGGTGACGGTCTCCGGGGTGGAGGGAAGATAGTGCTTACCCTCGATCTTGCCGCGGCCTGGCTGCAACGCCACGGACGGCTCTACCGGGCCCGGGACCGTCCGGGCAGACTCGCACCGTGACGAGTCGCCTGGACCCACGCCCGTGCACCCGCCGGCCTCCTGGCTGGGGGTACGCGGGATGCACATCGACAGCGCAGGTTCACGCGGGTCAGATTTTCAGTCAAATGTGACAAAAAAGTCACACAGATGTTGCAATCGAGGTCATTCCGTGGCGCGAGAGGTAGCAGACCCGTGAATGCGGCGGAATTCGGGCCCAAAAATCCGCAATTGCGGGACATCGGCGAGTTTGAGTTGATCCGGGCAGTCACTGCCCGCTTCAGGCGAGGCCTGGACGTTCTCGTCGGCCCCGGAGACGACGCGGCCGTACTCGCCGCCGCCGACGGTCGGGTCGTCGTCACCACCGACCTACTCCTCGAGGGGCGGCACTTTCGCCGAGACTGGTCCAGCGGCGAGGACGTCGGACACAAAGCCGCCGCCCAGAACCTGGCGGACGTCGCCGCGATGGGCGCCCGTCCGACCGGGCTGTTCCTGGGCCTCGCCGCCCCCGGCGAGACCGAGCTGGCCTGGGCCCTGGCCCTCGCGGACGGCTTGGCCGCCGAGTGCGCCCGGGCTGGCACCACCGTCGCCGGTGGCGACGTCAGCTCCGCGGACACGATCATGCTCGGCGTCACCGCCCTTGGCGATCTGGGCGGACGCCCCCCGGTCCTGCGCTCCGGCGCCCGGCCCGGCGACACCGTCGTTCTCGCCGGCTCCGTCGGCCCTTCCGCTGCCGGACTCGCCCTACTCGCCTCCGGTGACTACCCCCTCTCCGGCTCCGATTCTCCCGTTCCCTCGCCCCCCACACCCCTGCGCACGTCTCCCCTCCGGGTGCCCTCGGGCGCTACCGAGCCCGCGGCTCTCCCCCGCGGGGGCGCCGGCTCCAGCGGCGATCACCCCGGCCATGACCGAAACGCCGCGGTCCACCGGGACGCGGGACCCGAACCCGTCGCCCGGGGAGACGTCGAAGCCGAGGAGGTCGCCATGCGCGGGTGGGACCGTCTCGTTGCCGCGCACCGCCGACCCCGGCCGCCGTACCAGCTCGGACCGACGCTCGCCGCACTCGGCGCCCGCGCCATGTGCGACATCTCGGACGGACTCGTCCAGGACATCGGCCACATCGCGGCCGCTTCGGGGGTCCGCATCGATCTGCGGGCCGCCGCCCTCCCGATCGACGAGGCGATGCGCTCAGCCGCCGTCCACCTCGGCGTGGATCCGCTCGACTGGGCCCTCACCGGCGGGGAGGACCATGCCCTGGTCGCTTGCCTTCCGCCGTCCGCCCCCCTACCACCCGGGTGCCTGCGGATCGGATCCGTCCTGCCCGGGACGGGTGTGACGGTCGGCGGCCATCCACTCCTCCGCGCCGGCGGCTGGAACCACTTCGGCAACCCCGACCCGTCCCCCCCACGGCGACCTGTTTGAATCTTGGCCGCCCCCCTCCAGGAATCACCGTCACAGAGCGTGACATCTGGCGTCCGATGGCGCCGGGGCTCATGGGTGGGTCAGCGGAATTTGCCGTGGAGACGAGTTCGGCCACGAAGACTGGTTCGAGTGGGCAGGCATACTGCGGCGTAACGGAGCTTCCACACCTGCCAGCGGCACCCGCCCGACGTTTACCCGCGGGCAGCCCAGCCTCCACTGGCCGTCGTCGGCCCACCACTGACCGAGCGCTGACCGAGCGGCGACGCCGGCCCGAGGTCCGACCATCCGTATTACCGGCATCGCCCGCTCGTGACCTGACCAGAGCTGAGGCGGGTCGCACATAAGCCTCGCCCCAGGAATGGCACACAAAGGGTTACTGGCGTTTTCAGGCTGTATTTATTGACCAGCTGCCCACGTGACCACCATCCACTCGGCTAACCGTCGGCGTGCGACTGCCAGCCCTCGGCCCAGTGGTCGACTTCGATCGTCCGGAGCGCCGCGTTCCCTCCGATGGACCGAGCCGACGAACAGCGCGAAGTGCCTTAAAAGTGCAGATAGCGTGGCCTTATCGCGGGATCTGCACCAGCCACGGCCAAGGCGAACGAACCGCCGCGCAACGGCGCACAGCGGACCTTCCACCAGAAGGTGGAACAAGGCGGTAGCTCGGACGACGACGGCTCGCCGTCCGGCGGGCGTCGGGCCGGCCGAGACGGCCGCGGATACTCGGTCCGGCGGGTGTCGGGCGGGACGGCCATGGGTCATCGCGGCCGGAGCCGAGGCGAGAGGGCCACGCGGGTAACGACGCGCCGAAGGGCGCGTCGCCGCGCGAGTGCGAAGAAGTTGGGCGCCGGCCCGCCAGGTCGCCTCACGGGCGTAGGCCGCTCGAAGCGGCATTTATTGGGTCCGGGGGCCATGATGCGGACCGGCGCTGCCAAGCATAACGGACGGCCACGGCACCGTGTTCCCGCTTGTCGAGGCTCCCACTTGTCGAGGCTCCCACCCGTCGAGACCGCGGCCGGAGGCTCCGATCCCGCCAGGTCAGCCCGAGCGCGACGAGCGTCCCAGCCCTCGCCCGTCACCAAGCACCTGCCCCGGGCCTGCCCCGGGCCTGCCCCGGGCCTGCTCGAGGATGAGGATCAGGTCACGGACCCGCCTTCTGGCGGGATGACCCTTCCGCGCGTGGCTGATGAGCGTCTTGCGGGCGCGGCCACCTTCCGGACGTGGTTAGGACGTGGCTAGTGAGTGCCTCCCGGGCGCGGCTGCCTTCCCGTGCGGCCGCCTTCCGGGTGAGGCCGCGTTCCGGGTGAGGGACGCCTTCCGGGTGAGGCTGTGCCCGGAGGCAGGAACGGGGTGTCGCGCCGACATCGGGAGGGCACGCAGTGTCCGTGTGACCTGACCGGACGGATCCGCCGACACCGTGCTCGGCGTCAGCGGGTAGCCTGAGCAGACGGTGACAGAAGGGCCTTTCGGAGGCCGTGAAGTGAGACCGTGGATAGAGGCGAATGGCCCCGTGACAGCACCAACGGTTCCTGCGTCCGGACCTGACTTCGGACCTAACGAATGGCTGGTCTTCGAGATCTACCAGCAGTTTCTCGAAGATCCGGAGAGCGTCTCGCCGGAGTGGCGCGAGTTCCTCTCCGACTACCACCCGAGCGTGCCGCCGGCCAGCTCCGGCGTGACCGGGGCGGCGGCCAGCGTGGCACCGAACGGGGCACCAACGGGTGGTGAGTCCGCCCACAGCGCGGCGGCCGCCGTCGTGACATCCGCGGCCTCCGCCGCGCCGGCCGCATCATCGCCGGCCGCATCATCACCGGCGTCACCGGCGGCAGGCACGCCAACGGCTCCCGCGCCATCGGCCACCCCCGCACCGGATTCCGGCCAGCTCGCGCCAGCCGCCCGGGCCAAGCCGACTGCGGGCGCCACGCCCGCGGCGGGAGCCAAGCTCGCCGCGGCCCCGGCGTCATCGCCGACCGCGACGCCGGCGGCAAGGCCGAGCGCGACGAGCCCGACGGGTGCGGCTACTACCCCGCTGCGAGGCGCGGCGGCCCGTGTGGTCAGCAACATGGAGACCTCACTGCACGTTCCGACCGCCACCTCGGTCCGGGCGTTCCCGGCAAAGCTGCTCGCGGACAACCGCATCGTCATCAACCGCCACCTGGCCCGGTCCAGCGGTGGCAAGGTCTCGTTCACCCACATCATCGGCTACGCGATGGTCCGCGCCCTGGCCGACCACCCGGCGATGAACGCCTCGTACGCCGAGGTCGACGGCAAGCCGACGCTCGTCCGGCCGGAGCACGTGGGCCTGGGCCTCGCGATCGACCTGGTGACCCCGAAGGGCCGCCAGCTCGTCGTCGCCGCGGTGAAGAAGGCCGAGGCGTTGGACTTCCGCGAGTTCTGGCTGGCCTACGAGGACCTCGTGCGCCGGGCGCGGGCGAACAAGCTGACCATGGACGACTTCAGTGACGTCACGATCAGCCTGACCAACCCGGGCGGCATCGGCACCGTGCATTCGGTCCCGCGGCTCATGCAGGGCCAGGGCACGATCATCGGCGTCGGTGCCATGGAGTACCCGGCGGAGTTCTCCGGCGCGGCGGCGAACACGCTGGCCAGGCTCGCGATCTCCAAGACGATCACGCTGACCAGCACCTATGACCACCGCATCATCCAGGGTGCCCAGTCGGGCGAGTACCTGCGCCGGATGCACCAGCTGCTGCTGGGCGAGGACGGGTTCTACGACGAGATCTTCCGCTCGCTGCGGGTGCCCTACGAGCCCGTCCGCTGGGTCTCGGACCGGCCGGTGGTGCACGAGGGCGACCTCGACCACAACGCCCGTGTGCTGGAGCTGATCCACGCCTACCGGGTACGCGGCCACCTGATGGCCGACACGAACCCGCTCGAGTTCGCCATCCGCAGCCACCCTGACCTGGACATCATCGGTCACGGGCTGACGCTGTGGGATCTCGACCGCGAGTTCGCCGTCGGCGGGTTCGCCGGACAGCGCACCATGTCCCTGCGCGACGTGATGGGCGTGTTGCGCGATTCGTACTGCCGGCGGGTCGGCATCGAGTACATGCACATCCAGGAGCCCGACGAGCGGGCCTGGATCCAGGCCCGGGTCGAGCGGTCCGCCGAGCGCCCCGATCCGGCCGAGCAGCTGCACGTGCTGGAGCGCCTCGGCGCGGCGGAGGCGTTCGAGTCGTTCCTGCATACCAAGTATGTCGGCCAGCGCCGGTTCTCGCTCGAGGGCGCCGAATCGACCATCCCCACGCTCGACGAGGTGCTCGACCGCGCCGCCGACGCCGGGATGGACGAGGTCGTCATCGGCATGGCCCACCGTGGCCGGCTCAACGTGCTGGCGAACATCGTCGGCAAGTCGTACCGGCAGATCTTCGACGAGTTCGAGGGCCACCTCGACCCGCAGACCGCGCACGGCTCCGGCGACGTCAAGTACCACCTGGGTGCCGACGGCGTCTACAGCGGCCGTTCCGGTCGCTCGGTGGACGTGTCGGTCGTGGCGAACCCCTCCCACCTGGAGGCCGTCGACCCGGTTACCGAGGGGGTCGTGCGGGCGAAGCAGGACATCCTGGACAAGGGTGTGGCTGGCTTCACCGTCCTGCCCGTCCTGGTGCACGGGGATGCCGCGTTCGCCGGCCAGGGTGTCGTCGCCGAGACGCTGAACCTCTCCCAGCTGCGCGGCTACCGCACCGGCGGCACCATCCACCTGGTGATCAACAACCAGGTTGGCTTCACCACCTCGCCGGAGTCGAGCCGTTCCTCGGTCTACGCCACCGACGTCGCCCGGATGGTGCAGGCTCCGATCTTCCACGTCAACGGGGACGACCCGGAGGCGTGTGTGCGGGTGGCGGCGCTCGCGTTCGAGTACCGCCAGGAGTTCCACAAGGACGTCGTCATCGACCTGGTCTGCTACCGGCGGCGCGGCCACAACGAGATGGACGAGCCCTCGTTCACCCAGCCGCTGATGTACGACACGATCGCCAGCAAGCGCTCGGTGCGCAAGCTCTACACCGAGGCGCTGGTCGGCCGTGGGGACATCACCCGCGACCAGGCCGAGCAGGCGATGAAGTCCTACCGGGCGGAGCTCGAGAAGGCCTTCGCGCAGACCCGGGACACCACCCCGTCGGGTACGGCGCCGCAGCCGCGGATCATCACCACGCCGGAGGAGGCCGCCGCAGCCGCCGCGGTGAGCACGGCGGTGCCGCTGGAGGCGGTCAAGCGCATCATCGACACGCAGGTCACGCTGCCGGATGGCTTCACGGTGCATCCGCGCCTGCGCCCGCAGATCGAACGCCGCGCGCAGATGGTGGAGACCGGCGCGATCGACTGGGCGCTGGCCGAGACACTCGCGTTCGGTTCCCTCCTGCTCGACGGCCGGTCGGTCCGCCTCACCGGGCAGGACAGCCGGCGCGGCACGTTCGGCCAGCGCCACGCCGTGCTGGTCGACCGGAACACCGCCGAGGACCACACCCCGCTGCGCACCCTGCGTTACGGCCTGAGCGGTACCGAGAACAACGAGGGCGTCGGCGCCTTCTACGTCTACGACTCGCTGCTCAGCGAGTTCGCGGCGATGGGCTTCGAATACGGCTACGCGGTCGCCCGCTCGGACATGCTGGTCCTGTGGGAGGCGCAGTTCGGCGACTTCTTCAACGGCGCCCAGTCGATCATCGATGAGTTCATCAGTGCCGGTGAGGCGAAGTGGGGGCAGCGTTCCTCGCTGGTGCTGCTGCTTCCGCACGGCTACGAGGGTCAGGGGCCGGACCACTCCTCCGCCCGGATCGAGCGGTTCCTCTCCCTGTGCGCGGACGGCAACATGACCGTCTCGGCGCCGTCGTCGCCCGCCAGCTACTTCCACCTGCTGCGCCGGCAGACCCTCTCGCCGGTGCGCCGGCCGCTGATCGTCTTCACACCGAAGTCGATGCTGCGGCTCAAGTCCGCCACCTCCACCGTCGAGGAGCTGACCGGTGGCGGCTGGCAGCCGGTGATCGACGACGCGGCGGTGGCCGACCCGGCCGCGGTGCGCCGGGTGCTACTCACCGCTGGCAAGATCTACTACGATCTTGCCAGCGCTCGGGGCAAGCACGACCAGGCCGAGAAGTTCGCGCTGCTGCGCGTCGAACAGCTCTACCCGACCCCCGGGCCGGAGCTGGCGGCGCTGCTCGAGCGGTACCCGAACGTCACCGACGTCGCCTGGGTGCAGGAGGAGCCGGCCAACCAGGGCGCCTACCCGCACATGGCACTGAACCTCGCCGAGTCCCTGCCCCGCGGCATCCGGCTACGCCGGATCTCCCGGCGGGCCGCGGCCGCGCCAGCCTCCGGCTCGTCCCGGGTGCACGAGCGCGAGCAGCACGCCCTCGTCGAGGCCGCTTTCGACAACTGACGTCGAGCCTGGACCCGACCGGCGCCGGCTGGTCACCGTCTGCGCACGGGATCTCCAGCTTCCCGCGGGCGGTGGCGCTGCCGGAGCCGGGAGGGTATGGGCAAGGCCCGAAACCGGAGCGCGGATGTACTTCACCGATCGCGGCATCGAGGAGCTCGTCGACCGCCGCGGCGAGGAGACCGTCACCTATGAGGGCCTCGCCGAGGCGATGCGGGCGTTCGTCGACGTCCATCCGCAGTTCGCCGACGCCGTGGAGCGGCTCGCCACCTGGCTCGCCCGGCCCGACGACGACATCGATCTCTGATCGCGCCGGGGCCCGCGGCGGGGCCCGCGACCGTCAGGGCCGCAGGACGAGCTTCCCGAACACGTCCCCGGCGGCGAGGCGGGCGAACGCCTCCCGGGCCTGCCCCAGCGGCCATACCTGCTGGACCGGCGGGCGGATGCCGGTACGGACCAGCAGCGCGAGCAGGCCGACGAGTTCGTCGCGGCTGCCCATGGTGGAGCCGATGACCGACAGCTGCTGGAAGAAGACCCGGTTCAACTCGGCCGGCGGATTCGGCCCGCTGGTCGCCCCGGACACCACGATGCGTCCGCCTGGCCGCAACGAGCGCAGCGAATGGCCCCAGGTGGCCTGGCCCACCGTCTCGATGACCGCGTCGACCCGGCTCGGTAGCCGGGCGCCGGACTCGAACACCGCATCCGCGCCAAGCGCCGCGGCCCGCTCCCGTTTGCCGGCGTCCCGCGAGGTGACGAACACGGTGTGCCCCACTGCCTTGGCAAGAAGCACCGCGGCGGTCGCCACCCCGCCTCCCGCGCCCTGCACCAGCAGGGTCCCGCCGCCGGCCAACGGCAGGCCGGCCCGCGAGACCACCATCCGATACGCGGTGAGCCAGGCCGTCGGCAGGCAGGCCGCCTGCTCGAAGGACAACTCCGCGGGCTTGGGCACCAGGTTTCGGCGGGGCACCGCGACCGACTCGGCGAGGGTGCCCGGGTGCAGCTCGGAGAGCAGGGTCCGGCGCGGATCCAAGGTCTCGTCCCCACCGCCCGCCGCCGGATCCCCGATCACGGCATGCACGACGACCTCCTCCCCCTGCGCGGTGACTCCGGCCGCATCGCAACCAAGGATCATCGGGAGACGATCGGCCGCGAGCCCCACTCCACGAAGGCTGAAAAGATCGTGATGATTCAACGAGGCCGCGCGCACCTGCACGGTGACCCAGCCCGGCGGCGGCTCCGGCGCCGGCTGTTGCCCGACGGACAGCCCGCCCAGTGGGTCCTGCGGATCAAGCCGGACGGCGGCGGCTGCGAGCACGCCCCGAATCTACGGCCGGCGTGGATTCGATGCGAACGATCCGCACGGGACGCGCCACGGATCCGCGCGAACCGGGACCATCCGCCCCGCCGCACACAGGCGACCCATCGTTGTGCTGAACTCAACGCCGTGGTGACGACTAAAGCCAGCGGCACGGCGGACGCGCCCTGGCGCACAGCGGGCAGGCCGTGGTGAGCCGCCACAACGATCCGGACCGATACAGCATCCCGATCAGGACCATCCGATCGGATGGCCTTGAACGGCCGGGTATCGCTGAGCGGCCGAGTTCCGCCACGCCGTCGGACGCCGCCACGCCGTCGGACGCCACGGCGCGGCCGGAGGCCACCGAACGCCGGCACGGGCGTCGCCGACTGGGCTGGCGGCGACACCGGGCCGTGCCGACACCGGAGGCGCCACCCACGATCGTGGTCAACGGTACCGCGGTCATCACCGTGGCCGCGGCGGACTTCGTCTGCTGCTCCTACCAGGGCTGCGGCACACTGCGCCCACTCGTCGACGCGGCCGAGCACCGTCCCTGCCCGGGCTGCGGCCGCGTCTGAACTCCCCGGCTCCTCGGCTCCCCGACTCCCCGGTTCCTCGCACCCACGGCCGCGGGATCGACCGTGCGGGCGTACGTTCCGCCCGCGGTCCCGCGGTGTGAGTTCCCCGGCATCCCCTGATCCGGGGAACTCACACCGCGGCCTCGTGTCCCTGCCGTCCCGTGCGCTGGTCCACGCCCTGCCGGGTGGGGCTAGCGGCGGGCGACCCCGTCGGCCCGGGCGGCGGCGGCCACGGCGGAGGCGACCGCGGGGGCCACCCGCTTGTCGAAGACACTCGGGATGATGTGGTCCTCGGCAAGCTCGTCGGCGATGACGGCGGCGAGCGCGTCGGCGGCGGCGAGCTTCATGCCCTCGGTCACCCGGCTTGCTCGCACGTCCAGGGCGCCACGGAAGATGCCGGGGAACGCCAGCACGTTGTTGATCTGGTTCGGGTAGTCGCTACGCCCGGTCGCCACGATCCGGGCGTGCCTGTGGGCGACCTCCGGGTCGATCTCCGGATCCGGGTTCGCCATCGCGAAGATGATCGCCTCCGGCGCCAGGGTGGCGACCGACTCCTCGGGCACCTTGCCCGAGGACAGGCCGAGGTAGACGTCGGCGCCACGCAGCGCGTCGTTGATCGAGCCGGTCAGGCCCGCCTTGTTGGTCTCCGCGGCGAGCGCCGCCTTGACCGGCGTCAGGTTGTCCCGGCCGGGGTAGATGATCCCGCGACTGTCGCCGACCGCGATGTCCCCGATGCCCGCCGCGAGCAGGATCCGGGTGACCGCGACTCCGGCAGCGCCCGCGCCCGACACGACAGCGCGCAGGTCACCGAGGCTGCGCCCGGTGAACTTGGCGGCGTTCTCCAGCGCGGCGAGGGCCACGATGGCGGTGCCGTGCTGGTCGTCGTGGAAGACCGGGATGTCGATGCGCTCCTGCAGCAGCCGCTCGATCGCGAAGCAGCGGGGCGCGGAGATGTCCTCCAGGTTGATCCCGCCGAAGCTCGGTGCGAGCCGGGCCACCGTCTCGACGATCTCCTCGGTGTCGGTGCAGTCCAGCGCGATCGGCACCGCGTCGACCCCACCGAACTGCTTGAACAGCGCCGCCTTGCCCTCCATCACGGGCAGGGAGGCGGCCGGGCCGATGTCGCCGAGACCGAGCACGGCGGTGCCGTCGGTGACGACGGCGACGGTGTTGGCCCGCCAGGTGTAGTCGTCGGCGAGGGCCGGCGCCTCGGCGATCGCGGTGCAGACCCGCGCCACGCCGGGGGTGTAGGCGAGCGAGAGGTCCTCGCGGTTCTCCAGCGGCACCGTCAGGGAGACCCCGATCTTGCCGCCGCGGTGCAGCGCGAACGCGGGGTCGTCATCGGAGGGCCGGGGGCTGACCGCGGCCAGGTCCGCCGCGGCGGGGGAATCGAGAGTCGAATGGTCAGTGGTTGCGGTCACGGAGGTTGCTCCTCGGACAAGCCGGCGGTGGACCCGCGGGGGCGGTCGTGGTCCCTTTCCGGGGCCGCGGGTACAGGTCGCCCGCCCTGGATGCGTGCGTCGTCCACGCAGAAGGCGAGCCTGAGCTGTCCCACCTCATGATGTGAGGTGGGACAAGATCCGGGGGGTGTCCCGGTGGTACGTCCAATATGGCACGGGGACCGTCACGGTACGCGCGAACGCTTCGCTCTTGGTGAACCGTCGACAGAGGGGCCGGCGAATCATGGGCGAAGGGCTGGCGAACGGCAACGAACCCGCCGACGGACATCAGCCGGCCCCGTCGGCTCTCGCGGCACACCACCGACGGACGCCGGTGAACTCGCGGCGAACATCGCTGGAAACACTCTCACACCATGCCCGCCCATATCCCGTGGCAGCGGCGTGGCCGAAGCGTCACCAGCCACATTCCGAGCGCCACCTCGGGCCGGTTTTCCTCGTCTGACGCCCCATCCGAGGCAGGAGGTCATCGGTGCATGTCGGGGCCCTTCTTCATGCGTCGAGGATATCCGCTTTCATCCTCCCGGACGTCCCGTCGCCGATCATCATGCGCGCGCTTTCGAGACGCGGGCCCGCGGCAACACCCCCGGCATCGCGCGACCAGTCCGATATCGACGCAGGTCAGGGGCGTCACTGCGGGTAGCGGGCGCCGCCGAGGGTCGCGGGCCGCCCAGACACCGGGGCCGGGCGAGGTCTTCGCCACGGCGATAAGAACAATCGCGGAAACGGAATGCCGACGATGGGCCGCGCGTCGCCCGAAAAGCCGCTCATCCCCCGGCGGGTACGACGAAGGCGCAGCCCGCGCCGGTCGATCGCGCGCCCCGGCGCGACCGAGGCGGACCGTCAGCGTCGTCACACAGTGCGAGGAAGAACCGGCAACCCACCCACACCAACGAGCGTTGCCTTCGGCGGGAGCTCGTCCACCGCGCGATAAGGACACACACCGTCGCGACCGCGGCCGCGTCCCACAGGAGGAGCCCGCCCTCCGCAAGAGCCACACGTGGGTGTCAACGCGCCCGGGTAAGGCGGTGCGGCCTGCTGGGATACGTCCCGGGGAACCGGTACCGTCCGTGTAGTGGAGATCAGCGAACTATCGGTTCCCGACGCCTGGGTTTTCACCCCGCGTCAGCACTCCGACAGCCGGGGGACCTTCTTGGAGTGGTTCCGCTCCGATGTGCTCGCTGAGGTCCTGGGCCATCCACTCGCCCTCGGGCAGGCCAACCACAGCGTCAGCCGCGGCGGCACACTGCGCGGCGTGCACTACGCCCAGGTACCACCGAGCCAGGCGAAGTACGTGACGTGCGTACGCGGCCAGGTGCTCGACTGTGTTGTGGACATCCGCATCGGCTCACCGACCTTCGGGGACTTCGCCGCCGTCCTGCTGGACGACATCGACCGCCGCGGGCTCTACGTCGCCGAGGGCCTTGGGCACGCGTTCCTGGCCCTGACCGACGACGCGGCGATCACCTACCTCTGCTCGACGCCCTACAACCCGGGCCGGGAACACGGGATCCACCCGCTCGACCCGGATCTCGACCTGCCGTGGCCGGCGGAGATCACGCCCCTGCTTTCGGAGAAGGACGCCGCGGCCCCCACCCTCAAGGAGGCCGAGGCCGCGGGCCTGCTGCCCACCTACGCCGAGTGCCAGGCGTTCTACGCACAGCTGCGCAGCATCGGACCCGACGCCCTCAGCGGCGCCGGGGTGGGCACGGGCGGCCTGAGATGATCCGCGTGGCCGGCCCGGGGGACGTCCCCGCCGTCCTGGAGCTGGTCCGGTCGCTCGCCGAGTACGAACGCGAGCCGAGCGCGGTCGCGATGACCGCCGCCGACCTGCATCGCGCCCTGTTCGGCGCGGCCCCGAGCGCCTACTGCCTGGTCGCCGCCGACGCGGGCGCTGTGGGCGCTGTGGGCGACGCCGAGGAGCGCGCCGCGGACCGGGACGCCCCCGCGACCCAGGACCGCGCGTCGGGAGCAGCTCCGCCGGTGGTGGGGTTCGCGATCTGGCATCCCACCTTCTCCACCTGGACCGGGCAGGCCGGGATGTATCTGGTCGATCTGTTCGTCCGGCCGGAGCACCGCCACAGCGGCCACGGCCGTGCCCTGCTCTCGGCGCTCGCCGCGATCTGCGTGCGGCGGGGATACCGCCGGCTCGAGTGGGCCGTGCTCGACTGGAACACCCCGGCGCAGGGGTTCTACCGGGCCCTGGCAGCCGGCCCTATGCCGGGCTGGACGACCTGGCGCCTGGCCGGCGACGCCCTGACCCACCTCGCCGCGGACGCCTGAACGGTCGTCTGAACGGACGTCCAACCCGCCGTCCACGCCGGCCCGTCCCGGGCGCCGGGCCCACCCGGATGGGGGAGCCCGGCCAGGCGGCAGATCCGGCACTCGCCGCCGCGGCACCCCGGGCACACCTCACGATCACCCGACCTGCGGCACCCCCCGGCGGCTGGGTACGGTGGAGGTGATGGCCGCCGCCAGCCGCCGACACAGGCACCCCATCCGGGCATGAGGGACATCACGACCGCCCGGATGATGCGTGACCGAGTCGGTCGGTGGGAAGACAGTCATCCGCACCATCATCGTTCACATGGCTCCGGCCACCGCGAGGACACCGTTCCTCGCTCAACGCAGGCTCTTTGGGGGTAGGAACGTGGATCCGACGCCTTCGACCGGTGGCGCGGGGAACTCCGACACCATCGACGGCCCCACCGTTCACTCCGGCGGCCTGCGCGACGTCGTAGCGCTGACCCTGCCCGCCGCCAGCGCCTATCTCACGGTGCTGCGTACCGCGACGGCATCCCTCGCGGCCCGGCTCGACTTCACCCTTGACGACATCGAGGATCTGCGGATCGCCGTCGACGAGGCATGCGCGCTACTGCTCGTCTCGGCGGTGCCGGGTTCGTCGCTGGACTGCACCTTCACCCTGTCGCCGGGAGTCATGCACGTCCTGGTGACGGTGGAGAGCCTCGACGGCGAGCCGCCCTCGGAGGACACCTTCGCGTGGACGGTGCTCAAGGCCCTCGCGGGCGACGTCGAGACCTTCACCGGTCCGGGCTCGAAGGTGAGCATCACGCTGCAGAAGCGCCGCGGGGTGCGGGCGGATCTCGGTGAGCCGCCCGCGGGCCACGTGCGGGGTTCCGGCGCCGCCGACACGACTTCACTGGGTGATGCGGTAGGTACGTCGTGACGTCAACCGGGAGAACCCCAACCTCACCCAGGATGGCACCCGACCAGGGCATCCCCGCAGTCGACCCGGTCGCCTCGCTCAGCCAGCGCGCGGCCGCCGTGGACGAGCACCCCGACGAGCGCCAGGCCGCCATTCCCACGAGCGGTCCTCGCCCGGGCAGCAGCCATGACGCGGCCGCTCAAGGTGCTGGGACCGCCGGAGCTGGGGCCGCCAGTACCGGCACCGGCAGCCCTGGACAGGGCCAGCCGCCCGACTCCACCGGAGGTCACAACGAGGCCGGTGACGCCGCGGCCGGCGCCGCCGGCCCGCAGGCCCCGGGCGACGGGGCCAACCAGGCCGAGGGCTCGGGCACGGAGCGCGCCCACTCCCCCGACCGCGCGCTGGCCCGTTCCCTGTTCGTCCAGCTCGCGGCGCTGCCCGAGGGCGACCCGCAACGCTCCGCCATCCGCGACCAGCTCGTGCGCATGCACCTGCCCCTGGTCGAGTACCTCGCCCGCCGCTTCCGCAACCGCGGTGAGCCGCTGGACGACCTCGTCCAGGTCGCCACCATCGGACTGATCAAGTCGGTGGACCGGTTCGATACCGAGCGGGGCGTGGAGTTCTCCACGTATGCCACACCGACGATCGTCGGCGAGATCAAGCGGCACTTTCGCGACAAGGGCTGGGCGATCCGGGTACCCCGCCGCCTGCAGGAGCTCAAGCTCTCGCTGACCAAGGCGACCTCCGAGCTCTCGCAGACCCTCGGCCGCTCGCCCACAGTCAGCGAGATCGCGCGGCACCTGCAGATGAGCGAGGAGGACGTCCTCGAGGGCCTGGAGTCGGCGAACGCCTACTCGGCCGTCTCCCTCGACGCACCGGACTCCGGCGACGACGAGGCGCCGGCCGTGGCCGACACTCTGGGTGTCCAGGACGAGTCCCTGGAGGGCGTCGAGTACCGCGAGTCACTCAAGCCGCTGTTGGAGAAGCTCCCGCCCCGGGAGAAGCGGATCCTGCTGCTGCGTTTCTTCGGGAACATGACCCAGTCCCAGATCGCCACCGAGCTCGGCATCTCCCAGATGCACGTCTCCCGGCTGCTCGCTCGGACCCTGGCCCAGCTCCGCCGCGGCCTGCTCGAGGACAGCTGAGCTCAGCCAGCCGTGCCCACCTGACACCTCCCTCGGGAAGATCCGGTCAGGAGGCCCGGTCCGCGGGTCCGGTGCCACGGTCCGTGGACCCGCCGCCACGACCAGGCGAGCTGGTGCCAGGCGCCGCTGGCCCGGTTCGTGGGACGTCCGGCGCAGACGGGCCGAAACCGCCCGCGAGGAGCAGCGCCACGACGATCACCACCGGAATCACCAGCAGCGGTATTCCGTAGCCGTAGAGTCCGGCCTGCACCAGGGCCCAGCCCACCGGCAGGCACAGCAGTTGCACCACCAACGTTGGCGATCGGAACGACGCGCCCCGCCGCAGTACCCCCACGGCCAGCACCCCGACCCCGACCCCGCCGAGCAGGGCGAGCAGCCCGCCCATCTCCGCCCGGGACACGTCGTCGATGCCCGAACCGAAGCCGCGCAGCATCTGTAGCACCCCCAGCGCCAGGAGGGCGAGCGCCTCAAGGGCGAGCAGTAGGCTCGCGACCTTCGCCGGCGCCGACGCGACGCGCACCGCCGCGCGCAGCGCGTCGACGCGGCCCGCCGACGGCCGCCGCGCGTCGCTGGTCGAATCCATACCACGACACTATGCCGTGACCCACTCAGATCAGCCGCACCGGACGGGGCTGTCAGCCGCCACCGCACGCGCACCGATCCGTCCGTTGAGTGAGACCGATGTGAGAGATTTCCCAGCCGACGCCCGACCTGGGCGGGCGGGCTACGGTAGAAGCATGCGAGGGCTGCTGGTCGTCAATCCCGTCGCGACCACCACGACCGAACGCGTTCGGGACGTCCTCGCGACCGCGCTCGCGGCGGACCTCTCCCTGGACACGGTCGTCACCAAGGGCCGCGGGCATGGAGTGGAACTCGGCGCGCGAGCCGTCGAGCTCGGAGTGGACGTGGTCATCGCGCTCGGGGGCGACGGCACCGTCAATGAGATCGTCAACGGCCTGCTGCAGAACGGTCCGCTGGCGGATGGCCCGGCCTTCGCGGTGGTCCCGGGTGGCAGCACCAACGTCTTCGTCCGCGCTCTTGGTTACTCCGCGTCGCCAGTGGAGGCCACCGGCGAGCTGTTGGACGCCCTGCGGGAGGGGCGCAGCCGTCGGATCAGCGTCGGTCACGCCGAATACGGCGACGAACGCCGGTGGTTCAGCTTCTGCTTCGGGGTCGGTCTGGACGCACGGGTGGTGCAACGGGTCGAGGAGAAGCGCAGCGGCGGCCGTCGCAACTCCTCAGGGCTGTTCCTGCGAACGGCCGCCGCCCAGCTGCTGCGCGGCACGGGCCGGCGGGCACCCGTCCTCGACCTGGAGACGACGGACGCCTTCTCCCCGAGCCGACGGGGCATCGCGGACAGCCCAGCGCCGGGCGACACCGGGGCAACCGTGCGAGACGCGGCCGAGCGGGGGGGCGACAGCGCCCATCCCGCCGAGAGCGAGGCTGACCCGCAGGACCGGCAGATCGCGCTGGGTGTGGTCTGCAACACTCGGCCGTGGACCTACCTCGAACAGCGCCCGGTCCTCGCCTGCCCCGACGCGTCGTTCGACACCGGCCTGGACCTGCTCGGACTACACCAGCTCCGGACATCCGCGGTGCTGCGCACGGGCCGGCAGATGCTCTCCGACGGCCGCGGGCCGCACGGGCGCAACGTGGTGCGCCGTCATGACATGGCCACGATCCGGTTCCGGTCCGCCGACCCGGTCCCGGTGCAGATGGACGGCGAATATCTCGGGGAAAGCACCGAGATCCTGCTCAGCCACCACCCGCGCGCCCTGCGCGTCGTCGCCTGAGGTCAGCGTCGCCTGGGTCGGCGTGGGCTGACCTCGGGCCCAGCTGACCTCAGGTTGCCTCCCCGGGCAGCCCGTCGCCGGCCAGCGCCGCGTGTATCCCGGCCGGGTCGTCACAGATCACCCCAGGCACCCCGGCGTCACGCAGGGCAACTGCCTCGGCGAGAGCGGTGATAGTCCAGACCACGAGCCGGACCCCCGCCTCGCGCGCCCGGGCGGCCGCGTTCCCCGACCCGGAACCCAGCACCGCGCTGATGTGGGGATGCAGTTCCGCGTGCCCGGCGGAGCGGACGTAGGCGAGTCCGCCCCCGACCGACATCCGCGGCATGGTGAGAAACGCCGTGGTGACCGCCAGCTCAGCGTCCCGGATCGCCTCGATCGCGAACCAGTCGAAGGACGAGACGGTGATCCCACCGGCACCCGCCGCCAGATCGGCCGCGTCCGGCCGGGCACCAGTGAGGCCGCGGGCCCGCAGGGCGTCGGCCAGCGCCCGGGCGGTGCGCTCCCTGGGCGCGTCGAAGTCGGGCTGGCCGGGCTGGTTCTTGATCTCACAGACCAGTCGGCCGCGCCCGGCCCAGACATCGATCATCTCGTCGAGCGAGGGGATGCCGCGAGCTCGCAGCACCGCGGTGGGCTGGCGGATGACGGCTCGACCCACCGGCCGGGACAGCCGCGCGTCGTGCACGCAGACCAGATCGCCGTCAGCGCTACGGCGCACGTCGATCTCCACACCGTCAGCGCCGCCCCGCAGCGCCGCGTCCACCGCCTCGACCGTGTTCTCCGGGCCAGGGACCTTACTACCGCGATGACCGAGTACCTGCATGGGCCCAACCCTGCCATCCGCGGCGCTGTGCGCGTGTCGGGGCAGCCTGGCTGCCGGGTGGACTGACCCCGCAGGGCCCCCACACCCCCCCTGAAGGGCCCGCGATGCCGAGATGGCATCGCGGGCCGGGGGCCGCGCCCGACGGCTCGCCAGCGCCCGCACAGGCGACTGGCGCCGGGGGACCCCGCCCTCTGACAACCCCTGGCAACCAGTACTTATGTCCCTGCCGCATGAGCGGCAACCGGGTCGCGGTGCGTGGCCCTTGTGTGTCCCTGCCGGACAAGTGCAGGCCAGACAGGGTGTGAAGACGCTTGCAGGTTCTTGCGCCCCTGCCGGTTCCGGTGGGAGGGTGGCGAATGTCCGAGGTGGATGCACGTGCACCTGGACTTACCGACCGCCAGGAACCCGCTCCACGGCCCGCCGCCGGGGCCGAGCAGACAAGCTGCTCATGAGAATTTCATCCGCGGCACAACCGTAGCGGCTCGCAAAGCGTCTCATGTGCAGTGTGGCCCGAGACGAGAGAGGGAGTTGGACGCATGGACTGGCGCCACAGAGCGCTCTGCCGTGACGAGGATCCCGAGCTCTTCTTCCCGATCGGTACTACCGGTCCGGCGGAACGCCAGGTCGAAGAGGCAAAGGCCGTCTGCGCGCGGTGCGCAGTCACTAGTGACTGCTTGAACTGGGCAATGGACACCGGGCAGGATTCCGGAGTCTGGGGCGGGATGAGTGAGGACGAACGCCGAGCGCTCAAGCGCCAGGTTCGCCTCCGGGTCCGAACCGCCTGATCGCACCACCCCCGGTGGCCACGCGCCGCGGACCGGGGTGCAGCACTGACCCAGGTCGGATCTCCGACCTCCACCTGCGGCAGGCCCTGAGCGCCGGAACGTTTCTGTTTTCCGCTGACCGGCCACAGCGGCTCCCGCTCGAAGCCAGGCCACGTGACGTGCTTGCGCGCTGACGAGCCTGGCAGCACCATCGGCCGTTCTGTCCGCGCGTCCGCCGCAGTGATGCGGCGCGACGCGGACGGAGCGGCCGTCTCGCTTTCCGCACCCACGGCGCTCACGCTGCCGACCCCGGGCGGCTCCGCAACGACCGTGGTTCCCGCATCGGGCCGGCTGCGTCGCGCGCCCCCTCGTGAGACCGCGCCCGTGACGAACGCCACAGCAACCGCTCCCGCGCGAAGGCGTGGGCCATCGCCACACCGACCACGGACGAGGGACACATCCAGGGGATACCCACCGCCCGCGGCCCTAAACACTCAACTTTCAGAAAGTGGGATGGACAGGAGCGCCTCCGTCCCGGATTGCGGACCCGCCTGGAGCCTGATCGTGCCATGCATCTCCCCCAGCACCAGCTGGCGCACGATCTGCAGCCCCAGCCGAGGTGAGTGCTCGAGCTGAAAGTCCTCCGGCAGGCCGGCGCCGTCGTCGGCGACCACGACGTCGAGCCGGCCCGTCGAGCGCTCCACACGGATCTCGATCGAGCCCGCCGAGCCATCGAACGCATGTTCTACAGCATTCTGCAGAAGCTCGGAAAGCACAAGTGCCAGCGGCGTGGCGAGTTCGCCGGGCAGGTGCCCGAACGACCCCGAGCGCCGGGTGTTCGCCCGCGTCCCAGTGGAGGCGAGGTCCACCGTCACCGACGTGATCTGATCGGCGATCTCGTCGAACGGCACGCTCTCGCCCAGACTCTGCGACAGCGTCTCGTGCACCACCGCGATCGAGGTCACCCGGCGCACCGATTCCCGCAGTGCCGCCCGGGCCTCGTCCACCTTGGTCCGCCGCATCTGCAGGCGCAGCAGGGCGGCCACGGTCTGCAGGTTGTTCTTGACCCGGTGATGGATCTCGCGGATCGTCGCGTCCTTGCTCAGCAGGAGGGCCTCCCGCCGGCGCAGCTCCGAGACGTCCCGCACCAGGACGAGCACCTCCCGGGTCGCACCTGGGAACAGCGGAATCGCCCGCAGCAGCACCACCGTGCTGCCGACCGCGGCCTCCACCTCGACCGGCCGGCGACGTCCGATCGCGTGCCAGACCGCGGGCGTCGTCGCGGGCAGGTTCAGCGCCCGGTGCACCGTGCGCAGGTCCTCGCCGGTGACGTTGCCGGTGTACCCGAGGCGGCGGTAGGCCGACAGCGCGTTGGGACTGGCGAAGACGACCTTGCCCGCGCCGTCGAGCCGCATCATCCCGTCACCCACCCGCGGCGACTCGGACAGCTCCGCGGAACTCCCGCGGAACGGGAACGCACCCTCCGCGATCATCAACGCCAGGTTGTTGGCCCCCTGCAGATACGAGGACTCGAGGTCGCTGGGCGTGCGAGGGTTCACCAGATTCGTGTCGCGGGCAAGCACCGCGATGACCTCGTTCCCGTGCCGCACCGGAATCGCCTCGGTACGCACCGGCACGCCGCCGTCCCATTCCGGCTCGCCCTCCCGGGCAATCCGATGCTCGCGCCAGGCATTCTGCACGACCCACCGGTTGATGACGACGCTGCCGACCTCGTCGTTGTGGTACGCCGTCGGTCCCGTCGTCGGCCGGACCTGGGCGACGACCAGGAACTCGGTACCGCTGGTATGACCGCCGCGCCCCGAGGCCGAGCCCGACCGGGCGGGCACGAGCAGGAGCAGATCGGCGAACGACAGGTCGGCGAGCAGCGCCCAGTCCGCGACAAGCGCGTGCAGGTGGTCGATGTCGTCGTCACTGAGGTCCGTGCTCGCGCGCAGCATGTCGGCCAGGGTTCCCACGGCCTGCACACTGCCAGACCAGCGACTGTTGTGAGCTGGCGGGCACCCGACATCCGTGCTCGATGCCCCGTACGCTCGCCGTCGTGACCGTCGACGACGCACCCACCCCAGGGCCCGCTCCGGCCGACCTCGTCATACCGGCCATGCCGGACGGTGTCATACCGGCCATGCCGGACGGTCCCGCGGGGCCGTTGGCGTGGCTCGACGAGCACGCCCGGGCCCGTCGCGCCGCCGGGCTGCGCCGCGAACTGCATCCCCGCACGGCCGACGCGCAGCCGCTTGGCGAGGAGGAGCTGTCCGGCGGGGCACGAGCATCCGGCGGGGCACAGTGGGATGGCGTGGCGCGGGTGGATCTGGCCGGCAACGACTACCTCGGTATCGGCCGCCATCCTGCCCTGGTCGAGGGGTCGGTGCGCGCCGTGCGGCTCTGGGGCGCGGGTTCCACTGGAAGCCGGCTGGTCTCCGGATCGACGACGCTGCACGACGAGCTGGAGGAAGCCCTTGCCGCGCACCTCGGCTTCGAGGCGGCTCTGGTGTTCTCCTCGGGCTACACCGCGAACCTCGGCTGCCTCACGGCCCTGGCCGGCCCAGGCGATCTGATCATCTCGGACGCGCTCAACCATGCCTCGATCGTCGACGCCTGCCGGCTGTCCCGGGCCCAGGTCGTGATCACACCGCACGCGGACGTCACCGCCGTCGCGACCGCGCTGCACGCCGGCGGCTGGCGACGGGCGCTCGTCGTCACCGAGTCGGTGTTCTCCGCCGACGGCGACGCCGCCCCGCTGACCGCGCTGCACGCCGTCGCCCGCGCCCACGGCGCGCTGCTGGTCGTCGACGAGGCCCACGGTCTCGGGGTGGTCGGCCCGGGTGGTCGCGGAGCGCTGCACGCCGCCGGACTCGCCGGCGCGCCGGACGTGGTGGCCACCGCGACCCTGTCCAAGGCCCTGGGCGGGCTCGGCGGCGCCGTCCTCGGCCCGGCAGCCCTGCGCGACCACCTGATCGACACCGCCCGCACCTTCATCTTCGACACCGGGCTTGCCCCCGCGAACGTCGGCGCGGCGCTCGCCGGGTTGACCCATCTGCGGGCCCACCCCGAGCTGGCGGCGAGGGTGCGGGCGCACGCCAGCCATCTCGCCGAGTTGACCGGCGCGCCCCCGCCGGCCGGGGCGGTCGTCTCGGTCGTCCTCGGCGAGCCCGAGGTGGCGCTCGCCGCCGCGGCGGTCTGCCGCGCGCACGGGGTCGCCGTCGGCTGCTTCCGGCCGCCCACGGTCCCGGCTGGCACCAGCCGGCTGCGCCTGGCCGCCCGTGCGGACCTCACCCGGGCCGACCTCGATCTGGTCACCGACGCCTTCGCCGCCGCCGGCGTGCTGGCCCGATGACCGCGCGGCGTCCGAAGGTCCCGGCCCGTCCGGCCTTTCCGGGAGGCTCAACGGTCCCCGGACGTCCGGTGGATACGGGACGGGTCGACGCGTGAGCGTCCTCGTGGTCAGCGGCACCGGTACCGAGATCGGCAAGACGATCGTCACCGCCGCGCGCGCCGCGCTCGCGCACGACCGGGGCCGGTCCGTCGCTGTGGTGAAACCCGCGCAGACGGGGCTCGCGCCCGGGGAGCCCGGCGACGTGGACCTGGTGACCGCCCTCACCGGCCTGCGTGACGTCCATGAGTGGGCCCGTTACCCGGATCCGCTCGCGCCGGCGGCGGCCGCCCGCCGGGCGAGGACCCTTCCGCTCGACCTCGCCGAGGTCGCGGTCCGGATCGACAAGCTGGCCACCGACCACGACCTGGTGCTGGTCGAGGGTGCGGGCGGCCTGCTGGTGCGCTACGACGACAACGGCGCCACCCTCGCCGACCTGGCCCGGATGCTGAGCGCGCCCGTCCTCGTCGTAACCGCCGCCGGACTCGGTACGCTCAATACCACCGCGCTGACCCTCGAGGCTCTCGCGCACCGCGGCCTCGACCTCGCCGGGGTGGTGATCGGCTCCTGGCCGGCCGAGCCGGACCTCGCCTGCCGTAGCAATCTCGCCGACCTGGCGACCCTCGCCGGCCGCCCACTGTCCGGAGCGCTGCCGGCCGGCGCCGGCCGGCTGAACCGGGCCGACTTCCTCGCGACCGCCCGACGATCACTGGAACCCGCCCTTGACGGCACGTTCCGTATACGAGAGTTTCACATTAGCAACAGAATGTAATGTGCAGTCCCGGACGGGTGGCGAAAGTGCCCCATGTCGCGCCCAAAAAGGGAGCGCCCCCACCGCCAGAGCTCGACAATGGTGGCGCCCGCCCTCACGATCCGACCACGGGCAGAAGCCCCCACCCGCTGCCGCCGCGACCACAGACCCACGACCACAGACCCACGGGGACGAAACCACGGGCGCAGACCCGACCATCCACCCGACCCCGTTCGCCTAGTCCTCGCCTGGAGGCCACCGTGACCGCACCCGTGACCGTGCATCCCGCCCCCGCGTCGGTGGGATCCCCGCTGGAGCCGGCCGACGCTTCCCCGTACGAGGAGACGGCCGACGCGGCGGCGATCCTGGCGTACGCCCGCCGCGAGGTGCTCGAGGGTGGACGAGGCCTGGACGCGGCCGCCGTGCTCGCGGTGCTGCGACTGCCGGACGAGTCACTCAGCGACCTGTTGGCGCTGGCCCACGAGGTGCGGTTGCGCTGGTGCGGGCCCGAGGTCGAGGTCGAGGGCATCGTCAGTCTGAAGACCGGGGGCTGCCCGGAGGACTGCCACTTCTGCTCGCAGTCGGGCAAGTTCGACTCGCCGGTCCGTTCGGCCTGGCTGGATGTGCCGTCCCTGGTCGACGCCGCCCGCCAGACCGCCGCGACCGGGGCGACCGAGTTCTGCATCGTGGCGGCCGTTCGGGGGCCCGACCAGCGGCTGATGTCCCAGGTCAAGGAGGGCGTCGCGGCCATCCAGGCCGCGGTGGAGATCAACGTCGCCTGCTCGCTGGGCATGCTCACCCAGGAACAGGTGGACGAGCTCGCCGCGATGGGCGTGCACCGCTACAACCACAACCTCGAGACCGCCCGGTCGCACTTCCCGAAGGTCGTCACCACCCATTCCTGGGAGGAGCGGTGGGAGACCTGCGAAATGGTCCGCGAAGCGGGGATGGAGCTGTGCTGCGGCGCGATCCTCGGCGTCGGCGAGTCGCTGGAGCAGCGCGCCGAGCTTGCCGCGCAGCTCGCGCTGCTCCAGCCCGACGAGGTTCCGCTGAACTTCCTCAACCCGCGCCCCGGCACCCCCTTCGGCGACCTTCCCCCGGTGGAGCCGCGGGATGCCCTTCGGGCCATCGCCGCGTTCCGCCTCGCCCTGCCACGCACGATTCTGCGCTACTCCGGCGGCCGTGAGATCACCCTCGGCGATCTCGAGGTGCAGGGGATGCTCGGCGGTATCAACGCCGTCATCATCGGCAACTATCTGACGACGCTGGGCCGGCCGGCCGAAGCGGACCTGAAGATGCTCGCCGACCTCAGCATGCCGATCAAGTCCCTGCAGTCCACCCTCTGACCGGCGGCTCAGAATCCTCTGCGGGGGCAGAACGGACGCGTTGCCCCGCAGAGGAGACCGGCCTGCGCACCACCGCGCAGGCGCCGCTCGCGGCGCGGTACTCCGGCAGCGGCCGACGACAGATCGTCAGGCGTTGCTCGCCGTCATGAGCCCGTGTTCGGCGCAGCGCGCCGACCAGCCTGCGGGAGTCACCTGCACGACCATCCGCCGACGGCAGATCCGGCAGTAACGCGGTGGCTCCAGCTCGCGGGCTCGTGCGCACGCCTCATGGTTACCCACACCGGCAAGCTGACCGCAACGGTCACAGAACGAGGCGTCCATGAACATCAGCTTAAGGCATGGCACACAGGTGGTCCCAGGTACGGCGGCGCGACGCCTCCGCCGGGACGAGGCGTCGATCGCCAGGTATCAGCCTGCGACCACGGACTCGACGACGGCGATCAGATCGCCGTCCTGGACGACATCGCCCTCCTGAACCGCGATCCGCGCCACGGTGCCACCGTCCTCGCTGATCACCGGGATCTCCATCTTCATGGAATCGAGGATGACCAGCGCATCCCCTGCCGCCACCGCGTCTCCCTCGCCGACGACGACCTTCCACACGTTCGCGACCATCTCCGCGCGGACCTCTTCGGTCATCGACGCCCCCTTCACCGGCGGTGGG
>NZ_JALKFZ020000161.1 GCF_023243075.1 Frankia sp. AiPa1 | reverse complement strand
CCCCCCCCCCCCCCCCCCCCCCCCCCCCCCCCCCCCCCCCCCCCCCCCCCCCCCCCCCCCCCCCCCCCCCCCCCGCCACTCGGTCACACGGGATCGACCGAAAACCCCGCAGGCCCGGATACCCGCCCAGGTCAGGCGGAGGTCCGCATCTGCCGGCCGAGGGTGTCCAGCGCCAGCCGGCGAGAGCTCTTGATCTCGGGCAAGCGGGCCTGATAGGCGGGAGAGCTCGCGAGCGGCTGGTAGAAACCGAGCCGCGGGACGAAGTCCGAGTCGTCGTATCCCGCCGGTCGGTGCAGAGCGTAGGTGCGTCCGGGGAAGAGCAGATCGTAGTTGTCGGCGATCTGCCAGATTGCCACGTGTGGGTCGACCCTACGGCGCTGGAAGTACGCCTCCAGGACATCAATTGTGAAACTGATCTCATGGAACTGCTTAACCAGCGCGTGATAGTGCTGCCCGACCTGATACTTGATCGGCAGTTCGATCTGCAGGCTGTCGGAGTAGTCCAACAGGTCAAGAGCAAGAACCTTCAGTGATGTTTCAACGCCGTAACCCCGTGAGAAGGCCAGCGAGGCGAAGACGTCCGCGTCGATCACGAACTCTCCGATCAGGGGCTGCAGGGTGCGCGTGATCGACGGTACATACCGCGCAAGTTGCTTCGAGAGCAACGAACGCAGCATCTCGGTCGTACGCCCACCAGGCTGACCGTCACCAGTCACCCTTCGCGAGCTGCCATTCACGAACAGAGGCGCGTTGCCTGCGGTCGCGGCCGCCGCCAGTACACCGACGGTAAAGGGGTCGTAGCTTTCCAGATCTGCGTCATGGAAGATGAGTCGATTGCCAAACGCAAGATAGGCGAGACTACGCATCGCCCCGGCCTTGCCGCCGGTGGCCGTCGCCTCCCGCCCAGCGTGGCGCTGTAGCACCGAGTGGCCGCGGACGACCCAGCTCGCGCCGGCATCGGTCGCGATGCGCACCAGGCCATGCTCGTCCCCGTCGGACGAGGGATCGACGACCACGCCGATCTCATCGAGCACACGGCGCTCCTGCATCCACCGTTGCCGGCTCTGCGCGATGATATCGCCAAGCGTTCGGGCTGCCTCAGGGCCACGGGCAGGGATCAGCAGGCTCAGGGTGATGCCCTTGGCAAGCTTGTCCGCCTCGATCGCGTCGAGGTCGAGGCTGGTGGGTTCGAGCGTTCGCACGGACGCCCCTCTCTCGTGACCATTGTCTCTCGTGACCGCTGCCTCTCGTAACCCCTGCGGGCACGGAGTGCCCACGCCAGAGTCGATGAGGCGGGATCCGTCGCGTTGGATGGCGGAGCAAATCACACAGCTTGACGGATTCCGGAGTGCGCCGCCGATCATGCGATTCCACCTCCACCCGCAGCCTCCCGACCGTCGCGCGGTTTCCGGCATCTCCGCCGTTTCCGGCACCTCCCGTACACAGGTTCGCCGCATCGACTCCGCGGCCTCCCGGGTACGACAGATCCGACCCACGACAAGATGCTGGAGCGTCAAAGTATCGGTGTTGCGGCCGAGTCCGTCACTCCCCCTTTTCCCTGACCGGTATCGGCCATCGCCGGCCCGACAGACCACGCTCACACCGCGCCGCGCGTACACGCGACCCGCGTCAAGATCGGCACTTTGGGCGCCGATGTAGATACGCACCGTAGATATTTCGCGGCGAGCGGGTAAGAACTACCCGCGCATCAACCTGGCGATGCCAGGCCGGCATCGCCATCCGGTGCAGTCCCGAGCCGCACCCCACCGCCCACAGTGGCGATCCCGGCCGGCGGTCGCTCGCGGCGCAACGCGGCGCGGGCGCGGAGCGAACCGCACTCAGGCATCCTGACCAGCACCAGACGACCGTTTCCGGTCACAGCGACGGCCCAGCGGCGAGTCAGGCGTGGCCAGGCGCGCCGCTACCACCCACCCGCACCATGGCCGAGTCCATCAACACCACTCCGCAGCGGTATATGATTTTTCCCATATTCACCGATGGGGCGGCGGTGACGAACCGAAGTCGTTGAGCCGATCAGGGATGCGCGACGAAGTTGAAGTGCCGGCCGGTCTCGAAGGCGTCGCGAAACATGGGCAGGGTGTACGGACCGTCACCATCCAGGTCGAAGATCCGCAGACCAAGATCGCTGTCGACGAGCGTGTACATCTCGTCCGCCGACGTGCCGTAGTCACGGGCGCCGGCACCGAACTCGAAGACCAGGTGCGGGCGACTGGACGAGATCAGCCGTCGGGCTCCGCGGAACACCCCGTACTCGGCGCCCTCGACGTCCACCTTGATCAGGGCCGGCCGGTAGTCCTCGGGCAGCACCTCGTCGAGCACTTCGACGGTGACCTCGATCTGCTCGACGTCCTCGGTGTCCGGCACCCGATCCCGCAGGCCGCTGTAGGCCGGGCGGCTGCGCACGTAGGTGAACGGCAGCACACCCGGCGTGTCGGACAGCGCGGCCTGGCGCACGTCCACCGTGGGAAAATCGGTCCGCAGCGCGGCAGCCATGTGCGGAAGCGGCTCGTAGGCGACGTGACTTCCATACGGAGCGTGGCGCAGGATGGACCGAAGCACATCGCCACGGTGCGCACCCACATCAATACAGTTTGACGTCTCGGTGAGCAGGAACGACATCAGCAGCGCCAGGTGCCGGTCGTCGCTGCGGTTACGCCGCGCAGTCGGCACGACGTTGTCCCGCACCGCCTTGAGCACCGGGCCAAGGCCCAGATCGACCGCCTTCCGGCGGGTCGCAGCAAGGTGTTTCTCCATCCGCGGATCCATCTGCCCAGCCCCTTACGTTGTCTCGTCGGCGATCCACCGTGTGCGACCGAGCTCTTTTTGACCGGTCCGACGCATCCAACTATTGAGGTGGACAGTTCGCTGGTCAACCGGCGGTACCCCACCCGCCGGCCGAACCGTCCGGAACACCGGTTATCCAACCGGAGCACGCGCCCCCCGGGCAGATATCTCACGTAACGGAAGTGTTGCCGATCGGGGCAAGCGGGAGCCCCGACCGGCACCGCGATCCCGACCCGGCCGGCGGCTCAGCCGACCGTGGCCAGAACCGCCTCATCTTCCGCGGGCTGAGCGAAGGATTCCACCGGCGGGCAGGTGCAGATCAGATTCCGGTCACCGTAAGCACCGTCGATACGCCGCACCGGCGGCCAGTACTTTCCGGTCCGAAGCGCCAGCACCGGATAGGCAGCGATCGAACGCGGATAGGGATGCGACCAGTCGTCCGCCGTGACCATCGCCGCGGTGTGTGGCGCGTTGCGCAGGGGATTGTCGTCTCGCGGCCAGGTCCCGTCGCCGACCTTGTCGGCCTCCGCACGAATGGCGATCATCGCAGCACAGAACCGGTCGATCTCAGCAAGGTCCTCACTTTCGGTGGGTTCCACCATGAGGGTGCCCGCGACCGGAAACGACATGGTCGGCGCATGAAAACCATAGTCGATAAGCCGTTTTGCGACGTCGTCCACGGTCACGCCGGTGCGCTTGGTCAGCGGACGCAGGTCGAGAATGCACTCATGCGCCACGAGCCCGTTCCGCCCGGTGTAAAGGACGGGATAGTGCGGGTGCAGCCGATGCGCAATGTAGTTGGCGTTAAGAACGGCCACCGAGGTTGCCTCACGCAGCCCGTCCGCGCCCATCATCTGGATATATGCCCAGGGAATCATGAGAATGCCGGCTGAGCCCCATGGCGATCCGGAGATGGGACCCACACCCGTGGCCGGGCCAGCCTCAGGCCGCAGGGGATGGTTGGGCAGGTAGGGAAGCAGTTTTTCCCCGACAGCCACCGGCCCCACGCCCGGACCGCCCCCGCCATGCGGGATGCAGAACGTCTTGTGCAGGTTGAGATGGCTGACATCGGCACCGAACCGGCCTGGTTTCGCCAGGCCGACGAGTGCGTTCAGGTTCGCGCCGTCCACGTAGATGAGCCCACCGGCATCATGGACGATCGCGCAGGCCGCTCCGATGCTCTCCTCATACACGCCGTGCGTCGAGGGATAGGTCACCATCAGGGCGGCGAGGACCTCCGCGTATTTACCGGCGGCCCGGGCCAGGTCGTCGAGATCGACGTTTCCGTTCTCGTCGCAGGCGACCACCACCACGCGCATTCCCGCCATGGCGGCGCTGGCCGCGTTCGTCCCGTGGGCCGACGAGGGAATCAGGCAGACGTCACGTGCCGGAGCACCGTCAGGTGCGGTGTCCCGATGGTAGGCGCGGATGGCCAGCAGACCGGCCAGTTCCCCCTGACTACCGGCGTTCGGCTGTACGGACACACCCGCATACCCCGTAATTCGGGCCAACCATTCCTCCAGATCCCGGATCAGCGTTAGATATCCGGCGGCCTGATCGAGGGGGGCATATGGGTGGATGTCGGCGAACTCCGGCCAGGTGACTGCGGCCATCTCGGTCGTGGCGTTCAGTTTCATCGTGCAGGAGCCAAGCGGAATCATGCCGCGGTCGAGGGCCAGGTCGAGATCGGCCAGCCGGCGCAGATAACGCAGCATCGCCGTCTCGGACCGGTGCTCGTGGAACACCGGATGCTCGAGGTAGGTGTCGGTCCGCACCAGGGCGTCGGGCAACGCGATCCCGGTCGTGGCCGGGGTCGGCCCGTCCAGCTCGGCGTGTACCGTGACCTCGGGCGTCGCGACCGGTGGCACCTCGAACGCGGCCCACACCGCGCGTAGATCCGCCTCCACGGTCGTCTCGTTGCAGGAGATGCCCACGTGGTTGTCATCGACGAGGCGCAGGTTCACCCCGTGCTCGAGCGCGCGGGCGACCACCTCGGCGCCGCGGCCACCAGGTGCCGCGGCGACGACCGTGTCGAAGAAGGACGAGTCACTCAGTGTGATCCCACCTGCACGCAGCCCCTCGGCGAGACGCACCGCGAGCCCATGGATCCGGCGCGCGATTCCCGCCAGCCCCCGCGGGCCGTGGTACACCGCGTACATCGAGGCCAGCACCGCTGGCAGCACCTGCGCGGTACAGATGTTGCTCGTCGCCTTCTCTCGGCGAATGTGCTGTTCCCTGGTCTGCAGGGTGAGACGGTAGGCCGGGGCGCCATCCGCGTCGATGGAGACGCCGACCAGCCGCCCAGGCAGCGTGCGTTCGAGGCCTGAGCGGACGGCGAGGTAGCCAGCGTGCGGGCCGCCGAACGACAACGGCAGGCCGAAACGCTGGGTACTGCCGATGGCGATGTCGGCCCCGAGCTCGCCGGGGGAGCGCAGCAGGGTGAGCGCGAGCAGGTCGGCCGCGACAGTAACGACGATGCCTCGTCCACGGGCCTGCGCGATCACCTCGCGGTGGTCTCGCAGCGCCCCACTTGGCCCCGGGTACGACAGCAGCAGCCCGAACGCCGAGTCCAGCAGGTCGGCCGGCACCGCGTCGAGCCCCACCGCAGCCGTGCTCCCGGCGGGTCCGGAGCCCGCGGTGGACTCCGTGTCGCCGACACCGCTGAGGTCGGCACCGCTGAGGTCGACGACATGGACGGTGACGCCCATCGCCTCGGCGCGGGTCGCCACGACAGCGATCGTCTGCGGCAGCGTGTCGGCGTCGATGAGGTAGCTGCGTCGGCCTCCCTTCGCTCGACGCAACGCGATCTGCATGGCCTCAGCCGCCGCGGTGGGTTCGTCCAGCAGCGAGGCGCCGGCCACCGCAAGACCGGTCAGGTCTGTGATCATGGTCTGGAAGTTGAGCAGGGCCTCAAGCCGACCCTGGGAGATTTCCGGCTGGTAGGGGGTGTACGCCGTGTACCAGGCCGGGTTCTCCAGGACGTTGCGCTGGATGACGCCCGGCATCACCGTAGGATGAAAACCGAGACCGATCATCGAGGGAACCGGCCGGTTCGTCCGGCCAAGCGCCCGTAGCGCAGCCAGGACCGCCGGTTCGTCGAGGGGCGCCGGAAGGTCGAGGGTCCTGTCAGCGATGCTCGCGGGCACCGCGGCATCGGTGAGCGCCCGCAGCGAGTCGTGGCCGAGCGTGGCCAGCATCGCCCGGCGGGCGCTCCAGTCAGGGCCGATGTGCCTGTCGGCGAACCGGGGATATGCCCCGGCCGGCACCGTCACGGTCGGAAAGTGCTGGTCGCTGCTGTCATGCATGATGGGGCGCTCCGGAGGTCGGGCGGAACCGGCGGACGAGCCGGAGCCGCGGCGGGACTCCCCCTCTGTCCTGTGGCCTGAGAGCTTCGCCACTGGCCGGCCTTCGGGCCCGCCGACATCGGCGGGCGCACGCGAGGCCGGCAGTGGCTTTCACCGTCGGCGGGACACCGTGATGTCCACTTTCCAGAGTTGCCTGACCCGGCGGTTGGGGGCCTGAGAGTTTATGGGGAGAGCTTGCTCCTTCGGCGCCCCGGCAGCTGGTGGCCCGGAGCTCTCCCGCACGGGCGTGAGCGGCAGCGGTATGCAGTTCGTACGGTGGACGCTAGCCGCACCGCCCGCCGGCGGCCACCGGGACGGGATTCCGAAACCTGGTCGCAATATCGCCGACGCCCGGATGTTGGTGGCGCTCATCTGCCGACGGCCCGCGCACACCGGCAGCGCACGGATGCTGACCGTGCGCGGGTATTGACGCTGCATGAACGTTGACAGCGCACCGGCGTTGACAGTGCACTGATGTTGACATTGCACTGATGTTTGACAGTGCACTGATGTTGACAGCGCACGGACGTTGACAGCGCACGGACGTTTGGCTGTGCACGAATGTCTGGCGGCGAGCGGGTCTCGGACAGCTCGCAGAGGTGACGGCGTTCAGACGAAGACGGTCTCCGTCGGTCGGAGGAGTCTGGCCAGGAACGGCGGCGGAAGGACGGCTGCGTCGGCGGGATGGCCGGACAGGGGGGCGATCTGCGTGCGGTAGCAGTCGACGGCTCGCTGCTTGGCCTCGATGACCGGTTCGGGCAGATGGACGGACCTCGCCCGCGTCCATGGCACATCGGGGTCACTCGGGACCGCCCAGTGCCAGGCCCACACAGGGTACTCGACGAGCCGCGCACCGACCCGTCGCGCGGCCTGGGCCGCCGCGCGTCCCGTCGCCTCGTGGTCGGGATGTCGGTCGCCGCGCCAGGTGGTGAACACCCAGGTCTGCGGGGTCACCAGCGGTTCCACCAGGTCGACGAGGCCCGGCTCGTGCCCGGCGACCCGCCCGTCCGGCAACCCGGCCCGACGCACCTCGGTCTGCCCGAGGCCAAGCGCGTCCAGCGCCGCATGCTGCTCGGCGATCCGGTGCTCCGCGAGCTGCCGGGGAGTCAATGTCGGCGATCCAGGATGTGACCCGTCACCATCGGTGACGGCAACCACAGTGATCTCAGCACCCAGTTCGTGTAGCCGAACCAGCAGCCCCCCGACCCCGAGCACCTCATCGTCCGGATGGGGGGCCACGACGACCACCCGCTGTGGGGGAGTGCTCAGATCGAACTCCGGCCAGCGCGGGTCCCACTGCTGCCAGGCCGATGCGGGGGTGCCTGCGCCGGTGAACGGCCGGCCGGCTTCGGATGCCATGCCTTCTGCATACGACAGACGCGGCCGTCACGCAGCGGAAACGACGTCGTCGCAGGATGGGGTCAGTCGAACCTGCGGGCTCTGCGGGCATTTCACCCGTGGACGGTGGGCCGTCGCAGCAGCTCGCTCTTGGCCGCCTCCTCATCGGTGAGTGCGCCGTGCCGCTCCCGTCGGAAGACCTCCTCGGCCTTCCGGTCGGAGGAGGTCTGGCTTGCCACCTGCCGTGCCATCTCGTCGTTGGAGGTCTCTGCCCCCGCAGGCCTGGTGCGCCCCTTCGGCGCCCGCTCGCGTGCGGCGACCGGAGTGTCTTTCCGTGTCTGCGCCATCGCTGTGCTCTCCCTGTCGGCTCTCTCCCCGTCGACCTCGGTGCCTGGCCACCGTCTGACCGAAACGGGCCATATCGACGCCGCTCCCCCCGTTCGGCGGACCGGTCTTCGCTGGTCAACGCCGGACATCGCCACAGGTGCGATACCCGAAGTAGCCAAGAGAGAACCCACAGCTTCTGGACTGCGGGCGACCGCTGGCCGCTGATCAGACCTGTCCGACCATCGGCGGGCGTGGGGCAACCGGGCCCGGTTTTCCGGGCCGGCGACGACGTAGCTCGCCGGCCACGGTGCGGGGGGAGATCCGACGGGCGATCCGACGATGGCGGGGCACGATCCGGTTCAGTGCACGTTCCAACGCATCGACCTGCCGCCAGGCCTCTGCGGCCGCGCCGCGGCCGGCTGCGGCCCGCGGGCGGTCGTCAGCCGGGTCACCGAACAGGGCGACGGTGGCCAGCGTGGCCAGCCCCCGCAGCGCGGTCCCGGCCGGTTCACCCAGCGGACCGGCCGCGGCCACGACCTCGACGGGGCTCGCCGCAGTCGGCATCGGCCAGCCGGACAGCGCCAGCAGATCGATCGCCTGGCTCCAGGCGGCGACTATTCGCGTCCGCTCAGCGCCACGCCGACGCGCCCGACGGCGTCTCAGGCCAGGCAGGGCCCAGGCCAGAGCGAGATAGCCGGTCAGACCGACCAGGGTCGCCACCCCCGCCAGCCGAACCCCCCGTGCCCAGTCGGACCATGCCGACCCTGGCCCGAGTGGACGACGATGGTTCTGCTGCGCATGGGCAGTGCTCGCTGTGTCGGACTGGCCGCTCACCGCCGCGCCCAGCACTGCGTTGACCAGTTTGGACTGCGCCGAGGACTCACCCTGCGCCGCACCGGCAACCGTGCTGCCCCGCGCGTCGCTCGCCATCGGGGTGGGGAAGAAGGGCAGCCAGCCGGCGCCAGCGAAATGGATCTCTGCCCACGCCAGAGCGTCATGGCCGCGCACCGCGCGAGGCGCGGCGGTGTCCGGGCCTGATGTGGTGAAGCCGACGACGAGCCGGGTGGGCAGGCCGAGAAGCCGAGCGGCGACCACGAAGGTGGTAGCGAACTGCTCGGAGACCCCACGTCCGGTCTGTTCGAGGAAATGCGCGATCTGGGCGAGGCTGTGCCCGGCGGGGGCAGTGGGGTCGAAGGCGAAGTTCGTCATCAGGTACTGCCGAAGCAGTGCGGCCCGCTGGTAGGGCGAGGTACCGCCGGCGGTGGCGATCGTGGCGAGGCTGCGCAGCACTGGAGGCAGATCGGCGGGCAGGGCGAGGTCTCGGGCATCTGCGGCCGTGGCGGACACCGTCAGGGCGAGTGTCTGGGACGGGGTGAGTACCGCCGGTGGCTGGGAACGCAGCCGCATCCGGGTGCCCGGTGCCAGCGGCTCGGTGCGCAACAGCGTGCCGTCACAGGGCGCGACCGCGAACCGTCCGCGCGATTCCCCGGTGGCGGGGTTCTCGCCGTTTCCCCCCGGGGTGGTTCCGCTTCCCGCGCGGGTGGTTGCCCCGGACATGGCGGTCGGGACCATGGAGAACTGGCTGGGCTGGGCCACGACCGGCACGAGGTCGCCCCCCAGCGCGGCGACGGTCAGGTCCTGGGTCACCGGCGCCGGCCGGGCGTCGCGCACACCCGTCCCGCCCGAGCCGGCCCCGGTGGCCGACGACTGCCAGGTCGTCTCGGGGCAGCCTGCGGACGCCTGACCCGCCGGCAGGAATCGGGTGGTGGACGTCCAGGTGGCGCCGTCGTAGGAGTCGAGGACAGCTAGGCGCGAAGCCGTCGGGCCAGTGGACGGTGGCGTCAGCGTCACCTGGAACAGGACCTGGTCCGGATGGGCGGTCCAGCCTGCGAGCCGACTCAGCGGGCTGAGAGCGGACCCGGCGGTGGCGGCGGCGGTCGTGTGATAACTACGCGGATCGACCGGGGGCCGGCCGGCCGGGAGGCGCAGCGGACCGCCGGCCAGCCCCACCCCCATGGCGACGACGAGGAGAGCCGCGCCGCCGGACCGGGCCAGACCAGCCACCCAGACCGGGACCTTTCTCCCTCCGTCCGTCCTTGTGCTGCCGACCGAGGTGCCCTCCCACGGGCGGCGCGCCCGGACGAGCAGCGCAGCCAGAGCGGCGAGCCCCGCGGCCCGCGGCAGGTCCGGCCCGGACGAGGGGGTCGCATAGCCCGCTGTGACCAGCAGCAGGGCCGCACTCGGCAGTGCGGGGAGCAGGCGGGCGCGCGTGCGTACCACCAGCTCGGCGCCGACCGCGGCCGCGAGCCAGGTCGAGGCAGCCGGCGCCAGCAGAAGACCCGCCTCGGACGGCGCCGGAACGGCGGTGTCGAGCAGACGTGCCCATCCGGTAGACACTCCGGACGCGACCATCTCCAACCGAGACCACACGCCGCCGGCCGGGGCGGCGATGGTGGCCGCAGCCCAGGCCACGAACCCGCTGCCCCATCCCACGACCGTCACGAACGGTGAAGCCCGCTGCCGCCAACCGCTCAGCGACATAACCAGGAGCACGGGAAGGATGGCCGCGGCGGCCACGTCAACATCGATCTCATGGCCGGAGAACACGCGGCTCCAGCCGAGCCCGCCGATCAGCGCGAGTCCGCTGACCAGCACGAGAGCAGGCAGCCGCGACCGCCGGGGCTCGATGGTCGACAGCGCCGGCATCGGCACCGGTCCTCGTCGCGAAGCGTGAAACGGGCTCGGTGGTCATCTCGGGGCCCGCCCGACTAGTCCGAGACCTGCTGGTCCGAGGACAATGGTCGACGCCGTCGACGCCGTCGACGCCGTCGATCCGGCGTGCCGCGATCTGTCCGTGGGCCCGCCACCGCCGCCCAGCCGCTGGGCCCGCCGGATGGCATCGCCCGACCGGATGGCATCACCTGGCGGAGTGGTAAGGCCGGGGAGAGTGGCACGGCCGGGTGGGGTCGCACCGCCCGATCTGGGTGGCTGGCGCCCCGCGCTCACCTGTATCTCTCCTCGATCGGGCCACGTCCTCGGGACCATACGGCCGGCCAGCGGCCGGCCAGCGCCGTTGCATCGGGAATGTCGATGACGGTGAGCCGCCCGACGACCCCCAGCCTGCCGCCACGTGCATGGGTGGCCATCGCGGCGCCGCCCGCCCAGGACCGGCCGGCCGCCGACAAGGGGCCGGCCGCGACACCGCTGGCCGTCGGCGAACCGCTGGCCCGCACGGACATCGCCGGCCGTAGCCGGGCCCGTTCGGAGGAGTCTCGCCGTAGCACCGCCCGGGCGGTGGCCTCGGACCTTGGGCCGACTCGCAGGAGCACCACCCGCCCGTAGGTGTGCCCGACCGTTCGCAGCGCGGCCGGGGCCAGCCGATCAAGCCCGCCGGTCACGAGGACGAGGGTGCCCAGCCCGCCGCGCCGCAGGGTACCGATCACGTTGAGGGTGGCGTCCTGCGACAGGTCCACGGCGGCCAGCTCGTCGAGGAGGATGTCGGCGTCACGGCGCCGGCGTCGGCCGAGGACACGCAGGCCGGCGGTGGTCACGAGCCGGACCCCGAACGCCTCCCCCGCACAGGTCATCACCGCCGCTGCCGCCACGTCCACGGCCGCCTCGAACGCCGCCCGCCCGGCCAGGCCAGGGGGATACGCCTCGGACCGGACATCGAGTACCACGGTGGCTGCCGGCTCGGTCGGATCGACGTGGGTACGGACCATGAGCTCGCCGGCTCGCGCGCTCGAGGGCCAGTGCACCAGGCGGAGATCCTCCCCTGCCGCGTACGGCCGCAGCGTGTGGATATCCAGTCCCCCCGCCGTGCCATGCCCGGTCTGGCCGTCCGGTTCGTGCGACGGTGCCGTGGCCAGCGGGGCGAGCCGCAGCACCAGCGGCCGGATGTGCAGCGTCGCGGTGGCCGCCAGACTCTGGCGGCGAGTGACCAGGCCGAACGGGTCCGTTCGGGTGATCTCGACCGGACCGATCGTCATGACACCGCGGCTCTCGGTCCGCAGGGCAAGTTCGACTGTGCGGGTGCCGGAACCCGGCATCCGGGCGACCGGCAGCACCACATACGCAGGAGACGATGCGCCCCCCGCCAGGCGGGTTTCGTCAGGCGTCATGCTCTGGTCCGAACGGACGCCGGCTGAGCCCACCGGCAGGCGGACGCCGAAGGAGGGTGAGCGCCACCGCGCGTCGTTACGTAGCGCGACCGTGAGGGTCGCGGGTTCGCCACAGGATGCTCGACGCGGCGTCACAGTCAGTGACACCGACACTCGTGGGTGCCACACGGCAAGGACCAGGGACAGGAGCACCGCCGCGGCAGCCGTGCCGCCGAGGACACCCATCTCGGGGTAACGCAGCATCCGGGCGCCGGCCAGGAGCGCCGCGGCAGCGACGCCCACGCCCCAGCCCAGCCGGGTAGGCCGTGCACGGATCCGAGGGGGACGCGTTTCCCCCGTCGCGACCGAGCCCGCCGCGACCGAGCCCGCCGCCTCCGCTTCGACCCCGGTCACGGTTTCGGCACTAGCCGCGATCTTGGCACTGGCCGCTGTCTCGGAGTTGGTCCGGAGTCTGTCGTCGGCGACCGGCACGCGCTTGGCCCACGGGTATTCGGCTCGCGCCTTCGTCCTTCGCTCCGGTACCGCTCGCGGGTCGGTCGGGCTCTCGCCCGTCCGGAGATGGCGGGCCCTCCAGGCAGGCGACGAGTCGCCTTCGCGGCGCGACCGAGACGCTGGTCCCGACCGGCCATTGCCTGCCTGGGCCGGCCCGGTGATCGGCATGGTCTGATCCCCGCCCGTGCCCCGCGGGCCGGGGTCTGGTCCGTGGGGAGCTACGGGCTGTCGGGAGACGGGCGGCGGAGCGGCGGACGATGGCAGCGGGGGGGTCGTCGGCCGTGGCCGGTGCCGCTCTCCCAGACCCCGGGCGACAGGGCCGGGTGACGCGGATGCTCGCGGGGCGCGCCACGGGCCCCGTTCGGGGGCGGATCGCTCCGCCCGGCCAGACGCGTCGGGGCCGGTGGTGGTGCTGGTGGTGGTGCGCAGCGGCCTGGTGTCAGGCTCGGGCCTGCTCGAGCGGCGCGTGAGCGTCGGCTGGTCGTCGTGACGCGGAGGCCGGCCCCGGGGCGGCACGCTCAGATCCCGACGAGCCGGCGAGGCGACGGAACCGACTGCAGGATCTCGTCGATCACGTCTTCGGCGAGGACACGGCGCAGCTCCGCCTCCGGGCTGAGCACGAGGCGATGCGCCAGTACCGCGCCGGCCACCGCCTTCGCGTCGTCGGGCGTGGCGAAGGCCCGGCCCTGGGCGGCCGCGCGGACCTGCACCGCGCGCAGCAGCGCGATGCTGCCCCGGGGGCTCGCACCCAACCGGACGATGTCGGGAATGGTGCGCGTGGCCACGACCAACTGGACCAGGTAGCGGCGCAGGTTGGGGGCGACATGAACGGCCAGCGTCTGGGCCGATCGGGCCACGACGTCCTCAGCCCGCATCACCGGCTCCAGATCGTCCACCGCTCGGCCCACCTGGGTGCCTTCCAGGATCTCCAGCTCGGCGTCAAGCGACGGGTAGCCCATCCGCAGCCGCATGAGGAAACGGTCCAGCTGTGCTTCGGGCAGGCTGTAGGTGCCGTCCATGTCGATCGGATTCTGCGTGGCCACGACCATGAACGGGCGGGGCACCGAGTAGCTGGTCCCGTCGGAGGTGACCCGCCCCTCCTCCATCACCTCCAGCAAGGCCGACTGCGTTTTCGGTGACGCCCGGTTGATCTCGTCGCCGATCACCAGGTTGGTGAACACCGGACCGGCGCGGAAGCCGAACTCGTTCGCTCGCTGGTTGTAGACCATCGTGCCCGTGATGTCGGCCGGCAGCAGGTCGGGAGTGAACTGGATCCGCTGGCTGCCCGCGTTCACCGACGCGGCGAGGCTGCGGGCGAGTGACGTCTTGCCGAGCCCCGGAACGTCTTCGATGAGCAGGTGCCCCTCGGCGAACATGCAGATCGTGGCGAGCTCGACGACATCGCGCTTACCTCGGATCACCTTCTCGACGTTCGCCACCACGTCGCGGAAGACCGCCGAGAACTCGGCCATCCCGACCTCGTCGCCGCGCACCGGTCCGGTGCCCTCGTCTCGTCCGGTCATGCCAGGCACCTGGTCGGATCGGGGGAGACGGTAGGCCTGTTCATCACCGTGCGCTCCTTGGGTCGGGATCCCGGATGGGCGGTCGGAGATCTGGCTTCTACGGGTCGGGGATGACACAACGTCGGGACGCGAGGATCGGGACGCCGGGGCTCCGAAGGGGCGCCGAGGCCAGGAGGGCGGATCAGGGCTGCGGGGCTGCGGGGCTGTTGTCGCCTGACACAGCCCGTTCTTGCCGGGCCCGCTCGGGGGCATCGCGGTGCGGGCGCCGGTGGGCTGGATGAGTTGCAGGAGCTGACGGGCGAATCGGGCGTGGGGACGGTATGGGGCGAACAGGCGGCATGACCGGATGGTTCGGAAGACGGATCGGGCCAGTCGAGGGGGGCGACCGGCCCGATCCGCCAGACGGGCGGTGGGGGGATCCGCCCGGGAACGGTCGCGTCTCCGGCCGTCGCCGGATACGTGCCCTCCCGTTCCGTAGCGGTAGACGACGGACGCGCGACTTTCGTTGTGCCATGACCCGGACAAGTTGTTGATCTGATGGTCGCCCACAGGACATGCCTGTCACGGGGTGCAACCATCCGGACCTGGTTGACGATATCGCCGCAACGACATCACGAATGGCATCAGCGGAGTCGCAACCTGTCGGGCGGGTGCCGCGTCTAACCCAGCAAGAGGGATGACCTCACAGGCGGACTGTCAATCGGCAAGCAACATGGACATACAAAAAAACAACTTCTTCCCGTGCGTATTGGGCAGTGCGCACGGGTCATGGTGAGTGCTGCGCCCCTCCCACGGCGCTCACCGGGCGGTGTCCGTGCGAATGGGCGGGGTGGCACGCTCGCACGGACACCGTCCAGATCTCGCAGCCGTGCTCCTCCGACGGACGCCGCAGCCCTTTCGACGGACGTCCTGGCTCTCCGAAGGACGCAGTGGCCTTCTGACGGACGCAGTTGGCCCTCCGCCGGACGCAGTGGCCTTTCGCAGTGGCCTATCGACAGACGCGGTGGCCTATCGACTCGCCGGAGTACTGCGAACACGCACGGCTTTCTCGCCCGTGGCGCCCGACTGGCCAGCGTTGGTCCAGTACCGGAGGTCGCCAGCTTCCGCGCCCGGCGGATGACCCGGCACGCGGGCCATGCGCGTCCCCGTGCCCTGATCGGCCGAGGCAGTCAGGTCCGGCCCCACCCGGGGCCTGAACGCATAGGAGAGAGCCGAGCGTGGTGTTCCGGCAAGGGTGGCGCAGGACAGCCGCGGTCGCGGCAGCCTCGGCGGCGGCCTGCCTCGCCGGAGTGATCCTGATCTCCACCTCGGGCGCTGCGCCGGTCATCGCAGGTTCCTCCGATGGCGATGTCTGGCTGCCCTGGGACACGGCCGGCGTCGTGACCCACCTGCAGAGCACCACCGGGCGGGCAGACGCGGCGATCACCATTGCGGGTGCGGCGGGCCACCATCTGACGGTCCGACCCGACGGGGCGAACCTGCTGGTCGCCGACGCGGACGCCCGGTTGCTCCATCTGATGGAGCCGCAGCGGCTGGCCCCGGCGTGCTCCGTCGCCCTGCCCGCCGGGGCCATCATCACCGTGGCTCCCGACGCCGTCTATGTAGCGGATGGGGCGGACGGGCGGCTTCTCCGCCTGGACCGCAGGCGTCTGACTCCCCTGGGGCCGTTCCTCGACCTCGGCGGTCCCCTCGGAGCCATGGCCCAGACGGCGGACGGAACGTTGTGGGCACCCGTGCGTACCCGCGGAACCGTGCTCTCGATCGTGCGGGGCGTACCGGCCGCACCGGTGCGGGTGGCCCCGCCAGGCCATGCCATCGACGTGGTGCTCGCGGGCGATCAGCCGGTGGTTCTCGACAGCACAGCCGGAACGGTGACTCCGATGGTGGGCGGACGCACAGGACGGCCGGTCACGCTCGCCCTGTCGGCGACCGCTGAGATCGGCCCGGCTCCCTTCGCACTGGTAGCCTCCGCCCACTCACCGGCCGGGATCACCGCCGTGATCGACACGGACACCGGGCGCCTGATCCTCGTCGATATCGCCCGCGGCGCGGCGACGTACTTCGGTGTGCCAGCCGGCGCTGCCCCTTCCGCCGGTGTGGGAGCCGCGAGGGACGACACCGTCCGATCAGGCGGCGACGGTGCCGTGAGGGGTCGCATGACTCCCCCGACCGCGCCTGCGCCTGCGCCTGCGCCTGCGCCTGCGCCTGCGCCTGCGCCTGCGCCGACCGTTTCGACCATGACCGCGCCGACCCAGCCCGCACCGGGCACGCCTGTACCGCCCACGCCGCCCACGCCCGCGCTACCCGACGTCGACCGGCCAGCCGGTCCGTCCGTTGCCGGAACCAGTGCCGCCGGAAACGATCCGATCCTGCGAACGGGCGGTACGGAACGAGACGGGACGGTTTCGACTCCCGTGGCAGCTCGCCGCCTGACGCCTCCTGTCTGGCAGGACGAGCGCCTCTACATTCCCGACCAGGACGCGCGTGCGGTCCTCGTCTTCGACCGCCGCGCGGGACGCTTCGTCGCGCCGGTCACGCTTGGATCGGCTGTTCCGCCCACATCCGGCGTCGACGCGGCCATCACGGTCACCGCCACGGGCGACGGCGACGGCGACGGCGACGGCGCGGATGTGGATGCGGGCCAGGTCTGGATCAATGATCCGTCCAGCCCAGGACTCGTACTGATCATCGGCGTCCGGCAGATGAGTCTCTCCAAGCAGCCCGCAGGCCTGCCCGGGCAGGCCGGAGCCGCCGCGGCTCGTCCCTTGCCGGCCGCGCCCCCACGGCCGCGACCGACGCCGGTCGGCTCCGACGATCCCGCATCCGGATCGCTCACAGCCGGAGCCGGAGCCGGCGCCGGCGCGGGAACTGACCCGGGGGGCGGAGCACAGAAGCCCTCGGGACCGTCGGGCACCACGGGCAGCTCAGGGCAGACCGCGCACGTGACAGACCCGCCACCGCCGTCGACGGTGACAACATCCCCCGTTCCGACCCCTCCGCCACCCACCGTCGCACCGAGCGCCCAACCCGACATCCCCCGTCCGGAGCCCACCCTCCCGGTCGAACCCCAACCCGCCACGCAGAACGCGCCCCGTCGGCATTGACGCGCCAGGGCGTCAGCGACTCAGACGCGGAAGTCGATCGCCAGCCGGTCCGGTGCGGTCAGCCGGAGAACGCGGAATTCGGTGACGCGCCCGAGCCCGACGCCGATGTGCACCATGCCCTCGAAGTCCCCGGCCACGGCGTAGCTCAGCCCCGCGGACGAATCCTGGCCGGCCGCCGAGGTGACCAGCGTGGACGCACCGTTGCCGTCGTGAGCGGTCGCGGAGCTCAGAACCAGTTCGAGATGCGCCTGGCCGACGAGCGCGAGCGGAGCCCCGGAACCGGGACGGACCACTTCCTTGACGTACTGCGCCCGATAGCCCGGCGTCCCCCCGGCGAACTCGACCACCAGGCGTTCGTACCGCACACCGTTCTCCTTGTTCGGAGCGCTACGCAGCGACACCACCCGGGCGGGCGAAATCGGGGCCGACGCCGGGGCCGACGCCGGGGCCGACGCCGGCTGGCTCGACCAGCTACGGGCATCGGATCGTGCTCCCGTGGTCATACCACCGGATGGTCCCGTGGGCGTCCCGTTCGCACCGGCCCCACCCTCCGCACCGGCGGCGCCCGGCCGGGATGAGGCACTCGCGGACGCCGAAGGCGAGGCAGGGCTCAACACCGACGGTGACGGCTGTGCCGCGTTCCTGGGCGAGGAGCCGCCGCACGCGGCCAGCAACGCAAGAGCCGCGATCGCTGTGACGAGCGCGACGGACCGCATGGCGACGGACCCAACGGGGACAAACCTCGCACCGATGCGCCCCACGCCGCCGATGGCCCTGGTCATTCGTGACGCCCCGCTTTCGACAATCATGGCGCGGGTAACCGGCGCTCCGACCGCGACCGCACGACGAGCCTGATCTAGACATACCCGATATCGGCGGCGATAAAAGCAGATGAACGTGTGGTGGGGGTGCCGGCGAGAAGGAGTAAAACGGCCGGTCAGGAGACCGCGGCGGCCGCCAGGGCGGCGCGCAGCAGCAGCGCGGCCGACCCGGGCGAAGGTGTCTTCGCCTCAGGAACGGCCGTTAGGGTGACCACATGGACCGGCCCAGCTCCTCGCGATCGCGTCCGGCCGCCGGCCTACCGCCGATGACGGCCGACAAGATCGTGGACGTGACATTCGAGCTGACCCGCGGGTCGGGCCTGGACGGCTGATCGATTCGCCAGCTCGCCGCCGCCCTCGAGGTCTGGCCCGGCGTCATCTACCATCACGTCGGCGACCGGGAGGCGGTCCTCGACGCCATCACCAACCGGGTCATCGCGCTCATCCCGGTTCCGGACGCCGACCTGGAGTGGCGGGACTGGTTCACCCACCTGCTGCATGACGGGCGCGACGTGCTGCGGTCAGTTCCGGGGCCTCGCCCGGCGGGTGGTGCTGATGGGACCCACCGTGCCGGCCGCCCTGCCCACGATCGACCGGGGCATCCAGGTGCTGCAGCGGGCCGGGTTCGGTGCCGATGCCACCCTGGTATACCGCTTCCTGCTGAATACCGCGTTCATGATGGTCGCGGTGGAGGACGACCGGGACGAGCGGCCGGAGACCCGCGGCCGGATGGCCGAGGTGCTCAGCGACTTCCGGGACGCCGGGCGGCCCGGCCTCGCCGCGGCCAGCGTCGACGCCCTCGCCCGAGCCCGTGACCCCCGGCCTGCCGTGACCCCCGGCCTGCCGTGCTCCTTGACCTGGAGTTCTACGAGTTCACGGTGGCCCGAGCCCTGGACGGCGTCGCCTCGTGGCTGGCTTCCCCGAGCCGCCAGCCCTGATTCCGTCAGCCCGGGCGGACATCACCGACATCGCGGCGCTGCGGCACGTGCTCGACCTGCCGCCGATCCGGGGGGCGTGCACGCCGCCGGGATTGTGCATGGCGATCTGCTGCGCCGCCTTCGACGGCGAGCACCTGCGGTGGCACGATCGGCGGCCGCACCGAGGTAGACGAGCGTGTAGATGCCAGGGGCGGACCTCCGTCGCCATGTCTCCGGCGACGACCGGGATCGTCGCCTCGTCCGCCTTGCCGCGTAGCCGGTCGATCATTGGGCGGGACAGCTCGATCCCGGTGACGGGCACTCCTCGCTCGGCGAGGGGGACGGCACCCGGCCGGTTCCGATGGCGAACTCCAACGCCCGCCCGGTGCCCGCGAGCCCTGCCAGGCGGTCCACGGTCGGCCCCGGCGAACAGTTCGCCCGCGACATCCAACCCGTTCTCGCGCTACTCGATGACCATCGAGGTCGCGAGCGCCACTCCGCGACTGACGAATAAGCTCGACGGGCATGACTGCCGGACCTGCCCTTGACCCCAGGGAGCCGCGAGTGGCCGCCGGAGTTCTGATCGCGGAGAGCCTGCGCACAGGGACGATCTTGGACGATCTTTCCCTCTCCGTCCGGAAGATCCAACGATCGGCGTCCGGGAACGCCACCGTCGATCAGCCGCCTGTCTGGACGCTGATCTTCTTCGACATCGCTGATACCGAAGCCGAGGCCCTGGCCACTCAACTGAGCGAGGCCCTGGATGACGCGCCTGTGTGGTATGTGGACCTGCATACCGCCCAGGAGACCTTCATCGTGTTCCCCAACCGGGTTATTCGTTACCTACGGGGCGACCCACAGGGGCGCGCCGAGGCCGAAGAACACGGCCGTGCGCACGGCATCCCCGACTCACAACTCGACTGGCCAGCCTGACCTTCCTACCAGCAGGAACCTCACCCAGGACTTCCCAGGACTCGCGGCCGGCCCGCCAAAGTCCAGGCAGCCGCAGAAACACGAAGCACCGACGATGGCCACTGTCGTCGACTCCTCAGCGCGACGGCGAAAGAGCGACAGACAAGCGGGGCACCTCATGGGACGTATTGACTATGACGAGGCCGCCGCCGCAGCGTTCCGCGCCGCACGACACCCGCCCCGAGATGGTCTGGCGCACTGGCGGGACGCAGTCGGTCGCTACCTGAGGCCCCGTCCCACCATGCGAATCCTCGATCTTGGAGCGGGGACGGGAGCGTGGTCAGCGGCCTTCACCGACTGGTACGGCGCGGAGGTCGTCGCGATCGAACCGTCCGCGGCGATGCGCGCCCGGTGCAGCTACCCGCGGATGCTCGCGGGAGAGGCAGCCGCCATCCCTCTTGCCACCGACTGCCTTGATGGAGCATGGCTGTCCACAATGATCCATCATGTTGCCGATCTGCCGGCCGCCGCGGCGGAACTACGGCGGGTGCTGCGGCCGGGCGCGCCGGCCCTCATCCGATCGGCGTTCCCGGGCCGACACGAGAAGATCACATTGTTTCGATTCTTTCCCGAGGCGGTGACGGTCCTTGACACCTACCCCGGCCTCGAAGAGGTCAACGACATCTTCGCCGCGACGGGCTTCCATAAGGTCGCCCTGGAGCCCGTCCCCCAGATCACCGCGGACTCACTTGCGACGGTCGTCGAGCAGATGCAGCGTGACGCCCACACACCACTCAAACTGATAAGCGACGCCGACTATGAGAGCGGAATGGTACGCCTACGAGCGGCTGCCGTCCGCGAAAGCGCCCCGGTGATCGACGAATTGGATCTTCTCGTCTTGCGCTGACGCCACCACTCCGCATACTCTGCCGCGCTAATCCAAAGAGTAGAGCCGACTCAGGACTCGCCAACCGCCTTTCCGGCGCACTCGCTGGCACTCGCCAACAAGCGCAAACCGGCAGCACGCGTGAACTCGCCATCCCCGCCCGATCCCTACAGAAATTTTCTTATTAGCCTACAAAATGGACATCGGTATGCGACCGGAATAACGCAAGAAAGAGGGATTCCCGTCTGGTCGCTGGTGCCCTATTGCGGGTTCGTTGAGAACGAGGGTCCCGGCATTGGGAACACGGTCAAGGCCGTACCAGTCGGGAACGGCCAGGCAGAGCATGCTGCCGGCGATGGCGAGGATTGTGCCACCATGGCTGGTCACGACCAGCGTGGCCCGCGGCGCCATGGCGGCGACAGGCACGGCGAGCGCTGCCAGCGCGGGCGGCGACCTCGCTGGGCCGTTCCCCGCAGCCCCGGGCGCTGTCCTCTCCTCGGCTCCACCGGGCGTACTCGTCAGGGAAACGTGCGGCGATGTCGGCGCGGCTGCGGCCTTCCCAGGCGCCGAGGTCGGCCTCGCGTAGCCGCGGATCGACGAGGACGGGAAGGTCGGTTCGGGCGTGCAGCGCCGCAGCGGTATCGCGGGCGCGGCGACGGTCGGAGGTGATGATGCGCGCTGGGGCCAGCGCCATCAGATGATCCGCAGCGACACGTGCCTGCTCGTGGCCGGTGGGGGTCAGCGGGCCGTCGCCGTGGCCTTGGAACAGCCGGGCGACGTTGGCGACGCTCTGCCCGTGCCGCCACAACACCACCCGCACCCCGTCAGCCGCGGGAAGCAGCGAACCGCAGCGCCGTCCGGACTGATCGGCCGACACACCGATGGTCATAGGAACCTTCAAAGAGGCGAGGGGCGGGCCGCCAGCCGGGAGCGCGGCCGGCACTGTCACGGCTGGGGCCACCGCCAACGCCGCCGCACCGCTGCGACCCTCCACCCGGCCACCCGCGTGTGAGCCTGTCGCCGCCCCACGTCGGGTATCGTCGGAGTACCAGCCGGTGTGGCGCAATTGGTAGCGCTCTCGACTTGTAATCGAGGGGTTAGGGGTTCGAGTCCCCTCGCCGGCTCCAGATAGATGGCCTCTGACCTACGGTTTGTAACCCACGCGGGACACCGTCAATGCCTTGGGCGAGCCTCTTCAGGCTGGCGGAGATCGGCTCGGCCCCCGGTGGCGTGGCGGCTTAGAGCATGTCTCGTGTGGCCGCTGCGGGTACATCTCTGATCATGGAAGGATGGTGAGCAGCCCTGCTCTTCGGCTGGTCCCGGAGGGGTGTCGGTGCCCGCGGCGCACCGGTGGTTCCATGCCTGGGCCCAGGGCGGGCGTGTGGCCTCGGCTGCGCCAGATCGCCTTGGATGCCCATGGAGGTGTCGACTGGTCGTCGCGGATCGTCGTCGCGGAGTCGCTGACCCTCACCGAGCCCGGCGGTTCCCGTACCCGGGTCCATCGACGTGTGACCAGCTGACCTGCGTGAGACGATCATCCATGTGGTGACCTGCCAGGCCAGGCGACGCTGCCGTGTCCGCCACGGTGACGTCGTGGGACCGCATCTGGGCCAGATCGATGAGGCAGACGAGCTGCTGACGAAACGGTCCGTTGGCGCTGCTGATCGGGATGGTGCTGGACCAGTCAGTATTGGAAGGATTGAGCGGGACGGGGCAATCCGCACGCACCTGACGGCGTAGCGTCAGAATTGGATCCGCGGATCTGCGGGTGCTGGAGAAGCACCACGTTCGGGAGCCGGGTGCCCTTCCTCCCAGGCCGCCAGGAGGCGCAATGTCGCGGCGGACTCGGCATCGACGGGCGGATAGGTGATCAAGCTCTGCTGGTCGCCAGGAAGTCCGAGCGTCTCGAAGCGCAGGGTCAGTGGGCCGACCACCGGGTGGCGGAACGCCTTGATGCCGTGCGTCTTCGCGTGGACCTCGTGCCGGGCCCAGAAAGCGCGGAACTCCGAACTCGTCCGTGACAGGTTGTCGACGAGCTCGGCTGTCGCGCGGTCGGCGTTCGTGGCGCTGGCAACGCGCAAAATCGCCACTGCGTCGCCGGCGACCCGCGGCCAGTCGAGGTAGAGCCGCCGGGTCGCCGGATCGACGAACAACAACCAGACGGCGTTGCGGTGCTCGGGCGGCAGCACCGCGAAGTCGCAGATCAGCGCCGCGGCGAGCCGATTCCACGCCAGAATGTCGAGGCGGGCATTCATGACCAGCGCTGGCAGGCCGCCGAGCCCGTCAAGTAGCTCCTGGACCTCAGGGCGCACGTTTTCCGCGCATACCTGGGCCGCTGTGTCCGCGCCCGGATGAACAAGCCGCCGCAGGTGTGCCCGTTCGGTCTCGTCCAGGCGCAACGCGCGGGCAACCGCGTCGAGCACCGAGTCCGACGGTCGCACCCTGCCCTGCTCCAACCGGACGTAGTAGTCGACGCTCACCCCGACCAGGCCCGCCACCTCTTCCCGGCGCAGGCCAGGAACTCGGCGGGTACCGGTTGAGACCACCGCGACCTCTTCGGGCGACAGTCGCGCCCGCCGGGCACGGAGGAAGTCCCGGAGCGGGATCGTCGAGTCAGACCGAGGCGCGCTGGTGGGGGCCATACCAACAGTGTGGACGACCACGCCTCGATGCTGACAGGGTCTGTCAGACCCATCCACCGCATTGCCCAGGGTTGCCTGCGCCTCGGGTGCATCCCGGCCTGGCTGCTTCCGTCCTCGGACCGCGATGCTGATCCCGTTCGCACCGACGACCCCGGATCTCACCGGGACAGGACAGGAGACGGCTCATGGCAACCGTGGACAACAGACTGGGCACCACAAACCTGGAGCGGGTCCAGTCGATCTACGTGGCGTTCGGGTCCGGGGACGTCGAAGGTGTGCTCGCGGCGTTGGCGCCGGATGTCGTGTGGAGCAACGCCGGCCCCGCCGACCTCGCTTACTTCGGCGTCCGTACCGGTCGGGAACAGGTGGCGGAGGTGTTCGCCATCCTCGGCCAGGAGTTCGACATAGCCCACTTCGCGCCCGTCGAGTTCTTCGCCGCCGGCGATCGGGTCGCCGTCCTGCTGGAACAGCGGGCGACGATCCGCTCCACCGGCCGATCGTTCGCCCAGGACCTCGTCCACGTCTGGACGTTCGGCCCGGACGGCCTCGTTACCAGGCTCCAGGACATTCAGGATTCCGCCGGAGTCGCCGCCGCACTGCGTGCCTGACCCGCGCACCTGACCCGTGCGGGCCCACAGGTTGGTCGCCTCACGGCGCGGCCTGTGGGGCGCTACGGGTCCCAGCGAGGGTCAGTCGATCATCGAGTCGGTGTGGGCGTGCGGGTCGGTCAGGTTCGCGGGGCGCCTTCGGCGACCGACCGCTGGACGACCTCGAATTCCAGCAGGGACGCGCCGGACGACACGGGGCGGGCACGCTCGCCGGAATGTGCCTCCATGGCCGGCCCGGTGAGCCACGCCTGGAAGGACTCCTCGCTGTCCCAGTGCGTCACGACGAAGTAGCGATCGTCGCCCTTCACCGGCCGCAGCAGCTCGAACGACACGAAGCCGGGCTGGCCGTCCACCGCGTGCAGCCGGTTGGCGAACCGCTTTTCCAGCTCGGGGCCGGCGCCCGCGGGAACCTCGATGGCATTGATTTTCACAACGGTCACGGCCCTAGCCTACGACCTGCCCCGCGTTCCGCTCTGGCACACGGCGGCCTGCCCGGCGATCCGCCCGCGACCGCGCCCGGCGGGGACCAGCGGGCGCACCGGGCCACCGTCGTCAGGCGGGCGCCGTGTACGCAACGTGGGAGCCGGCGGTCGTTGACGCCCCATGTGGCCACACCCAGCTAGAGATTCCGCCGCAAGGATGGGATCACCTGCGGCCGGGGCGGACAACTCTACCCTGAAACGACCTTCACGTGCGGTACCGAGGAACCGTGGGCACAGCCACTGCCAGGTCCGATCATCAACAGTCCCGCGCCACGCCGCCTCGCCTGGCCAGCAGTCGCGAAAATTCGACAGCGATAAACCAACAAGAGGTCATGCGCCCGACGGAAGCGGCTGCCCCCCTCGCCGCCAGGCACATGACCAGCTCTTCATCCGGCAACACGTGGATCTCATGGGACCAGCACGGACGTCCGGCCAGCCGCAGAGCACAGACGGAGCGCGCCCCCGGCCCCGGCGTCGCGCATTTCTCGTCCTTCCGTGGTGCTTCCATGGTGTTGCAGGTCGGCACATTCGGGTACTGGCGCGGCCCGCATTCAGAGGCCGAAACTCGGTGGAGTGAAAACGGGTGGGAGATTTTTTCGCCGCTGCGTATGTGCGTTCGCCACGCTGCTGCTCGCACTGACGATGCAGCTGACGGCGGCCGGTTCCGCACAGGCCGTTCTTCTGCCCGGGATCGCCCTGGCCGGAGCCAGCCAGTCGCTGCAGACGCTGCAGGCAGTACTGAGCACAAAGGCGGACGACGGCGCGCGGGTCGCACAGGAGCGATGGCAGGATCAGCGCACGCTCGATGTCGGGATCGCCTCTCCGATCACCGGTGAGCCGGTGAAATGGGTCCGGCTGCTCCTGCCCAGCGGCTGGACACGCGACGCGACCGCCACCTGGCCGACGCTGTACCTGCTGCACGGCGGTGTCGCCGGCTACACGATCTACTCCGACAACTCGGACGTGGCCAAACTGAGCGCCGACTCGTCGGCGATCATCGCGATTCCCGACACGAACGGCTGCAGCTCGTACAGCGACTGGTACAACGCCGGCAAGAGCGGTCCGCCGGAGTGGGAGACGTACCTGACAACGGAGCTCCCGCAGCTCCTCGAGCGGGGCTATCACGCCAGTGGCGTGCGCGCGGTGGCCGGCTACTCCATGGGCGGCCAGGGCGCGTTGAAACTCGCGGAGAACCACCCTGGCCTCTACCGGGCGACCGCGTCCTGGAGCGGCGACCTCGACCCGCTGCGCACCCCTGACGGTGGCCTTGCCGGCACGGCCATCGACACGCCCGGACTCATCTGCGGAAAGGGCTTCTCCGCGATCTGGGGTGACCCGAAGGTTCCGGCCCAGCGGGCGATCTGGGAGCGCAACGACCCCTATCTCAACGCGGCCAAGCTGGCCGGTACCCGCGTTTTCCTTTCCGCCGGCGACTCCGGGGGCTTCCAGGAGAATCTGGCCCAGCCGACCACCGCGGCGACCTCCGACAAGCTGGCGTCCCTCTCTCCGCCGGTCCCACACACCTACTGCCTCTTCAAGGGGTACAGCCACGACTGGACCGACTGGAAGCGGGCTATGGCGGCCGCCTGGCCCCTGCTGATGTCGTCGATCGGTGCGACACCCGCCGGCGAGGTGACCGACACCGACTGCGTCACCCGCCCGGCGGCGGTACCCGCCGCCAGCGACGCCCGCTGACTTCGCCCGCCGAATTTCCGGATCTCGCGGGCGAGGTCCGGAAATTCGGCGATGGGCGAGGGCTGCCAAGGACTGGCAAGGACAGTCCGCAGACCGGACAGTCGGCCAACCGACAGCCCTTGCCGCTCGGCTCCGTCCTCATCTCGCCGATATCTCACCGCCCGTGCGTGACGATGGGGCGCACGGCGACACCGGAGGGGGATGGGCTGTGGCCAGTGACGAACGCCGCGACTTCCTCGGGCCGGATGACCCTGGAATCGACCGATTTGACCCGGGCCTGCCACGCTTTCCGCGACCGGTGCCACGTCCAGACGGCGCAGCCGACGCATTCCCGTCGACCGATCCGGTACCGCTTCGGGTGGCACTCTGGCCGCGCCGGACACTCGTCGGGCACCGGAACTGGGTGAACGGTGTGGCCTGTGCGCCGGACGGCCGGTGGGCCGTCTCCGCCAGCCATGACGGCACCACCCGCCGATGGAATCTCGCCGATGGCAGGTCGACCGTTCTCGCGGGCGACCCCGAGCGCCCCGCGCCCGGATCCGAGCGGTTCTTCGGCTGCGCCGTCTCCCCCGATGGCACGATGGTTGCCGTCGCAGGCGGCAGGGACGAACGAAGGGTGCAGGTGACACCGCTGCGTTCGGTCGGCCCGAGCTTCACCCTCGCCCCCGAGGGACCGACCGGCGCGGTCTTCGGTATCACGTTCTCCCCCGACGGCAGTCTGCTGGCGTCGGGGCACCTCGACCACCGGGTGCGGTTATGGAGCGTCGCGGACCGGGGCCTGCTGCGGGTTTTCCACGGCCGCCACGGCCACACCGGAATCGTGCGGGCCTGTGCGTTCTCCCCGGACGGGGATCTGGTCGCGTCCGCCGGTCTGGACCGCACGGTGCGGATCTGGCGTACGGCTGGTCGAGCGCGCCCGGTCATCCTCGACCATGACGGCTCGGTGGTCGCCATCGCATTCTCACCCCGGGCGCGAACCGTCGCGTCCGGCACCGAGAACGGCGCCATCATCCTGCACGACGCCGACACCGGTCAGCGACACGCCGCCCTGCACACCGGTGGCGGGGCCATCCTGTCGATGGCGTACTCAGCGGACGGACAGCTGCTCGCCGCCGGTTCGCACGACGGCACGATAACGATCTGGGACGACCGCAGCGGCGCCGAACTCGCACGCATTCGTCCGCATCGGGAGCACGTCACCGGCGTCGCCTTCTCCCGCAGCGGGAACGTCCTGGTCAGTGGAAGCTGGGACCGCACGGTCCAAATCCATGAGGTTCATCAGCACCAGAGGCAGGATGGCAACAGGTAGACAACGAGAGTCGGATCCGACCCAACGAACCTGCGGGGTCGGCACCGGGAAGCACCTTTCCAGTCACGGACGGACAGAAGGTCGGGCCGGGCGTGCATCATGGCTGATATGGGGACGGACGAGCCGGCGCAGAGCGCCTGGTCGCGGGTGGATACGAGCGTGCCGCACTCCGCTCGGGTCTGGAACTACTGGCTCGGCGGCAAGGACAACTTCCCCGCCGACCGGGAGCTGGGCGACAAGGTCTACGAGGTCTACCCGGACATCGTGCGGGTCGCCCGCGCCCAGCGGGAGTTCCTGGTCCGGGCAGTCACCTATCTCGCCGGCGAGGCGGGCATCCGCCAGTTCCTGGACATCGGCACCGGCCTGCCGAGCGCGGACAACACCCATGAGGTCGCGCAGCGGATCGCACCTGAGTCCCGCACCGTCTACGTCGACAACGACCCGCTGGTGCTGGTGCACGCCCGCGCGCTGCTGACCAGCGCACCCGGCGGGGCCACCGCCTACGTCGACGCCGACGTCCGTGACCCGGACGCCATTCTCGCCGGTGCGGCCGAGGTCCTGGACTTCTCCCAGCCGGTGGCCCTGGTCATGTTCGGCATCGTGGGAAACGTGGCCGACAACGACGAGGCGACGAGCATCGTCACGCGGTTGCGGGAGGCGGTGTCCCCGGGAAGCTACCTCGTGCTGAACGACGGCACCCACGGCGAGGACGTCGACAAGGCGATCGAGATCACCCAGGCCGACGGGCATCCCTACAACCTGCGAACGCCCGAGCAGGTCGCCTCCTTCTTCGACGGCCTCGAGCTCGTCGAGCCGGGCGTCGTCTCGACCCCGTTCTGGCGGCCCCCGCCCGCGACCAGCCCGGAGCCGCTGCACATCTACGGCGGAATCGGCCGCAAGAGGTAATCGCGAGGTATCGACAGACCCCTCATGGACGGACGTCCACGGCATCGACGGCCCCTGATCCCGACGATCCGACAGACCCGATCGCGTCCGGCACGGCGCCCGCGCCTGTCCAAACGTGATCCGATACCGCGCCGCCCCTGGCCGGGCGTGCTCCTGCGTTCCCGGCTTCTCGTGCCGGCGGTGCTGGTGGCCGTGCTCGGGTTCGCCATGGTCGTCGGCGGCGGGGTCGTCGGCAGCGGGTTCGTCATCGGCGGAGTCGGCCGGTCGGGCCCGGCGGGCACCGACATCACCGCTCAGGGCGACCGGCCACCGCGGACGCCGGCCGCCGCGGCGTCCAGCCCCGGGCTCGCCGTGTCCCTCGGCGCGGGGGCAGGAGCGGACGGGCACGACCGCGATGGGGCCGACAGTCCGGGAGGGCGAGGCGGTGGCGGTGACGGTCGCGGCGCCACCGCCGGGTCCGGGGCCAGCGCGGGCGCGGGTGGCAGGTCGGCGCCCGACGGCGGTGGGTCAGCCGGGTCGAACGGAACGCGAACCGGCGCGGGGACGACGGCGGCCTGCACCACGTCCGCCGCCTCCCGTGCCGCGGCGACCCGCGTCGCGGCGCTGAGCCTGGAACAGCAGGCCGGGCAGGTCGTCATGGTGGGTGTGCCGATCAGCAGTCCGCGCACGGCGATCGGGCTCGTCCGGCAGTCGCGGCTCGGTGGGGTGTTCCTACAGGGCCGCTCGGCGCAGTCCGCATCCGGCCTGCACGACGAGGTCCGCGCCGTGCAGGAGGCGGCCCGCGGCGATGTCGGGACCCCGGTCCACATCGCGGTCGATCAGGAGGGTGGGCAGGTCCAGTCGCTGAGCGGGCTGGGCTTCGAGCGGATTCCCACCGCGCTCGAGCAGGGTGGCTGGGACGCCGCCACCCTGCGGCAGCGCACCAGCGGCTGGTCGCGAGCCCTCGCCGAGGCCGGAGTGACGTTGGATCTCGCGCCGGTCGCCGACACCGTCGCGCCCGGCACCGCACAGGACAACCCGCCCATCGGCTTCTACCAGCGCAACTTCGGCACCGACCCGGGTTCGGTCGCCGCGGACATGCGCGTGGCCGTCCCCGCGATGCAGCAGGCCGGGCTGCTTGCCACGGTGAAGCACTTCCCTGGCCTCGGCCGGGTGCACGCCAACACCGACACCTCCGCCGCGGCCGTGGACGAGACGGCGAGCACCACCGACCCGGACCTGGAGCCGTTCCGCGCCGCGATCTCCGCCGGAACCGCGGCGGTGATGGTCTCGCTGGCCCGCTACCCGCAGCTCGACCCGGACGCGCCGGCGGTATTCTCCCACCCGGTTGTCACGGGGCTGCTGCGTGGCCAGCTTGGTTTCGGCGGCCTGGTCGTCTCGGACGATCTGGGTGCGGCCGTCGCCGTCGCATCGGTGCCGGTCGGCGAGCGTGCCGTGCGGTTCATCGAGGCCGGCGGGGATCTCGCCCTGTCCGTGCGCGGTGCCGACGGGGCGACGATGACCGCAGCGCTGGCGGCCGAGGCCCGTCGCAGCCCGACCTTCGCCCGCCGCCTCACCCAGGCCGCCACCTCCGTGCTGGCCAGCAAGGCCCGCGCCGGCCTGCTCGGCTGCACCCCGTGAGGCAAGGTCCGACCGACGGTCAGGACAGAGCGAGCTCCTCGAGCACCTCGGGGTCGCTGAGGTCCCGGCCGGCGGCGAGGGCCGCCGCGTAACGGCGGGCGTTCTGGGCGTCGAGGTCTTCGAAGCTGCTGCCGCGCTTCCAGTAGGCCGCCGCATGCAGCTGGGAACGGTCTGTTCCGAGTTCGTCGAGCAGGATGCGGCGGACGGTCCGAACCTCCCCCGCTTCAGTGACCCCAACCGCACCAGGCGCACCCACCTGGCCGCGCACAGCGACCGCTGGAGTTCAGCTCACGTTCACGGCCGGTCGGCCGTCCACCGGCATACTCGGTTTTCGAACGAGGCCCGGTATTCGCCGGACGAAACTGGTGGAGGATTTATGCCGCTGAAATCCTATGGCGTTCTCGCCGGTCGCGTGCGGGACCGGCGCCGGGAGGGCGACAAAGACAGTCCGCATTACCAGATCCAGGTCGACGGGGGTGGGACCCAGTTCCGGGTGGCGGTGAACGTGCTGTCCGCCCAGGCACCCGCGGAACTACTCTTCGCCGCCGACGAGAACTTCGGCCACCCGATCCTTCCGGAGCTTTCCAGACTTGCGGCGGGGTTCACCGCCCTGGAAAGCCGACCGGGCGGCCTCGCGCTCGACTTCATCCGCGGGAATCTTTTTCCCCGCGCCGCCCTGCGCGCCATGCCGTCGGTCCGGCCCGGGCCGGACAACGACCTCGCCGACAAGATCGAGCACTATGTTCAGCGGGCGCAGGCCGACTCCGCCTCCCGGCTGTACGCGTTCGGAGCCCGGTGGGGCCCCGAGTCCACCCCGGACAAGATCTTCGGATTCGCCCCAGGCAACGGCGTCCACGACATTCACCTGAACCAGGGCAACAGCCGCCGGTTCGCCGGCGATGACGGCGCCTGGCAGGACGGTGCGCTGCTGTTCGCCTTCCCCGACCAGTGGGTGGCGCTGTTCCTCGCGTTCCAGAACCAGTCCTGGCACACCGACCCCGCCACCGGCCACACCCTGCCCGGTACCCCTCCCGCCGCCCCGGGCGGCCAGCCCGCACCCGGCGAGCCCGACCAGCGGGTCCGCATCGTCGCGGCACTGGTGAATCCCGTCGGGCCCGCTCCGGAGGCCGAGACGGTCACCCTGCTGAACACCACCGACGCGGACATCGGCCTCGCCGGCTGGACGCTGGTCGACCGGGCCGGTCACCGCGGAACCCTGGCGGGCCCCGACCTGTCCGCCGGCCACTCGGCCCGCATTCCCGTGCCGGCCCCCATCACCCTCGGCAATAACGGCGGGACCATCACCCTGCTGAACCCGGATGGCCTGAAAGTCGACGGCGTCGCCTACACCAACGCCCCGGAAGGACGCACCCTGACGTTCTAAGCGGCCCGAAGCCAGGAGCACTACTGTCAGGATGCGATCAGGGTAAGCCCCGCATCGGCGGATCCACGGCTTCGATCGAGCGGGCGGCGGCCGAAACCCCGACGCCGTGACGCGAACCTCCTGATCGCCACGCGCTGCCATCGCCGGTCGCGGGAGTACGACCTTCGGCGTACCTCTCTGGACGTACCCGGCGCCACCAAGGGCTGCTGAAGATCAGCCTTCCGGAGGTCGGCAGGAGCCCCGAAGATCCCTAACGTTCTCGGTGTTCGACGACGACACGCGACGGCCGACGGCCGACAGCCGACGACCGGCGGGGACCGAGACGGGAGCCCGGAATCAGATGATCGAGGCACGCGGCCTGGAGAAGCGGTACGGCGACAAGGTCGCCGTCCATGACCTGAGTTTCACCGCCCGGCCGGGCGTGGTGACCGGCTTCCTCGGTCCCAACGGGGCCGGCAAGTCCACCACGATGCGGATGATCCTCGGCCTGGACCGGCCGACCCGCGGCGAGGTGCGCGTCAACGGCCGGCGCTACCGTGACGCGGCGGCGCCGATGCACGAGGTCGGGGTGATGCTCGAGGCCCGCGCGGTCCACACCGGGCGCAGCGCGGCCAAGCACCTGCTCGCCCTCGCCCAGACCCACGGCATCTCCCGGCGCCGGGTCGACGAGGTGATCGACATGGTCGGCCTCACCGACGTCGCCCGCAAGCGGGCCGGCGGGTTCTCCCTCGGGATGGGCCAGCGGCTCGGCATCGCGTCCGCGCTGCTCGGCGACCCCGCCACACTCATCCTCGACGAGCCGGTCAACGGCCTGGACCCGGAGGGCATCCGCTGGATCCGCGGCCTGCTGCGCGACCTGGCCGCCGAGGGCCGCACGGTGTTCCTGTCCTCCCATCTGATGAGCGAGATGGCGCTGACCGCCACCCACCTCGTGGTCGTCGGGCGCGGCCGGCTCATCGCCGAGACGACCGTCGCGGAGGTCATCGCCGGCGCGTCCCCCGCCGCCGTGCACGTGCGGACCCCGGCGGGGTCGGCCCTGCGCGACGCGCTCGCCGGCGCCGATGTCACCGTCACCACCACCTCGGCGGACACGCTGGAGGTGAGCGGCCGCACCAGCGAACAGATCGGCACCGTCGCCCGCGACGCCGGCATCGCCCTGTTTGAGCTGACCCCCCGCCAGGTCTCCCTCGAGGACGCCTTCATGGCCCTGACCCAGGACGCCGTCGAGTACACCACCCAGAGCACCCTCGGCTCCGCGGGCACCGGCAGAGCCGGGGGTGTGCCCAGGCCGTCGTCCGCCGCCGCCGTCACCACGACCGCCGTCACCACGACCGCCGCCAGCACTGACACCGAGAAGAGGCTGGCCCTGACAGGCTCCCCGCGATCGGAGTTCCAGGCATGAGCACGCAGACGATCAACGCCCCGCACGACGTCCCGCCGGCCGGCCCGAGCGTCCACGCGCCCGCACGTCACCAGGCCCGGTCGGGTCCGCGCGTCACCCAGCTGCGGGTGCTGCGCTCCGAGTGGACGAAACTCACCTCGCTGCGCTCCACCGCCTGGACCCTGCTCGCGGCCGTGGCGGTCACCGTCCTGCTCGGTATGATCCTCTCCAGGGTGGTCGCGAACGACTGGGTCCACTACTCCGCCGAGGATCGACGCACCTTCGACGCCACCGCCACCAGCCTGAGCGGGATGTACCTGGCCCAGCTCGCGATCGGCGTCCTCGGCGTCCTGGTGATCACCGGGGAGTACGCGACCGGGATGATCCGCGCGTCGCTCGGGGTGGTCCCCCGCCGTCTGCCGGTGCTGTGGGCGAAGATCGCCGTCTTCGCGGTGGTGAGCTTCGGGATGATGGTGGTCGCGAACCTGATCGCGTTCAGTGCCGGCCAGGCGATGCTGGCCCCCAAACACATCGACGTCGCGCTGTCCGACCCCGGAGTGCCGCGGGCGATTCTCGGAACGGCGTTCTTCGTCGCCGCGGTCGGCGTGCTCGGCCTCGCGCTCGGCGCCCTGCTGCGCAACACCCCCGCCGCGATCGGCACCCTGTTCGGCGTGCTCCTCGTCGTTCCGATGATCGTGGGCGCGCTACCGGGACGGCTGGCCCGGATCAGCGACTACCTGCCCTCCGCCTCCGGAGACGCCCTGATGCAGGTCGTCCGCTCCCCTGACCTGCCCTCCCCGACCCACGGCCTGCTCGTCCTGGTCGGCTACCTCGCCGTCACCCTCACCGCGGCAGCCATCCTGCTCATCCGCCGCGACGCCTGAACCCGCCAACCCAGTGCCAGGAGAGGCGACGTGCCGAAGGTTTTGGGCGGATCCAGGGGCCACATCCAACCAGAACCTTCGGCACCATCCGGATCATGGATCTGGTTGGGAGCGGGCGGGGGCGGAGGCGGGGGGCGGGCGGGTAGCGGGGGGAGGATGGGGGGTGTGATGGGGCGTATGGGGGGGGCTCGGGAGGAGGCGGCCGAGCCGCCGGGGGTGGTGCTCGGCCGGCTGCGTCACGGACGGATCGGGCGGTTCCTGCGGGCGCACCCGACGCTGGTGGACGGTGCGCTGGCCATCCCGCTCAGCCTGTTCGCCTTCGCGGCTCTGCTCAACACCCTGCAGTCCACCTCGGGCGCCCGCGAGGCGGCGACGATCGTCATCGCCGCGGCGGGAGTGATCCCCCTGATCTGGCGGCGCCGGTTCCCGGCGGCCGTGTTCGCCGCCTGTTTCGTCGCCGGGGTGCTGCAACTGTTCGTTGGACGGCTGGTGGAGAGCAATCTCGGCGTGCCGGTCGCGTTCTACACCGTGGCGTCGCTGGGGACACGACGGGAACGGATCGGTGCGACGGTCGCCGTGGCGGTCGGGGTCGTTCTCGGCAGCATGGTCTGGCATCAGGAGAATCGGGCGTCGATCGCCGCCAACCTGGTCCTGCTCGGGCTGGTCGCCGTCACCTCGGGGGTGCTGGGCCGCAACAAGGGGACCCGCCGGGCCTACCTCGCCGCCCTCACCGACCGGGCCGATCGGCTGGAACGCGAACGCGACCAGCAGGCGCAGATCGCCGCGGCCGCCGAACGGGCCCGCATCGCGCGCGAGATGCACGACATCGTCGCCCACAACCTGTCCGTGATGATCGCCCTGGCCGACGGAGCCCAGTTCGCTCTGGCCGGCGCGCCGTCCGCGGGCAGCCCATCCCCGCGGTCCGGCGAGGGTTCGCCGGGGAGCCAAGGTTCGCCGGCGGGCTCGGGTATACGCGAGAGCGTGGACAGCCCAGCTGTGCAGGCCATCACGCAGGTGTCGCGGACCGGGCGGGAGGCGCTGGCCGAGATGCGTCGGCTGCTGGGCGTGCTGCGTTCCGACGGCGCCCCGGACGGCACCGCGCCCCAGCCCGGACTCACCGACCTGGACTCGCTGATCGACCAGGTCCGGCAGGCCGGGCTGCCGGTGAGCCTCACCGTCCACGGCAAGCCGCTGGACCTGCCGGCCGGGGTCGCGCTCACCCTGTACCGGCTGGTGCAGGAGGCGCTGACCAACACGCTCAAGCACGCGGGCCCGGGCGCCACGGCCTCAGTGCGGCTGGCCTACGACCGGCGCGGCATCTCCGTCGACGTCCAGGACACCGGCCGAGGTGGCACTGTGCCACTGCCGGCGCATCCTGACCGCCAAGGCCACGACCTCGGCGAAAACCCCTGCGAGGACGCCGGCCAGGACCGGGACCGGGACCGGGACCGCGGGCAGGGGCTCGTCGGGATGCGCGAACGCATCGCCGTCTACGGCGGCACGGTGCGCGCCGGTCCCGGGGCGGACGGCGGCTGGCAGGTGCGGGCCCGGATCACTCTCAGCGGCATCACCGGTGGCGCCAGGAACACCGGATCCGACCAGACCGCAGGATCCGACCACACCGCCGGAGTCGACCAGGACGCGCGGGCCGCCGACCAGCACCGCGGGGCGGAAACGCACAACCACGGCCACAGCCCCGCCGGACAGCACACCGCCGGGAACCAGCCCGGCGCCGGTACGGCTGGGGTCGGGGTCGGGACACATACCGACCTCCGCGGGAGGAGCGGTGAGAAAGTGCGACCGTGACCGCATCCGCCGTGCCGCCCCCGTCGGCTTCCGACACCGCGTCATCGACGGCGGTGACGTCGGTGACGTCGGTGCTCCTCGTCGACGATCAGCCGCTGCTGCGGATGGGCTTCCGGATGGTGCTCGACTCGCAGCCGGACATCAGCGTCGTCGGCGAAGCCGCGGACGGGGCGCAGGCGGTCGAGCTGACCGCCCGGCTGCGGCCGGACGTGGTCCTGATGGACGTGCGGATGCCGAGAATGAACGGCATCGAGGCGACCAGCGCGATCGTTGCCGCCGGTAGCCCGTCTCGGGTGCTGATCCTCACGACGTTCGACCTGGACGAGTACGCCTTCGCCGGGTTGCGGGCCGGGGCCAGCGGGTTCCTGCTCAAGGATGTGCCCCCCGCCGATCTGCTCTCGGCGATCCGGGCGGTCGCGACCGGGGACGCGGTCGTCGCGCCCAGCGTCACTCGCCGCCTGCTCGACGCCTTCGCCCACCACCTTCCCGGTCCGGGCGGCGCCGGGGCGGCGACATCGCACGGCGCGGTTTCCCCAGGCACCGATCCGGTACGGTCGTCCGGGCTCAGTACCGGCCCCGGCACGGAAGCCGAAGCGGATCTCGGTACGGATCTCGGTACGGGTCCCGGCGCGCGACGACCTCGGCCAACCGACCGCCGGCTGGACCGGCTCACGGAACGGGAACGGGACGTCCTGGACGAGGTCGCCGCCGGGCTGTCGAACGCCGAGATCGCGACCCGGCTGGTCCTGTCCGAGGCCACGGTGAAAACCCACATCGGACGGATCCTGGCCAAGCTGGAGCTGCGGGACCGGGTACAGGCGGTCGTGTTCGCCTACGAGATCGGCCTGGTCCGCCCCTCCGACAACCCGCCGTCACCCGGACCGGGCGATGCCGGCGCCCCGCAGGGCTCACTCCAGCCCGGCGGCGATGCGACCGCCGGCGTGGCCCGCCGCGGCAGGTCCGGCGACAGGTCGGCACTGGGCCGGCCGAGCAGAAACCCCCGCCGGTAGGCGCCACCTGGTCAGCGGCGCACCGGCAACGACAGATGCCCGCCCGCGCGTAGTCGGATTTCGGACCTGATCCGACCGGACGGGTAGATCATCGGTATGCTTCGGCACGCCTCGGCCAGGCGGCTGTCAGCCGCCGCCCCGCGATGGCGCCGCGCGGCGTACGACCCAGGCCGGGGGCCAACCCCGGCCTGGGTCGTCAGCTCGGCGGGGCGCCGTCCTGGCGACGGTGCGCCGGTGGGGTCACGTCCGCCGAGGACAGAAGGGTACGAGCGTGCGTAAAGCGCGATGTCTGGCGGCTGCCACGGCCGCGGTGCTGGCCTTGGTCCTGCTGGTCGGCTGTGGGCCGAAATCGTCCTCGACCTCGACGAGCGGCAGCTCCGTCACGGCGGCCGCGTCGGACAGTGAGTACAGCGGAGCGTGCCCGACGAACGGGAACAGCAAGGCGTTCGCCAAGACCCGCTTCGCGTTGCACTCCGGTCTCGCGCTCGGCGCGTTCCACCGGTACATCTACAAGCCGCTGAAGAACGGCGGCTTCAAGTCCGGCGCGGACAAGCGCAAGCGCAGCATGGCCAAGGCGGCGATCGCCGGGGTCTTCGTCGTCCACGAGATCAAGGTCGCGAACGGCTTCGCGCTCGCCAATCCAAGCCTGTGTCGGGCGACGCAGTCGATCCGCACCACGTTCTCCACCCTGACCAGCCGGCTTCGCGGCGGCACCGCCACCGAGGCTGACGTCAACAGCGCCGAGCAGGCCTTCACCGGCCTGGAGCAGACGGCGAAGTCGAACGGGTTCGGCTTCAGCGAGCGCAACGTGACGGTACCCGGCGCGAGCTGAACCGTCTCGGCGGCCGGGGCGGCTCAGCTCGCGCCGGCCGCCGGAACTCGCTGGCCTGCGGTGACGCCGGGCGACGACGTCAGTAGGCGAGGAAAAGAATCTGGTCCCGGGAGTACTCGTGACCCGGGTGATTCTCCGCGAGATGCGCCTGGGTCTTCTCGACGAGGTCGTCCTCGTTCTCGCCCTCGATGTACTCACCGCACGGGCAGTTCAGCCGCTTCTTCACCGGTTACTTCCTTCCCCGACGGGCGGGTCCGGGCCGCGCCTCGTCCACCACCGTGCCGGCGCCGCGGCCGCGGCGCGGTGGTGGACGGCGGGACGCGGACGACACCAGCAGACCTGCCACCGGATTGCTGTCGCTGACCAGTCTTGCACGTCGACCCCTCGCGTGTGGGGGTCGGCGCGGGCGATCGGATATTCGAACCGATCAGATCAGTCCCGGGCGAGCCGGGCCGAGCGGGATGCGCAGCGCGACCAGAATCGGGATATCACCGCCAGCCACGCGGGTCGAGGCCGCCCGGAATCGGGCCGGGTGGCGCGTAGGGGGCCCGGGTGAACACGAACGAGGCAAGCTCGAGGTGGGTGACCGCTCCGGCGGCATCCCGGCGGGGGGTGAGTGTCTCTCCGGCGAAGTAGCCGTCCGTGCCGGTCCAGGTGCCGCGGCCAGACCCTGCCCGCAGCCGCGAGGGCCGCCCGAACCGCCCCAGGGGTGCCAGCAGCAGCCCGCCGTCCGCACGCAGCGACACCATGTACGGCGCCGGCCCCCAATACCAGACTCCGGTCAGGTCGAGGGCCTCCCGCCCGGCCGGGCCCGACGGCAGCCACTCGGTCGGCAGCGGCGGCTGCAGGGTGTCGAGCAGGTCAACGAGATCAAGTGCGAGGTCCCCGGCCGCCACGCCGCTCGTCGTGTTCGCCAGTGCCACTGCTGTGGTACCGACGGGCCGGCCCCACAGCGCGGCGACAAATCCCGGCATCGAGCCGCCGTGTCCGACGAACACCTCGCCGTCCCGACGGATCAGCTGCAGGCCCAGTCCCGCGCCGAGCTGCCACTGACCGCTGTCGCCCTCGACGGCGGCCGGTTCGCGCATCTCCGCCACCGTGTCGAGCGAAAGCACCGCATCGGTGTGACCTCCGAGCACGGCGGACCAGCGCACGAGATCCGTGGTCGTCGACCAGAGCTGGCCGGCCGGCGCCATCACACCGGCGTCATGCGCCGGCTCCGGCAGCAGAACGTCGGCATGGGGATGGACGGCGTAGCCCTGTGCGTGCGGCGCCACGGGCAGCAGCGTGGTGCGGGTCAGGCCCAGCGGTGTCAGCAGCTCATCCCGCATCGCCTGGGCCCAGCTCGTCGCGCGCTTGTGGGCGACGAGCGCACCGAGGACGGCGAAGCCGACGTTGGAGTAATGGTGGCGCCGGCCGGGACGGAACCGGTGCGGACCCGGTCCGATCACGTCGGCCAGATCGGGATGTTCGGTGCCGGCCACCCGCTCCCACCACGGTGGCGGCGTCTCCGCGGTGATCCCGGCGAGGTGGGAGAGCAGGTCGGCGATCGTCCGGTCGCCGACCGCGGTGCCTGGCAGGTGCCGGTCGAGCGGGTCGGCCAGGGCTAGCCGCCCCTCGTCGCGCAGGCGCATCACCAGCACCGCGGTGAACGTCTTGGTGATCGAACCGATCCGGTACTGGGTGTCGGGGCCCGGCCGGGCCCCTTCGACCTTCTCTCCGGAACTGCCACGGGCACCATCGGCACGGGCACCATCAGCGCGGGCACTGTCAGCGCGGGCACTGTCAGCGCGGGCACTGTCAGCGCGGGCACTGTCAGCGCGGGGACCGACGACGCGGCCCCGGCCAGCCGCCCAGACCGACCGCCCCTCCCGCGCCACCGCAGCGACCAGCGACGGAGCCCGACCATCCGCCTGCTCGGTCGCCAGCCGCCGCAACAGCAGATGTCGCGTGCCGGCGTGCAGTGTCTCTGGGTGTTCCCGCTCCGGCTGCTTGCACTCCGACGGCAGCGACATCGACATCCCCCACCCGGGCCGGCGCGTCCGAATCAGCGCCCAGGTACTAGTCCGATCAGGGCCCCCGGGGCCGGGCCGACCGCGTGTGGGCTGGTCACGACGGCGAATCGGGGCCCCCGCGGTCGGCGTCGGCCGCGCAGTTGGGAGCATAGGCCGGGCAGCACCGGCTGCAGCGCCTGGCACCGCCGGGGCAACCCGCCCGGCGGGATCGGCCCGACCCTCCTGGCACGTCCGGGGGGGAGCCCGCCCGGCGATCGGCCCGACCGTCCTGGCACGTCCGGGGGAGCCCGTCGGCCGCGCCCTCGCGCGTCGCCGGGACGCGGCCGGGGAGGCCCCGAGCGCGATCGACGGGGCGTCGTCTCGCGCCCTGTGCGTAATCACCGCTGTCGCTCGCCAACGTTGTTCGCCAGTGTTGTTCGCCAGTGTTGTTCGCCAGCGGCCCTCGGAAAAACGCGGGATGGCCGGCGGGGTCCGGTCCGGGGAGGCCGGTCCGGCCGGCATAGTCGTTCGGAACGCCCGAAGAGGACAAAAGTCCATATAGTTCAGCGGTGCCTCGCCGGATGATGGCTGCGGCGGCGCAATCCGGCGCGCCGCCTGGGCGGAGCAGGAGAGTGATGACGGCGTCGGCGGTTTCCCGGAGTGAATTCCGCACATCGGCCGGACCAGCCTCGATCATTGCTGATCTCGGCCGCCGTCGCCGTTGGGTCGCCGTGCCATCGGCATCGGCATCGGCGCCGACGCCCGGCCTGGCGCCCTGCCGCCCGGCCCGAGCCCGATCGGCTCGATCTTCGGCCATACCCGCGCCCGTACCAGCGCCTGCCCGGGCTGGAGCCCGCATGCCCGCACAACCATGCAGGTCACGGCACCCGTCATCCCGGTTGCCCACTGACGGCGCCGGGACGTCCCGGCAGGGCAGCGCACTCGGAGGGCCGGCGGTCGGAGATCCGCGCCGGTCTCCCTTCGATCCGAGGACGGCCCTACTGTGTCTGACTACTGCTGGTGCCTGGCCACCCCGGCCATCGAGGAGCTGATCCGGGAGCACGACGAACTCATCGAGTTGACCGCGCTTGCTCGCGCGGCCTACCGGTGCGGTGATATCGAGGCGCTCGTTGAATGCTGCATCGCGATCACGACGGTTCTCGGGCCCCACATCGAGGTCGAGGAACGCGGTCTCTTCCCACCGATGGCCGTGGAGTTTCCCGAGAAAATCGCCATTCTGTCGGGTGAACACCGACGGATCGAGGCGGTTCTGGCCGGAGCCACTGACGGCACCGCGAACACCGATCCCGCCTGGCCGGCCCGGGTCATCGACATGCTGACGCTCATGCGCCGGCACATCGTCAAGGAACAGGAGGGCCTGTTCCCGGCCGCGCTCACGGTCCTGACCAGCGACCAATGGGAGCTGCTCGCCGAGCTCCGCGAGGGCCGGAACCTCATCGTCTCCTGAACACCGTGACCTCCCGGCCCACCTGTGGGTTACCCCGGACCGCCGCACCGGCGGACCGGCCCGGCCGACCGGCTGGGGCTCGGCGCACGATGTGACCAGCCGGGAGGCCCACCCTGACGGCCATCGATGTGACCAGACGTGGGGTGGGCCCGGGGTCCGGCCGTCACACGGGAGCGGGAGGATGGGGGTGTCGCGCCAGGGCGCGGCCGGGCGGCGGAACCTTCACCGGACTCGACGCGCCCCGGCCAGCCTGGCGGTCCGGGGCGCCCACCCGGCGTGACATCCGAGGAAATCTCCTGCAACCCGATTCGGGAAGGCGAGGCCAGACGCGTGAGTCCGCAAGCATCAATGCCCCTGGTGGACGTCGACGATCAGGTCGTGCTGCTCGACGCCGACCGCCAGCCGTGCGGGACGGCACCGCGGCTCGCCGTCCACGGCCATGACACACCCCTGCACCTGGCGTTCTCCTCCTACATCTTTGACGGAGACGACCGTCTGCTGGTGACCCGCCGCGCGCTGGAGAAGCGGACGTGGCCTGGGGTGTGGACGAACAGCTGCTGCGGTCATCCCCGGCCGGGCGAGCGCGTCGAGGACGCCGTCGAGCGGCGGGTGGCACAGGAACTGCGCCTGGGACTCGAGGACATGCGCTGCGCGCTGCCCGACTTCGCCTATCGGGCGGTCGCGGCGGACGGGCTGGTCGAGAACGAGGTCTGCCCGGTCTATGTGGCCCGTGCGCTGGGCGATCCGGATCCGGATCCGGCCGAGGTGGTCGAGTGGCGCTGGGTCGACTGGGTCGACTACCGCGAGACCGCGGTCCGTACCCCGTGGGCGCTGAGCCCCTGGTCGGTCGACCAGATGGCGGCCTTCGCGCAGGCCACCCACCCGCTGGCCCTTCCCGCCAGGTCCGGCCACTAACCCGCGGGCAGGCCGGACGGGACACGATCACCTGCGGAAACGGCGGCCCTGGTGCACCAACCAACCAACCGGGCGGTCGGCTCAGTGGCTAGCGCCAAGTAGCTAGACCTTACGGGGGAGTTCGTAGTCATAAGTGGTGGCAGTCCAGCGGACGAAAACTACGTAGGGTGACTCGTTCAACGCGTAGGGACCGCCGGCAGCGAACCGTTCCGCGAATAGCGGCCAGCGCCGCTCGCGCTCCATCCGGCTAACCCTGAGGCCGCCGGATGAGGCGACGTTCCAGGCTCACGGGATGGGACGGTAACCCGCAGGCCATCGCTATCGGACCGGTCCATCCGGGCGGGTCACGTCCCACCCTCCGTGGCACCCACACATAGATATTCCCGCCAGGTTCCTGATAGCCATCGGCGCGAATGCACCAGTGGACAAAGTCCTGTTGTGGTCGAGCACTTGGTCCCGCACCCGCGACGCACGGCCGCAGGGGCAGCGGGGGTGGACGAGTCCGGCGCAGTCCGCGGGACCGAGCTGCCTTGGCAGCAGGCTCCTGGCCGTCAGACGGGCCTGGCCGCCGGCCCGTCGACCCGCCCCACCAGCCGACATACGAGTCTGCGCGGCCAGCGGACCCGTCAGGTGCCGGCCGATGCCGCCCGACACCGGCAGGCATCGGCCGGCATCGGCCGTCCGCGTGGTGCGCTCCCGCCCAGACCGCCGGCGGTATTCCGGCAATGGCACACCCAGCACTCTCCGTGGTGCGCCCAGCGCGTGGAGCGGCCCGCGACACCAGCCGCACCGCACGCGCGGCCCGGGAGTGACATGCACCCATGCGGGCACCGTGGCACCCGTCGCCACAGCGCGCCGCCACCCGCCGAGCGCCCTTGCACCCGCTCCGGGATCTGCATCGCCCCCGCATTCAGAAAATGCGCGCGGCCCAGTAATGGCGACTCCTTTATTGGCCCAGGAAATCCTGGCGGCCCGATGAGATCCCGCCTCCTTACTCCACCGCACCGCCTTGACAGTCGGTAACACAGAAAGATCAGCAGGGACCCGGCGGGGCTATCCGGGGACCAGTCCTCGATTGGTTCACCAAAAGCCTTGCCGTTCCCGCCGGTCGTGCGGGAAGCTGCCGTTGCACAGCGAGAAACACGTCCAACCAGATCATGAGCAGCGCAGAAACTGCCTGCCACGTGACGCCACGGGGGTTTACTGGTATGGAGCGGCCGATGGTGCGGCTAGCGAGCAACGGAGCGGGCGGAGTCCTTCCGGGCCCGCATTCGCTCAGCTGATCCGCAACCCGATCCACACCTAGAAGCGATCTCACCGGCTCCATAGGAGCCACGACGATCAGCATCCTTCTCCGGGGTATTTTTCGGCATTCCGCCACACGGAACGAAAATCTGTGCGGTCCAGGCCGCCACGTCCGCCCCGGGAAGCGTCCCCCGTCCCTGCACCACCCATACGCCACGCCTGTCCCTGGAAGTAACCACAGAGAGGTGGAGTCCGCCATGACCGAGCCCGTTTCGACCGACCCCGCGGCGGGCGGCGCGGCCACGCCCGGCGAGGATCTCCGACTGAGCCTGAGCACGGCGGCCGCACGAAATCTTGCGACAACCACGAAGTCCGTCCCGCAGGCGCAGGAGATCACCTCCCGGTGGCTGCTGCGGGTTCTGCCCTGGATCCAGACCGCCGGCGGCGTCTACCGGGTCAACCGTCGGCTGACCTACCTGCTCGGCGACGGGATCGTCACGTTCACCTCCGTCGGCTCCGAGGTTCGGGTGATCCCCGGGGAGCTCGCGGAACTGCCCGCGCTGCGCGGGTACGGCGGTGGGGCGCTGGCCGCCCTCGCCGACCGGTTCACGCAACGGGAGTTCGCGCCGGGGGACGTCATCGTCGAGGCCGGTGCGGCAGCCGACGCGGTGTACCTGGTCGCCCACGGCAAGATCGAGCGCCTCACCCCCGGCGAGTACGGGGACGACCGCTCCCTCGGCGTGATTGCCGACGGCGGTTTCTTCGGCGACGCCGTCCTCGCCCAGTCCGACCTGAGCTGGGAGTTCACCGCCCGCGCGCTGACCGCCGCCACCGTGCTGGTGCTCACCCGCGACGAGTTCAACGAGATCGTCGAGCGTGACGCCGAACTCGGCGAACATCTGGCGGACTACCGGTCCCGCCCGGAGCCGGAGACCAACAAGCAGGGCGAGGCCTCGATCGCGATCTCGGCCGGGCACAGCGGCGAGCCGGATCTACCGGGCACGTTCGTCGACTACGAGCTCGCGCCCCGCGAGTACGAGCTCAGCGTCGCCCAGACCATCCTGCGCATCCACACCCGGGTGGCCGACCTCTACAACGAGCCGCAGAACCAGCTCGAGCAGCAGCTGCGGCTCACCGTCGAGGCGCTGCGCGAACGGCAGGAGCACGAGCTGGTCAACAACCGCGACTTCGGCCTGCTGCACAACGTCGACCTGCGCCAGCGCATCCACACCCGCTCCGGCCCGCCGACCCCGGACGACCTCGACGAGCTGCTCAGCCGCCGGCGCAGCACGCACTTCCTGTTCGCCCACCCCCGCACGATCGCCGCCTTCGGCCGGGAAGCCACCGCCCGGGGCATCTATCCGGCGACCGTGCTCCTGCACGATCAGCACGTGCCGGCGTGGCGCGGCGTTCCGATCCTGCCGCTGAACAAGATTCCGATCTCCGCCACGGGCACCAGTTCCATCATCGCGGTGCGCACCGGTGAGGAGAACCAGGGCGTCATAGGCCTGCACCACACCGGCCTTGTCGACGAGTACGAACCGGGACTCTCGGTGCGTTTCGCCGGCATCAGCGACAAGGCGATCATCTCGTACCTCGTGACGACCTACTTCTCCGCCGCCGTGCTCGTTCCCGACGCGCTCGGAGTTCTCGAAAGCGTCGAAATCGGACGCTGATCCCACCTGCCGGTGCCGCCGCCACACATAGCACGGACCAACCGCGGCGGCGGCACCGGACCGGCGGTTCCCCGAAGGCAGAGAAGGGTTTTCCCGGAGAGCCATGCAGCCTTTTTCCCTCCCCGAGTTCTACGTGCCCTATCCGGCACGCCTGAGTCCATATCTGGACATCGCCCGGGAACACAGCAGGACATGGGCCCGGGCCATGGCGATGATCGAACCGCCCGAGGGCGAGCCCGCGATCTGGACCACGGCGGACCTCGACGCCCACGACTACGCCCTGTTGTGCGCTTACACCCACCCCGACGTCACGGCCGAGCGGCTGAATCTGATCACCGACTGGTACGTGTGGGTCTTCTACTTCGACGACCATTTCCTCGAGCTGTTCAAGCGCACCCACGACATGGCCGGCGCCCGCGCCTACCTCGACCGCCTGCCCGCCTTCATGCCCGTCGACGGCCCGATCACCGAGGAGCCGACGAATGCGGTCGAGCGTGGCCTCGCCGACCTGTGGACGCGGACGGTCCCGGCCCGATCCGCCGACTGGCGAGCGCGCTTCGTCGAGAGCACGCGCGCCCTGCTCGACGAGTCGCTCTGGGAGCTCGCCAACATCAACGCTGATCGGCTGTCGAACCCGATCGAGTACATCGAGATGCGCCGCAAGGTCGGCGGGGCGCCCTGGTCAGCGAACCTGGTCGAACACGCCGCGGACGCCGAGGTCCCCGCCGCGGTCGCCGCCACCCGGCCGCTGCGGGTCCTGCGGGACACCTTCGCCGACGCCGTCCATCTGCGCAACGACCTGTTCTCCTACGAACGTGAGGTCCTCGACGAGGGCGAGCTGTCCAACGGCGTGCTCGTCGTCGAACGCTTCCTCGACCTCGAGACGCAGGAGGCCGCCGACGCCGTCAACGACCTGCTCACCTCCCGGCTCCATCAGTTCGAGCACACCGCACTGGTCGAGGTACCCGCCGTTCTCGACGAGCACGGCATCGACCCCGCCGGCCGGGCGGCGACGCTGGCCTACGTCAAGGGTCTGCAGGACTGGCAGTCCGGCGGGCATGAGTGGCACCTGCGGTCCAGCCGCTACATGAACCGCGAGGCCAACCCGGACGCGCTGCCGGATGCGGCGGGCGTGGCGGGCGTGGCGGGTGCGCTGCCACTGGGCATCGCCGCCCTGCCCGGGCTGCCCGGGCTGCCCGGGCTGCCGAGCCTCGGCACGTCGGCGGCGCAGATCATCCCGTCCCTGCTCGCGACGACGCCCCAGCGACTGCGCCGCCACGCGAACATCCCGTACCGGGTGGTCGGCCCGACCCGGCTGCCGGAGTTCGCCATGCCGTTCAGCACCGGACAGAGCCCGAGCCTGGACACCGCCAGGCGCGCCATCGTGCGGTGGGCGGACTCGATGGGCATGCTCGACCCGGTCCCCGGCATCTGGGACGAGCACAAGCTGATTGCCTTCGACTTCGCGCTGTGCTCGGCGGGCATCCATCCGGACGCGTCCGCCGCCGAGTTGGACCTCACCACCGGCTGGCTGACCTGGGGAACGTACGGCGACGATCTCTATCCGGTGGTCTTCGGCCGCACCGGGGATCTCGCCGGCGCAAAGCTGTCCAACGAGCGACTGCGCGCGTTCATGCCCCTGGACGGACCACCCACCGACGTCCCGGTGAACGCCCTCGAGCGGGGTCTTGCCGACCTGTGGGCGCGCACCGCCGGCCCGATGGAGCCGGGCGCCCGGGCCACGTTCCGCCGCGCGGTCGAGACGATGGTCGACAGCTGGCTGTGGGAGCTTGCCAACCAGGTCACCAACCGCATCCCCGACCCGGTCGACTACGTCGAGATGCGCCGGGCGACCTTCGGCTCGGACCTCACGATGAGCCTGTGCCGGCTCGCCCGCGCACATGCCGTACCGGACGCGGTCTTCCAGGCCCGGCCGATGCGTTCGCTGGAGAACTCCGCCGCCGACTACGCCTGCCTGCTCAACGACGTGTTCTCCTACCAGAAGGAGATCCAGTTCGAGGGCGAGGTGCACAACGGCGTGCTGGTCGTGGAGAACTTCCTCGACTGCGGGCGGGAACGTGCCGTCGAGATCGTGGGTGACCTGATGACCGCCCGCATCGGCCAGTTCCAGCACATCGTCGCCGAGGAGCTGCCAGCGCTGTACGACCAGCTGGAGCTCGACGAGGACACCCGGGCCGCGCTGCACGGCTACGTGCTCGAGCTGGAGCACTGGCTCGCCGGGATCCTGCGCTGGCACCAAGGGACCCACCGGTATGAGGAGGCCGAGCTGCGCTACCACCCGGCCGCGGGCCGGCGGCCCTTCGGCGCACCGACGGGTCTGGGCACCGCAACGACCGACGTCCGCGGTCTCGTCGCCCACTGACGTCGCCCGCGGGCGTCACCCCTCATTTCCCTCCCCCATTGCCCGGTCGTGGTCGCTACCCCGCGTGCGGACACCCGTGCCATGTCCGGATTACCCAGGTACAAACGGACCGGTCGGGTGGCGGCACAGCCGCGACCGGGCATGTCGGCGGTTCCGTCCGCGCGGCTCCCTGATCCCGTGACCGAGTGGCTCCACGTGGCGGAGCGACTCGTCCCGGCGCATCGGCCGCGAGACGTACGGACGCCGCCGTCGCCCGGTGCCCGGCACGGCGGCACTCGTGGCAGCCGCCGTGCGAGGGGAACATCCGAGGGGGACGTGACGTGTCCTGGAAGTCCTTGCAGACAGGCGATCCGTCCAAGGTGGGGCCGTACCGGCTCATCGGACGGATCGGCAGCGGTGGCATGGGAATCGTGTATCTCGGGGTGGACGCCGCTGGCGTCCCCGCCGCGGTCAAGGTGATGCGTGAGGAGTACGCGGGCGACGAGAACTCCCGCAACCGTTTCCACCGGGAGGCGGCAGCGGTCACGCGGATCGACAGCCCCCACGTCGCTCGGCTGTTGGGTGCCGACGTCGACGGGGACGTGCCGTGGCTGGCCACCGAGTACGTCGAGGGGCCGACGCTGTTCCGGTCGGTCACGGCGCACGGGCCGCTGGCCGGTGATGCGCTGTGGCGGCTGGCCGACGGGCTCGCCGAGGCACTCGGCGCCATCCACGCTGCCGGGGTCGTTCACCGCGACCTCAAACCGGGCAACGTGATGCTGGCCCCGGACGGCCCGAAGATCATCGACTTCGGCATCGTCGCCGGGCCGCCAGGCACGATGACCGGCTCCGGCGTCGTCCTCGGCAGCATCGGCTACCTCGCCCCCGAGCTGCTGACCGGAACCCGGCGGGCGCGACCCGCCGCCGACGTGTTCTCCTGGGGCCTGACCATGGCCTTCGCGGCCACCGGCCGGCCACCGTTCGGGACCGGCCCGCTCGACGCACTGCTCTACCGCACCGTCTACAGCGAGCCGGAGCTCGCCGGCCTACCCGGCCCGCTGCGGGGAGTGGTCGCGGCAACGCTTCGCAAGAAGCCCGACCGGCGGCCGGACGCCCGCCGGTTGCGGGCTCAGGTCGCCGCTGCCTCGACCGCGGCCGGGTCCACGGTGCTTGCCGTACCCGCGCTCGGTTCGACCACCAGCGCTATGGCCACCAGCGCTATGGCCACCAGCGGTGCTGGCTCCGCTCCCAGCGATTCGGCGACGGACGGTCCAGCCGCGCACGACCCGGCTGCGGACGATACGGCTCTGGTCACGCTGAGTTCGGCCACCGCCGGCACGCTCGCCGATGGCACGGCGGGTTCCCTGGCACAGTCCGAGGCCGGTACCGGTACCGGTACCGGCCGGCATGCGCGGACTCGGGCCGAGGCCCATCGCCTGGCCGCGCTACGGCTGCGGCGGGGCGCCGTCATCCCCAGCATGGCGGCGACTGCCATAGCCGCGGCCGTGTCGGTGGTGATCCTCATCGGTACGTCGGGGCTGGAACCCTCGGGCTCCCCGTCCGACGGTGGGACGGGACCCGCCAGGTCGAGGACCGATCCGCGCTCAGCCGCCCTCGCCCCACCGCTCCCGACCAGCCCGGACACTCCTGCGGACGGCTCCGGCCCCACCCTGACCGGTTCTGGCCCGACCGGCCGGAGACTGACCGGCCAGCGGCTGGCCGGCGCGATCCTCCCCGGCACAGGCGACCTCGGGCCCGCCGCGTTCGGCGGGGACGCCGGGGCGGCGGGTTGGGCCACGGGTCCTCGGCAGGAGGCGGGTGTGAGTGCCGGGTGGGGCAGTATCGAGGCGGGTGCCGGCGGCACCGCCTGGCCCACCGGTACCGCCCACTGGGTGGGCCCCGTCGGCGCGGCGGGCAGCATCGCCCAGGCGCTGCGCTCCGCTACCGGCGGCGCATCGGAGGCCGCCGGGAGCGGCGTCGTCCCAGTCCGGCTGGGCACGACCGCCACCGGCGGCTCCGCGGGACCTCGATCCGCCGCCGTCCTGGCCGCAGCGACCGGCACACCGGGGCGCACGGCAGCCGACGGCGGGAGCACTGGCTCCCCCAGCGGCGGCACCGCGACGGCCCCAGGCCAGGGGATCGCCGTGGGCCAGGCCAGAGTGTCAGGCCAGGACAGCATCGTGGCTCAGGGCAGCGCCGTGGCTCAGGGCAGCACCGCGAGTCAGGGCAGTGTCACGGGCGCACCGACAAGTGGGACCTCCCTGCCTGCCAGCGACCCCCTCTGCGCCGAGTGGACGAGCATCGGCCTGCCGGCTCTGTGGTCCGCCGCCGCGGCGGAGTTCTCGCAGCTCAGCGCGGCTGACGGCGACGCCTCCGGTATCGACGTCGATCCGGACGTCACGGGCGTCGCCCTCGGCGCCGAAGGCGTCGACTCGCCGGATCCCGCCGACCGGCCCGACGTCTCCGTCTCCGTCTCGGTCTCCGTCTCGGTCTCAGCTGGCATCCGCCGCTGAGCCGTCGAGCACCAGAGCGCTCGACTGACCGGTGGGACCAGCGGGTCGCCCGCCGACCTCCCGTCGTCGACCTGTCCACGCCACGCCCCTGCCCCCCGGTCAGCCGAGCGAGATCATCCCGCCACTCTGGCGTTCCCACAACGCGCTGTAGCGCCCACCAGATGCGAGCAACTCCCGATGCGTCCCCTGTTCGGCGATCTCGCCGTCGGCCAGAACGATGATCCGGTCCATGTTCAGCAAGGTCGACAGGCGGTGCGCCACCGCGATGACGGTCTTGCCGGTCCAGAGCTGCTCGAGAGCGTGCTGGACAAGTACCTCGCTCTCGCTGTCCAGGGCGCTGGTCGCCTCGTCGAGGATGAGCATGGGCTTGTCGTCGAGAAACGCCCGGGCGATCGCGATCCGCTGGCGCTGCCCGGTCGACAGCCGAATGCCCCGCTCCCCCACCAGGGTGTCGTAGCCGTTCGGCGCTCGCGTGATGAAATCGTGCGCGTGGGCGCGGATCGCCGCTGCCTCGACCTCCTGCTGACTCACCGACACGGCCGAACCATAGGTGATGTTGTCGCGGATCGACCGGTGGAACAGCGCCGTGTCCTGCGGCACATAGGAGATCCCCGCGGCAAGACGCGTGTTCGCAGTCTCCCGGCCTTCCAGCAGGACGGCGCCCCGCGGAAGGGGGTAGTAGCCGAGCAACAGCTTCACCAGGGTCGTCTTGCCACTTCCGCTGCGACCGACCACCCCGATCTTCTCACCCGGCTCGATCACCAGGTCGAAGCCGGACAGCACCGGCCGGCCCGGACTGTCCGGATAGGCGAACGCCAGGCCACGCAGCTCCAGGCGCCCGTGCCCGGCCGGCGGGCCGTCCCCATCCCCGCCGGGCCCGGTCGACCCCGACCAGAGACCCCGCCGAGTAACCGGCTCGACGGGCTCGACGGGCTCGACGCCGAACAGGTACCGGTAGGCCTCATCGACCCGGGCCAGCCGCAGGTTGAGCTGCGCGACCTCCCAGACCATCACCCAGATGAAGTCCGAGAACATCACCAGCACGGACAGAAACGTCGCGAACTGCGCGAGGCTGAGCTGCCCGTCGCGATAGAGGTACAGGTTGAGCAGGATCGCCAGCGGCCACACCAACCAGCGGACAACCAGCGACATCGATGCCCAGAACACGATGTCCCACCAGGATGAACGGCGGGCTGCCTCGACCACATTCCGGCGCCGTCGCCGTACCTCGTCGTACTCGGCCCGCTCCTGACGAAACGACTTCACGCTGACGAAGTTCGCGATGATATCGATCACATGGCCGTCCATCTCGGAGACCTCGTCGGCGAGTTCCTTCTCCGCCCGGAACGACCACCTGGCCGTGCGCCGGCCGACCGCGAACATGAGCAGGACCGCCCCCAGAAAGGTCAGGCCCGACCACAGGTTGACGGCGAACATGATGACCACGATCGACGGGACGCGGATCAGCATCTCGACATACGTGAAGCAGGCGGACTCGAGTATCTCGCGAAACTCACGGCCCACCGTGGCCACGTAGCTGCTGATCTTTCCGGTGAACTTCCCCACAAAATAGGGGTAGCGCTGGCCGATGACGCGGCCGAAAAGAATGTCCTCACATTCGTAGCCATGCTGGATGATCATCCGGCGGTACAGTAGCTCGCCGATGCGCCAGAAGAGGTCGTGTACGAGGTTCGCGCCGATGAGAACCAACGCGTACCGGTACGCGACGCCACCCGACATGCCCTGTTGGGCCAACGACTGCACCAGGCGCCCGACGAAGATCGGCAGCACGGCAAGCGCCGCGGTGGAGACCGCGAAACTCGCCATCACCAGGAGCATCGAACGCCGGAAGGTACCCACGAAAGAAAGCAGGAACCGCAGGCCGGCATGCGGTTTGGACGCACCGCCGCCATCGACACCGTCGTCATTGCCGAGGTCACCGGAGGAGTTACTGCCCGGCCCGTCACCTGGATTGCCGCCCGGGACGTCCGAGGCTGCGGATAACAGTTCCCGCTCTCGGGAAACACTTCCACCCGTCGTTACCACTCATGCATGATGACAGCCGGCGACGCCGATCGCATCCCATTTTTCGTCTGCCCCACCGACGCCGGCATGGCCACCGAACGCGGATTCCGGCCAACCTGACAGAGGTTCAGGGCCCCGCGCTCCGATTACCCTGCCGCCCGCACACTCCCCCGCCCCGGGCACGCACCCGCCCGGATGACCGCGGCCAGGCTGGCCACCCACGGCGCGGCTTGCCCCCCTTTCGCAGAGCAACTCTTGGCAACTCTACGTAGAGAGATCGACACGGGCCGAGATCGACACGGGCCGGGGCAGTTCTCCCCGGGCGCCGGCCGGCTCGAATTCCCATCAGTCACCCAACGGCGGCGCCTCGCCGGCCGATGGGCAAGCGAGAGTCCGCGTTGAAACGATATCTTCTCGCGTCGTGTCCCAATGATGGCATCCTTTGACTGGTCCGTCCGGCGACTGGTCCGTCCGACCGTAGGGTGACTGGTTCGCCCGGACCGACCGTGACGCTGCACGACATCGGCTCCGGGCGATTCGCCGGGGCGCCGAACATTCCGCAGGAAGGGGCGCGGCATGCCTCGCCGCCGCTGGATCGGCCTGATCCTTGCCGTGCTGGCGACCGCAATGGCCTGTTCGAGTGGCAGTCAGACCGCCGCCGGGACAGACACCGACGCCCTTGCCCGGGAGATCGCACGGCCGGCGGCACCGCCGGACACCGCCCGGCTGCCCCTCTTGTTCGTACCCGGGAATCTCGGTACCGGCGACCAGTTCGAGGTCCAGGCGCAGCGATTTGCCAGCAACGGCTATCCGGCCGACCGGATAGCCGCGCTCGACTACGACGCGTCGACCGCGACGCCGCCGGAGAACCAGGTCTTCGCGCAGATCGACACCGAGATCACCCGGCTGCTCGCGGCGTCCAGCATGAAGCAGGTCGACCTGGTCGCCCAGGCGGAGGGCGCCGGCCTGGCGATCCACTACCTTGCCAGCACGGCCGCGCGGGCGGCGCGGGTCGCGCATCTGGTGAGCGTCGCCGGCCCGCAGCCCGCCGGGCCTCCCCGCGGCGTACGCACGCTGGCGGTGTGGGGCGTCGGCGACCCCACCCGGCGGATAGCCGGCGCCCAGAACGTGCGTTTCCCCGCCGACGACCGCGCCGAGCTGCTCACCTCACCGGGCACCTTCAAACAGATGTACCAGTTCCTGACTGGCGAGGACCCGTTCACCACCGACGTTTTTCCACAGCCCGGCCAGATCGAGCTCGCCGGCCGCGTTCTGCTGTACCCGGCGGAGGCCGGGGCGGGTCCCGCCCGACTCGAGCTCTACCGGGTCGACCCGAAGACCGGCCGGCGCCTGCCCCAGGGCCTGCAGGGCTTTGTCAACCTTCCGCCCGACGGCACGTTCGGCCCGCTGCGCGCGGACGGCACGTCCAGCTACGAATTCGCCGTCACCCCTCCCGGTGAACCGGTGCATCATTTCTATTACGAGCCGTTCCGCCGCACCGACCAGCTGATCCGGCTGCTGACCAGCCGCCCGGCCGAGGAGATCGGCGGTGGGATGGCGGTGAGCCCGCGCCAGACCGACCTCGTCGTAACTCGCGGCCGGGAATGGTGGGGTGATCAGGGTGCCGCGAGTGACCGCCTGACCGTTGACGGTCACAGCGTCCTGAACGCGGAAAACGCACCGCGTTCGAAGCTAGCCCTGCGCGTGTTCCTGTTCGACCAGGGCGCCGACGGCGTCTCCAACCTGGCCGCGCCACTGTCCAACTACTTCGCGATCGGCTTCCTCACCGGCATCGACCTGTACATACCCGCGGGCAACCGCTCGATCGCAGTGGCGTTGACCCCACGGGGTGCAGCCTCGCACCACACGAACCTCTCCGTGCCCGCCTGGAGGTCGGACACCGACCGCATCACGCTTCGGTTCCGCGACGACGAGTAGGGCTCGCGGATCATGATGGTCCATCACAGCAGACCGGCCAGTTCCCGCCCGATCCCCGGCCGATCCCCGGTCGGGCTCGGACCACGTCCGGCGTCCTCGGCGCCACGCGCACCGTCCGGCGTACCGCATGGCCGGTGGCCGGTGGCCGGTGGTGCAGGGTGCCCTGCCGTCACCGTCAGCTCCGGTCGTCACGACCACCGAGCCCCCTCCCCACCGCCGACCCGCCGCCGCCCGCCTTGCCGCAGCGCGTGACGACGGATCGGCCCCGGGAAACCTCCGTGCCGCTTCTACGGGGTTACGAAGGGACAAATTGGACGGAAAACCCGGTAGAAGCGACATCTCTGCTCGTCGGCAGCGCCACCATCCCCGAGAGCCATCACGGACAGTGAGATCCACCGGATGAACCCGGCCGCGGGCCGGAGATCCACGAGAAGCAACCCAGCGCCGCGACCATCGAGGCTGGCCTGCGCTGTCCCGATTCCGCGGAACCGGGACAGCATGTGTAGCAAGGACAGCCCGGGCGGATGTTGCTAGCTGTGTCAGCCGGTCAGGCCAGGGCTCGCCGGACACCGTCCAGCGCGGCATCGTGCCCGGCCCGGTAGGCCTGCAGTTCCCCGGGAGTCATCCAGCGAGCCGTCTGGATCTCGGGAGGTGTCCGCGGCGCCAGCAGACTCTCGGCGACGGTGGCCGGAGCCGAAGGCAGTACGGGCAGCGCGCCGGCAGGCGGCCCACCGTACACGAGGGCGGTGTCCGCGTCGCAGAAGGAAGCGGTGTGGGTGAGGTCGACAGGCAACCTGGCCGCGGCGCGCAGCAGGTCGATGGGGCGCGATCCCAGAGTCACCCTGATCGACCAGCGGTGCCCGCCCCAGTGGCGGACCGTCGCCCGCGGCCGCGACGCCGGATCCCCCGATGACCCCATCACCGGCAACGGCCCGTCCGGGTCATCCCCGCCCGCCGTGCCTAGCCCGGGATCCGCTGACCGGGCGGGCTCCGGCACCCCCGACGGGGCGGACTCCGGCACCCCCGACGGGGCGGACTCCGGCACCCCCGACGGGGCGGACTCCGGCTCCCCCCGTGGGGCCGGGCCCGTATTCCCCTCGGCGGCCTTGGCCAGCGCCGGCTCGTGTTTCTCCGCCCCCGCCGATCCGGGGGGTCCGGCCGGATCGGCGGAGGCAGGACGGTGACCCTGCTTGGACAGGGCAGGGCCACCCGTCGGCGGCCGATCGGGCAACGGGTCAGGCCCGAACGGGCGGAGCTCGGGCCGGTCCGGCGGGGCCAGCGCATCCATGCCGGACCGGCGTTCGTGCACGAAGAACCGGGCTGGCGCGATCATGTAGTCCGACCAGCCCCGCTCCGTGGCAAAGACATCGGCCGCCGCGGCGGTCGGAAAGGTGATGACGATGTCGAGTACCTGACGATCGCCGCCGGGCACGAAGCGCACCACGCCGTAGACCACGGCTCGGCGCTCCCGCTCGGCCGCCCGGGTTGTCATGGTCATCACCTTCCTTCCACCGCAACCGCCCCTGCGCCGCACGCCTCGGCCTGATGGCCGCCACGGCCGGTCGCGGCTCCCGCCCCCTCCCGTTCGGGCGGCCGCGACCGCCCGTGGCAGCCCGGTGCGCCGGCCCCGCCCGGCGGAGGTCGCGGCTCGACGCGGGGCGGGGCCGGCCTGGGTCCAGAGTCGTCCGATCGGGGGATACCGGAAACTCCAGTCAGGCATGCCCTTCTCATATGGCCCCGCCGGGACCAGAAGCGGCCAACTCGCGGAACCGGCGGGACCAGCGGTCGATCATCACCTGGACGACTCGGGTGTCATCTGCACGACAACGCCAGACCATCGGAGTCCCGCACAAAGCCCATGTCGCGACGCCACAACCCCGTTATCCTGATGTGTCAGTTGGGGTCACATCGGGCGATGTGCCCCATCCAGAGGCGATGGGGTGCCGCGGCCATCCTGCCGCCCGGCTGGTCAGCGCGGCGCCCGCCCGTCGAGGGCAGGCACCCGCGCGGTACGGCGAGCCCGGCCCGGGTCGGGCTGGCGACTGGCCCGGCGACGTGGTTCGGGCGTGTGCCAAACGGAAGGCCGGTCGATGTCCTACGAGTCCGGCCCCTACCGGGTCTCCGCGCAACTGCTCGCCCGTGCCGAGTTCCAGGCCGCCTGCGCCTCCCGGGACTTCCGCACTGCCTTCCGCCTGATGAAGAAGTACGACGGCGCGAGCCAGAACCGGATCTCCTCGCCGGTCGAGGGCCTCAGCCAGAGCCGGGTCAGCCGGATCATGCAGGGCGAGGACCACATCGCGCGGTTGTCATTGATCGAGCGGATCGCCGACGCGCTGCGCATCCCCGGCGCCTATTTCCACCTGGCTGCTCGCCCCTGGGAGGCCGCTGCCCTCTCCGGCGTCGGCGCCGGGACGGCCGGGTCCACGGGAACGGGCGACCTGGTCGCCGCGTCCGGCCAGTCCGCGGTGGCGGCCGCCGGCGAGGCGGGCACGGCGTCGGCCGGGTCGGGATCGCGCGGCGCGGCAGGTGGTGGACTGCTCGTCGAGGAGGACAGCGCGCGGCTGCGTTACGACGACGGCATGTATGTCGCCCACCAACGGCGTCGCATCACCAACACCGGCGACGAACCGGTGACCCGTTACCTGATGCGTATCTCCGTCGATCGTTTCCCAGGTGACCAGGAACGGGCCGCGCGCCTCTACCGCAGCAATCCCCTGCGGTGGGAGGAACTGCGCCTGTCCGCCCACTGCGGGGACGAGCAGATGGCCTGGAAGATCAAGACCGACTGGGATGCACTCAAGGAGGTCTGGCTGCTGTTCGAGAACAGCAGCGGGCGTTTCCCCCTTTACCCAGGCGAATCCACCTGGATCGAATACACCTATCGGGTGGGCGAGGAGAAGTGGGGCCCGTGGTTCCAGCGGGCGGTCCGGGTGCCCACCGCCTTCCTGTCGGTCGTGCTGGACTTCCCCGCCCGAGCCGACCCGGTGGTCTGGGGAATGGAGACCTCGATGACGGCGGACGCCTTCCCGTTTCGGACCGCGATCGCCCGGGCCGACGAGGGCGACCGGCGGGTATACACCTGGTCGACCAGTAATCCGCCGCTTCATGCCCGTTATCGACTGGAATGGAACTTCCGGGCCGAAGGCGGCGGCCACGGACCGGAGGCGCCGGGCCGATCAGCCACCACCGGACCACGCCCGAGCGAGCAGATGGCGGCGGTGGGCATCGTCCAGGCGGACGATGCGGCGCTGGCCCAGTCCGCCCGCTCCTTCCAGCTTCCGGCGGAGGCCGAGGACGCCCGGCGAGTCGTCGCCCAGCTGTCCTCGGCCATGGAACGCGTCTCCGCCCTGCACACCTTCGGCAAGGGCATGGGCATCGCCGCGCCGCAGATCGGGATCAACCGGGCGGCCGCCATCGTCCGCTCCGCCGACGGCGACATCATCACCCTGCTCAACCCGCGGATCATCGAGGCATCGCCGGAAACCGACGAGCACTACGAGGGTTGCCTGAGCTTCTTCGACGTCCGTGGGCTCGTCCCCCGCCCCCTCGAGCTGCATGTCGAGCACACCGACATCTCCGGGCGCCAGCACATCACCGTGTACCGCCAGGGCCTGGCCCGCCTCGTCGGCCACGAGATCGACCACCTCCTCGGCCGGCTCTACACCACCCGGATGCGGCCCGGCAGCACCCCGATACCCGTCGAGCAGTACCGCGGTACCGGCTCCGCCTGGACCTACAGCCCCTGAGGCCGACCACCCGGACGGCGGGGATCGGCCACGCCCCGGCCACCCCGCGCGGCCAGGCGCCGTGCCCGAAAAATACGACACGACTCCCATGGCCGATGTATACCCAAACTGGGTACAATTCATAAAGATGCAGCCTGATACAACGAATATCGCGACCGATCATCCCGCCTTCCACCGCAGCGTCCCGCGCGCCTCCGGGGTGTCACGGAAAGCGCCCGGCGACACTCGCGGAAGAAGGTCTGGCGCGGACCGTGATATTTTTTCTCCAGCGTGGCAGAACCACTTCCCAAGAGGTATTTCGGCGAGGCCAGGAAACCGGTTATGCTCGGGCGCACACACCCGCGCGATAGACCGGAAGAAAGATCAGAAAAATGTTCCGGAAGGTATTGTGCCCATCTTCACGGAGGCTTGATTTACCCAGGTCACGGCCAGCTATGTTCGTAGCCATGTCGTCGACTGACGGCAGACGCCGGGTGGCACGCCGAATCCTGCCCCCACCCGGTAGGAGCCAAACTTGTGGCAGGAGCGGGGGACCCAATTTCGGACGCCGAACCCAGGCGTCCTAGGGGTGAAGCCACCACTGGTGGCCGGGCATTCCCAGCCCGAATCCGACAGCTCACCTCGCAGGCGTGGGGAAGGACACCTCAATGTCCAATGCTCGTACGCTCGGTCGGGGCCTCAACCGGATCAAGCTCAGCACCCGTGCCGCTGTTGTCGCCACGGCTCTCGCCGCCTCCGTGAGTGGCGGGCTCGCACTGTCCCAGCCGGCCAGCGCGGCAACCAACGCCGACCATTTCCTGAGTGCGGTCGTTCCCTGTGAGTCCGGCGGCAACTCGCATGCGGTGAACTCCATCGGAGCGGGCGGCCTGTTCCAGTTCCTGCCCAGCACGTGGCACGGCCTCGGTGGTCGTGGCCTGCCGCAGCACGCCAGCGTCGCCGAGCAGTGGCGCATGGCGCGCAAGCTCTACGCGCAGGCGGGCACCAGCCCGTGGTACGCGTCGAAGCCCTGCTGGGGTCACCGGATCTGAGGCCCCGATACCGCGCCGACATCAGCACTCGGCCGGTTCTGATCCGCACATGATCAATCGGATCGTGCTCGACAGATCGTGAGCCGACCGGCGCGAGGCGACGCGACCCAGCGCGCGGCCACCAGCCCCGCCCCACCTCCCGGGGGCGGGGCCTGGTTCGTTTCCCGCTGTGTCCCGCTGTGTCCCGCTGTGCCGCACCGCGGGGCAGCACAGCCGAAAAGCTCACCCGCGGGGGGCTCACCCGCAGACGCCTCCAGCGCCGGTCAGGCCCGCTCGACCGGGTTACGCCGACGACGCGCGATCTCCGCGAGGGCCACCGCGGCCGCGACCCCGGCGTTGAGCGACTCGACCTCGCCGACCATGGGGATGCGCACCGTCAGATCGCAGCGCTGCTCGACCAGGCGGGACAGGCCTCGCCCCTCCGAGCCGATCACCAGGACCAGCGGGTCGCCGGCCATCGTCAGCTCGTCGAGGCTCAGCTCGGCGTCGGCGGCCAGTCCCACGACGAACAGCCCGGCCTCGGCATAGGCGGTGAGTGTGCGGGCCAGATTGGTGGCGCGGGCGACGGGCAGCCGGGCCGCCGCGCCCGCCGACGTCTTCCAGGCCGCCGCGGTCATCCCGGCGGCCCGCCGCTCGGGCACCACGACACCGTGCGCGCCGAAGGCCGCCGCGGACCGCACCACGGCGCCGAGGTTGCGCGGATCGGTGACGCCGTCGAGCGCGACCACCAGGCCGGCAGCGCCCGCTGAGCCGCCGGACCCGCGACCGGCGCCCGAGGCCGCGGCCTCGGGCGGGCGTCGGTCCGCGCGGACCTGGGCGAGCAGGTCGTCGGGGTGGGTGTAGCGGAACGGCGGGACCGAAAGAACGAGGCCCTGATGCGGCGCGGTGCCGCACATCCGGTCCAGGTCCGGCCGGGCGGCGTCGACGACCGCGATGCCACGTCGCGACGCCAGCCGACGGGCCTCGTCGAGCCGCTCGTCGAAGTCCAGCCCCGCGGCGACGAACAGCGTGGTCGATGGCACCGCGGCCCGAAGCGCCTCCACCACCGCGTTGCGCCCGACGACCAGCTCGTCGGTCTCCGCCCGCCGGGAACGGGGCGACCCCGGCCGGCCGGCGTCGTTCACTCGGTTTCCGGTGCCAGGACGCCCACTCTCAGTGATCGCCCCCTTAGCCGCCGCGGCGGCCCGGCGCTGCGCCGGGTGGCCGGGGCGCAGGTGCGCGGGCGGGGTGGCCCCTCGGCCCTCGAGCGCCCGGCGGTTCTGCCCGCCGCTGCCCGCGCCGGCGCCCTTGCGGTGCGAGCTGGACTTGCCAGCCCGGCCACCCTGACCGCCGCGCGCGATTCCGCCGCCGCCCCGGCGTCCTGTGCCCGCCATCAGTGCCACCAACCGGGGGACGCACCGGGCTCGGACATGCCTGACCCGGACGGGCCTACTCCGGACTGGCCCGATCCGGCCAGCGGCAGGCCGGCCGCGGGTGATCCGGATACGGGCGATCCCGGTGGGCATGCCCCGGGTGGGCTTGAGACGACCATGTGACCACGGTATCCGGCGTGACACACGGTATCCGGCACGGCCGCGGAGTCCGGGCAGCTCGTCCGGCCGGATTCATCCGGCGGCGCGGACCGGCGGCCTCGGCTGGGGACCCCCGGCTGGGGGACAGGCCGGACCCATGCCAGCGACCTGCCTCGACATGGCCGTTCATGGCGGCCTAGCGCCCTATCCTGATGCGGCGGTCCCCGCCGGGGGCCGCCGACATCCGACCCTTACGCTCAATCACGTTCGCGCGTCGACAAAGGGAGCACGCCGGAGGGTGGCCTGCCGGTGGCGATCTCAGTCATCGACGCATCACGGGGAACCTGGGAGGATACATCCTCATGAACCCGTGATGACCGACGTGATCCAATCGACCAGACCGCCACGTGCGACCGGCTCACCCAGGCCGGCCGGATCGCCGGGGCACCGTCCGCAGACGGCCGGCACCGCGGCCACGGCGGCCACGGCGGCCAGTTCCGACGACCGGACCAGCAGGGGCAGGAGGCACCAGCACATGGCTCTGCGCACACCGCCCACACGCGAGCGTCACCGTCCGGCGGCGTGACGGTGGACCTCAACCCGCACGACGACGCCCCGACGGTGGCCTACCAGTTCGCCGGCGCCGGCGCCGGCGCCCCCGACCCCGCCCCCGCCCCCCCCGCCGCCCCGCGCCGGGCGGGGGCCGCCCCATCCGCCGAACCCGACATCTAGCTCATCTGGGC
>NZ_JALKFZ020000160.1 GCF_023243075.1 Frankia sp. AiPa1 | reverse complement strand
CCCCCCCCCCCCCCCCCCCCCCCCCCCCCCCCCCCCCCCCCCCCCCCCCCCCCCCCCCCCCCCCCCCCCCCCGCCGCCGGCACGCCCCGCCGTGCCGGCATCAGCGCCAGGTGCCTACCGGGGTCCGACCCGGCCTACCGGGGGACGGACCGGGACGCGGCTTAGCGCGGACCCGGCCGGCTGACCTCACCGAGCGTGGTGTCGACGCCCGGCATTTCCTCGAAGCCGCTCGTCGGGGGACGCCGCCGCTCGTCGATGGTGTCCGTGCCCAGCGGGCCGCTGCCGGTGCCGCTGCCCGCGCCGGAACCGAAGCCGCCACCGGTGGCGGACGATGTGCGGGCGGAGGCCGCGCCGGTGGCCGAGGGCGTGCCGCTGGTGGACGGGGGGGTGGGAGTCGGCTCGGCCTCGGTGCCGAGCGTCTCGCTGCCGCGCTGCGCCAGGTATCGGCGCGCGGCCACGGTCCCCGCGACGCCCGCCCCGAGCAGGGCGACGGTCAGCGCACCCCGGCGGCGGTGGCGGTGCACCCGGGCGAGCTTCTTCTCGGCCTTCGCCAGGCGCTTCTCCAGGATCCCCTGAGCCTTGTCGGCCTCGACGCGCGCCTTGGTCTCCGCCGCGACGGCCCGACGGGACCGCTGCCGCTCGGCCCGCAGCTCCGCGGTGGCCCGGGCCCGCTCGGCGGTCAGCTCGGCCCGCGACCGGGCCTTCTCGACCTTGCGTCCGGCCCGGCCGGAGGCTTGGACGGCCTTCCCGGCTGTCTTCCCCGCCGCCTTCCCCGCGGTGCGCTGCGCCGCGGTGCCCCCACGGACCGCGGACTCGGACACGTCGGAGATGCGGTGAGCGACGCTGACCCCGGCGCCCCGGGTAGCCGCCGCGGCGGTGCCGGCCGTGTCCCCGGCGATGCTCGCAGCCCGCTGGGCCGCGGTCCCGGCGGCGTCGGCGGCGTGGCGCGCGGCGTCCGAGATCCCACTGACCGGTGCGGTGTCGGTGACGTGTGAGAGGCGATCCTTCAACGTCGTACTCATGGCGTCCTTCCTTAGATGCCGTGCTGGTGGGCGGGGCCGTCAGCGGGTGGAGAGGTTGTCGGCGGCCAGTGAGCCGCGCGATGGCAGGTCGCTGGGTGGCAGATCGTGGGGTGGCGGGCGAGCCGCGGGGGCGACCTGTACGCGATCGCTGGTCGGTGGGTCGTGGGACGGTCGACATACGGTTGCCGGTCGGCGGATCATCAGGCGGTCAAGATCTCTCTGCAGTGTGCCGTACCCGGTAAGCCGCTCTCTTCAACCACAGGCGCCCCGACAGGCGTGTCACGCCGTCCTGACCGGCATCCCGCCGGTGCGTCCCGCCCGCGCGATCCGACCCGGCCTGTGCCGACCTGTCCCGTCGTGTGCCGCGGCGCCACGCGCAACGTGGGCGGCACCGGGCGCATACGATCGGGACCGGCCCGGGTGCCGTCTGACCGGACATCGCCCCGAACGGACAGTGCCCCGAACGGATATGGCCCCGAACGGACATGGCCCCGGATATTGCCGCGGACCTGAGACGACCCAGACCTGAGACCAGACCTGAAGAGAAGAGAGGCTCATGGCCGAGGAGCTGTACGCGACGCTGCGGACGACTGAGGGGGACATCGAGATTCGACTGTTCCCCGACCACGCTCCCAAGACCGTCCGCAACTTCGTCGGGCTTGCGACTGGCACGCAGGAGTGGACCGACCCGTCAACCGGGGAGCGCAAGTCGGGCACTCCCCTCTATAACGGGACGATCTTCCACCGGGTCATCCCGGACTTCATGATCCAGGGCGGTGACCCGCTGGGTTCCGGCCGGGGCGGTCCGGGCTACAGGTTCGCCGACGAGTTCCACCCCGACCTCGCGTTCACCCGGCCGTACCTGCTCGCGATGGCGAACTCCGGCCCGGCCACCAACGGCTCGCAGTTCTTTGTCACAGTCGCGCCGACGGCGTGGCTGACGGGCAAGCACACGATCTTCGGCGAGGTCGTCCGGGGTACGGCGGTCGTGGACACGATCGCCAAGGCCCCGACCGGCGCGCAGGACCGTCCGAAGACGGACGTGGTGATCTCCGAGGTCGTCATCGATCGCCGACAGGCCTGACGGGCTGCCGGGCCGGCTCGCACAGGGGTTACGCGATGGGCGCACCGCCGGAACCGGCCAGCGAGCCGGGCCGTGATCCGTTCGCACCAGGCGCTGGGACCGGCTCCGGCGGGAGCTCCGGCCCGGGCGCGGCGGGATCGCCGGGGTGGCGGCCCGACGTCGGCCCGCCGCCCGGCCAGCAGGGCTGGACGCCCTCGCCGCATCCCGGCAGCCCGGCGGGGTGGTCGGGCGGACCACCGGAATCGGGCGGTCCGGCCGGGTCGGGCGGGCTGGCGGAGTCGGGCGGTCCGTCGGTGCCGCACTGCTACCGGCATCCTGATCGGGAGACGTACGTCACCTGCCAGCGGTGCGACCGGCCGATCTGCCCGGACTGCATGCGCCCGGCCGCGGTCGGATTCCAGTGCCCGGAGGAGGGGCGAAACCGCTCCTCCTCCGGGCACACGGACGGCGGGGCGCCATCGCGGGAGCCGCGGACCGCGCTCGGCGGGCGGGCCACCCATGCCCGGCAGGCGGTGGTGACCCAGTGCCTCATCGGAATCTGCGTCGTCGCCTATTTCCTGCAAGGGGCGCCGGGCATCAGCAGCGGCGGCGACACGTCGAACAGCTTCACCCACCGGTTCGCGATGATCGGCTACCGGATCGCGATCGATGACCAGTACTACCGGCTGCTGACCGCGGCGTTCCTGCATGCCGGAGTGCTGCACATCCTGTTCAACATGTACGCGCTGTTCCTGCTGGGATTCCAGCTGGAGGCGCTGCTCGGCCGGGCGCGCTACCTGGGTCTTTTCGTGGCTGGCGCCGTCGGCGGCAACACGCTGAGCTACCTGCTCGGCGGCCTGAGCACAGCCTCCGTGGGCGCATCCACCGCGATCTTCGCGTTCTTCGCCGCCTACTATGTGATCGCGCGGCGGCTGCGGATCGACTCGACCCAGATCCTGGTCATCATCGGGATCAACCTTGCGATCACCTTCACCTTCAGCAGCATCGACAAATGGGGCCATCTCGGCGGCCTCGCCGTCGGCGCCCTCATCGGCCTGCTCTACGCCTACGTGCCGCCGAGGTACGGCTGGGCCCAGGCCGGTGGCGTGCTGGGCCTCGTCGCGGCGTTGCTGCTCGCCGCGGTCGTGAAGTCGTCCGCTCTCACCTGAGCCGTCGACCGCACCCGAGTTGACCTGACCGCAGCGGGGGTGCGCCGCTGTCTCAACCGGACCGCTGGCGGATCTGTTCGACGCGATCGGCGACCGGGCCGGGGTCGGTACCGAGCTGGCGGCGGGTGAGCAGGAGGGGCCCGTCGATCGTCTCGACCTCGAGGGTGCGCAGATGCACCGCGCGTCGGTTGTGGGTGACGGTGGCGGCCCGGACCGAGAGCACTGCCGCCCAGGGCAGATGACGTCGCCGCAGGCCGTCGACGAGCTCGAGTCCACCGGTGTCGACCCGCAGCGTCGGCCGGGCGAGCAGGTCGCGGACCGCGAGCACCCACAGCCCGGCGGCCACCACGCCGACCAGGAGCCGTCCGGCCCCGTCAAGCTGGCCGACCCGGTCGGCGAGCGAACCGAGGGCCGCCACCAGCGCCGCCAGCACCCCGCCGACGACGTAGAGCGCTACCCGCCACAGCGGCGGCGACCACGATGCCGATCCGGACGCTGGCGCAGGCCCGGATGTCAAGGGCGGCGGGTCGGGCGGATTCGCGTCAGGCGAAATCATGGTCCCACGGAACCACACCCGCCCCGCCCACGATCCGCGGACGCCGGGCGACAGCACGTCGTCCGGCCGCGCACGCGTGGCGGTCCTTGCGTCACGGCGGCCGGCGGCTACGATTCGCTATCTCGTCACTACTCATTGTGTCCGGCATGCGTGATGTCCGGCATGGGCGACGGGGGCGGGGTGGGTGCCGTGGCAGGTGATGGTCAGGGGGATCAGGTGGCGCAGTCTCCGGTGCGGCGCAGCGGGGGCAGCCCGTACCCGCCGATCGCCGAGTACGGGTTCCTGTCCGACTGTGAGACATCCTGCCTGGTCGCGCCGGGCGGCAACGTGGAATGGATGTGTGTGCCGCGCCCGGACGCACCGAGCGTGTTCGGTGCGGTGCTGGACCGGTCCGCGGGCGGCTTCCGGTTCGGCCCGGACCGCACCCAGATCCCGGCCGGGCGCCGTTATCTGCCCGGAACGAACATTCTCGAGACGACGTGGCAGACCCCGAACGGTTGGCTGATCGTCACTGACTGTCTGGTCGTCGGTCGCTGGCACCGTACGCATCGCCGCTCCAACACCCATCGGCGCACTCCCAGCGACTGGGACGCCGAGCATGTGCTGCTGCGCCTGGCCCGGTGCGAGCACGGGACCGTTGATCTGAGCGTCGTCTGCGAGCCCAACTTCGACTACGGCCGGCAGGCCGAGTCGTGGCAGTACGAGGCGGCGGACTATTCCTGCGGCGTCATCGCACATGCCGGCAGCGGGGTCACGCTGCGGCTGCGCACCGACCTGCGGCTCGGCTTCGACGGCCGCCGCGCGCTGGCCCGCACCACCCTGCGGGAGGGGGACACCGCGTTCGTCGCGCTGACCTGGCGGGCGCAGGATCCGCTGCTGCCGGACACCTACGCGCAGGCCTGCGAGGCGGTGGACTCGACGACGCAGTTCTGGCGGCAGTGGCTTTCCCGCGGCGTGTTCCCCGACCATCCGTGGCGGCGGCACCTGCAGCGCAGCGCGCTCGCGTTGAAGGGCCTGACCTACGCGCCGACCGGCGCGCTGCTCGCGGCGGCCACCACGTCGCTGCCGGAGACCCCGCAGGGTGAGCGCAACTGGGACTACCGGTACAGCTGGCTGCGCGACTCGACCTTCGCCTTGTGGGGCCTGTACACCCTGGGCCTCGACTACGAGGCCAACGACTTCTTCTCGTTCATCGCAGACGTCGCCGAGCATGACGACGAGATCCAGGTGATGTACCGGGTCGGCGGTGAGCCACGGATCGACGAGGAGATCCTCGGTCATCTGTCCGGCTACGAGGGGGCGTCCCCGGTGCGGGTCGGCAACGCCGCCGCGCTGCAGCGCCAGCACGATGTGTGGGGAGTGGTCCTGGACTCGGTGTATCTGCACACCCGGTCGCGGGACTACCTGTCGGAGCGGCTCTGGCCGGTGCTGGTCCGCCTGGTCGAAGCCGCTGCCGCGCACTGGCGCGAACCGGACTGTGGGATGTGGGAGGTCCGCGGCGCGTTGCGGCACTTCACCGTGTCGAAGGTGATGTGCTGGGTTGCCCTGGACCGCGGCCGGCGGCTCGCCCAGATGCGGGGCGACCACACGGCGGCCGCGCGGTGGAAGACCATCGCCGAGGAGATCCACACCGACGTCTGCGCGCACGGTGTCGATCACCGTGGCGTGTTCACCCAGTATTACGGTTCGACCGCTCTGGACGCGTCCCTGCTGCTCATCCCGCTGCTGGGTTTCCTTCCCGCCTCGGACGAGCGGGTCAAGGCCACCGTCCTCGCGATCGCCGACGAGCTCACCGAGGACGGCCTGGTGCTGCGCTATCGCACCGGGGAGACCGACGACGGGGTGTCGGGCGAGGAGGGGGCGTTCCTGATCTGCTCGTTCTGGCTGGTCTCGGCGCTGGTGGAGATCGGCGAGCTGGCCCGGGCCCGGCAGTTGTGCGAGCGGCTGTTGAGCCTCGCGAGCCCGTTGGACCTCTACGCCGAGGAGATCGACCCGCACAGCGGGCGGCATCTGGGCAACTTCCCGCAGGCGTTCACCCACCTCGCGCTCATCAACGCCGTGATGTACGTGATCCGGGCCGAGGACGCCGAGGCCTATGCCCGGCCGTCCCCGTCGACCTGACCTCCCCCAGCGGAGGTCCTCCCCCAGCGGAGGTCCTCCCCCAGCGGAGGTCCTCCCCCAGCGGAGGTCCTCGCTTTGGCCGCGTCAGCCGGGTGCTGACGGCTAACGTGGGCGGATGGCCAGCCTGGAGGTAAGGGAGCAGCGGGTCGAGGTCGTGCTGCGCGGCATCGAGCGGCTCGGTGCCCTGCGGGGCGATGTCTCCGTCGGGCTCGACGAGGTGCTCGATGTGCGGACGTCGGCGGAACCGTTCGGTGAACTGCGCGGATGGCGGCTGCCCGGCACGGGGTTGCCCGGAGTGATCGCGCTCGGCACCTGGCGGTCCCGGGACGGAAAGGACTTCGCCGCCGTCTACCGAGGACGACCCGCGGTGGTGGTGGAGGTTCGCCCGGGTGGCGAGTTCCGCCGCCTGCTCGTGGCGGACGAGGACGCCGAACAGACCGTCTCCCGTCTGCGCACCGCCGTCCTGGCTCGCTGAGCGACGACGGTACGTAGGGGGTTCCCTACGCGCTGACACCTCCACGAACGGCCTCGGCCTCCACCTCGACCGCCCAACGATCGTCGAGTAATCCGGCAACGATGACCATCGTGGCCGCCGGACGGGTGTCCGCGAACAGGTCCCGGTGGACCTGGCCAACCGCGTCCGCGTGTGCACGTGTGGTGATGTACATCCGGGTACGCACCACGTCGGACAGCCGCGCGCCGGCCTGTGCCAAGGCCACCTCGATCAGTTCGAAGCAACGCCGGGCCTGGGCTGCGGCATCAGCGGAAACACGCCCGTCCGGCCAGACCGGGCCGGTGCCGCTCACGACGATCCGTTCGCCGATCCGCACGGCTCGGGAGAACCCGATGATCTCCTCGTATGGGGAGACTCCCGGGACGTTCTCACGTTCTGCCGCCATGTCCTCACTGTCCATTGATCTCACCCTCAAGGGTGATATCCACACTTGTGGACAACGGTTGTGGATAGATGACAGCCGTGCAAGTCATCCGCCGCCCACCCGGACGGCACCGGACGATCGGCGCGGGTCAGGACGAGGCCCGCGCGCTCAGCGCCACTGGGTCGACACGGCCAGACCAACGACGACGAATCCGAACCCGATGAGGATGTTCCAGCCCCCCAGGCTCTCCATCCCCAGCACCCCGCCGTTGGAGAAGTAGTAGACGAGCAGGTAGGCGATTCCGACGAGGAAGAAGGCAAGGATCAGGCCGCCGAACCACGGCGGAGACGGGGGCTTGCTGCGCCGTGCCTGAGTCGCGCCGACGTTGGGGGTCTGCTTCTTCGGCTTGCGGCGTCGTGACTCGGGCACGGCGGTACTCCTTGGCTGGCCAGGCGTGGACGGGGCGGTGACCGTCCTGCGCTTCTCCCGGTGCGGCGGGTGGGCTATCCCACACGTGGGCACCAGCGTAGACAGTGGATCTGTGCACGTGCTGATGGCCTGCCGGACTCCGCCCACGTGTGGCCGAGACGCACGGCCGCGCGTCTGCCGACGAGGTATCGATCGCGCCGCCAGTGTGGCATCGTCGGTGTCCGCCTGCGCATGGCCCGCAGGCGCGCACGGAGGGAGAGGGGAGCGGACGGCGCGGTGAGACGCGGGGCGCGAACGGCGATGGCGGCGGCCGTGCGTCGCGTCCGATGGCCCGTCGTCGTGGTCGGATTGTTGTGCCTCGGCGCGCTCGCCGGAGCTGTGGCGCGTCAGGCCGGATCGGTGGCCGGACCTCGCCGGCTCGCCGATGCGCGCCTCGGCCCCGGCGGAGTGGCGCAGGTCGTCGCCGCGGAATCGCGCCGCGTCGCCGCCCGGCAGTACGCGCTGCGCGGCCAGCTCAACCCGTCGGATGCCCGGCCCACGCAGCCACAGAACGGCACCACAGCCACAGCCACAGCCACCGTCGCCGGACCGGGCGCGGCGGGCCTGGCAGGGGCGGTCAGACTCGCTGCGGTGCGCGGTCCGGCGGTGAGCGTCGAGCTCGACGACGCGCCGCCGTCGAGCCGGGGCGGTGGCTATCCCACGGGTGTGCGGACGCCCGGCCCGGATGATCTTGTCGTTCACCAGCAGGACGTCCAGGCCGTCGTGAACGCCCTGTGGTCCGGTGGCGCCGAGGCGATGTCCATCATGGATCGCCGGGTCACCGCACGGACCGCGGTGCGCTGCGTCGGCAACACGCTGCTGCTGCAGGGCCAGGTGTTCTCGCCGCCCTTCCGGATCACCGCCATCGGCGACGTCGCCGAGATGCGGACCCGTCTGCGCGACGATCCCCAGGTCACGATCTACCGGCAGTACGTGGACGCCTACCATCTGGGCTACCGGGTCAGCGAGGCGCCGGAGGCGACCCTGCCCGCGTCGAGGCCTTGACGCCGATCCGCGTCCGCGGCTGGACCCGGGTCAGGTGAAGGCGGCGGCCCGCAGGGTCTCGACCTCGGCGGAGAGCTCGGGGGCGAGGCGGCGGGCGGCACCGCCGTCGCCGCACTGGTCCAGCCAGCGGGCGAGAATCAGATGGCCGCCCTGGGTCAGCACCGATTCCGGATGGAACTGGACGCCCTCCAGCGGCAGCGTGCTGTGCCGAAGCGCCATCACCACGCCGCTCTCGGTCCGCGCCGTCACCTCGATCTCGGGGGGCAGGGTGCGCTCCTCGACGGCGAGCGAGTGGTAGCGGGTCGCGACGAACGGCGAGGGCAGGTCGGCGAGCACGCCGGCACGATCATGGTGCACCAGCGAGGTCTTGCCGTGCAGCAGCTCGGGCGCACGGTCGACGGTCGCGCCGAACGCGACCCCGATCGCCTGGTGCCCGAGGCAGACGCCGAGCAGGGGCAGCCGCCGCTCGGCGCAGGCCCGCACGACGGGGATGCTCACCCCGGCGGCCTCGGGCGTGCCGGGGCCGGGGGACAGCAGCACGCCGTCGACCGGCTGCCCGTCCAGCCGGGCGTTCGCGACCAGCTCGGCGAGCTCGGCCGGCGTGAGCTCGTCGTTGCGTCGCACGACGCAGTCCGTCTCCAGCTGGCCGAGGTACTGGACCAGGTTGAACACGAACGAGTCGTAGTTGTCGACGACCAGGATCCGCATCTGGTGACTCCCTGCCCGTCTCAGTTCCCGGTCCCGCCGCCAGCGCCGGTGCCGCCGCCGCTGCCAGTGCCGCCACCAGCACCGCCGTTGCCGCGGCCGGCACCATTGCCCCCCAGCCCGATCGCACCGGTCGTGGGGCTCGGGGACGGCGTCTGGCTGGCACTGGGACTGGGGCTCTGTCCGCCCTCGGGCGGCTGGCTCGGCTGCTGGTCGGCGGGTGTGGTGGGGGTGGCGCTCGGCGGTGCCGTGGTCTGGACCTGGGCGGCGACCGAGAGGCTGACGGTCGACCCGCGGGGGAGGGCACCCCCGGAGGGCTGCTGGTCCACGACGGTGCCCGGGGCGACGTTGTTGTTCGCCACGTCCTGCCTGGTCGCCTTGAGCCCGTACTGGCCGAGGGTGGCGACCGCGCTGTCGAAGGAGCGGTTGGTCACGTCCGGCACGTTGACGGTGGAGCTGACCACATAGAGGGTCACCGTCGCGCCGGGTTTGACCGCTCCGCCGGCCGTCGGGTCGGTGCTGTCGACCGTGCCGATCTTGTGCGAGGTGGCGTTGAAGAACTGCGTCGAGTTTGGCGTCAGGCCGAGGCCGCGTAGCTCGGATTCGGCCTCGGCCTGCGTCTTGCCGACGATGTCCGCGGGGATGGTGACGTCGCCCGCGGCCTTGCCGATGGACAGGGTGATCGTCCCATTGACGGCGACGTTGCTGCCCCCGGCCGGATCGGTCCTGGTGACCTGACCGGCATGGTCCGGGTCGTCCACCGAGACGATCTTCACGTGGCCGCCGAAGCCGGCGCTCTGCAGCCGGGCCCTGGCAATCTGCTCGGTCTGGCCGACGAGGTCCTTCGGAACGGGGATCTGCTTGGCGGACGAGTGGTTGTCGTTGTTGGTGAACAGGGTGGTCGCCAGCAGCACCACGGCGACGAACACGACGACGACGCCGAGCCCGGCGAGGATGTACTTCCAGGCCTGGGACCGCTGCGGGCTGCCGGGCACGGCGCGCCGGTCCATCGCGCCGGTGAGGTCGTACCGGTCGAACGGGCCGGTACCGAAGCGACCGTCGTCGTACGGTGGCTCTGCCTGGTACGAGCCGGCGGGGGCATAGGACGTCGCGTCGTCGCCGTAACGGTCGTCGCCGTAACGGTCGTCGGGGTAGCGGTCGCGCGTGGGGTAGCCGGCGCGGTCGCCGCGGCCGAGCAGCGCCGTGCCGCTGGCGGTGGCCGCGGGGCCGAGGGTGGTGGCGGCACCGCTGACGCCACCATCTCCCATCATGGCCTGCACCCGGCGCCCCGCCAGGGCCCGCTCCAGATCGTCGCGCATCTCACCGGCGGTGAGATAGCGGTCGTCAGCGTCCTTCTCCATCGCCTTGAGGACGATCGCGTCCGCCTCGGGCGAGATGTCCCGGTCGTGCGCCGACGGCGGGTCCGGGTCCTCCCGGACATGCTGGTAGGCGACTGCGACCGGGTTGTCCCCGCGGAACGGCGGGCCGCCGGTGAGCAGCTCGTACAGCAGCACACCGGTGGTGTAGACGTCGCTGCGGGCGTCGACGCGGGCGCCCCGGGCCTGCTCGGGGGAGAGGTACTGGGCGGTGCCGATGACGGCCGAGGTCGCGGTCATCGTGGACGAGGTGGCCGTGGTGGCCCGGGCGATGCCGAAGTCCATCACCTTGACCGCGCCATCCGGGCTGACCATCACGTTCGCGGGCTTGATGTCCCGGTGGATGATGCCCATCCGGTGGCTGTAGTCCAGTGCGGCGCAGACGTCAGAGGTGATCTCCATGGCGCGCCGTTCGGTGAACCGCCCCTCGGCCTGTAGCGCGTCCCGCAGGGTACGGCCCTCGATGAACTCCATCACGATGTACGGGATGTGCGTCCCGTTGATGTCGTCCTCACCGGTGTCGTACACCGAGACGATCGCCGGATGGTTCAGCGCCGCGGACGACTGCGCCTCACGCCGGAACCGGGCGAGGAACGTCGGGTCCCGGGCCAGGTCGGAGCGCAGCGTCTTGATCGCGACCTCTCGGCCGAGCCGGATGTCGCGGCCGCGGTAGACCTCCGCCATCCCACCGTAGCCGATGCCCGCGCCCAGCTCGTAACGGCCGCCGATGAGCTGCGGCGCCGCGTCGGGCGTGTAGGTCTGAGTTGCGTCGGTCACGAAAACTCCCCTGCCGTCGCCACTCCCGCCGACCCGGTCGTTCCGCTGACGATTTCATCACCGACCGGCGACATTGACACCACCCCTGGTGGGGTGGTGGCGGAGTTCGACTCGGAACCGCTGGTGGAGAACAGCTGGTTGGCCACGAACGCGCTGATCGCAACCGCCAGCACGAGCAGGATGATCAGGACCGGCAGGGGCAGTGCCCACCGGGCGCCGGCACTGGCGCCCCGCCGCCGACCGGCGCGGCCACCGGACCAGGTCTCGTCAGGCTCTCGCTCACCCGCCGAGCGCGGCCACCCGGCCGGACCCGGCTGGTAGACGGTGCCGGGATCGTGGGCATCGCTGTATCCGGAGTCGCCGTAGCCGGGAGCGCCCGCGCCCGGCCCGTAACCGGCGCCCGGCCCATAGCCGGCCGACGAGCGGTATCCGGTGGGATCGCCGGCGCCGCGTCGCGTCGGGGCGCCGTATCCGGAGTTCGCGCCATACCCGGTGTCCGGTCCGCGTAGCGGCGGGTTGTGCATGGCCGTCTCGGGTAGATCGGCACCGGGCTGAAACTGGGTGCGGTCCAGCGCGGCCTGGGTGCGGTCCGGCACCGCGCCGCCCCGACCCGGCCCGCTGCCCCGACCCGGCCCGCTGCCCCGGCCCGCCTGCCCCGCGCCTCCCGCCGGGCCGCCGGGCCCCGCGGGTCCGGCGGTTTCACCGGCGCTGCCGGCCCTGCCAGGGCCGGATCCGCCTGGCCCGCCGCGGGTGGCGGACGAGTTCGGCTCCTGCGTGAGCCAGGATGGCGAGCGGCCGCGCGAGGTCTGCCGGTGTGCGCGCCCAGCTCCGGACGGCGGCAGACCGGCATTGGGGCCTGGGTGACGAGCGGTCAGGTCCGACGCGCCGGAGCCGCTCGCCCAGCGGCCACCCTCCGGCGGCCACAGGTTGCGCCGGATGCCCGCCGCGGAGCGCGCGAACGCCCCGGCGGAACTCGGCCGGCGCCCCGGGTCCTTGGCCATGGCCGAGTCGACCAGCGCCCGTACCTGGTACGGGATGTCCGAGGGCAGAGGGGCGGGGGTGTCCTGCTGGTGGGCCATGACGACGACGATGGGGTTGCGGTCGTCGAACGGGCGGCGCCCGGCGAGGCACTCGTAGGCGACGACGCCCAGCGAGTAGACGTCACTGGCCGGCGTCACCGGCCGCCCGGAGGCCTGCTCCGGCGAGACGTAGTAGGCCGTGCCCATCATGATGCCGGTCGCGGTCAGCGGGGCGGCGTCGACCGCGCGGGCGATGCCGAAGTCGGTGACCTTCACCGCGCCGTCCGGGCGCAGCAGCAGGTTGCCGGGCTTGACGTCCCGGTGGACCACGCCGAGGGCGTGCGCGGCCTGCAGCGCGTCGGCGGCCTGGCCGAGGATGTCGAGCATCCGTTCCGGCGACAGGCGTTTCTCCCGGTGCAGCACCGCCGACAGCGGCTCCCCCTCGACCAGCTCCATCACCAGGTAGGCGGTGGGGTAGTCGTCGGCGGTCGCGACCTCGCCGTAGTCGTAGACGGACGCGACGCCCGGGTGTGACAGCTGCGCGGCGTGCCGCGCCTCGCCGCGGAAGCGGACCAGGAACGACTCGTCGCTGGCGTACTCCGGCCGCAGCAGCTTGACGGCGACGGGCCGGCCGAGGGTCTGGTCGAGCCCCCGCCATACCTCGCCCATGCCTCCGGCGGCGATCCGCCCATCCAGGCGGTAGCGGTTGTCCAGAACGGTGTTCGGTGAGGCGGCGCCGGCGAACGGCTGGGACGGCGTGGCGGGGTTACCGGGGGAGTTGTTCATGATCTGTCCAATGCGGCCTGCATGACCTGTTTCGCGACGGGGGCGGCGATGGCACCGCCGGTGCCAACCTCACCTCCGCCGTCCTCGACGATGACGGCCACCGCGACCCTGGGGCTATCCGCTGGCGCGAACCCGACGAACCAGGCGTGCGGCGGCACATCGTCGCCGTGCTCCGCGGTACCGGTCTTGCCGGCGACGGTGACCCCGTCGATCTGCGCCTTGGTGCCGGTCCCGGAGCTCACCACGCTCTCCATCATCGTCGTCAGCTCGCCCGCGACGTCGCCGTTGATCGGTTTGCCGAGTTCCTTGGGGCTGGTCTTGCTGATCGTCCGCTTGTCCGGGCCGCGCAGTTCGGATACCAGATAGGGCTTCATCTCGGTGCCGCCGTTGGCGATCGCGGCGACCACCTCCGCCATCTGTAGGGGCGTGACCCGCACGTTGTACTGGCCGATCGCTGACTGTGCGGTCTGCGCTCCGTCCAGGCCGCTGGGGAAGACGCTACGTGCCTGTGCCAGTGGGAAGTCGGGGAACGTCGTATTGAAGCCGAACGCCTCGGCCTGCTGACGCAGCGCATCGTCGCCCAGGTCGATCCCGAGCTGGCCGAACGCGGTGTTGCAGGAGATCGTCAGGGCGTGGATGAGGGTGTCGGTCTGCCCGTCGCCGCACGTCTCGCCGTCGAAGTTCGGCAGCGTGACGGTGCTCAGCGGCAGCTTCAGCTCGTTCGGGGCGGCGATCCGAGTCTGCGGTGTGCGGCCTCGGGCGAGTGCCGCGGCGGCGGTGATGAGCTTGAACGTCGATCCCGGCGGATACGTCTGCTGGGTGGCCCGGTTGAGCAGCGGCTGCGACTTGTCCCCCGACAGCACGGTGTACGCGTCGGTCGCGGTCTGCTCGGTATGGCTGGCCAGCGGATTCGCGTCGTAGGTCGGGCTGGTGACCATGGCCAGCACCGCGCCGGTCTTCGGGTCGAGGGCGATGACGGCACCCCTGCGGTCGCCCAGGGCCTCGGCGGCGGCCTGCTGCACCGCCGGCACCAGGGAGGTGACGACCGTGCCGCCGCGGCGCGTCTGATTGGTGAACAGGCCGGTCACCCGGCTGGCGAGTAGCCGGTCGTCGTCACCGGAGAGGAACTCGTTCTGGGAGCGTTCCAGGCCGGCGGCCGTGAACAGCGTGTAGTAGCCGGTGACGTCCGAGTACAGCGAGCCGCTCGGATACTGCCGCAGGTACTTGTACTGGTCGTCGGAGGGAACCGAGCGGGCGACCTCCACGTCGCCGGCGACGATCGCGCCGCGTTCCCGCTCCAGGCGTTCGGTGATCTGACGGCCGTTGGTCGGCTGGGTCTTGAGGTTGTGGGCCTCGCCGACCTGCAGCCAGTTGGCGTTCACCAGCAGCGCGGCGAACAGCACCATGCAGACGACGGCGACCCTGCGCGCCGGGCGGTTCATGTCGTCCTCACCACCTGGGTGGGACTCTCTGACACCGCGCTCGGGTCGAACAGGGGCGCGTCCGACGGCGGCTCGGGGGCGCGGCGCGCACCGTCGCTGACCCGCAGCAGAAGCGCGATGATCGCCGCGTTGGCGACGATGGAGGACCCGCCATAGGAGACGAACGGCAAGGTCAGACCGGTCAGGGGGATGAGTCGCATCACCCCGCCGACCTGGACGAACACCTGCAGCCCGAGGGTGAACGACAGACCGGTGGCCAGCAGCTTGCCGAACGCGTCCTTCGCGCCGAGGGCCGCGCGCATGCCGCGCAGCACCAGCAGCGCGTACATCGTCAGGATCGCCATCACTCCGGTGAGGCCCAGTTCCTCGCCGAGGCTGGCCATGACGAAGTCGGTGTTGGCGAACGGCACCTTCTGCGGATGGCCCTGACCGAGCCCGGTGCCGCTGATCCCACCCGCGGCGAAGCCGTACAGCCCCTGGACGAGCTGGTAGGAGGTGCTCGACGGGTTGTTGCCGTCGAAGGCGTGCAGCCAGCCGTCGACCCGGACCTGGACATGGCCGAACAGCGGGTAGGCGAGCGCCGCGCCGCCCATGAACAGGCCGACGCCGATCAGGATCCACGACACCCGTTCGGTGGCGACGTAGAGCACCACCAGGAACATGCCGAAGAACAGCAGGGACGATCCGAGGTCGTTCTGCACGACCAGAATGCCGAGGCTGGCCAGCCACGCCACCAGCAGCGGACCGAGGGTACGGGCGTGCGGGATCTTCAGCCCGAGGATGGTCGGCGAGCCGTAGGTGAGGACGTCGCGCTTGTTCACCAGGTAGGCGGAGAAGAAGATCAGGATAAGGATCTTCGAGACCTCGCTCGGCTGGAACGAGAACGGCCCGACCCGCAGCCACAGCCGGGCACCGTTGATGCTGGTCCCGATGCCGGGCACGATCGGCAACATCAGCCCGACGATGCCGGCCAGGCCCGCCGTGTACGCGTATTTCGCCAGTTTGCGATGGTCGCGCACCAGGGCCAGCACCAGCACGAAGACGATCATCGCCAGCAGGGTCCAGACCAGCTGCACCTGCGCGGCGCTCGGCGGAATGTGTTTCCCGGCCTGTTTGGCCGCCTCGCTCTTGGCCAGGTCCAGCCGGTAGATCATAACCAGGCCGAGGCCGTTGAGGGCGACGACGACCGGCAGCAGCACGGGGTCCGCGGCCGGCGCGAACCGCCGGACGGCGAGATGCGCGATCGCCCACAGGCAGAAGAAGCCCAGCCCGATCGTCAGGATCCCGAGGGAGAGCTGGCCGACGTCGGCCAGCGTCAGCGCTGCCAGCGCGCACGTGGCCAGCACGCCCGCGTAGATCAGCAGAGTGAGCTCGCGGCGGCGGTAGGGCGGGAGGTCGTTGCCCTGCGGCAGGGGCAGGCCGGCGAAGGTGGCGGTGAGGTCCGCCGGACGCGGCCTGCGCATCGGGGGCAGGGGGAGCGGCGGGCGGCTCATCGCTGGTCCGTGATCACGGAGGCGGAGCTCCCTGGGTCAGGGGCCACGGAGTCGGGAGGCACGGAGTCGGGGGCCACGGAACCGGGAGGCACAGGGCCGCGGGCCACGGAGGCGGGGGCCGCAGAGCCGGAGATCACGGAACCGGAGGTGAGGGCGTCGCGGACGTCGGACATCCGACGGGAAGGGGGATAGACCGGCAGGCCTCGGGCGGCAGACTGGTGGGCATCACCGCTGACTTGAGCCCCGGGCTCGGCGTGGGCGTCGGCCGCACCACGGTCGCGGACGGTTTCGGGGTGGGCTTCGCCAGGTCGGCGATGATGCGCTCGCCATCGGTCCGGTTCTTCGCCGGGATGCCCTTGTGCACATCGTCCAGGTCCTGCTGGCCGACCTCGGTCAGCGGCTGTTTGTGGGTCACCACGGTGGACAGGTGAATACCGGCGAAGCTCCCCTTCACCCCCTGGAACAGGGCGACCTTGTCGTCGTCCACACCGACGTAGTACTGGCTGCGCATATAGGTCCAGCCCGCCGCGGCGCCGGCCACGACGATCACGAACACCACGGTGGAGACGAACAGCACCCGCCGGCCGGACCGGCGGCCCTGCGGTTCCGGATCACCCTCCCCGTCGGCGTCGTCGTCACCGTCGGAACGGCTGCCGGGCGACTGCTGCCGGTCCCGGCGGTGGAAGCCTGAGCGGCCGATGCGGGCGGCCTTCGCCGCGGCCGACTCGGCGTCGCCGTGGCGCGGGTCAGGCCCGCTGCGCGCCGAGAGCGCACCCGGCACGACCCGCTTTTCCGCCGCCGCACCCGCCACCAGCGGATGGGCCAGTTCCTCGCCGTGGTCCTCCTCGACGTCGGCGACGACAACGGTGATGTTGTCCGGCCCTCCGCCCTTGAGCGCGAGGTCGACGAGCTGGTCCACGGCGTCCTGCGGGGTCGGCAGCAGCAGCGTCTCGAGGATCGTCTCCTCGCTGACCACCCCGGACAGACCGTCGGTGCACAGCAGATACCGGTCGCCGGCGACGGCCTGGCGCACCGACAGGTCCGGTTCGACCTCCCGGCCGTCCAACGCACGCATCAGCAGGGAGCGCTGAGGATGCGTGTTGGCCTGCTCCGGTGTGATCCGACCCTGGTCGACGAGGTCCTGCACCAGCGTGTGGTCATGGGTGACCTGGCTGAGGATGCCGTCGCGCAGCAGGTAGGCACGGGAGTCGCCGACGTGCAGGACGCCGAGCATGTCCCCGGCGGAGAGCACCGCCGTCACCGTCGTGCCCATCCCGTCGAGCGCGCTGTTCTCCAGCGACATCTCGCGTAGCTGGCGGTTCGCGTCCCGCACCGCGTCGTTCAGCTCGGTGACGAGATCGTCGCTGTGCACCCCGTCGTCGAGGTCGGCCAGGCGCGAGATCACCGTGGAGCTCGCGACCTCGCCCGCGGCATGACCGCCCATCCCGTCGGCCACCGCCAACAGGCGTTGCCCGGCGAACGCGGAGTCTTCGTTTCCTTCCCGTACGTGCCCGACATCGGAGCGGACGGCGAAGTGCAGCCTGAGGCTCACCGGTGGAGCTCCAGGACGGTCTTCCCGATCCTGACCGGCGCGCCGAGAGGTACCGGCATGGGACTGGTCACCTTCGTACGGTTGAGGAATGTGCCATTGGTCGAGCCCAGGTCCTCGACGAACCACTGTCCGTCGTGGGGCACGAGTCTCGCATGCCGGCCTGACGCGAAGTCATCCTCGAGGAGCAGAGTCGAGTCCTGTGCCCGTCCGATGGTGACAGGTGCCGATCCTAGTGGAATCGTTGTGCCTACCAAGGGCCCCTTCGTTACCACCAGTTTGCTAGGTGTGCGTGGCCTGTGTGCTGGTTGCGGGGCGTTTCGTGGGGCTGCGGGGCGCACCATCGGGGGTGGCTCGCGGCGCTGCTGGCGCTTGGTCGGGCCGAACATGTCCAGTCGAACGGCGCGCACCGCCACCAGGACGAATCCCCACAACAGGGCAAGAAAGCCAATCTTGACGATCAGCAGCACCAGCTCGCTGGGCTCGGTCGGGTCCATCGGCAGCTACCAGCCCCGATCCGGCCGGGATCGATTGCGCCCGTCCGCGTCCCGCCGAGGGCTCTCCATCCGCCCGGGCAGGACTGTCTGCGCGTCGTACACGTCCTCGAGCGGCTCCAGGCCGACCGGCTCGAGCCCGTTGCCGTCCGGCTGGTCCCCGGAAGGCCGAGCCGAACGCCGCGGCTCGCGATAGGGCCCAGCGCCACGCGGGTCATCCCGGCGGCCACGCGAGCCGGGCGCGTAGGCGTCCCGCTCGTCCCGTACCGGCGCCGCTGGGCCGGGGCCACGGCCACGCTCCCGGGATCGGTAGTCGTCCGCCTGCTCATAGCCACCCCGCTGACCCGCGCCGCGGAGGTCCCGATCACGAGGGTCCTGTTCGCGGTAGTCGGGACCGTCGAGGGAATCCGCCGGATAGCCGGAGCCACCGCGGCGGTCCGACGCGTGCGGGTCCCCTCGGTCGGCCCGGTCGGCGCCCTCCACCCGGCCGCCGCGCGGCGTCGAGGCCGGCCGGTACGGGTCCTGCGGGACCGGTGTGGAATGCCGCTCCGGCTGCGGCGTCGGACGCTGCCCCACCCGGCCCGGAGCCGGCGTCGCGGCAACCCTGGCCGGAGCCGGCGTGGTCGCCCGGCCCGGAGCTGGCGTCGCCCGGCGCGCCGCCCGCCCTGGCGGAGGCGTCCGGTCGGCAGGGACGCCCTGGTCCGGATGCGAACCGGCCCGCGCCGGCGCGGGCGTGGCCCGGCTGCCCCCGCGCGCCGACCCGCTCCCCCCCTCCACCCCGCGGAACACGAACCTGGCCGTACCCAGCTCGATCCGGTCACCGTTGACGAGCTTCACCTGCTTGGCCGCACGGCCGTTCACCAGGCTGCCGTTGGTCGAACCGGCGTCGACATACAGGAACTGCCCATCCGGCAGCCGGCGGATCTCACCATGCCGCCGCGACACACCCGTGTCGTTCAGACGGATGTCGCACTCGACGCTGCGGCCGATCACCGTGGTCTCCGCGTCCAGCGGATACTCCCGCTCCCCGGCGCCACTCGGCGCCTTCGTTGTGATCAGAAGATGAGGCGTGCCCGGAACGCTCGGTCGGGGGGGCCTGGATCGGCGGCCCGAGACAACCCCCTGATCCGCCGCCGCCACGCTGCTTCGGATCCGGAACACACCGACATCCAGGTCGGCAGCCTCCGCCAGACGCACCGAGACCGGGCCAACGAACGTGTACCGCTGCTCGGTCGCATGCTCACGGACCATCTCCGCCAGCTCGTCACACAGCGCACGGTCATACGGGGAGAGCCGGGCGAAGTCGCCGCTGGCCAGCTCCACGGCGAACTCGTTGGGCACCAGGACCCGGTTCGCACTCACCGCCCGCCGATCGTCGGTCTCCCGGGCCAGGGCGCTCGCGATCTCGACGGGTTCGACCCCGCCTTTGAACACCTTGGCGAACGCGCCCTCGACGAGGCCGCCCAGGCGCCGTTCGAAGCGTTGCAGCACGCCCATGCTCGACCTCCCTTCTCCCGGTCTTTGAGATCGTATGCCCCCGGACGCCAACGTCCCACGGCTGCGCAGCCTGACAGGTACGCGACGACCGCACGACCGCACGACCCCCTCGGCGCAGTGGACATCTCCGGCGTGATAGCGTGTCCCCCGTACGAAGAGATGGTCCCACTCGGGCGAGTGGCGGAATGGCAGACGCGCACGGTTCAGGTCCGTGTGTCCTGACGGACGTGGGGGTTCAACTCCCCCCTCGCCCACGCAAGCCCCTGTTGGCGCACGCCGCGCCGGTGGGGGCTTTCGTCATGCTGGCCGGGGGGTCAAGCCCCCCGAGGCCCCCCGAGGGCGTGGTGGGTCGACGTTCGAGATCTGCGTTCGATGACTGAGGGCCGGTCGGCGGTGAAGCCACCCCCCGCCCGGCCCCCACCGCCGCGACCGCCCGGATCCGATCGCCGCGACCGCCCGGCCTCCATCGCCGTCCCCGCCCGGATCCCACCGCAGCCCCGCCCGGCCCCATCGCCCGGATCCCAGGATCGTCACCTTCCGCGCTGGGCGGCGGAGCAAGATCCGGCTATGTAGGTCGCTGTGGGGGGATGAATCGGACACGGATACCCCCACAAGGACCCTAATTGGATCTTGAGGTGGTCTGGCTCGGGAATTCTGTTGCGGAACGTGATTCTGAGCGTCCGGCGGAGGCGGTCAGGTCACAGGTCAGGTCAGTGGGTGGCGGTCAGGCCAAGGGAGGCCTGGGTCGGGCACTTCTGCAGGATGGTGCGCATGGCGGCGGCCTCGGCGGACGTGACCCACAGGTGGTAGCGGGATTTCAGGCCGACCTGGCGGGCGACGTAGGGGCACTGGGCGCCGGGGCTGGGCGGGAGCCACTCGGAGGCGTCCTTGTCGCTCTTGCGGGTATTGGTCGGGCCGTCCACGGCGAGTAGGTTCTGCGGGTCGTTCGCGAACTGCAGGCGCTGCGCGTCAGTCCAGTTCAGGGCGCCGGTGCGCCAGGCGTCGGCGAGCGGGACGACGTGGTCGATCTGAACGGCGGACGCGTTGCGGGATCGGTCGAACCGGATGATGCGCGTCGTGTACGGATCGGTGAGTTCGCCGGTGAGGACCGTGCAGCTGTCGGACTTTCGGATGGTCGTGCTGTGCAGGTCGCGTCGCAGGATGTCGTTGCGGGTGTCGCAGTGGTTGTGGTCCACGTCCGACCAGGCTGTGCCGAACTCGGAGCGAACGTACTTTGGTGAGTTGTCCTCCGCGCGGATGGGGACGGTCCCGAGCAGCGCAAGCGCCGATCCCGATCCACCACCGGCTCCATCACCGGCTGATTCGCCGGCGGTCGCGGCATCGGTCGGCCCCGCGGACAGACCGGCCGCCGAACCGACCCGGTCAGCGGTGCTGCTCCTGCAGGAGGCTGTGAGCGCCATCGACAGGGCGACCAGCGTCAGGATTCCGACGCGGCCCATTCGGCCTGAGTACCTGTGACGGTGGACCCGTCCGTTCTGGCTGACGACACCGCTGCCCGGCACCTGACTCCTTGTCTCGGCGAACTGTGGTCAGTGGGCCACCACACTGCCCATCCGTCTTGCTCCTGTTCAAGCAGACAGTCACGTTAGCCGGGTGTCGGGCGGCCTGGGCGACAGGCGTGGTGCGTCCGCGGCACGATCTGGCGGAAAAATCGTTGTGTAGCCGGCTAATCCCGTACAGTGTGCTCCCATGGTCAGCTTCCAGAGGTTTTTTGCCACCAACCAGTTACGCACCCGCGGGTAAGCCGAACTGTGATGGCCGACGTCCCCCCGTTACGACCCGAGACCGACAACAGTGCCGATGCCGGAATGCGGTCTCCGTCCACCGACCGCTCGTTGTCCGAAACAACAGCCATCACCCGCACAGGAACACCAACCACAGCGCCGGCGTCGTCCGGTGCCGTGGCACCGACCACAGCCGAAGCTGCTGGCGAGACCGGCGAGACCGGCGAGAGTGATGCGCCGGCGGCGTCCCGTCGGGTACTGCGTCGCGACGCCGAGTACAACCGGGCCCGCATCGTCACCGCCGCGCGCGAGCTGTTCGTCGAGCGGGGGGTCGATGTCGGAGTCGAGGAGATCGCCAGGCGTGCCGGGGTGGGAATGGGAACGCTCTACCGGCGCTTCCCGACCAAGGATGCCCTGGTCGAGACCATTCTTGTGGACGCGGCCGGACATCTGCGGGACCTGGCCATCCAGATCGCCGAGGTGGAGCCGGCCCGAAGCGCGCTGCGCACCTTCGTGACGCGTGCGATGCTGGGCGATCCTTCCCACCGACTGTTCCTGGCGCCGGGAATGTGGCAGGGTGCCGCCGGCCGGGTACTGGTGGACGAGGTCCTTGCGCCGGTCGCGACGATGCTGGCCGCGGCGCAGCAGACCGGTGTCGTGCGCCGAGACGTCGTCCTCACGGACCTGCTGGTCATGATGTGGTCGCTGTGGACGGTGGCGGACCTGACCGAACGGATCGCACCGGGTTCGTGGCGGCGGTTCCTGGAGGTCGCTCTGGCCGGTCTGCGGCCGGACGAACGTCACGACGGGCTGCCTGCCGCACCGCCGGAATTCGTCGAACTGGCCCAGATCGTGCTCGCGCGGAGAACGCCGGCGGGTCACGAGAATGGGCCGGGGATAGTCGGCGTCGACGCGGCGTCGTCGGCGAAAGGACCGATGGCTGCCGAGACCACGGTGGCGCAGACGCGGCACCGGCCGAAGGAGCCGGAACGGAAGTAAGCGGCGCCCGCAGGCCGGGGTGCCGTGTCGGGAGGCCGGGGTGGGCCGCGGCGCGCGGTGTGACGTCACGCGCGGTGTGACGTCAGCGGATGGGGATGCGTACGCCGGGGCTCTGGGTGGACGCGTGCAGCTCGAGTGCACGCGGCGTGGCGTCACGGTCGAGGTCGAACACCAGCGTGCCGTGTTTGGCGTCGCCAGGATCGATGGTGTCCCAGAGGTCCTCGTTCAGCTTGAAACGGGCGAGGAAGTCCGCCTCGTGCGGGTCACCGCGGTCGTCCCAGAGCTTCTGGGCGCTGTTGTCGAGCGAGGCCGAGGTGCTTCCGGTGTTGCGTACGGTCACCTTGGCCAGGCAGTATCGGCCGCTGGCGCGCAGGGCGAGCAGGCCCTCGCCCAGTTGGTGCGCCGAGCAGTCCAGGCCGGTGACGGTAAAGGCGAGCTGCTGATCGGACACCGGGACGTTCAGCCCCAGCGTGGGACTTGGGCTGAGGGTGGCACCGTCCGGCGCCGCCCCGGCCGCGCGCGACCCGCTCGGACTGGCATCCCGGCTCGGCAGGTATGCCACTACGCCGATGGCGATCAGCGCGGCGAGGATGATGCCCACGATCAGGGCGAGCTGGCGCCGGTCCGGCCCGCGGCGCGTCGGCGGTGCGGGGAAGGGCCCGTAGGGCTGACTGGGTCCACCGCGACCTGGAGCCGCGCCAGGTATTGGCACCGGCCCGGTGCCGGGCGTGGTCAGCCCGGGCGGACTGCCGGTAGCCATCCGAGGAGCTTGGGCAGGGACCGGCATCGGGCCCGCGGTGTGGGGAGGCGGTCGTACTCCGCGCGGTGGCCCGCCGGCCGCGCGGGATGGCCCAGCCTCCCGGGTCAGGCCTGGGTCACGTGGCGGCATGGCCGCGCGGGATGGCATGGCTCCCCTGGTCGGCATGGCGTCCCTGGGGGGCATGGCTTCGCGTGGCGGCATCGCGGCCTCGCGCGGGATGGGCGGCTCGCGTGGCGGCATGACCGGACGGGCCTGCTTGGCGTCCCGGGCCTGCTTGGCATCGCGTGGCGGGCCGCCGAGGCGAGACGGCAGTGGTTCCCGCGACGGCAGTGGTTCCCGCGACGGCATGCCTTCCCGCGACGGCAGGGCGTCCCGGGGGGGCGCGTCCCGCGAGGGGGGGAGATCACGTGAGGGCGGGGCGTCGCGCGGGGGTTGGCGGGAGGGCAGGGAGCTGGCTGGGCCGACTCGGGGTGGTGCGAAGAGGGGCACCTCGCCGGTGCGGTTCAACAGCTCCTCGACCTGCCCGAACGCCGGACCAAGTCCGTCCGCGCCGCGCGCGGGCGGGCCGGCGACAAGGCGCAGCAGCAGCTCGCGAGCGCTGGGCCGGTCGTCGGGATGCTTGGCCAGCGCGGCGGACACCAGCCCGACCAGCGGCTCGGGCAGGCCGCGCAGGTCGGGCGGCGCACCGACGATCCGCATGCCGAGGTCGATGTCCGATCCGTCGCCGAAGGGATGACGTCCGGTCCCGGCGTAGGCGATGAGAATGCCCCAGGCGAACACGTCCGCCTCGGGACCGATCGGATGGCCGTGGACCTGCTCGGGTGCCATCCATCCGGCCGACCCGAAGCCCCAGGCGGTCGGCTTGGCCTTGGCGCCCTCCAGTGCCTGTGCGATCCCGAAGTCGATGACCCGTGGCCCGGACAGCGAGAGCATCACGTTGCTCGGCTTGAGGTCGCGGTGCACGAGACCGGCGCTGTGGATCGCGGTCAGCGCGGTGGCCACGCCGACGGCGAGACCGGTCAGGGTGGAGGATGCCAACGGGCCACGGTCGACCTGCTGGTCGAGCCGGACGCCGTCGATGAACTCGGTGACCAGATAGGGCGCGGGTGCGTAGGGATCGGCGTCGAGCACCTCGGCGGTGCAGAACGGCGCGACCCGGCGGGCGGCCTCGACCTCGGCCCGGAAGCGGCGGCGGAACTCCTCGTCGGCGGCCAGGTCCGGCCGGATGACCTTGACGGCGACCCGCCGCCCGGAGGAGTTGTGGGCGAGATAGACCGTGCCCATGCCGCCCACACCGAGCCGACTGATCAGAACGTAGGGGCCGACCGCGCGTGGCTCGTGCGGATTGAGCGGGTCGCCGGGGTCGTTCCGGCGCCGGCCGTGGCCCGCAGCGTCGTCCACCATGGTCAGCACCGCACGAGGGTGGTCACGATCGCCGCCCACTGATCATCACACGAATGCCTCTCAACTCCCGATCCGACCCACGTCCTGACCGCCGTCGCGACGGCCGGCGCCTCGCGCGCTCTACGTTCGCAGTCTGCCGCACGGCGCGGGCTCACCGGCACACACCGGCAGCCCGTCGGCTGTTCGGGTCGCCAGTACGACAATGTGTTGCGATCGTGAGACGTTCCCGGCCGGGAGTGGGGCATGGTGGAGGGATGCACACCGGTGGATGGGCGCGCGGGGCGGCATCTCGGTGAGCGCCGAGTCGGAGGGTGGCCGGCGGCGGGTCGACGGCCCGTGGCTGCTGTGCCCCTGGTGCGATGGTCCGGTGCCGCTGAGCCATCTGGTCGCCTCCGACGAGGACCCCGGCGCGCAGGTGGCCGTGTGCACCGGGTGTGGTCGGCGGGTGAGCTTCCTGCCGCCACCGGAACCCTGAACGGCCGCGATGGCGTGATCCACCCGCGGTCGGAGCCCGGATCGGCCTGATCGGTTACGCCTCCAGCTCATTGGCGACGGCATGGACGACCTTGGCGACGCGCTGGGCGATGCGCCGGTCTGGGTAGCGCCCGCGGCGCAGGTCGCGCTGCACGTCGTCGAGCACCTTGATCATATCCTCCACCATGCTGTGGAGTTCGTCCGGGCTGTGCCGCGCGGCGTGCGCGGCAGCTTTCGCGACCGACGGCGGTGCCGAGAGCAGCCGCACCGACAGCGCCTGGTCGCCGCGCCGGCCGGCCGCGACGCCGAACTCCACCCGATCGCCCGGTTTGAGCCGGTCGACGCCGGCCGGCAGAGCCGCTTTGTGGACGAAGACGTCGCCTCCGTCGTCCCGGCTGAGGAAGCCGAAGCCCTTGTCGACGTCGAACCACTTCACTTTGCCGGTGGGCACGGGCGACCTCGTTCTGTGTAGCGGTTCTGTGTAACGACAGGACAACGCGACGAAGGCTGCGGGACTCTCAGGCTATCGGTCGACAGCACCACACGCGGCCCTTCGGTAGCGATCGGCGCTCGGATCGTCCTGACCGGTGACGAACCGCGGATGCGTGTTATCCGGAGCGAACAGCGGGCATGCAAGGTCGCGACACCCGAGTCGGCGATCCGGAGACGGACGGCCGGCTCGCGACGCAAGGAGGCGACCCGATGTCCAAGGAGACCCTTTCCGCGCAGACCCCGTCCACTCAGGCGGCGTCCGGCGAAACACGGTCCACGCTCGAGCATGACGACCCCCGGGTTCCGGAGGACTTCCGCACTCGAGATGACTTCGAGGCGGCCGAGGGAGGCCGGGCTCGGGATGAGGCGGTGCGCGCTGCCGACTCCGGCCCGGATGACCCCGCGGCGCGCCGCGCGGCCGATGGACTGACCGTGTCCGAGGACGAGGCCGCCAGCTACCGCGAGCACGTCGAGCGGGGTGCCCACCAGCAGGGCGAGGGCGCTCCGGTCGTCTGACCACCGGGGGCGCCACTCGGGGCCCGAGCCGGGAGACGACCGGATCGCCGTCCACCGCGACCGTCGTTTCCCGGACAGTCCGCCATCCAGCTCACGGCACCGCCCTCACCCCGGCGTTCGCCCTCGCTCCCGGCCACCGCCCCGACCTTCACCCCCCAATTCACGATCCGTGACGGCAGTCCGGGGATGGCGAAAGGTGAAGATCCAAAGAGGTCGTTGTGGGGGTGTTCATGTCCGATTTGCCCCCCACGGCGACCTATTTGGCCGGATCTTGCTCGGTGGGCTGTTGCGGAGGGTGGGATTCGGGATTTCTGCTGGGGCGGACGGGACTAGGGCCGCCACTGCTGTTACAGCACGGTGGGATTGGTGTCGCCCTCGGCGACCATCGGGCGGCCGTGGGCCTGCCAGGCGATCATGCCGTCGGTGAGGTTGCGGGCCTGCCAGCCGCCCTGCACCAGATAGTTGGTGACGGCGGCGGACCGGCGCCCGGAACGGCACACGACAACGATGTCCTGCCCGCGCGGCACCTCGTCGAGCCGGGCGACCAGGTCACCCATGGGAATGTGCAGGGCGTCGGCGATGTGCCCGGCGGACCACTCGTCGGGTTCGCGGACGTCCACGAGAAGCGGCGCGCCGTCCGCGGACAGATCGGCGGGCAGGTCGTCGACGCTGACGGCCGGAATCTGGTCTGAGCTCACCGTCCCATCCTGCCATCCGGACCCGGCTCATAGTCCGGGTGCCGGGTGCCGGGTGCCGGGTGCCGGGTGCCGGGTGCGGGAGTCGGGGCGCTGCGGAGGTGCCGAATCGGGCATCGCAGCGTCCGCGACCCGGTGGTAGGACCCACCGGCCGGACCACGGTGGCTGGTCAGCTACTTCAGCAGGCGGGACAGGCGGCGGTCGGCCAGGAAGCGGCCGGCGGTCTGGCAGGTCGGGCAGTACTGCAGCGAGCGGTCGGCGAACGACACCTGCCGGATCGTGTCCCCGCAGCGGGGGCAGGCCTCGCCGGCGCGGCCATGCACGGACAGATTGGCCTTCTTCTCCGCCTTCAGATCGCCGGCGGCCAGTCCCGCGGCGGCCGTCCGCGCGGCGGTGAGGACCTCGACGATCCCGGCGTGCAGGTCGGCGACCTCGGACTCGCTCAGCGCGGACGCCGGCCGGTACGGCGAGAGTCGGGCCGTCCACAGGGCCTCGTCCGAATATGCGTTCCCGACCCCGGCGATGCGGGCCTGGTCGGTGAGCACGCCCTTGAGCTGGCTCCGGCCGGCCGCGGTGAGGATCTCGGCGAGGGCGGTCTCGGTGAAGTGCTCGTCGAACGGGTCGATGCCGAGCCGGGCGATGCCGGGGACCTGCGCGGGGTCACGGACCAGGTACACCGCCAGCCGCTTCTGGGTGCCGGCCTCGGTGAGGTCGAAACCGGCCCGGTCGTCGAAGGTCACCCGCAGGGCGAGCGGCCCGCGGCCCGGCCGCGCCGGAGCTGTCGGCTGGGTCGCCTTCCAGCGCAGCCAGCCGGCCCGGGCCAGATGGATCACAAGGTCGAGGCGCTCGCCGTCCGCGGTGGCGAAGGTCAGATCGAGGAACTTGCCCTGCCGGAGGACGTCGGCCAGGGCAGCCCCGCACAGCAGGGTGAACGGCGGATCAAAGGTCTTCAGCGCGCTGACGGCGACGGGTTCGACCCGCTCGACGACCCGTCCCAGCGCCGTCTCGCGCAGGAACGCGGCGAGTGCGTCGACCTCCGGCAGCTCCGGCATGAGCGCAGTGTCGCATCCGTCGACCGGCGACGTCCTCCATCGACGGCCCGGGTCGCCGGGTGCCCGGGCGCTGCCGCCGCAAGGCCGTCCGCCTCGGTTGCCGTTCGTCGCAGGATGTCCAGCGTCGCGCGGGATCTCAGCGCAGGGGGCGGGTGAGGGGCGGGACCAGGCCGGCGTCGGCCGCGCGGGCGAGCAGCGTCTGCGCGGCGGCGAAACCCTCGTCACCCAGATCGAGGCTGAACTCGTTGACGTAGAGCTTGATGTGGGCCTCGACGACATCGGGCGCCAGCTCCTGGGAGTGCGCGAGGACGTAGTCGTGGCTGACGGCGGGGTCGGCGAACGCGGCGGCCACGCTCGCGCGCACCGCGGCGGACAGCGCGGGCCCGTCCAGCTCGCGGCGGGCGATGATTCCCCCGAGCGGGATCGGTAGCGATGTCCGCTCCTCCCACCAGTCGCCGAGGTCCACCAGCGCCGTCAGTCCATAGGACGGGTAGGTGAACCGCGACTCGTGGATGACCAGGCCCGCGTCGTAACGGCCGTCGCGCACCGCCGGCATGATCTGCTCGAACGGCAGGACGTCGATCGTGGCCACGTCCTGCCCGGCTGCCCACAACCGGAAGAGCAGGTAAGCGGTGGTGCGGGTGCCCGGGATGACGACCCGGGCACCGCGCAGGTCGGCGCGGCCGGCGGTGAGCACCAGGGGGCCGCAGCCACGCCCGAGCGCACCGCCGGAGGTGAGCAGCTGGTAGTCGGCGAGCAGCCAGGGCAGGGCGGCGTAGGACACTTTCACCACATCGTCGCGCCGCTGCTCGGCTCGGCGGTTGAGAACGTCGATGTCGGCGAAGGTCACCGTCACCGGCGGCGCCCCGGTGACCAGCCCGTGGGCGAGGGCGTGGAAGGCGAACGTGTCATTCGGGCACGGAGAGATCGCCAAGGACAGTGGCGGCCTCGAGCCATTCGCCTCTGGCCGGACCGCACCCGGCTGGGCCACATCCGACTGGACCGCATCCGGCTGGTCGTCGCTCATCCGCCGCTCCTCCCGTGCTGGCCGGAGCCGGCCGCCCGCGCTCGGCTCCGCTTCCCGGTCTCCAGACTCCTGTCTACTCCGCGGCTACCCTCGGCGTTGCGCGCTGCCCGCGTGTGGACCGGTGCCGTTTCCGTTGCCACCACTGCCATTGCCCACCGGGCCTGGGCCGGCACCGGAGGAGGCGATCGGCTCCGTGGCCACCAGGCCCTCGGGGTGCGCGACCAGCGCGGCGGCGGCCATGCGCAGGCTGGCGAGCGCGGCGGGCAGGTTCCAGCCGTCGCGGTCGCGGCGGCCGACCGGGTTGCTCACCGCACGGATCTCCGCGGCGGGGATGCCGTAGGCGCGGGCGGCGAGGGCCACCGCGTAGCCCTCCATCGCCTCGGCCACCGGGTCGAGGCGCTCGGTCAGGGCAGTGGCCCGGCGTTCCGTGCCGGTGACGGTCGACACGCTGACCACGGTCCCGGTGACGATGCGCCGGCCGGTCGCGTCGAGCACCGTGGCCAGCCGGGACACGAGCTCCGGCTCGGGCCGGGCGATGGACGAGCCCAGACCCAGTTCGTCCAGGGTCAGGAAGGTGCCGTCGGCGGATCCCCGGCCGTCGGGCCCCCGGTGGATGGGCGCGCCGGCCGAATGGAAGCCGAGGTTGCGGTCCAGATCGCTGATCCGGCCGGGGGGAGCGGGTGGCTCCTCGTCCAGGCCGGACTCGGCACCGAGGTCCGCCGCGACCATACGTTCGGCGACGACGAGGTCGCCGATGTCCGCCCAGCCGCGGAACCCGCCGGCAACCCCCATCGTCAGGACAAGGTCGAACGGCGTGCCGGCGGCGCTTGCGACGGCCAGCGCCGTCGCCGCCCCGGCCGCCGCCGCCGGACCGCCGGTGCCGGCCGCGAGGACCGTGACCGGACCGCGCCGCCGGCCCACGTACGGGCCCAGGGTGGACGTGGTGAGCAGCTGACGGTCCCAGTCAGGGGAGACCAGGTTGCCGGGACCCACAGGCAGCCGGGTCCGACCGCGTGACCAGCTGCCCATCAGTCCCGCGCACACCGCGTCCGCCTCGGCGGTCACCGCGGTGACGATCAGGGTGCGGCTCACGACCGCGTCCGTGTCATCGTCAGGAATGTCCTCGTCCGCCGTCGGAGATTGTGCGGACCGATTTGCCCGAACGCCACCGCGCCGGACGGCAAGGTAACGGCGCGGGGTTTTCGATGTGGTGCAAATCGGACTTGTTGCCGGACCATAGCATCACGGGCGACGGTGCGTGGTGCCGATGGTCGTGTGCGGTATGGCATGCGCTTTGCGTGGGCTGCGTCGGGGCACAGGGGGTACCCGCGTTGATACGCCCACCGGATCGGTCACCGTAGTGCCGCTGGGATCGTCCGGCCCACGGTGGCCGTGGCCGTGTTCGTGCCTGGCCGCCCTACGGATCGGCTGCGTAAACAGCCAGCTCGCCCGCGTTACGGCCGGCGACGGCATGGGCCGTGAACCGGGTGCCGGAAGATGCTCCGTATACAGCCTGATCCGGGTTGCGGGACCTGCCCTGGGATTGCGTCGGTCGTCTGCGGGTTGTCGGACAGGCTGACGTTGTTGTCCGGGGTGGCCTTGGTTGGCCGGGTGGGCACAGACGGGGACGATGACGTTGACGCTCCACCCTGGGTCGGTGCGCAGGGCGCCCACTGCCGGGGAATTTCGGCCGGTGGAAACAATGCCGGCGGAGCCGGCGCCGGGTATGCCCGCCGGTACGCCGCCGGGTACGTCCGCGGATCGATGCGTCGACATGGGTATGCCTGCCGGCCCGGACCCCGTCGCCCGCCGCGGACGGGGTCAGCTCCGCCGACGGCGGCCGCCCAGGCGGCGTCGCTGTCGGGGCGCGTCGGGCCGGGTGGGGTCGTCAAGCGTCGGTGGGATGGGCGCGGGTGTTGCCACCCCGATCCGGGTTCCCTCCGCGGCCGGCGCGGGCCATGCCTGTTCTTCCGCCGCCGGCCAGTCTGCCTCGACGGGCTGCGCTCGCCATTCTGTCCCTGCGGGCTGGGCGGGGTAGGTGGCTTCGCCGGGCTGGGCGGGCCAGGTGGCTTCGGCCGGCCGCGCTGGCGCCGCTTCGGCGGGCCAGGCGACCGAAGGAGGCGCCGGCATTGCCATGGACTGTGTGGCGGTCATGGACTGTGAGGCGGACATGGACTGTGAGGCGGCGGGCTGAACCTGTGCCGGAGGAGGAGCGGGACTGCCTGGTGGCACGGCCAGCCGGGCGCGGGCCGCGAGGCGGGCCCGGCGCAGCGCGCGGGACTGGACGACGCCGGTGCCGATGACCGCGGCCGCGGCCAGGGCGAATCCCAGCGTCCCAGGCATCCTGATGAGGCCGAGTGCGCCGCCGGCGACCCAGGTGAGCTGCAACGCCGTCTCCGCCTGGGCGAACGCCGAGTTGCGCGACGTCTCCGGGATGTCGCGCTGGATGATCGTGTCCAGCGCGAGCTTGCCCATCGACCCGGCCATGCTGGCCAGCAACGCCGCCAGCAGCGAGGTGAGCCGGGTGTAGGTGACGGCCGCGCCGAGACAGCCACCGGCTGCCATGACCATGGCCAGCATGAGAATGCCCTCCGGGCGGCGCTGGCCGAGCCGGCCACCGATCGCCACTCCGAGGCCGCTGCCGGCGCCGGCAGCGATCGCGAGCCCGCCGAGCCAGAGGTTGTTGCCACCGCTGGTCCGCAGCAGGAAGGCGAGATAGAAGGTGAGAAAGCCCACCAGTCCGCGCAGTACCAGCGTGGCCCGCAGCGCCACCGGCATCGCGCCGAGCGCCGCCCGCAGCCGGGCCCGCAGCCCGTGGTGTCCCAGGCCGGGGGCGGCCACCGCCCGCAGCGGTAGTTCGCCCGCGGCCGAGTCGACATGCCCCGGCAGGTTGAAGGCGAGCAGCACCCCGGCCATGTACACGATCGCGCACAGCCGCAGCACCCACGGGTAGCCGACGAACGGGACGTTGGCGATACCCAGCCCGATCGGCGCAATGATCGCCCCGGCGACGACGTTGACCAGGGTGATCCGGGAGTTGACCCGGACCAGGCTGAGCTCGGCCGGTGCCACCCGGGGGGTGACGGCGCTACGCGCGACACCGAAGGCGCGGGAGAGCACGAGCAGCCCGAGCGCCAGCGGATAGACGGACAGGCCGTCGAGCGCGCCGGCCAACTGCCAAGCCAGCAGGCCACGGGCCAGGCACAGCGCGGCAAGCGCTGTGCGCCGGCCGTGGGCAACCCGGTCGAGCAGGGGCCCGATCACCGGTGCCAGCAGGGCGAAGGGCACCATGGTGATCAGCAGGTACAGGGCGACCTTGGACCGGGCCTCGGCCGAGGACACCGAGAAGAACAGCGAACCGGCCAACGTCACTGTGACCAACGCGTCGCCAGCGGCGTTGACGAACGACAGCTCGGTGAGGGCGGACAGCCCGGCGCGGCCGGAGTCCGCACCGCGCACGCTCGACCGCAGGCGCCGCGCGTTGAGCGAGATCGCCCTGCCCAGGTTCACCATGCGGAGTGTCCTCGTCCTTGGCCCGCGCCGCTACGACCATCTCTTCGGCGATGTCGGGCGGACCATGTCGGGCGGCGCACGTGTCCGTGGGTGAGAATACGTTGCGTGGATGCTCCAGAGGCTCGTTCCGCCACGACCGAGTCAACCCGCACACCTGCGTCGCCGCCGGCCGAGCCGGTCCTGTTGACCGATTCGTCCGAGGCCGGCAAGCCGAGCCCGGCGGCGGAGCCGAGCCCGGCCACCGAGCCGGTTCCCACGGCCGAGCCTGGCCATGTGGCCGAGTCGGTTCATGCGGCCGAGTCGGTCCGGGCTGGCGAGGCGCCCCGCGCTGCGCGGACGGCGCGGGAGTCGGCCGTCGACGCCGCCTGCGCGGCTGCGGTGGATCTTGCCCGCGCCGCCGCGGTGTCCGAGGCTGGCAGCGAGGACGCGGTGGGCCGCCATCTCGGCGTCGAATCGGAGGGCGACCGGATCGTCCTGCACCGGTTTGCGTGCGAATCGCCCGCCTACCGGGGCTGGGTATGGACGGTTGTCGTCGCCCGTGCTGCTCGGGTCCGGAAGGCGACCGTCGACGACGTGGTGCTGATGCCGTGGAGCGAGGCCCTGCTCGCCCCGGCCTGGGTGCCATGGTCGCAGCGGCTGCGTCCGGGAGACGTGGGCGTCGGTGACCTGCTCCCGACGGCGATCGACGACCCCCGCCTCGCCCTGCGGGTCGCCGATGTCGAGGAGCTCATCGATACCGACGACTTCGTCGAGCTTGGTCTCGGCCGTCCCCGCGTGCTGTCGGTGGCCGGCCGGGAGGAGGCCGTCGAACGCTGGTATGCGGGCGAGCCGGGACCCGGGGCATCCATCGCAAAGGTGGCCCCCGCGTCCTGCCTGACCTGTGGTTTCCATGTCCGCCTGGCCGGGGCACTGGGGCGGATGTTCGGGGCGTGCGCCAACGAGCTCGCCCCCGACGACGGTCGGGTCACGGCGATCGACCACGGGTGCGGTGCCCATTCGGAGGCCCTGGTCGCCCCCTCGGCCCATCCGGAGCCGATCATCTTCGATGACGACCCAACCGATCTAGCCCCGGTGGATGTCGAGCTGATCGGTGTCGCGGCCCATTCGCCGGGTTCCGTGTCCGACACCGAACCCGGCGACGAGCCTGCCGACGGCACCGGTCCGGAGCCCTACGGCCACTCCTGACCACCCAGCCACCCGGCCACCCAGCCACCCCACCACCCGGCCGTCTGACCATCCGGCCACCCCGGGTGGCGCCTTCACCCGCCTGAGGTCACGATCCGTGGCGGCAATGCGGGAGCGGCGAGGGGTGAAGATCCAAGCAGGTCGTTGTGGGCGGATTCGTGTCCGATTTGCCCCCCACGGGGACCTGTTTGGCTGGATCTTGCTCGGTGGCCTGTCGCGGAGGGTGAGGCTACGGGGGGCGGGATAGGGGCGGAGAGTTGGGACTTCGCGTGGTCCGCGATCGCCCATCGGGCGGCAAGGTCGCCGTCGAGGTCGGGCGACTCGATGGCGACCTTGCCGGGCAGCGCATCAGCCGAGCAGGCCCTTGTCCTTGAGGTAGGAGCGGGCGACGTCGGCCGGCTTCTCGCGGTCGGAGTCGACCTTCTCGTTCAGCGCGGCCAGGTCGGCGGTGGTGAGGACCGGGGCGAGGCTGTTCAGCGCGGCGGAGATCTTCGGGGTCAGCGACTTCGTGTTGACGATCGGGACGAGGTTGTCCGCGTTCTGCAGCTTCTTGTCGTCGGTCAGGGCGACGAGGTCATAGTCGGCGATGGTGGCGTCGGTGGTCAGCACCAGGCCGAGCTGGGCAGTGCCCTTCCGCACCGCGGCTTTGGTCTGCGGGGTGTCGACTCCGGTTCGCACGATTTCGCTGATCTTGATCCCGTACGTCTTCTCCAGCCCTGGCTGGCAGAACGGCCGGGTGGCGCACTCGGGACCGGCGGCGATCTTGACGGTCAGCCCGCTCGCACCCAGGTCGGACAGGTTCTTCAGGCGGTGCTGCGTGGCGAAGGACTTACTGACCGCGAACGCGTTCTGGTCGACGGCGCTGGCCGGGTCGAGCACCGTCAGGCCGCGGCGCTGGGCCAGCGGGCGCAGGGCGGCAAGCGACCTCTGCAGGTCGGGGGAGGAGACCGACGCCGCCTGCGAGCCGTTGATCTCGGTGTTGAGCAGGTCCGCGTATGTCGCGACGTACTGCGGCATCGCGTCGACGGTGCCCTTCTCCAACGACGACTGGGCAAGTTCGGTCTGCTGCACGGAGGTCCGGTCGACCTTGTAGCCGGCCTTTTCCAACAAAGCCGCGTAGATCTCGGCAAGAATCTTGCTCTCGGTGAAGCCCGCGTCGGCGACCGTGAGCTTCCCGCCGCCCGCTGCCGCCGACGCTGCCGCCGATGTCGATGTCGATGTACTGGACCCGCCGCCGCTGGAGTCGGAGCCACAGGCGGCGAGCGCGAGGATCAGAGCGACCACTCCCGCAAGGCCCCCCACCAGGGCACGCGGCCGGCGCCGCCGTCTGATTGGTGCTGCTGCTTCACTCACGAGGATCGCCCTCCGGCGGTCTCTGAACGGGTCGGGTCACCCTCCCGCAGCAGATGGACCACCGCAACCCACAACCGGCATTCCGGTAACGCTTCAGCAATACCGAGGCGGCCCTGCTCCCTCAGGCCGACGCCCGGGACCGTGTCCGTGGGGCGCCAGAGAGCAGGCGGCTCAGGGCGAACAGGAGGCCGTCGACCAGGAGTGCGAGCACTGCTACCAGGATGGCGCCTCCGACGACCCTGTCCCGCTGGTTGTTCGCCAGTCCGTCGACGACGAATCGCCCGAGCCCGCCACCGTTGATGAAGGCCGCGATGGTCGCGGTCGCGACCACCTGCACCGCGGCCAGCCGCAGCCCCAGAAGGATCATCGGGAGGGCGAGGGGCAGCTCCACCCGGCGCAGCACCTGGGCGCCGGACATGCCCATCCCCCGGGCGGCCTCGATCGCGCCGGGGTCGACCTCACGCATCCCCACATAGCTGTTCGTGACCAGGGGGGCGATGGCGAACAGCGTGAGCGCGGTGATCGTCGTCGTGTCGCCGAGACCCAGCGGGCCGATGGCGAGCAGCACGAGGACCGCGAACGTCGGCACCGCCCGGCCGATGTTCGAGACGTTGATCGCGAGTGTGCCGCCGCGGCCGAGATGTCCAAGCCCGATGCCGACCGGCAGCGCCACCGCGCACGCGATGCCGACCGAGGCACCGGTGAGCATGAGGTGCTGGCCGAGCCGGGTGGCGATCCCCTCGCCGCCCCGCCAGCTCGATCCGGTGGTGAGCCAGTGGAAGGCGCCCGTCAGCGTGCTCATGTCGTCGTCCCTGTCGCCGGCCCCGTCGGCGAGCCGGGAGGTGATCCGGCGAGGCTCGGCCGCCCGTGGCCGTGTGCCTGACCGCCGCCTGCGTGGCCGCCGGTTCCGTCGCCGCGGGCGTCGCCACGCGGAGCCCGGGACGGTTGGGAAGTGCGGGAGGGCTGGCGACGACGATGGTGCCGCCACGGCGTCAACAGCCACTGCACGATCACAAGCAGGAGATCCGCGACGATGGCCAGGGCCACGCACAACACCGAGGCGGTCAGGACCTCGGACTTGAACGACTCGTTCAGGCCGTCGTAGATGAGGTTGCCGAGCCCGCCGTGACCGATGACCGCGCCCACGGTGACCAGGGCGATGGTTGAGACAGTCGCCAGCCGTACCGCCGCCATGATCGCGGGAAGGGCGAGCGGGACCTCGACGGTGAGCAGCAGCCGCACCGGGCCGTAGCCCATCCCGCGGGCGGACTCACGCACGTCGTCCGGAACCGCGTCGAGCCCGGCCAGCAGGCCGCGGAACAGGACGACCAGTGTGTAGGCCACGAGCCCGATGAGGACCGTCGTCCGGGACAGGCCGGTGGCCGGGAGCAGCAACGCGAAGAACGCCAGCGACGGAACCGTGTACAGGACGTTTGCCAGCCCGCCGATCCAGGCGACCGTCACCCGGTAACGCCGGGCGAACAGGACCAGCGGGATCGCGATCACCAGACCCAGCGCTACCGCGCTCACCGTCAGTGAGATGTGTTCGCGTGTCGCTGACCACAACTCGTCGGAGCGCGTACGGACATAGTCTCCGCAGATCCACGCGTTGCGTCGGAGGCAGGTCCCGGACGCGACAATGGCCACCGAAGTACCGTAACCGGCCGGGAGGACGCGATCCCGATGGATGAGCGGATGCCGATGGACGAGTCGATGCGCAGGACGGCGCTGATGACGGGGCCGACGGCGACCCGAAGCCGATGACGGAGCCCGCCGCGACCTCGCCGCGGGTGCCCTCCGATCCCGCGGCCTCAGCATTCCCGGTGGCCTCAGCATCCCCGGTGGATCCGATGATCTCGCTGGTCGGGGTCGGCAGGCGGTATCCGGACGGCACGGTCGCCGTGCATGACCTGAGCTTCGACGTCGCGGCGGGCGAGCTGCTGTGCCTGGTGGGCCCCTCCGGCTGCGGCAAGACCACGACGATGAAGATGATCAATCGGCTTGTGGAGCCCACGAGCGGCCGAATCCTGGTGGACGGGCGGGATGTCCGCCTGAGCGACCCGGTGCGGCTGCGGCGGCGGATCGGTTACGTCATCCAGCAGGTCGGGCTGTTCGGGCACCTGACCGTGCGGGCGAACATCGCCACCGTGCCGCGGCTGCTGGGTTGGCGCTCGGCACGGACCCGCGCCAGGGTCGACGAGTTGCTGGAACTGGTCGGGCTGGATCCGGCGACCATCGGGCGACCATCGGGCGACGGTATCCACATGAGCTCTCGGGTGGCCAGCAACAGCGGGTGGGGGTTGCTCGGGCGCTGGCGGCCGATCCACCGGTGCTGCTGATGGACGAGCCTTTCTCCGCCATCGACCCGATTGCCCGGGGTCGGCTGCAGGCCGAGTTTCTACGGCTGCAGCAGGAGATCCGCAAGACGATCGTGTTTGTCACGCACGATCTGGACGAGGCCATCCGGCTTGGCGACCGGGTCGCGGTGTTCCGCCAGGGTGGCCATCTGGAGCAGATCGACCCGCCGGCCCGGATCCTCGGGCGCCCGGCGACGGGCTTCGTGGCCGATTTCGTCGGCTCTGACCGCGCGTTGCGCCGGCTGGCCGTCACCCTTCTGTCGCGCGACGACCTGGAACCCCCGCGCACACCGGACGCCGGGAGCCATCTCGGATCCGAGACGATCGGATCCGAGGTGATCGGAACACCCTCGGGCCGAGTCCGGGTGGGCTCGCCGCTGCGCCAGGCGCTCGCGGCCCTGTTGGCGCAGGACCGCGACACGCTGGACATCTATGCTCCGGTCGGCGCTGACGCGGCTGGTGGCCGTTCTGGCCGCGTTGACTCGGAGCGTGACCATTCGGACGAGGTGCCGATCGGTGTGTTGACGCCGGTCGGCCTGCACGCGGCGTTGCGCCGGTCGGTGGCCGCCGACAACACCGCCACCTCGGGGGCTTCGACCCTCGCACCCTGACCCTGACACGAGCCAGACCGCCAAGAACGGCCCATCACCTCCGGCGAGCGATCAGACGGGGGGTCCGTCAGCGGCCTCCTCTGCCGAGGACAGGTACGACGGCGGCGAGAGGGGCGAGGAGGCGGGGGCCTGGGCTGGACCCGGAGAACTCGCCGTGATGCTGTGAGTGCCCGTGATGCTGTGAGTGCCGCTGCCGGCAGCGGCGGGAACGGTGGTGCCCCATGGGCCCAGCGGAGAACGCGGCCGACTCAGCCGGGCACCGGGGGCGCTGTCCTCCCACGCCAACGCCTTTTCCAGATGCACGCGGGTGCCCCGGTGCGGGCCCTCCACCCGGTCGAACTGAACCTGGTCCATCAGCGCCCGCATCAGGAAGATCCCCCGGCCTTGTTCGGGAACGCTTTCCGGGGCCAGTCCGTCGCCGGCCGCGCCGAGACGCTCGAGGTCGACGCCCGCCTCGAAACCCTCACCGCGGTCGCTCACCTCAATGACCGCTACCTCGTTGTCCACACCCACCGAAACCTCGTACTCGTCTTCGATCTGGGCATGCAGGAGCACATTCGCGCAGGCTTCTGTCAACGCAAGCTCAACGTCGTCGATGCATTCACCGATGACGCCGAGAACTTTCAGTGATTGCGTGCAGATTCTTCGAGCGACCGGAATGGAGATCTCATCGCGCGGCAACGACAGAGTAAGTTTGATCTCCATGCCGGCAGGTGTACCCCCCCGCGGCGAGATCAATCGAACCAGCTCGTCGGACATTTGTCGGGTCTTGGTCACACAGGTGCGGGATGCCGGGCGGGGACGCGGGTCAGCCGAGCCGTTCGACGATCGCATGGCCCAGGGCGGTGCCGGAAAGCCAGGCATTCTCGATCTTCGACTGGCGGCCCCAGGCGTCCCCGGCCAGGCCGATCCCGTTGTCCGACAGAAAGAACGGACGCTCGTGCAGCCGCTGCGCCTGGGCGAACGGCCAGCGCTGCACGTACACCCATTGGGGCTCGTCGCCGATTGCCAGCAGACGCCGCAGGGCCGCGAGCAGGCCGGGCCCCGCCGCCGCGGGTTCGGCGAGCCGTGGCCGGGCGTAGTCGGCAGTGGAATGGGCGACGAGGACCGGCGCCTGGTCACCCCGGCGGCGACCGTCGTCGGCGATCCAGGTCAGGGTGTCGTCGTCCTGCACGAACGCGCCGTCGAGCGGTGCCCAGCACCGGTGCGACCAGCCGGCGAGCAGGGTCAGCGCCGGCGACCATGGTCGGTCGACCACCATCGCGCGCTCGGTGACCAACGCCCCGTCGAGATGCCGGACGGCCTGCGGATCGGGCATGGCGAGCACCGCGACGTCCACGGGTTCACCGTCGACACACGGTCCGGGCGTGATCCGGGCGATCGGCGCCCCCTGGGTCACGTGGATCCCGCTGCGGGACGCGAGGTCCGCGACCAGGGAACGCAGGCCCGCCGGCGCGGCGTAGCGCATCGGGCCAGGTGCCCCGGCCACCAGGGTGCGGTCGCGGCCACGCAGCACCGCCATGCGGCTGGTCCAGGGGCGCGCGGCCCCGCGCGTGGTCCAGTCCGCGACGACCTCGGCGAACTGGGGAGAGGTCACGGTGAAATAGGACGCGCCCGAGTCGAGGACCCGGCCATCGATCCAGCGGGAGGCCATCCGGCCGCCGATCACCCGGCCGCGATCGTGGACCCGCACCGTGACCCCGGCGGCCTGAAGCACGCCGGCGCAGGCGATTCCCGCAATTCCCCCGCCGGCGACGAGGACCTTTGCCACCTATCCCCCCCATTATCACGCTCTACTACGCACGCTCGACCACGTGCCCGGATTGGCTGCCTTTCCTGTTCTGCCAGCGGTTTTGCCCCACCCGCCGTCCCGCTGTCCTGCCCGGCACGCCGTTGTGCCCGGCAGTCGGTTGTCCCGGGCAGATCGTTCTGCCCGGCCAGCCGTCGTACTCGATCTCATGCTGGGCCCGCCCGATTGTCCGTCCTGATCGGTGGCCGCCTCGATCAGCATGACCATCATCGTGCCTGTCCGCCCCGGCGACCGCCTTTGTAAGGTGACATCAGCGTGGGACAACTCGCGCCCCGGCAAGGGGTTTTCCCTTGCGATCGATATGGGCTCGCTGCCGGGCGCCGCAGCCGCGGCGCGGGAATCACCGTGGCCCGCGTCGCGTGCCCGGCTGCGGCGATGGCCTAGCCTTACCTGAGCCGGTGTCCTTCCGGTGCCGCCCGTCCCGAACCACCCCAGGAGACCGCGATCGCACGCCGAACCGCCCCCCAGCGCCCGGGAGCCGGCTCCGCCCGGCCCTCCGCCTCCGCAGCCAGTCCCGCCGCCGGTGTCGGCATGATCGACCGCGGCCAGCCCAGGGCACAGCCGCTCGCCGACGGGGCGATCGCGGCGGTCGGTCCGCGGGAACCCTGCCCGTGCGGGTCGGGGCGTCGTTACAAGGCCTGCCACGGCGGCCGTGGCCGACCGGCCCCCGTGCTGCGGCCGTTCCTCGGCCGCCGGGACGAACCGGACCTCGTGGCGTTGCGGGAACTGGTGCCGAGCGCGACGGCGCCGTTGCGGTTGTCGGCGGCCCACCTCGCCGCGCATCCCGAGCACGCCGACCATCGCATCGTTCTCGGCACGATGCTGCCCCAGGCGGCGCCGGCGCTGGTCCGCGACGACGGCGAGATCCTGGTCGCGATGCAGACGGCCGTGCCCGGCCTGGACGCGTCCCGGGACATCGCCGGCGCGCTGCTCGCCGCGCTCGACGCCAAACCGGGCAGCGTGATCGATGCCCCGGCCGTGTCCTCACCCCTGCTCGTCGACCAGCAGGCCGGCGGCCTCGCGGCGCTGCCTGGGCTCGTCGACGTCCTGGACCCGGCGCCCCTGAAGATCACGGTTCACGACGGGTTCGGCTGGTGGCTGCCCTCGTCGGACGGGAAGGATGGGAACACCTCCACCCAGGAGGCGGCGGCGATGCTCGAGCGGGCCAATGCCACCGTGGCGCCCACCGTTCGGCTCTCCACCGTCCCGGCCGCCTACTGGTGCCATCCCGGTGAGCGCTGGCATCTGCGCTGGTCCCTGCCGCTCGCCGCGCCGGCGGGCGATGCCGGTTCGCTCGCCGACGTGGCGAGCGAAGGGGCGCCAGGCCCAGCCGGCGCGGCGGGCGGCGCGGAGTTCACCGCCGCCGACGTGGCCGCCTCGGAGGAGGCCCTGCTGGACGCGCTCGCCCGGCTGGCGGTCGCGGACCGGCTGACCATGGGTCCCGGTTCCCGGTTCGTCGGCTTCTTCCGGGCCGACGGCCTGGTCGTCCCGGTCTGGGATCTGGCTCCCGGCACCGAGGCGGCGGCCTGCGAGGAGCCGGCCGCCCGGCTGCTGTCCGCCTACCGCGAGGCGCTCACCGACCCGACCCCGCTCGACGCGTCGCAGCGGCGGATCCGTGCCGGCCTCGTGGGCCGCAGCCTCACGCTGCGCTGACGAGATGGCCGATCCCGGTGCGGTGTCCGACGCCTTGGTGCCCGGCTCCGGCAAGGTGGCCGGCTCTGCCGAGATCGCCGATGCCGCGCAGCTGGCCGGCGCCGCGGAGATCTACGACGTGCTTGTCGTCGGCGCCGGCCCCGCGGGCAGCGGCGCGGCCCGGGCGGCTGCCGCGGGGGGCGCGCGGGTCTGTGTGCTCGAACGGTCGGCGATGCCGCGTTACAAGACCTGTGGCGGCGGCCTGGTGGGGCTGTCGACCGACCACGTCGGCATCGACCTGTCCGGGCTCGTCCGGTCGACGGTCAGCGAGCTGACCATCACGCTGGACGGCCGGTACGAGGTCAGCCGCCACCGCCGGGACGCGCACCCGTGGCTGTCGATGGTGATGCGCAGCGAGCTGGACGCCGCCCTGCTCGCCGCGGCACAGACGGCCGGTGCGTCGGTCCGGACCGGGGTGCAGGTGCTGGGCCTCGAGGAATCCGCAGCCGATGGCGGCTTCGTGGCCGTGCGGGTGCGCGACGGGCGGGATCTGCGGGCCCGGGTCGTCATCGGCGCGGACGGGACGTCCGGGCGGTGTGGCACCTACGTCGGGGTGCACTGCGACCAGGTGGACGTCGGCCTGGAGGGGGAGTTCGTCGTCGAGCGGGCGGTGGCCGACCGGTGGGCCGGGCGGATGCTGCTGGACTGGGGGCCGGTTCCCGGCTCGTACGGCTGGGTTTTCCCGAAAGGCCGGGTGCTGACCGTCGGAGTGATAGGTGACCGGTCGCGGGGCGGGGAGCTGCGTGGCTACTACCGCCGGCTCGTCGAGCGACTGGGGCTCACCGACGCTCCCCGCGAGCACGATTCGGGGCATCTGACCCGGGTCCGGGCGGCCGGATCGCCGCTACGCCGGGGCCGGGTGCTCGTCGCCGGGGACGCCGCAGGTCTGCTCGACCCCTGGACCCGGGAGGGCATCTCGTTCGCGCTGCGTTCGGGTCGGCTGGCCGGAGAGGCCGCCGTCGCGGCCGTCGCCGCGCAGCGAGGGGCCGGATCGGCTGGATCGGCTGGGTTGACGGCGCTGGATGGCTATCCCGCCAAGGTCGAACGGATCCTCGGCCCGGAGATGGTCGCCGGCGCCGAGGTGCTCGCCGCCTTCACTCGCCGTCCCGTGGTGATGCACGCGCTGCTGTCCAGCCCCGGCACGTTCGGCCTGTTCACCCGGCTGATCGAGGGGCGGACGACCATCGCCCGTCAGCTGCGCCGCCCCGGCGTGCGCGCCGCGGTCGTGGCACTCGCCCGCTGAGCGTGTCACGTCCGATGCCACGCACGGCGATGCCACCAGGCCATCACCACCCACCAGGCCGTCACACCCATCAGGCCCATCACCACCCATCAGGCCCTGCGGCGCCGCCCCGGGCGACGGGCCGGCGGGTCAGCCGCGGCCGGCTTCCTGACCGAACCGCTCCGCCACGGCGCCGGCGATCTCCCGGTACGCATCCCGCGTCTCCCTGCGCAGGTCCGCGAGGACGATCCGGCCACCGGCGGCCAGGTGCGGGTCGAAGGGGACCTGGATCACCCGGCGGGTCCGACCCTCGAAGTGGCGGGTGAGTCGGCTGACATCGACCCGATGGGTTGTCGCCGGAAACATCGAGATCACCGCGACGGCCTCGCGGACCTGGGCGGCGTACCCGTGGGCCTCCAGCCAGTCCAGCGTGGCGCTCGCGCTGGAGCCGCCATCCGTCGTCGCACTGCTGACGATCACCAGGGTGTCGGCCATCTCCAGCACGCCGTGCATGGCGCTGTGCAGGATGCTGGTCCCGCAGTCGGTGAGCAGGATCGAGTAGTGCCGCTGGAGCAGGTCGTCGACGGCCCGGTACTCGGGCTCGCCGAAGCTGTCGGACAGCTCCGGGTCGTTCGTCGAGGCGAGTACCTCCAGACGGGAATCGGCCTGGGACAGGTATTTGCTGACGTCCATGTAGCGGTGCAGGTGTGGAGCGTCGGCGAGCAGTTCCCGCACGGTGTGCGGGGATGTGCGCTGCACCTTCGAGCTCAGGGTCCCCCGGTCCGGGTTCGCGTCGATCGCCACCACCCGGTCGCCGCGCAGGCTGGCAAGTGTCGAGCCGACCGCGACCGTCACCGTGGTCTTGCCGACCCTGCCCTTGAGGGACAGCACCGCGATCCGGTGGCAGTCCCGCAACGGCGTGCGGATGCGGGCCTCGAGCCGACGGTCCCGGACCTCGTTCGCCGACGGCCCGGGGTTCACCGCCCCGGCCGACACCTGGTAAATCAGCTTGCGCCAGCCCCTCGACGCCGTCTGCGGCGGCGCGGGGAGCAGAGCACTGGCCAGCCGCGGCTGGTCGGCGTCCGGCCGCGGGCCGGTCGGGATCTGGTGACCCGGCTGGTCCTGAAAAGCCTGCTGCTCCGGGTATGCGGCGAGCTCCGCGTGGTCCGCGCCGCCGCCCGAGGACGACGTGCTGTGGAGCGGATCTGCCTCGCCGTAGGCCGAGACGTCGTCGCCAGTGTCGGGGAGCCCGTCGCGGTGGTCCGCGACCCGGTCGCCATAGGCCGCGTCAGGGTCGCTGTAGGCCGTGCTCTCGGTGTAGGCCGGTTCCGGACGGTGGTCGAGACCGGGGTGATATGCCGTGACCGGCAGGGATGCCGCGGCGGACTGGTGGCCCGGGTTCGGCGGTCCTGGCTGCCAGGCGTGGTCTCGGTCGTCCGACCAGGCTCCGCGCGGGGAGTGGGTGTCGGCGCGCCGAGCAGGCCGGTCGTCCGGGTAGGGCGGGTAGGCGCCGGATGCGGGGCTGCCGGGCGCGGCGTGGCTGGAGCCTGGTCCAGACCGGTCCCGCGGCGCCTCTTGGTCCTGGCGGGGCGCCGGATGGTCCTGGCGGGGCGCTGCGGCGGCCCGATGCCGATGCCGGCCGCCGCCCGGTCCGGTCAGGGGGTGGCGGGCGTCCCGATGGGCGACGGGCAGGTGGTGTCCCGGCGGGTCGGCGAGTGGGTCTGACGGCGCACCGCGGGACCGCCACCGGCCGGCGCCCGACATGAGGATGCCCTGTGTGTCGGCGGGCTCCCCGCCAACGGACTGGAGGCCGTCCGGCTGCCCGCCGGGCGAGCGCCGGTGGCCGTTCGGGACCGGCAGGTAGTCGGGATAGGACTGCTGATGGTGCGGCTCGGGCTGAGCCGCGGGTGGCGGCTGTGGCAGATAGCCGGGGTAGAGCTGACCGGCTGGTCCCGGCTGCGTACCGCCACCGCTCGGGGCGCCTGGGTACGTCCGGCTGCCGGGGTACCCCCCATCTCCCGGGTATGGTCCGTCGCCCGAGCGCACCGCGCTGCGTGACGGCAATCCGTTGCTCGAGAACGACTGCTCGACCGATCCATCCCGCTGGCCACCGTCGAACGGCCCGCCATCCTGGAACGGCGCTTCGTCCTGGAACGGCGCGTCCTCCTGGAACGGAGCATTGGCCGGGAGCGATCTGTCCTGGAAAGGTCCGTCCAGGAGGGTTCTGACCTGGAACGGTTCGTTGACGTGAATCGCCTTGTCGTCCGGATGGGGCCTGCCGTCCGGATACGGCCGGTCGTGCGGGTACGGCACGTCATGCGGTGGTGGCTGGGGTGGTGTGGGCGGCGGGGACGTGTGACCGGGTCTGGGCACCTGGGTCGGACCGGGGCTGAGCATGCCCCGTGGCACGATCCGGCGGCGGCGATCTGGGCGTGAGTCGGCAGAGTCTGCTGAGCTGCCCGCCGGGGGCGGGCCGGGGGAGCCGGGAGCACCCGGCTCGGGAGTACGCGGCTCGGGATCCCGCAACCACGAGGGCACCCGGCCGCTGGCGGGGCGTGCTCGGATCAGACGGGTACCGGGATCGCCGGGGGCCGGTTCCCCGGTGGGCGCTGGCGGCGGTGCGGGGTACACGGTGGACGGGCGGTAGTTGTTGTACGCCGGTGGCACGACCCCCGGACCAGTGGAGCGGTTGATCGCTGGCGCGAGGGGATGCGCTCCGGGGACCGTCCCTGTCGGCGAAGCCGAGTCCGGATACCAGGAGTCCCGTGCGATGGGCGAGGGCGCGGACGGCGGGGGTGGCGCGGACGGCGCGGGTGGCAGCCGGGGGTCGACCGACGCGGCCGGGAACGTATCCGGCGAGGCCCAGGCCGGATACGTGCCGTTCGCGTCCGGGCCGACACCGACCTCCCATGCCGGCGGCGGGGCTGGCGCGGAGGTCGGAGCCGCGGTCACCGGTGAGGCCATGGCTGGTGGTGGCGCGATAGCCGGGGGAGATGCCAGGACCGGCGGTGGTCTCATGCCCGCCGGCAGCGCCATGCCCGCGGGCAGTTCCATGCCGTCCTCCCGCGGTGTGGGGGTCGATGGCCAGCTGGCTCGGGCGCCCGTGTTCGCGCCCCCTGGTTGGATGGCGCCCCCTACCGACCAGCCCTGACCGGCGAGAACGGCAGCGCTCGCGCCCTGGCCCGCCTGGCTACCGGCCGGTCCGCCGCCGACCTGGCTGTGGCCGACCGCGTGGTGAGTGGGCTGGTGGCGCGGGGCGGCCGGCCCGGCCTGCATGCCCTCGTGCGGCGGTGGGTCGATGAACCAGGCGAAACGCGGGTCTGCCGAGGTCCGCGTCGGGCCGGATGGATGGTCGGCTGGCCGGCGACCGGGCAGCTGCGGGCGCTCGTCACCGACATCGCTCACCCGAATGCCGCCGAGGTCGCGGCCGTCGCCGTTCACCTGCGGCCTCCGTCCCAGGCCGACGTCCGGCACTCGGGCGGAGCTCTGTCGACGATCCGGCGACAGGCCGTCCGACGGGGCAGGTCCCTCCACGCTGTTCACGGGGTGCCCTCCCATCGGTCGGCGTGAGCCGTACGGCCGGAGCGATCTGGCGACCGGGCGCGAGTGGTCGATCCCTCGCAGTGAACACGATGGACCGGGACCGCTCGGCACTGGGCCGTGGTTCGCCGGCTGGCCAACGATTTTGACCAGAATGACACGCGTTTGGCCGGGCCGCACGGACCGGATGGCCTGGAATCGGCGGCCTACCGCGGGCTGGGCCGGCCGGGTGCTCCGAGGTGGGCAGCGCCGAAGGTGGGCAGGAGACCCGCACACGGACAGGAACCCGGGAAGGCAGGAACGCCACGATGGTGACAGCGGCGCGAACCGGCGGCCCCGCGCGGGTCCGGGCGGCCCTTGTGGCCGGCCTGTTCGCCCTCGCGCCGCTGCCGCTGGCGATCGCGGTCCAGGTGTCGTGGTCTCCCCTGACCCGCGGCGACGCCGACGTCGTCACCACTGTGGTTCGGATGACCACCCGGCACAGCGGCTGGGAGCATTTCCTGGTGGTGGTGAGCGCGGTGTGCGCGCCGAACGTGTGGCGGGTGCTCGCGGTTGTTGCGGCCACCTGGCTGTGGTGGCGCGCGCGGGGAGTGCGGGGGGCTGGAGTCGGCGATCCGGATACCGCCCGGCGGCTTGTCACCTTCGTGCTGGTGGCGGTGGAGGGGGGTGGTCTCCTTGTCCGGATGGGCAAGGAGATTGTCCGCCGACCACGGCCACCGGACAGTGATCCGGGCGTCCGTGCCGCCGGGTTCAGCTTTCCCTCCGGCCACGCGTTCGGGGTTCTGGTCGCGGCAGTCGTGCTGCTGGTCGCGATCCGCGTGCTGACCGGGCGGGCGGCGCGTCCGGCCCTGTGGTGCGGGTGCGCGGCGGTGGTCGCGCTCACCGGATTCGCCCGGGTGGGGCTGGGCGTCCACTACCTGTCGGATGTCGTGGCCGGCTACCTGCTCGGCGCGGCGTGGGCCCTTGGTCTCGCCGCCTGTTTCCGGCTTCCCTTGACGTCGTCCCCGTCGTCCCCGTCGTCCCCGTCGTGAACGGCGGGGGTTCCCTTCCTCCTGGCCGGGGGGTTTCCTGCTTCACCAGCCAGCATGGTCCGCGGGTCCCGCCAGCCCGCGTCCGAGATCACCCGGGCCAGCGTGTGGTTGCGGGTGTCCGGCTACGCCCCGGCCGGGTTCCCGCCCGGCACCTACACGATCAATCGCACCCTTGGTACTGGCGGATTTGGGTCAGAGCATCAGGCTCGGCGCCGTGACCGCGCCCGGTGCCGGCCGCTGGTCGGCGGCGGAACGCTGCCATTCCCGGACCATCAGCGCCAGGTCGCGGACCTCGCGGACCTCGCTGTGCGGTCGGGTGGCCGCCAGCAGCTGATCCGCTCGACGCGAGACGGACGTGACGGTCCGTCCCCAGGAGATCTGGATCGCCTCGGCGGCGAGCGCGCACACCCGCTCGAGCTCGAGCCGGCCCTGCCGGGCGAGGGCCACGGCGAGGTCGAGTCGGATCACCGAGCGGAAGCCCGGAGCCTCCATCGCGTCGAGCTTCGGCAGCGCCAGTTCCGCGTGCTGCTCGGCTGCCCGTGGCCGTCCGAGCAGACACAGCGCCGTCGTCGCGTTGTACGGCACCTCCACGGGATGGAAGGTCTCGAACGCCGGCCCCGGTCGTCCCCACTGGTCGGGCGGAATGAGATCAGCCAGGTCGTAGGCCTCGTCCAGCGCCTGCGCCGCGCCGCGAACGTCGCCGATGCCGGCCAGGGCCCGCGCCGACTGGCAGACCAGTCGGGCCCGCACCGGGCCGTCGGCGACGCGTCCCAGGCCGTCGCGGGCCAGCCGCAAGGCCTCGTCCGGGCGGCCGGCGTGGAACTCGCCCGCGGCGGCGACTTCCCGAGCCGAGCCGCACAGCGCGCCCTCGCCAAGCTCCTGACCGGCCTGGAAACCCAGCGTGGCCAGGGATCGAGCGGTGGTGATGTCGCCGAGCTTGAACGCCGCGTCGGCGCCGAGGACCGCCACCCGCCCGGTGAACAGGTCGCGGCGGCGGGCGTCGCCCCCGGGCATGGAACGGCGGGTCAGCCGCTCGAGCCCGCGGCGCAGGCGTTCGGTCTGGGCCAGGATGTGCGCGGGCGGCGTCCGCTCGTGCGCGGCGAGCAGATCGCCGAGCATCTCCTCGGCGCGCTCCAGCGCCAGTTGGATCGGGCTGGCGGCGAGGACGTCGGAGACCTCCATGATCTGACCCTCGGCCAGGATGGCGGTCATCATCGTCGCACCGGCATACCGGTAGGCGTGGCGTCGCTCGGTCAGCAGGGGCACAGGGGCACCGCGCACCGGCGGGCTGGCTACGTCCCCGACGTCCGACCCTCCGATCGCGGGGAGCAGCGCGGGAACGGCGAGCGCGGAGCGGGAGGCGAATCCGGCGAAGGCGACCGCGTACGGGTGCCGGGCGGGCGCCGCGCAGGACGGGGGAGGTGGGGGCGGTGGCTCCATGGGGTAGTCCTCCGGACGATCGTCCGGCGGCGTGCGTGCCGGTGGGATGAGGACCGACTCGCCGAATGCCGGTCGGGCCGCGGGAGCGCCGGCTCGGCCGGCCGGACCCGGGATCCCGTTCTCGGAGCCCTCGCCCCGGGGATCAGGCTCCGGCGAGGATCCGCTCGACTGCGGCATGCCGCGCGTCCTTCCTTCCGATACAACCACGGTCAGTGACCGTGCCGACAACGTAGCGGGAGGGCCGGCCTGCTGCGAGGGGTGACGCGAAACTGGCGCACGGTAAGACCACGCATTGCGGCAGACCCTCCGGTCCGTCGGCGACGATGGCGACGGCCCAGACCGCTCGGATGCCGTGCCGGCGTCCGAGGCCCGGTCGCCGGCAGAACATCCGCATGTCCGGTAGAGCGATCATCACCCGATCGGTGACGGGCATCACCGTCGTCCGGATGGCGAACCACCGGCAGCGACGCTGCCGTCGGTGGTTCGCACGGATGAGCCGGACTTCTCCGGCCCGTCCCCGCACTACCGGATCCTCGCTCGATAGTAGAAGCCGTCCTGCGTCGAAGGGTGATTACGTGTCAGGCGAAAGTCGCTCGCCATCGTGGCTCTACGTGGTGTTTCTCGCGGGTTTCCTGGGCTGATCTTGACTGGTGGGTCAGGGATCGCCGGTCGGCGCACCGTGGTTGATCCGGTCGTGGGGCACACGGACGAACGAACTCGCGGCCTGAGGGGTCCAGGCGACGGAAGGCTTGTGCGGATGGCGCGGGAATGTGCCACCGGTGTCCGTCGGTGGCGCGCCGGCCCGGCCCCGATACAGCCCACGCTCTGGGACAAAACGGGAACCAGCCAGCAATAAACCTGAAACTATGTCATTGGGTCATAGCTGCCCGGAGGTGGGCGCGGCGGTTGTCCACAGGTGCGAGATCGCCGGTCATCCCGTCGCCCGGATCGGTAGCCTCGGCATGGTGGCTGACCCGGCCCAGCGGTTCCTCCTGACCTGCCTGACGCGCCGAGGGCGCCGGCCTGGCGGCCGGTCCACGGTGCCCGGACCGCTCGCGGCGGCCGGTCCGCCCGGACCGTCCCGGGCCTCCCGTCTGGTCGGGGTGGCGCATGTCCGATAAGGGCGCCTCCGGCGACCGGAGCTCCGGTGCTGGTGCGCAGTCCGGTCTCGCTGATCCGCTCGTCGCTCCCCGCGACGGCCTCATCGGCGCTGAGGCCGCGCTCGCCCGCGAGCTCGAGCTGATCGCCCATCGGGCCTGGCCGCCGTTGCATGCCGCCGAGCTTGGCGGCTGGACCCTGCGGGCCTCGGCGGGAGCGTCCCGGCGCGGCAACTCGGTCTGGGCCCACGGCGACGTGTCGGACCTGCCCGCCGCGCTCGCGGCAGTCGCCGGCTTCTATGCCGAGGCCGGGCTGCCGCCCATGTTCCAGCTGACCCCGGTCAGCCGCCCCGCCGGACTGCCGGCCGCGCTCGACGCCGCCGGCTACGACGACACGGGCCCGACCGATGTCTGCGCCGCGTCGGTGGACGCCCTCATCTGGGCCGACGGGTCCCTGTCGCGATCCGCGCTGGGCGTGGCGTCCTGCGGCGTTCCCGATGACGACTGGCTGCGGGTCGCCGGGCAGGTGCTGGCCACCTTCGGCGCCCAGCGGGATGGCACCCTGGCGGTCCTCAGGGACCTCTCGCTGCCCACGACCTACGTGACGGCGTCCATCGACGGCGTGCCGGTGGCCGTCGGCCGAGGTGTCGCGGATGGCCGCTGGCTGGGCATCTACAGCATGGCGACCCTGCCCGCGGCGCGCGGACAGGGTGCGGCCCGCCGGATCGTCGCCTCGCTCGCGAGCTGGGCGGCCGCCCGGGACATCACCCAGGCCTATCTGCAGGTGGAGGAGGTCAGCACCGTGGCCAGGCGGCTGTACGCCGAGCTCGGCTTCCGACCGGTTTACCGCTACTCCTACCGGCGCGGCCCGGCGGCCGACCCGGGCGTGGAGCGGACCGCATGACCGCGGGCGTGGAGGAACTCTTCCGGCCGAGTGAACTCACCCGGGTCATGGGCGTGGTCAACGTGACGCCTGACTCGTTCTCCGACGGCGGCACCTTCCGCGACCCTCTCGACGCGGTGCGGGCCGGGCTGCGGATGGTCGCCGAAGGCGCCGATCTCGTCGACGTGGGCGGTGAGTCGACCCGGCCCGGTGCGTCCCGGGTGCTCGCGTCCGAGGAGATGCGTCGGGTGCTACCGGTCGTCGCCGAGCTTGCCTCGGCAGGAGTGCGGGTCAGCGTCGACACGACCCGGGTGTCGGTGGCCGCCGCCGCGGTCGACGCCGGCGCCGTGCTGGTCAACGACGTCTCCGGCGGCCAGGACCCGGATCTGCTGGACCTCGTGGCCGATCGCGGCGTGTACTACGTGCTCATGCACGCCCGCGGACCAAGCGCCACCATGACCGAACGGGCTGTCTACGGCGACGTCGTCACCGAGGTGGTGGCGGAGCTCGACGCCCGGCTCGAGGCCGTCATCGCCGCCGGGATCGCCAGGGAACGGGTGATCCTCGACCCCGGCATCGGGTTCGCCAAGACCTCCGCGCACAGCTGGGCGCTGCTCGGGCGGCTCGACGCGTTCGCGGCTTTCGGCCGTCCGCTGCTTGTCGGCACGTCCCGCAAGTCGTTCCTCGGTGCGGTGCTCGCCGATGGCGAGGACGGCCCGCGCCCGAGCGACGCACGCGACGACGCCACGCAGGCCACCACCACGCTGCTGGCCGCCGCCGGGGTATGGGGCGTGCGGGTGCACGCCGTCCGCCCGGCTGCGGATGCCGTCCGGGTGGTGCGTGCCTGGAAGCGCGGCGCACCGCACCCCGCCCGAGCCGAACCCGCCGCCTTCGACACCGCGGCGTCGGCCGCAGGCGCCGCGGCGGACACCGCCGGATCCAGCACCCGCGCTGCCTCCGGCGCCCGCGCGCCCAACAGCTCCGGCAGCACGGCCGTCCCCGGTACCAACGGCGTGGCGGGCACCAACGGCGTGGCCGGTTCGGCCGATTCCGTCGCCGCGCCCGCCAGGCCGGCCGACGCGCCCACGGATCCGGTGCGCTCCCGGCGACGGTCGCTCGGCGGCCAGAAGGTACGGTGGTCCTCGCGATGACCGCATCCCCGATAGCGGCGTCCCCAGCGGCTGGATCTTCGACGGCGAAAGCCTCGGATCCGGCCGGTTCGTACCCAGACCGGATCACACTGCGTGGCCTGCGGGTCCGCGGCCAGCACGGCGTCCTACCCGCCGAGCGGGAGCTCGGGCAGGAGTTCATCGTGGACGCGGTGATCTGGTTGGACATGACCGCCGCGGCGCGCGACGACGACGTCACCCTGACCGTTCACTACGGCGAGCTGGCCGAGGAGCTCGCCGCCATCGTCGCCGGTCCACCGGCGAACCTGATCGAGACGCTCGCGCTCCGGCTCGTCGACGCCTGCCTGCGACCGCCGCGAGTGATCCGCGCCGAGGTCACCGTGCACAAACCGGCGGCGCCGATCCCGCTCGTCTTTGGCGATGTGGCCGTGACCGTCGCCCGGGACCGGCTGCCCGTCGTCTCGGCCGCGGGCCACTGCGACCTCGGCCGCCGCGGGACTCCCGAGCGGTCCGGGTGAAGGAACATCCGATTGCGTTTGCGACGGTGAATGATCGATGACGCCTGACGGTGAAGGTGCGGCGCCCGAGCACCGCATGGCTGGGCCCAGTCTGCCGGCCGGGCCCAGCCATGCGGTGCTGGCCCTCGGTTCCAATCTCGGTGACCGCTGGGCGTTGCTCCGCGAGGCGGTCGATCGGCTCGACCGGCTGCTGGGCGTGCTCGCCTGCTCGCCGGTGTACGAGACCGTTCCGGTCGGCGGGCCGGCTCAGGACGACTACCTCAACGCGGTCGTGCTCGTGGCCCCGGTCGGACCGTACGACCTGCTCGGCGCCGCCAGGGCGACGGAACAGGAAGCCCGCCGGGTCCGCGAGGTGCGCTGGGGTCCCCGCACACTTGACGTCGACATCATCGCGCTCGGCGCGGTGCGCAGCGAAGATCCAGAGATCCTCATCCCGCATCCACGCGCGCATCTGCGGGCCTTCGTCTGTGTGCCCTGGCTGGACGTCGAGCCGGACGCCGTCCTGCCGGGGCATGGTCCGGTGGCTGAACTCGTTGCCCGCATGACCCGGGAGGGGGAGCTCGCCGGACTGCGGCGGCTCCCCGACGGACTGCGTGGCGCCGACCCGGCGCGGACATCCTCGTGAACCCGACCCGGGGTCGAGACCTCGCTCTGGTGGCCGTCGGGTTCGGGGCGCTCGCCTACCTGCTGCTGTGGTGGGCGTACCGGTCGATTCCCGCGCTACCGCGGACCGCGCCGCTGTCGGTGGTCGTCATCGGCGCGCTGGAGCTGCAGGTCGCCGGGCACACCCGTCATCGACTGGAGAGACGACCGGGAACCCGGCCGATCCTGCCCCTCACCGTCGCCCGACTGGCCGCCTTCGCCAAGGCCAGCTCGATGACCGGAGCCGCGCTTGCCGGCGGCTGGGCCGGGGCGCTCGGCTACACCATTCCGCGTACGGACGAGTTTGGTTCCGCGGGGAGTGACGCGATCACCGCTGGCCTGGGCCTGGCCGCCGCCGTCGTGCTCCTCGCTGGCGGACTGGTCCTCGAGCGGGTCTGCCGGGTCCGAAAGAAGTAGGGCCAGTCGGCCGGAAACCGCCTGTTGGCGTGTCCGTGCGGTTGCGATCGGTATCTAGAGGCGGGCCGGTCTGCCTGTTTGCGCGCGTCGCGATTGCGTCGCGACACGGATTGCAGGCAGCTCGGAGAAGCCGCAGGTTGTCCAGTTTGTGGATAGTGGAGTTAGTCTGAGGTGTATCACGGCGGATGATGGCGATCGGTGTCATGAGGGTCTCTGTCAACCCGTCGTCGCGATGGTTGCCGGCGCGGCGTGCACAGATCGGTCGGAGTCGGGCCGTGGAGGCGGAAGGTGCGGGCGGTGGTCGCTGAGGACCGGGACCGCGGCGCGGCGGATGATCGTCCGCCTGGCTCGGGCGGGCGGGTGCGCATACCCTCTGAGCGATCGGACGACCGCGCTGTGCTGCCGGGAGTCCCGGCAGCCCGCCCAGGCGGTTCCCTTGCCCGTTCAGGTGGTCCGATGGGTCGCCGGGGCAGCGATCCCGCGCACTTCGCGACGCACGACTACCCGTCTGACCTGGATCCGCACTCCGACGCCGGCCCCGCCCGTCGGGGCGACGCCGCGCGGTCCGGCCGGGGGCGCTCCGATCCAGGCCGGCGTGCTCCCGGGGAGGCTGGCCGGATGGGACCAGCGGCCAGGTCTGGTCAGGATGGGCGGTTCGACGCGGCCGGTGGATGGGATCCGGCGGAGATGGAGACCGGGCCGGCGCCGTCCCGGGCATCTCCTGGCCGGGAGGTGCCCCCCGTGCGCTCGCGCTCGGCCCGGCCCGTCCGCCCGGCCCGGCCCGAGCGCACGGGCCGGTCCAGCGGGACGGGGCGCTCGCAGGCGCAGGGGCGGCGGCAGGCCTTCCGCGCGGTGGCATTCGGCAGCCCGACCGCGGGCGGAGCAGAGGTCATTCCGTTCGACCGGTCGCAGGAGCCCGCACCTGCCCCGTCAGCCGGGTCTCCCGAGTCGCCGTCCCGGTCCGCCGCCCCGGCTGCCCCCGTCGGCTCCATCGGCGTCGCCAGTGTGGGCAGGCGAGAGGGACAGGATCCGACCGATATTTCCGGGGCCGCCCGTTTCTTGACGATTTCCAGTCAGCCCAACCCGGCGGGCGCACGAGGCATTCCTCTGCTGCCCGCGCCTGTTCGGGTGGAAAACCACACGGTGGCTCCGAAGCGGCTCCGGGATTCTCGGCGGAGCACGCCCGGTGAGGGGCCTGGCCTTACCGGACTTCTGGACAAGGTCAGCGCTACCAGCAAGCAGCCGATCCCACCGGCCGCACAGCCCCGGCGCCCGGACGCGTCCGGGTCCGGGTCCGGGGAACCCGCCGCGTCCGCGCAGCCGTTGCTCGATCAGGTCAGCTTCACGGGAGTTGTTCCCGCCGTCCGTGGGGACGCCAGCGCGCCGCCGCACGCCGGCCCCCCACGCGCGGGATCACGATCCCCCCGCGATGCTCGGTTCCCCGCACCGCCGGGCCGTGGCCGACCGGGCGGAAGTCCGGGCAGCGTCGAACGCCCCGGATCCGAGCGCCGCGAAACCCGACGTTCCGGATCCGAGGGCCGTGGGGTGAACATCGGCGATGCGGGTCGGCCGGCACGGCCTGGGCCACAGACCTCGGCATCCGGTCATGGTGAGCCGGGGCAGCCAGGACAAAGGCGGGCCGAAGCCGCGCGGACGGGCCGTCCAGAGTCCGGCGGTGCGCGGTTCCCTCTGCTCGGTCCCGGTCCCGGTCGCACCGGCGCGGGTGGGGTCGGGCCGGCGGAGTCCAGGCGCCGCACGATGCTTCTGGTGATGCGGGCCGCGGTGGTGGCCGTCGTCCTCGTCGTCGGCGTCTCTTTGGGACGGACGCTCGCGCTGCCCGGTAACGCCGGGGCGATGGCCCGGATCGCCGACTGGGGACGGGCGAACCATCTCGCCTTTGTCGTGAACCGTGTTGACCGGCCCTGAGCAGCCGTCCGCCCGAGCCGGCTGCCCGATCGGGCGTCCGGCTGGTGGAGAGCCCCATGGCATCCGCGGCCAAAGGCCAGGAGTGGCCATGTTTCCGCGCGCGGGCGGCCTCGTCGGAGGCCGGACGGCAGCATGACCGCGCGGGCAGCGGCCGGACCGGTTCCGCGCAACCCGGGATAAGGCGGGAAGGCCACCGCTGCGTCCGTTGCCGCCTGTTGTGGCAATTGTCGACTTATGGTCGATCGCGCGAGCCATCCACGCAATATCGGGGTAACCCACAGGTTGGTCCGACCCGAGGGCTTCCGGTGAGTCCTCGTCCGCTGTGCGGGCCAGGCCGAAAATAGTCCGTTTGGGCGGTGCGGAACCCTTGCATGATGGCGGCTCCGGCGTGTCCAATCTGTATTGGCAGGTCTGTCGCATTCCGTCGGCCTCGTCCCGCGTGCTCCTCACCTCCGGTGCACACCCTGCGTCCGAGTGGCCGACCGAACGCGCGCCCCGACCTGCCAGAGGCATCCAGGGAGGCCACGTGCGTCCGAGACCCGCGGCCGCCGCCGAGCTTGCGGTGACAGGCGACGCGCCCCTCGGCGTCCCCGTCCGGGGCGGGGCGGGGCCAGCTCCGGTGGGCACACCGCGCACCACGACCGGCGGCGTGGAGCTCGCCGACGGGCCGGGCCGTCCGGCCACGGTGGCGGAGGCGGAGGCGATCACCGCTGCCCTGCTGGACAGCCCGCTGCTCCCGTCCGGCGAACTGCGGGTGACGGGCATTCGCACCTCCACCGGCGCGCCGGACTGGGCCTTCGCGGTGCTGCGGGTTCCCGGCGGTCCCGATCCGTCGATTGCCGTGCTCCGGTGGGAGACCTGCTCCGGCTGGGTTCTCGACCAGATCGGATCCGCTCGCCTGAGCCTTGGAATGGGCGCGGGCTCGGCGGCGAGGCGACCTGAGCTGACGATCACCTCGTCGGCGGTTCACTCGCCGGCCGCGGCCCGGCCGCACCGGGACGCAGCCGGGCGTGCCCGGAGAACGGCGCGGCGGGGGTAGGTCGCGACGGCGCTTCGCCGCGTGTGCCGGGCGCCAGCTACCGTCTTGAGAGTGACGAGGCCGGTCGACAAGGCGCAGAACGGTTCCGCGACCCTGGCGGACTGGCTTCGCGCGCAGCCGGATGACATGGTCATGCGGCTTTTCCTGCTCAGGCCAGATCTGGCCACTCCGCCGCCGCCGGACTTCGCCGTCCTGGCGGCGCGCATGGACGTGCGGGTCAGCGTCACCCGCGTCGTGGACCGGCTCGACACCTTCGTCCACGAGGTGCTCCAGGCGCTCACCGTCCTGCCCGCCGGTGTGTCCCTCGCCGCGCTGACCGCGTTCGCCGGGGGCGCTCAGGTCGCCCCCGCCGTGCGCCGGCTGCGCGAACTCGGCCTGGCCTGGGGGGATGACACCGCGCTGCGGGTTGTCGGCATGGCCGTCGATCTGGTCGGTGGGCGACCCCTGGGCCTGGGCCGGCCGATCCGGCAGTGCCTCTCGAGCTACCGGCAGGGGCAGCTCACCCGTCTGCTCGAAGCCCTCGGCGGCCCCGCGGACCGTGCGGGCACTGCGGCCGCCGCGGGCACGGACCCGATCAATGCGATCGGTGAGCTGTTCGACGACCCGGCCCGAGTCCGAGGTTGGATCGAACGTTGCTCGCCCCGGGCCAGCGAACTGCTGAACCGGTTGGCGGCCGAATCGTCCCTGGGCAGCACCACCGCGGCGAACCGCGTTCTGCCCGTGGAAAAGGCCCGGACCCCGATCGAGGAGCTGCTGGCCCGTGGCCTGATCATCGGGATCGACGGCGAGACCGTCGAGCTTCCCCGCGAGGTCGGCCTGGCGGTGCGCGGGCAGACACCGGCCGGGCCGCTGCATCCCCTCCCGCCCAGGGCCGAGGGAACCGAGATCGGCGTCGCCAGCGCGGATGGGGCCGCTGCCCTCGCCGCGCGGACGGTGGTCCGCTGGGTCAGCACCCTGGTCGAGGCCTGGGGCGAGGCACCGCTCACCCCGCTGCGGACCGGCGGGTTGAGCGTGCGTGACCTGCGGGCCACCGCGCGCCTGCTCGACAGCGACGAGCGGGTCGCCGCCTTCGTCGTCGAACTTGCCTGGGCGGCCGGGCTCGTCGACGCCACCACCGGCAACGACGTCCAGTTCATGCCGACGGCGGCGTATGACCGCTGGTGCACCGAGCCGCTGGAAGCCCGGTGGGCGCTGCTCGTCGAAAGCTGGCTGCGGTCGCCGGTCGCTGCCTGGCTGATCGGTGAACGGGATGAGCGGGGGCGCCAGATCGCCGCGCTCTCGTCGGACGTGCGCCGAGGCATCGCCCGGGAACTGCGTGCCGACGTGCTGCGCGCGCTGGGGGCGTCACCGCCGGGGTTGGCACCAAGTAGCGCGTCGCTGCGCGCACTGCTGGCCTGGCGGGCGCCCCGGCGCACCGGTACGTTCCTGGACCGGATGGTCGACAGCACGGTGGCCGAGGCCGAGCTGCTCGGCCTCACCGGACGGCATGCGCCCAGCACCGTCGGCCGGGTGATCATCGACCAGCTCGAGATCGAACACCAGGATCCGGCGCGGTCCGGACACCTGCCCGGCAGGCCTGCCGCCGGCGACGCCGGCCTGTGTGAGCGGCTCGCGGACGCCTTGGCCCCCCTGCTGCCCGAACCGGTGGACGAGCTGCTCCTGCAGGCCGACCTGACCGCCGTCGCGCCCGGACCGCTGGTGCCCCGGGCGGCCGCCCGGATCGCGCGGATGGCGGACATCGAGTCCGTCGGGGCGGCCACCGTGTATCGGTTCACTGAGGATTCACTACGCCGGGCGTTCGACTCGGGGCTGACCGCTGAGGACATTCACGATGATCTCGCCCACTGGGGGCGCACCGGCATTCCGCAGGCGCTGACCTATCTGATCGACGACACCGCCCGTCGGCACGGCCGGATGAGGTCCGGGCCGGCGGCGAGCTACCTGCGTTGTGACGACTCCGCTCTGCTCACCGAGGTGGTCGCCAGCCGGGCGACGCAGGCTCTGGGGCTGCGTCGGATCGCGCCGACGATCGTCATCTCGTCGCTGCCGGTGAACGAGCTTCTGGCCGGGCTGCGGGGCGCTGGGTACGCGCCGGTCGCCGAGGCCCCCGACGGCAGGGTGCTGCTCAGCCGCCCGCCCACGCACCGGACCCCGGCCCGCGCCCGGCCCGCCTCCGGTGACGTCGTCGACGGTCGGCTCGCCGCGGCCCGCGACGTTCTGCGTCTGGTGCGCCGGGGGGACGAGAGCGCGCGTACGGTACAGGCGGCCAGGACCATGGACATCGCCGGGTTCGGGCTCACCCGGTCCGCCCCGCTCATTCTGACGATGTTGCAGGATGCTGTCCGGCTCCGGCAGCGGATCCTGCTCGGGTACGTCGATCAGCAGGGCACGCCTCGGGACCGGATCGTGCGCCCGACGACGCTGGATGGCGGCTGGCTGACGGCCTGGGACGAGCTCACGGAACAGCCACGTCGCTTCGCGCTGCACCGTGTCACGGGCGTCGCCGAACTGGGTGACCACGGTGGGGCCACCGCACCGGCTGCGATCTCACCGGCTGCGATCTCACCGGCTGCGACCTCACCGGCGGTGTCCTCGCTTGCCGCGCAGTGGGCGGTCCCGGCTCCGACCGACCCACCGGGTGCGGACGAGGTGCGCTGACGCGGTTTGTCGGAGGTCGCCTGTACCGTCGAAGCACGGTGATGGCTGATGCGCCTCGAGCCTCTCGGGGTTCGCGCCGTGAGTTCGCGCTGACAGTTTCGCGCTGTGAGCTCGAGCTCACGGTTCGAGCTCACAGCTCGGGGCGGTACGTCGAGGCGACAGGGTGAGGCAGCGGTGCGAGAGGGTGGTGGCGAGTGGCGGACGGCCCTCTGATCGTCCAGTCGGACAAGACACTCCTGTTGGAGGTCGACCATCCAGGTGCCGCGGAGGCGCGTGCGGCGGTCGCTCCGTTCGCCGAGCTGGAGCGGTCCCCGGAGCACGTGCACACCTACCGGATCACGCCGCTTGCGCTGTGGAACGCCCGCGCCGCCGGGCATGACGCCGAGCAGGTCGTCGACGCGCTCGTCCGGCACTCCCGCTATGCGGTTCCGCACGCCCTGCTGGTCGACGTCGCCGACACGATGGACCGCTACGGCCGGCTGCGGCTGGAGAACGACCCGGTGCACGGCCTGGTGCTGCGCGCGTTCGACCGGGCGGTGCTGGTCGAGGTGGCCAGGGCCAAACGGATCGTGCCGATGCTCGGCGAGCGCCTCGACGAGGACACCATCGTCGTGCATCCCTCCGAGCGCGGCCGGCTCAAGCAGGCGCTGCTCAAACTCGGCTGGCCGGCCGAGGACCTCGCCGGGTACGTCGACGGCGAGAGGCACGCGATCGCCCTGGTCGAGGACGGCTGGAATCTGCGCGACTACCAGCAGGGCGCGGTTGCCGGATTCTGGGAGGGCGGGTCCGGAGTGGTCGTGCTGCCCGCCGGCGCCGGCAAGACCATCGTCGGCGCCGCGGCGATGGCCCAGGCGGGAGCGACGACCCTCATCCTGGTGACGAACACGGTGGCCGGCCGGCAGTGGCGGCATGAGCTGCTGCGCCGTACCTCGCTGACCGAGGACGAAATCGGCGAGTACTCCGGCGAGCGCAAGGAGATCCGCCCGGTCACCATCGCCACGTACCAGGTGATGACGGCTCGTCGCAAGGGCGAGTACCTGCACCTGGACCTGTTCGGGGCTCGTGACTGGGGGCTGATCATCTATGACGAGGTGCACCTGCTGCCGGCGCCCGTCTTCCGGATGACCGCCGACATCCAGTCCCGGCGCCGGCTAGGCCTCACCGCCACTCTGGTCCGGGAGGACGGCCGGGAAGGCGACGTGTTCTCCCTGATCGGCCCGAAACGCTATGACGCACCCTGGCGGGAGATCGAGTCGCAGGGCTGGATCGCCCCGGCCGAGTGCACCGAGGTGCGGGTCACCCTCACCGACGACGAGCGGATGGCCTACGCCGTCGCCGAGCCCGAGGAACGCTACCGGATGTGCGCCACGGCCCGCAGCAAACGGGCCGTGGTGCGGCGTCTGGTCGAGCGGCACGCCGGCGACCGGGTGCTGGTGATCGGCGCGTACCTCGACCAGCTCGACGAGCTTGGCCAGATGCTGGACGCGCCCGTGATCCAGGGCTCCACCCGCACCCGGGAGCGGGAGCGCCTGTTCGAGGCGTTCCGCACCGGGGAGATCACGACCCTGGTGGTCTCCAAGGTTGCCAACGTCTCCATCGACCTCCCCGAAGCCGGCGTGGCCGTGCAGGTCTCGGGCACCTTCGGTTCCCGTCAGGAGGAGGCGCAGCGCCTCGGCCGGGTGCTGCGTCCCAAGGCCGACGGCCGTTCCGCGCATTTCTACACCGTCGTCTCCCGCGACACCGTCGACCAGGAGTACGCCGCGCACCGGCAGCGTTTCCTCGCCGAGCAGGGCTACGCCTACACGATCGTCGACGCCGATGACATCCCCGACGAGGCCGGTAGCCCCGAGTAGGGCGCCCGTGCTGCCCGGTGGCCGGGTCGGCGGTCGGCGGGGCGGGGCCGGCCGGAACACTCACCGGCGGACGGCATCCACGGGCCGTGTAGTTGCGTGGGACACATCGACTATCGGTTGGGCCACCCCTCGATGAAACTCCGACGCGCTAATTGTCCGGGTCGCGTAATTCGTCGACTTTAAACGATCAGCGACCCCTAAATTGTCGAAAAGAAGTGACATAAAACTCTTGTGGGCCGCACTACCCGATGGTAACTTGACCTCCGTCGCAGGCGGCCGGGGCATTCATGGCACAAGGTCGCCTTTGGGGGTGTCTCCTGGCGCGCGCTCCGTCCCGAGTGCTCGTCCACTCCCAGGCCGAGGTGGCCCGCCTTCGTGGAACCTCCCGTCCACGGAGGCGGGCCATTGCCTGTGGAAGGCCCCTTTACCTGCCCCGATGTCGGTCTGGCACCTGGCCGACGACATCCGGCGGCAGGCCACCGCTGCCGCTATGGCGTCGATGACGTCCGGAGCCGCGCACCGGCGTCGGCCGCCCCCACCATGAGTTCTTGATCGAGGTGCTGGGGGCCGTTCACCGCGTGTTCTCGGACTTCCTGATCGCGTCCGGCGTGATCCATGCTGGATACGGACTGTTTACCCCACTTGGGGGGTCTTTCGTCCATAGTTCAGTGCGGAGGTAGCAAACCTGTAGCTTCTGCGCAATTAAACCTGGCGACCGGGCAGCACGGACTGATCGGCCAGGAACGTCGAAAGGCGGCCCCGCCCAAGTGCGGGGCCGCCTTTCGACGTCATGATTCGGGCTGTACCGCTGAGGGGCAGGTGGTGTTCCGCCCTGCCCCTCAGCGGTGAGTGAGGCGTCCCGGACTCAGAAGTCCATGTCGCCGCCGCCGCCGGGAACGGCGGGAGCCGGGTTCTTCTCCGGCTTGTCGGCGATGACGGCCTCGGTGGTCAGGAACAGCCCGGCGATGGAGGCGGCGTTCTGCAGCGCCGAGCGGGTGACCTTGGCCGGGTCGATGATGCCGGTGGCGATGAGGTCGACGTACTCGCCGGTGGCGGCGTTGAGGCCGTGGCCGGTGGGGAGG
>NZ_JALKFZ020000002.1 GCF_023243075.1 Frankia sp. AiPa1 | reverse complement strand
GGGGGGGTGTGGGGGGGGGGGGGGGTGGGGGGTGGGGTGGGGGGGGGTGGGGGGGGGGGGGCGCCCCCCCCCCCCCCCCCCCCCCCCCCCCCCCCCGGCCCGACGCTGGCTGGCCCGCCGGGCCGCCGCCGCGGGCGCCGTCGGCTACGTCACCCGCGAGACGCTGCAGGCCCGCTACCCGGCGGCGCCCGGGGCCCTGCGCGCCAGCTACGCCTACGGTCGTCTCGGCCCGGAGGACTTCACCGTAGCCGCCCGCCCGCCGGCGTCCCGGCCGCCCGTCCCGGCCACGGTGGTGACGATCGGGTCGCAGGAACGCCGTTACAAGGGGCACGACATCCTTCTGGCGGCTGTCGGGCTGCTCGACGCCTGGAAGTATCCGTTGCGCGTCGTCATCGTCGGCTCCGGGCGTCACCATGACCAGCTGGTGCGGAGCGCGCGGCGGGAGGGACTCGACGGGATCGTCGAGTTCGTGCCGGCGCTGGACCGGGCCGGCGTGCGCGCGTTGCTCGACGAGGCCGACCTGTTCGTCCTGCCGTCGCGGACCGAGGGGCTGCCCAGAGTGGTCATCGAGGCACTGGCCCGCGGGGTGCCGACGCTCGGCACCGCTGTCGGCGGCACGGTGGAACTCCTCGCGGTGCAGGATCTCGTCCCGCCCGAGGACCCGTTGACGCTGGCGGTCCGTATGTCGGAGGTGCTCGCCAGTCCCGGCACGCTGGCGGCGATGTCCGCCCGTAATCGCATGGCCGCCGAGGAGTACCGCGGCGAGCGGCTGAACGAGCGGGCCAGCCTCTTCTACCAGGCCATCGTCGACTGGGACATGCCGCGAGGTGCCCGTCCCGGTACCTCGAACGGGGCGGCCACCAGGCGTTCGACCCCGACCCCGGCCGGGGTCGGGGCATCGCGTGGCGCCGCGGTCGGAATGAATGCCGGGTCTGTGGCCGGGCCGGCAGCCCGTGCCCTCGTCGGGGCCGCGAGCCGTCCACCACGGATCCCCGACGCGCGGCGCACCGCGGACGGCGCGCGCTCCACCCCGTCGCCCCCCGCCCGGCCGCGTCCCGGCGCACGCGGAAACCGGCTGGCCGGCAGTGCGCACACCACCGGCGCGTCGGGGGCGGAGAAGCGCCCGTGACCACCCCCGAGATGAAGGTAGCGACCGTGCCACCTTCCCCGACCCCCGCGCCCGCGACCCCCGCGTCCGAGATTTCCGGGTCCGAGATTTCCGGGTCCGTGGCGTCCGGACCCGTGGCCTCGGCACCGCCAGCGTCCGCGACGCCGACGCCGACGCCGACGCCGACGCCGACGACGTCGGGCTCGGCGCCGGCACCCCCCGCGTCGTCGGACCCGACAGTGCCGGCGGCGGCCGTGCGCCCGGCGGCCGAGCCAGCGTCGCCCCGTGGACCGGTGCGGGTTCTGGAGGTGCTCGGGCGAATGGACCGCTCCGGGGTGGAGCTGCGGGCGCTGAACCTGCTGCGCCGGCTGGACCCGAACGAGTTCCGCCTTGAGTTCGCGGTGACCTCCGGCGCCGCGGGCACGCTGGACGAGGAGGTCCGGCAACTCGGCAGCGAGGTCTACTACTGCCGGGCCGACTGGCTGTTTCCGCTGCGGTTCCTGCGCCTGCTACGCCAGGTACAGCCGGACGTCGTCCATTCGGCCGTGGCGACCTTCTCCGGGGTGGTGCTGGCACTGGCCCGTATCGGCGGGGTGCGCCGCCGGGTTGCCTACTTCGTGAGCAGCGCCGACCGGCACGGGGCGAGCCTGCGTGGCCGGGTACAGCGCTTCGCCTGCCGGTGGCTGCTCGACCGGTCCGCCACCAACATCATCGCCGTCAGCGAGGCCGCGATGCGGGGGCTGTGGCGGGAGTCCTGGCGCCTGGACGACCGCTGTCGGGTCATCTACAACGGCGTGGAGCTTGAGCCGTCCGGGGTGGCGATCGCCGCGCGGCGACGCAGCGGCGAGTCCGAGGACGACCAGTCCGCCACGATCACCGTGGTGCACGTCGCCCGTCCGGACCCGCTGAAGAACCGGGCCCGGGCGATCGAGGTGTTCGCGGTGCTTCGGGCCCGCTCGGTGCCGGCACAGTTGCGCATCGTCGGCCGGCAGGATCCCGCGGAGACCGCGGCGCTGACCGCGCTCGCCGAGCGGCTGGGCGTTGCCGCGGAGGTCGAGTTCACCGGCGAGGTGCAGGAGATCTCCCGGCTGCTGGCCGGATCGTCCCTGCTGCTGGTGACCTCACTGCACGAAGGGATGCCCACGGTCGTGCTGGAAGCGTTGGCGGTGGGGACGCCGGTACTGTCCGCGGACCTCCCCGGTGTCGGGGAGATCTCCCGGCTGCTGCCCGGAGTGACGACGCTGCCGCTGAGCGCCTCCGACCTGCTGTGGGCGGACACCGCCGAGATGATCACAGCCCTCCCGCCGACGCTGGATCAGCGGCGGGAAGCCATGCGGCTGGTACGTCGCTCCCCGTTCACGATGGACACCTGGCAGCGTGACATCACCGCCGTGTGGTCCTGACTGATGCCCGCCTCGACCCGAGCGGTGGGAACGCGCCGCCCGCTGGCCCCGCCGTCCATGGGTGTCCCGCCCGTCGACCCGCCCTCACGGCGGGCCCGGCGCACCGACGTCCTCGGCCTGTCGCCGGGCGCTGGCGCGCAGCGTTCGGCGGCACTGGCGTTCGTCGGCTGCGGCCTGGCGTTGTTCGTCGTGGCCGCCTGGTCCACGTCCCTCGCCGGCCTGCCCGAACGCACCGCTGCCCGGGTGTGTGTCGTGCTCGTCGCCAGTTGTGTGCTGCTGTGCGTGCGTGCCCAACCGCGCGGCATGTGGGCCTGTTCGTCCGTCTACCTGATCACTCTGTCCGTCTTTCACTTCGGCGTGGCTCTGCTGTACGCCACCGACACCTCGTTCGACCGAATCCGCGCCCAGTACGACTTCCGGTGGCTGGCCGTCTACCCGATGAGCCGGCTGTTCACCCTGGCTACCCTCGGCGTCCTCAGTGCCGCCCTCGGGGTCGCGGCGATGACCTTCTGGCGGACGCTGCGCCGCCCGTACGGCTCCGCCGGCGAGTTCGGGGCCGGATGGGGGATGGGCCGCGGGATCGGACCCGGGCTCACCGCGGGCCCCTTTCCCCGGACGTCTGACCCGGACTGGCCGAGCCTGCGGGCGCCGGTCGGGTTCGTGCTGGTCACAGGGTCCGCCATGGGTCTGGTCGCCATTGTCCTGCGCACCGGTGGGCTCGGGCTGCTGTTCGGCTCCTATGCCGACGTCGGGCAGAGCGCGCTGCGTTCGCCGCTCGTGCCGTATGTGCTGTTCGGCCTGTGCCTGGGCCTGGTGCTGGCGGTCATCGACGGGCCCGGACGCTGGCGGCGCTCCGCGATCGTGATGTTCGCCCTGTTCGCGGTGATCGCCCTTCCCCTCGGCCTGCGCTCGGAAGTGATGTTCCCGGCCGTGTCGGCGGCGGCGATCGCGGCGCGGCGGCGGGTCGTCGTACGCGGTGTGGTCGTCCTGCTCGGAGTGGTGGCGCTGCTCGCCCTCATCGGTGGACTGCGGGAGATCCGCCAGTCGGGGCTCTCCGGGGTCCGGCTGAGCACCGTTACCTTCAGCCCGGTCGACGGCATCGCCGAGCTCGGGGCGTCGATCCGCCCTGTCGGTGCCGTGCTGGACTGGCGGGACGGGATGGGCGAGCACCCGCCGCCGGGCTCGACCTTCTACGGCCAGCTGGAACGCCTCGTGTCCGGGCGGGTGCTCGGACAGCCCCAGCCGTCCCAGTACGGCGACGAACGACTGTTCAACGTGCTCATCATGGACCGCGAGGGCCCGATCGGCGGATCGCCGATCGCCGAGGCCTACTACAACTTCGGTGTCGAAGGCATCGTCGTGTTCCTGTTGCTCACCGGGCTCGTCGTGGCCTGGATGGACCATGGCCGCTCGGCACGCGGCACGGAGGCGGCCTGCCTGGTCCTGCTCGTGCCCCTGATCATCGAGGTCCGCAACGCGTTCGCCGCCGTGCCCGTCCAGGTGCTGATGGGGCTGGTCACCCTCGGCCTGATCCGGGCCGCGGAGACCGCTGCCGCCCGCCGTGCCCGGGCCGACCGGCGTCGCGCCCTCCCGCGTCCTCGAGATCCACGCCGACCGGTGCGCTCTGCCCGCTCGGTCGGTTCTGCCCGCTCGGTCGGTTCTGCCCGCTCGGTCGACGGGGCCTGCCCGGCCGACGGCGCTCGCCCGGTCCGCTCCGGCCGACCGATCCGGCCTGGTAGCGCGACGGGACCGGCCCTGACTGTCCTCCCTGCCCGGTCCGACGCTCCGGTGGCGCAATCCGGATCCCGTCCTGATCCGGTGGCACGGCCGTATCGGGTGCCACCGGCGAATGCGGGCCGCGGCGGCCAGCGGGGAATCGGCCGGGCGGGAACCATCGTCACCGGATGGCTTGCGCTCGCGGCCGGTGCCAGCCTCGGGCAGGCGGTGGTCACCGCGCGGATGCTTCCGCTGGCCGAGCGGGGCGTACTCGTCGTGCTGATGACGATCTGCGCCTTCGGCGCGCTCGTCGGCGGTCTCGGAACAAACGTCGCGTTCCGTCACTACTTCGGCCGAGCCGATCCCCGGGTCAGCACCAGCCACTACCTGGGCCTGTCGCTTGCCGTGACCCCGTTGGCCGCCGCACTGGTCACTGCCGTCGCGTCGCTGCTAGTCACCCTCAGCGGCGGTGCGCGGGTGGATGTGGGCCTGCTTGCCGCCGTCGCCCTGCTCGCCGCGGCGAACCTGCTCGCCGCGCAACTGCTGGACGCGCTCAACGCCGCCGGGAGAATCAGCCTGGCCGCGGCCCTCGTCGCCGGGACTGCCCTGGCCCAGCTCGGCGTGCTGGCGATCGGTCCACGTCATCCCGGCCTCGTGCACATCCTGCTCGTCCTCGCGGCCTGTTGGACGGCGCAGGTGATCGTCTGTCTGGTGGCGCTGGCCCGCCGAGGCCTGCGGGTGGGAGCGCGCTACGACCGGGTCGCCTGGAGCCTGCTCGTGCGCAAAGGACTGCCCGCGCTCGGCCTGAACATCGGCGCCACCGTGGCGTTCCGATTCGACCGGCTGCTCGTCGCGGCCTTCGGCGGGGCGAGCGCGGCGGCGGTGTACTCGGTGGCGTCCGCGTCCTGTGAGGCGTTGCGGCTGGTGCCCGGGTCCGTCGGACAGGTGGCCTTCTACCGCAGCGCCCGCGGCACGCTCGCGCCGGCGGCGCTGCGCCGGGCGACCCTCGCGGTGTGCGGGTTGCTTCTTGCGGCAGGCGGTGTCCTGGCCGTCACCGCGCCGTGGCTGCTGCGCGACCTGTTCGGCCCCGGCTATGGCGCGGCCGTGACTCCGATGCGGCTGCTGCTGGTCGCGGAGCTGCTGCTGGCGCCGTTCCTGATCGAGTGCCGGGTGCTCACCGGCGTCGGCCGTACCGGCGCGGCCGGCAGGGTGGGCCTGGTCGGCTTGCTGCTGTCAGTGGTGAGCTACCCGGTGCTCGTGCCGTGGCTCGGCGCGAGCGGCGCGGCGGTCGGCAGCATCGTCGCCTACACGGCGATGACCCTGCTTGTCCGCCACACGCTACGGGACGCCCTGGCCGGACGCGCCGCCAGCATCGCCCGCGGCGCCGGCCCGGTGACCATGACCCCGCCCGAGCCCGCGGGACCGTTGCCCGCGCTTCTGGTTTCACCCACAGCCACAGCTGTGCCTGGCCTTCGGTGATGCCCGAGCCTGCGCCCGCGACCGTCGCCGCGTCCGAGGGCGCCGTCCTGCCCATACCTGCCGTCAAGGGGATCCGATCATGACCTCGACCGCCCCGGCACGTGGTGTTCCCACGCCCGTCACGCTGGTCGTCCAGTCAGGAACACACGGTGGCCGACTGGCGTTCTTTCGGCAGGCCGCCGACGCCGCCTACTGGGACGACCTGTGGGACGCCCGGCCGGTGGACTATCGACGGGCCCGTGCGGGGCACCTGCCGTTGCACCTGCGCCGGGCGGTGCGCCGCCATGTGCGCCCCGGCGGCCGGGTGCTGGAAGCCGGCTGCGGGCCCGGCGAGTTCAGTGTCGCCATGGCGGCGCGGGGGTTCACCGCCGACGCCGTCGACTGGGCTCCCCGCACCGTGGCGCGGCTGCGGGCGGCGGCGCCGCACCTGCGGGTCTGGCAGGGCGACGTGCGGGCGCTGGAGGTTCCCGATGGCTGCTACGACGCCGTCTACTCGCCAGGGGTCTGTGAGCACTTCGAGACCGGACCGCGCGCGGTGTTGCGCGAGAGCTACCGGGTGCTGCGGCCCGGCGGTGTCGCTCTGGTCTCAACGCCCTGCTTCAGCCCCCTGCTGCGCGCGCTGGGCCGAACCGCCGCATCGTCTCGTGCCGGCCGGGACGCCGGCAGCCGCCGAAGGAGAACGCAGCGTTCGCCCGGCGCGCCGTTGTGGCTGCCGCGTCCCCGGGAGGGAGAGTTCTACCAGTACGCCTTCACCCCGGCGGGCCTCGCCGCCGAGCTGCGCGAGGTGGGGTTCGAGGCGGTCCGTGCCCATCCGTATGGCGCACTGGCGACGGTCCTGGAGTTCACCACCGCGGGCCGGGCCGTGGCAGCCCGGGTGGACCGGGCCCGCCTGCGACCGGTCGAGGCCGGCTTGGACCTCGTCGGTGCTCCCTGGCTGTCGGCCCGTGCCTGCCTGTGGGTGGCGCGCCGCCCCCGGCCGGGCCGCCGGTAGCCGGGGGCGCAAGGGCGCAGCAGCCGGGGAGGCACCGCGGTCGGGGAATCACGTGCCGCGGCGCGCCGTCGACCATTGGGGAGGATCCCTGAGAATGAAGATCGCGACACTGGTCAAGACCGGGGACGGCCCGGTGTGGATCATTCCGCACGTGCTGGCCGCCCGGGCGGCGGGCGACGACGTGGTCGTGCTGCTGCCGGCACCTCACCACTGGGACAGTCGGGTCGCCCGCGAACTGGCCGGCCACGGGGTGCCGGTGGTCGAGAGTCCCGCGCCGCGTCGCGGGGCGTCGCTACCCGCGCAGATCGCCGCGGTCGGACGGCTGCGAGCCACGCTGCGCGAGCTGGGCGTCGATGTCGTCCACTACCACCTGTACGCCTCGGCCCTGGTCGCCCGGTTCGCCACCGTGGGCACCCCGATCACCCGGGTGCACATGGTCGCCGGCCCGCTCTACCTGGACAACACGCTGATCCGTTGGGCCGAGCGGGTGCTCTGCCACCTCGACCACCTGCTGATCGCGACCACCGGGGACATCCGGAACCGGTACGCGGCCCTCGGCCTGCCCGCATCGAGGCTGTGCACCCTGCCCTACGGCGTCGACCTGGGCCGGTTCAGCCCGCCGACGCCCGAGCGGCGCCGGGCCGCCCGAGCCGATCTCGGTATCGGCCCGGACGAGTTCGTTGCTGTCTGCGTCGCCTACTTCTACCCGCCGAAACGGATGGTCCATCCGGGCCGGGGTGTCAAGGGCCATGAAGTCCTCCTGGAGGCGTGGGCCCGGTTCGTCGAACGCGGTGGCCGCGGCACGCTGATCCTCCTGGGCGGCGGCTATGGAGAGGCCGGAACGCGCTACCGCGACCGGCTGCGGGCCGCTTCGGCGTCCCTGACAGGGGCCGACCGGGTCCGCTGGGTGGACAGTGTCCTCGATGTCCGGCCGTACTATGCGGCAGCCGACGTCAACGTGGTGTCGTCCTGGTCGGAGGGTTACGCCTCGGGGATGGAGGCGAGTGCCTGCGGCGTGCCGACGGTGGCCACCGCGGTGGGCGGCCTCCCCGAGGTCGTCGACACCGAGACCGGCTGGCTCGTCGACCCTGGGGACGCCACCGCCCTGGCCGGCGCGCTGCTGGCCGCCGCAGCCGGCCGCGGCACCGCTGACGCCCGGCGCCGGGCCGAGGCCGCGCGCCGCCGCGCCGAGCAAATGCTCGATCGCCACCTGCTCAGCCAGGACACCGTCGCCGCCCTGCACGACGCCGCGGCCAGCCGTCCGGCGAGATCGCGGGCCGGGCAGTCGATGAACACCCTCACCGCTCGCCTGCCGGCTCCACGAGTCCCGGGGCGGCTGGTCCGGGGGCGACGGGGCGGCGTTCACGAGAGCCCGACAGGCGCCGTGCCGTCGAGTGCCGTGCCGTCCGGTGCCGTGCCGTCCGGTGCCGTGCCGTCCGGTGCGGTGCCGTCCGGTGCGCGGCGGGAACGGGGTGTGCCGGGCGGGCCGCTGCTGCGACTGCTGCCGGGACTGCCGCGGCGGATGGCCTGGATCGCCTACCGCGGTTACCTGCTGCGGGTGGACCCGGTCCGCTTCGCCCGGCGTATCGGCGTGCGGGTGGGGGACGGCTGCCGACTGATCGAAATCACCCCGGCCACCTTCGGGACCGAGCCTTATCTGATCCGCCTGGGCCATCGGGTCGGCATCGCCGGTGGGGTGCGGTTCATCACCCACGACGGTGCGGTGACCCGGCTGCGGCGCGCGCATCCCGACGCGGACGTCGTCGCGCCGATCGTGGTCGGTGACGATGTCATATTCGGCCTGAACGCGGTCATCATGCCGGGTGTGACGATCGGTGCCGACGTCATCGTCGCCGCCGGCGCGGTGGTGATGCGGGACATCCCCCCCGGCAGCGTGGTCGCCGGTGCGCCCGCTCGGGTCATCTCCGATGTCGAGCAGTGGGAGCGACGGGCGCTCGCCCGGTCCGTGGGCACCGGGCGGATGAGCCCCCGCCGCAAGCGAGAGGTGTTCCTGGCCCGTTTCGCCGCCCAACTCGACGCTCAACCCGAGGCCGGTCCGGGCGCCGAGTCGGGGGCCTCCGCCTCCGACTCCGCCTCCACATCCGCATCCGGTTCTCCGGCTACGGCCGGTGCCCCGGCGGATCGCGGAGACTCGCCCTCTGATATTCTTAGCGTTGCTAAGTAAATTCGGTAGGGTCAACGGATATCTCAACGTGACAGGATAGCCGCATTGGGATAAAAGCCACATGCCGGTCGATCGCCGGTCGACCGGCCGCGTTGGCTGTGTCACAGACCCTCGGGAGCGGTCCCGCTCGGCGGGAAATGCCAGGATGGACACAGAGCCGGCCGAGGATGGCCGACGTCGCGGGCGGCCCTGCGTCACGGGTCCGCCGCCGGCGTCACCATGGCGTTGCCGCAGGGGTGTGGCCATGGCGGCGAGCCCCGCCGTCCGCGGGTGACGGGTGGCGGGTGACGAGGAGGAGAACGATGGACAGCTTCGGCAGTACCGGATCGCTCACGGTAGGTGACCGCACCTACACGATCAGGCGGCTGGACGCGGTGCCCGGGGCCGGTCGACTCCCCTACAGTCTGAAGGTGCTGCTGGAGAACCTGCTGCGCACCGAGGACGGCGCCAACATCACCGCGGACCACGTCCGGGCGCTGGCGAACTGGGATCCGTCGGCCGTGCCGAGCCAGGAGATCCAGTTCACCCCGGCCCGGGTGATCATGCAGGACTTCACCGGTGTCCCCTGCGTCGTCGACCTCGCCGCGATGCGCGAGGCGATGGCCGCACTCGGCGGCGACCCGGCGAAGATCAACCCGCTGGCCCCCGCCGAGCTCGTGATCGACCACTCGATCATCGCCGACCACTTCGGCCGGCCCGACGCGTTCGAGCTGAACGCCTCGCTGGAGTTCGCCCGTAACCGGGAGCGCTACCAGTTCCTGCGCTGGGGCCAGGCGGCGTTCGACAACTTCACCGTCGTCCCGCCGAACACCGGCATCGTGCACCAGGTCAACCTGGAGTACCTGGCCCGCGTCGTGTTCACCAGAGACACCGCGCAGGGCACGCTCGCCTACCCGGACACCCTGGTCGGCACCGACAGCCACACCACGATGATCAACGGCGTGGGCGTGCTCGGCTGGGGTGTCGGCGGCATCGAGGCCGAGGCCGCGATGCTCGGTCAGCCGGTCAGCATGCTCATCCCGACCGTGGTCGGCTTCAAGCTGACCGGCGAGCTGCCCACCGGCACCACCGCCACCGACATGGTGCTGGTCATCACCGAGATGCTGCGTAAGCACGGCGTCGTCGGCCGATTCGTCGAGTTCTACGGCGAGGGCGTGGCGAACCTGCCGCTGGCCAGCCGGGCGACCATCGCCAACATGAGCCCCGAGTACGGCTCCACCTGCGCGATCTTCCCGATCGACGGCGAGACGCTGAACTACCTGCGCCTGACCGGCCGTCCCGCCGCGCAGGTGGCGCTGGTCGAGGCCTACGCCAAGGAGCAGGGGCTGTGGCTCGACCCGAGCCACGAGGCCGACTACACCACCACTCTCGAGCTTGACCTCGCCACCGTCGTGCCGTCCCTGGCCGGCCCGAAGCGGCCACAGGACCGGGTGCCGCTGGCCACCGCCAAGCAGGCGTTCCGCGCCGCGCTGCCCACCTACGCCAAGGAGACGCCGCTGGCGAATGGTGGCGCCGACGAGGCCGACGCGGAGTCGTTCCCGGCCTCCGACCCGGCGGCGGCGTTCGCCGACAAGCCCTCGGACGCGCCGGTGTCGGTCAACGCCGTCGCCGGCAGTGTCACGGGCCGCCCGTCCAGCCCGACATCCGTGACCCTCGCCGACGGCACCACCGTCGAGCTCGACCATGGCGCCGTCGCGATCGCCGCGATCACCTCCTGCACCAACACGTCGAACCCGACGGTCATGGTCGGCGCCGCGCTGCTGGCCCGCAACGCCGTCGAGAAGGGCCTGTCCCGCAAGCCCTGGGTGAAGACGACGCTGGCCCCGGGTTCGAAGGTCGTCATGGACTACTACAACCGGGCCGGCCTCGTGCCGTACCTGGACAAGGTCGGCTTCAACCTGGTCGGCTTCGGCTGCACCACCTGTATCGGCAACTCGGGTCCGCTGCCCGACGAGATCAGCGCCGCGGTGAACGAGGCCGACCTCGCCGTGGTCAGCGTCCTGTCCGGCAACCGGAACTTCGAGGGCCGGATCAGCCCCGACATCAAGATGAACTACCTGGCGTCCCCGCCGCTGGTTGTCGCCTACGCGCTGGCCGGCACGATGGACATCAACCTTGACACCGACCCGCTGGGCACCGGCTCGGACGGCCAGCCTGTCTACCTTCGCGACATCTGGCCGAGCGAGGCCGAGGTCGCGGCGGTCGTCGCCGATGCGGTCCAGGCGGAGATGTTCGAGTCCGACTACGCCGACCTCTCCGGCGACGCGCGCTGGCAGGCGCTGCCGGTCGGCGACGGCGGCGCGGTCTCGCAGACGTTCGGCTGGGTATCCGACTCCACCTACGTCCGTCACCCACCGTACTTCGAGGGGATGGCGGCCAAGCCCGAGACGCGCACCGACATCGTCGGCGCCCGGGTGCTCGCCGTGCTCGGCGACTCGGTCACCACCGACCACATCTCCCCGGCCGGAAACATCAAGAAGGACTCGCCGGCCGGTCGTTACCTCACCGAGCACGGGATCGCGCCCACCGACTTCAACTCCTACGGCTCGCGGCGCGGCAACCACGAGGTGATGATCCGCGGGACCTTCGCCAACATCCGGCTGCGCAACAGGCTTGCCCCCGGCACCGAGGGCGGCGTCACCCGCCACCTGCCCGACGGCGAGCAGCTGGCCATCTACGACGCCGCCCAGAAGTACGCCGCCGAGGGGGTGCCGCTGGTCATCCTCGCCGGCAAGGAGTACGGCTCGGGTTCCTCGCGGGACTGGGCCGCCAAGGGCACCTCGCTGCTCGGCGTGCGCGCCGTCATCGCCGAGTCCTACGAGCGGATCCACCGCTCCAACCTGATCGGCATGGGCGTCCTGCCGCTGCAGTTCCCCGAGGGCCAGTCGTACGAGTCGCTCGGCCTGACCGGCGAGGAGACCTTCACCATCACCGGCCTCGCCGAGGTGGACGAGAAGACCCCGACCATCACCGTGGTGGCGGGGGAGAAGTCCTTCGAGGCGGTCGTGCGCATCGACACCCCCGGCGAGGCGGAGTACTACCGCCACGGCGGCATCCTGCTCTACGTCCTGCGCTCGCTGCTTTAGCCCCGCAGCGCCGAAAGCCCTCCTTCACTCCAGCCGCCGGGACGCATTCCCGGCGGCTGGAGTCGTCTTCAGGCGCCGACGTGGGTCGCGCAGATGGGGCTCAGGCCGCGTGGGGTGGCGACTTCAGGGCGCTGCGGCTAGCGGTCCCGCGAAGGCCGCGATCTGACAGTGGGACCGCCTTGTAGCCACAGGGCGATACAGTCCCGCGCAATTGCTGGCCTACACCGCCGTGGATCTGACCGGCGGCGGCCTTGACGACGCCATGCGGGGCCGCGACGAGTTCAACTTCTCCGTCAACATTCCGTTCGGGGAAGCCAGTGTCGACGAGGTCCGCGCCGCCCTCGTCGAGCTGTCCCGCGAGCAGCACGCCCGATCCGGCAGCCTCCGGTAGACACCCTCGCCAACACCGCCGAGGGGCCGGATCCATGAGGCGAGACCGCCGTCGGCACGGCGGTACGTGCCGCTCCAAAGCCCTACACGTACCGCCTCAACGGGAAGCCCGCGCCTGCGGGCCCCGAACTCACGTCACCCGGAGGTCGGCCGCCGCGCCCGCCTGGCTGGGCGGCACCCGCGGCCCGCCGTCCGTAGCCGCTCGTACCAATGAGTCGTAGGTCTCGGCCGTCCGCACGAGTGGGACGTTCAGGGACACGGCGAAGGCGGCCAGCTCGTCCTGCACGACGGCCGCCGGGGCATCGTCAGGCACCAGGCGTTCCAGCTCCAGGAACGTGCCGACCCCCGCCACCTCGTCCAGGCACAACGACACCTCGCCGACCCGGCCGGCCCGGCGGGACTTTGCCACCCGCACCGTCGCCCAATAGCCCATGCGCAGAATCGCCTGATGCATGGCCGCCCGGTCCAGAACCTCCGTCTCATACTCCAGACAATCCTGGGCATTCGCTCCAGGCTGCTTCAGCGTGAACCAGTGACGTTCGCCTACTGACCGCAGGCGCGCAAACGCCACACCACGCTTACTGTCACCGAAGGACCAGCCCACCGGGGCGAACGCCTGATCATCCTGAAAGACCGGTTCCGAAAACTCCACGCCGGCCCAGCGGAGTGCTGCCGCCGCCTCCTCCAGATTATTCACCGCATATTTCACTTCCACCTCGCGCACGCACACTCCCTGTCGGATGATGTCTGATCTCCGGCCGCCGGCGTCATCCTGACAGATGCCAACCACCGGCCTCCGGTGGCTGATCCCACGGCTTGTCCGCCTGGCGGCGCCGCCTCACGGTCCGAGCCGCGATCGTCCGGACCGCAGGGGTGTCGCGGCATGTGCTCATCTGGAACGGCACGACGATCACATGGTCGCCGGTCTCCACCCATCCCGATTTCGAGTTACTGAATAGCTACACTCGGTGATAGCGTCCCCGGTGACGGCTGCGGTCGGCCCAGGTGCCCGGATGATCGGATGATCGGGCTACCGCCGCGGCCGACAGTGGCGATCCGTGCGTCCAGCCAGAGCTGTGCGCGCCGGGGGGAGTCCATATGCCCAGGGAGACGTCGGAACTGGCGACTGAGACGTCGGAGCAGCGCGGGCCCTCGGTGCCCACCGTGCCCTCCATGCCACCGAGTGGACGGTCCGGGCCGCTGGTGCCCCAGCCCAGCGGCCCCCGGCCTCGGCGCGCGCCGGCGGGCGTGGCACGGCCGGCGGCGGCCTTCCCGAAGGCGTCCGGCCCGCTCGAGCGGCGGCTGAAGGTGCTGGCCCTGGTTGGCACCCGGCCCGAGGTGGTCAAGCTCTCCCGAGTGCTCGCCGCCCTCGACCGTGCCGTGGACCTGCGCCTCGTGCATACCGGACAGAACTACGACCACGAGCTCTCGCAGATCTTCTTCGACGAGCTGGGCGTACGCCGCCCCGATCACACCCTCGACGCCGCGGGCGCCACTCCCGCGGAGACCATCAGTCGGCTCATCGCCCGCATCGATCCGATTCTGGCCGCAGAGGCGCCCGACGCCGTGCTCATCTACGGCGACACCAACACCTGCTACGCGGCGATCGCCGCCAAGCGCCGCCGGATCGTCGTCTTCCACCTCGAGGCCGGCAACCGCTGCTTCGACGAGCGGGTCCCCGAGGAGCTCAACCGCCGGGTCGCCGACCAGCTCAGCGACGTCCACCTCGCCGCGACCGAGCGGGCCCGCGGCCATCTGCTCGCCGAGGGCCGCCCGGGGGACCGGATCTTCGTCATCGGATCGCCGGTGCGCGAGGTGCTCACCCACTACGCGCCGCTGGTGGACACCTCGTCCGCGCTCGCCACGCTCGGTGTACAGGCGGGAAGATATCTGGTGGCCAGCATCCACCGGGAGGAGAACACCAACCGGCCCGAGGCGCTGCGGGCCCTGGTGGAGACGCTCAACCGCCTCGCCGTCCGCTACCGGCTGCCTGTGATCGTTTCGACGCATCCCCGGACCCGTGACCGGCTCGCCGAGCTGCGCCGCGCCGGACGGGCCCCGCTGGTCGACGAACGGGTCCGGTTCTGCCGGCCGTTCGGCTTCTGCGACTACATCGCGCTGCAACGGGCCGCGCTGTGCGTGCTGTCCGACAGCGCCGCGCTGACCGAGGAGGCCTCGCTGATCGGGTTTCCCGCCGTGCTCGTGCGGGATGCCCACGAGCGCCCCGAGGGGATGGACCGCGGCGTGCTCGTGTCCAGCGTGCTGCACCCGGATCGGATCCGCACGGCGGTCGAGCTCGTCATCCGCGAGGCCGAGAGCGACCGCCGACCGCGGATCGTCGCCGACTACGCCGCCGACGACGTCTCCCGCCGAGTCGTCCACATCATCGTCAGCTACGTCGATCACGTCCGTCGCACCGTCTGGTATGACGACCCCCACCTGCCCACCGGCCCCACCACTCCCGCCCCGGCCGAAAGCCACTGAACCGCCCGGTCGTGGCTGTGCTCGGGCATCGTGCGGTGCGGGGAGCCGCCGTGGAGCACCTTCGCCAGGTGGGTGAGGTCGATGACGACGAGCGCGACGTCCGCGCTCAGGTCGGTCACGGTCATGCGGGTTCCTTCCGTTCGGGGACGCGCCCGGCCGGAACACGTCCAGCCGAGGCAGGTTCGGACGAAGCAGGTTCGGACGAGGCAGGTTCGGATGGGGTCTGGTGGGGGTCGGTGGCGCGGTGAAGGACGCGCCGGGTCGGCAGGGCGGCGGCGATCACCAGCAGCAGGCTGATCACGGCGATAACGGTGGCCAGGTGGTGCAGCCCACCGCTGTCGGCCTGGTCGCCGAGGGTGAGGCCGACGAGCGCGGCGGCGAGGTTCGCCCCCACGTACTGGGACGTGCGGTAGAGACCAGAGGCGGTCCCCAGCCGTTCCGGCTGCGCCGCCGCGTACATGGCCGTCTGGTTGCCCATGTTGTTGAAGCCGTTGGGCAGCCCGAGCACGGCGGCGACGAGTAGCAGCACGATCACCGGCGTCGTTGCGCCGAGGCCGAGCAGGGCGAGGCTGCCGGCCAACAGGCCGACCGAGCCGAGGACGAGCAGCCGGCGGATACCACCCGACCGGGACATCCGGGTCGCGACCACGGTCGCCGCCACCCCGAAGCAGGCGACGGGCAGCACGACCAGCCCAGCCTGGGCGCTGCTCATCCCCCGGCTCTGCTCCAGCCACTGCGGCAGCCCGTAGAACACCGAGTAGAACACCACGTAGGTCACCGCGCAGCGCACGTACGTCGCCGTCAACGGCCGGTTGGACGCGAGCATCCGCACGTCGACGAACGGGCTGGACGAGCGACGCTCCCAGCCGACGAGGACCGCGGCGAGCACCACCGCCGCGGCCAGGTCGGGCCAAGCGGCCCCGCCCGCGACGGAGAACAGGAACAGCAGCAGGAAGATCATGGCGGCGGCGAACAGGACGATGCCGACCGGGTCCATCGCCCGCAGCGCTGACCGGGCGGACGTGCGCACCGGCGCGTCCCGGCGGACCCGACGCAGCGTGAGGACCAGCGCGAGCGCCGCGACGGGCAGGTTCACCCAGAAGATCGACCGCCAGCCGGCGAGCACGACGAGCACGCCGCCCAGTGGCGGCCCGAGGGCCACGGCCACCTGGGACGCGGCCGAGATCGCGCCCAGCGCCGGCGCGGAGCTTGCCCGCGGCCCCGTCCGGTCGGCCCAGTCCCGCACCAGCGCGATACCTGCCGGGTAGGCCGCCGACGTGCCCACGCCCAGCAGCACCCGCGCGGCCAGCAGGTAGCCGAGCGTCGGCGCGAACGGCGCGGCCACCGCCGCCACCATGATCATAATCAGGCCGACGCAGAAGATGCGGCGGGGGCCGAACTGGTCGGCGAGGCGTCCCATCGTCGGCTGGGCCACCGCATTGGCCAGGTAGAGCCCCGAGACCAGCCAGACCACGGAGGCGCCGGCGTCGAAATGCCCCCCGATCGCGACCAGCGCCACGGCAATCATGGACGAGTTGAGCGCGTTGAGCAGCGTCCCCAGCACAACCGGCAACAGCAACCGCACCGGCGGACGCTCCGCCCGCCCCCCGTCCCGCCCCGGCCCCCCCACTCGCGGCGGGGCCGAACCGGAAGCCGGGGCCGAGTCGGAGGCGGGGGCCAGGGCCGGGGCCGGGGCCGGGGCGACAGTGGCAGAGGCGATTGCGGCAGGGGCGGTGATGGTCGACGCCGATGTCAACGGGGGAGCCGCGGAGGCGGCGGCGGTCGAAGTAGGGGTGGTCGAGGTCGAGTTGGCGGAGGGAAAGTTGGGGGCGGGGATGGGGACTGTCCGAGTCCCGGTGTTTCTCATGGTCGTGTCCGACCTCCCGGCACAGGGGTGGTTCGGCGGTCCATGACGCTGACCGTCCGGACGCCAGTCGTCCAGAGATTCAGTCGTCCTGACAGCTGTCTTGGTGCATGTGTCCGGTGTCCTGGGGCGCGTATCCGGTCGCGATCTGTCCTGGGGTGCGTGCCCGGTCGCGATCACAGCCGTGGGGAGCTCTGGCCCGGATCACCGCCGCCCCAGCCCTCCCGCAGGTCACGATAAGTAGCCGAATTGGGAAGGCCTTACGCGCCAAGTCGATCTCTGTGGTCCTTCTATACGGTTTCGTGTCTGATTTGCCCGTACAGAAGGACCAGCAGAGGGACCACGGCCACCCGGCAGCCTCCTTGGTCGTCGCAGATTGTGATGGGTGGGGCTTGCGCGGTTCCACGCCGCCCCCTGTTCGCAACCGAGCACAGGTCCCGGACGCCGGTCGTCCCGACCAGGCGTCCTGGACGGCAGCCGTCCCAGAGCTCGGTGGTCCTGACAGCCGTCCTGGACGTTGGTGGTCCTGACAGCCGTCCCAGACGTTGGCGGTCCTGGACGTCGGTGGTCCTGAGGGTTGTTGTGGACGTCAGTCGTCGAGGATGGAGGGGTCGGGCTCGGCCAGCAGGGACAGCAGCCGCGCCGACACCCGCAGGAGGTCCTGTTCCAGCGGGGACAGCCGTTTGTCGATCACCTGGGCGAGCCAGGCGTCCCGTTGGCGTCGGTCGGAGCGCAGCAGCTCACGGCCGGCACCGGTGATCGAGATGATCAGCTGGCGGCCGTCCGTGGGGTGGCCTGCGCGGGCCACGAGCCCGGAGTCCTCCAGCGCGGCGAGGGTGCGCGTCATCGTCTGCGGCTGCACCCCCTCCGCGGCTGCGAGGCTCTTGGGACTGGTCGGGCCGAGCCGATGGAGCCGGGAGAGCACCGACATCTGGGTCAGCCCGAGCTCGTGGGCGGGGCGCTCCTGGCGCAGCCGGCGAGCCAGCCGCCCGACCGCCACCCGCACCTCGCTGGCGAGCGAGTCACCGAGGGACTCGAGGTCCTCGTCACCAAGTCCATCGTCACCAAGCCCGTCGCTCATATTGTCAGCATAGCTTATCAGCTCGGGTTCTTAAACTGGGGTGCCAGGGGGCTGTGGAACACCCGGAGATCGCCGAATGAGACCCTCCCCCAAAGGTGACGATCACCACTGTCTGCACCGTCAGTCGGAGCACAAGCCACCGGTTGTAGCTGAAGGGGGGCAACTTATCGCCTATCAGCGCTGGCCGTACCCCCGACACCCACCGAATAAGCTCACGGATAGTGATAGTGGATCGACGTTCCAGCCCTCCGCGAACAGATCGGCAGGCGCGACTTGCTTCCCAGTAAAGATGTTCGCCATGTGTACTATCTGGAGCCATGGTTCTCACGAGGGGAGGGGTAGCTCCGGTGTCTCCTGCTCCGCACTCACTGCGCGGGCCGCTCGCGGGCCTGCGGGTCGTGGACGTCGCCACCCTGTTCGCCGGGCCGTTCGCGGCCCGCCTGCTCGGGGACTACGGCGCTGATGTGATCAAGGTAGAGCACCCTGACGGTGATCCACTGCGGGCCATCGGCCCGGACGAGCAGGTCGCCGCATCCCTCGCCGCCGCTGACCCCGTTGCCCACCAGCAGGTTCGCACTGTCGCCGGGCATACTCTGCTCGACCTCGACCAGCCTGGTGCTGCTCGCCCGGATCGACGCGGCGCGCGGTGACCGGGCGTTGTGCGAGCGGCGGGTGGCCCGGTTGCGTGCCGAGGTCGGTCCGTACGGCATCGACCTGCTCGACCCATACGCCGAGGGTGCGCTGGGTCTCGCCGTGATCGGCCACGGAGACCATGACGTCGCCACGGTCGCCCTGACCGACGCCTGGGTCCGAGCCCGCCAGCTCGGCATCGGTTGCCCCGTCAGCCGCGGTCGGCGGCGGGGTCCTCGGCGAGCAGGGCGACGAGCTGGGCGTACAGGGCCGGGGGCGCGGCGACGGTGAGATCCTCGCTGGCGGGACCGCCACGCAGGTCGCTGACGCGCAGCCCCGCCTCGGCGGCGACCAGCCCGCCGGCGGCGTGGTCCCAGGGCTTCAGACCGCGTTCGTAGTAGGCGTCGAGGACGCCCTCGGCGGCGGCGCACAGGTCCAACGACGCCGCGCCCATCCGGCGGATGTCGCGGACCCGCGGAATCACCCGGGTGAGCACGGCGACCTGGGCGGTGCGGCGGGCGACGGTGTAGCCGAACCCGGTCGCCACCAGGGCACGCGCGAGCTCCGTCTCGGTCGATCCGGACAGCGCGGCGCCGTCCCCGCGCGCGCCGTCGTCCTGGAAGGCGCCGTCGTGGCGCAAGGCGCCCCCGCCGCGCGTGGCGGTGAACGTGACTCCCGCCTGACCCATCGCCGGGGCGTGCACGACGCCGGCGACGATCTCGCCGCCGACCTCCGCGGCGATCGAGACCGCCCAGTTCGGCAGGCGGTAGAGGAAGTTGACGGTGCCGTCGAGCGGGTCGACGATCCAGCGCACCCCGGTGGAGCCGGTGGAGTCGGACCCCTCCTCGCCGAGCAGGCCGTCCCCGGGACGCAGCTCACCGAGCCGGCGGGCGACCAGCGCCTCGGACGCCCGGTCGAGGGCGGTGACGACGTCGGTGGGGGAGGACTTCGTCGACTCGGTGGCGACCTCACCCTCGCGGCCCCGGGCCAGCAGCTCCCCCGCCTCGCGGGCGATCGTCAGCGCGACATCGAGCAGGGCGTCCGGATCGGGCAGGTCGCTCATCGGGCGGCGCTCCATGCACTCGGGAGTTCGGGGCAGGTGAGGGTCGGGTACGCCCATCCTGCCAAAGCCTTCCGCTCGGCCCTGCAGTCGGGCGAACCGTGGACACGTCACGCGGATGGGGCGCGGCGGGTGGTGGGGATCGGGAACGATCGGCGGGCCCGTAGGATCGATGGCGTGGTTGCAGCTGACGATACGGATCGATCGACCCGCGGGGTGCCCGCGAAGCCCACCCTCGACGGCATCGAGGCGCGCTGGTCGGCCGTATGGCAGGACGAGGGCACGTACGCCTTCGACCGCACGGCCGAGCGTGCCCGGGTGTACTCCATTGACACCCCACCGCCGACCGTCTCCGGGTCGCTGCACGTAGGCCACGTCTTCTCCTACACGCACACCGACGTCGTCGCCCGGTACCAGCGGATGCGCGGCCGTGAGGTCTTCTACCCGATGGGGTTCGACGACAACGGCCTGCCGACCGAACGCCGGGTGCAGAACTTCTTCGGCGTGCGCTGCGACCCCTCGCTGCCATACGACCCGCGGTTCACCCCGCCGGCGAAGCCCGGCAAGGACCAGCTGCCGATCTCGCGGCGTAACTTCGTCGAGCTGTGCGAGCGGCTCACCCTCGAGGACGAGAAGGGCTTCGAGGAGCTCTGGCGCCGGCTCGGCCTGTCGGTCGACTGGTCGCGGACGTACGCCACCATCGACGGGCGCTCGCGTGCCGTCGCGCAGCGGGCGTTCCTGCGCAACCTCGCCCGTGGGGAGGCCTACCTCGCCGAGGCACCGACGCTGTGGGACGTCACGTTCCGTACGGCGGTCGCGCAGGCGGAGCTGGAGGACCGGGAGCGTCCCGGCGCCTACCACACGCTGGCGTTCCCCCGGTCGGACACCGAGTCCGAGCCTGTGATCATCGAGACGACCCGGCCGGAACTGCTGGCGGCGTGCGTGGCGCTGGTGGCGCATCCGGACGATCCGCGCTACCAGGCGCTGTTCGGGTCGACGGTGCGCACGCCCCTGTTCGAGGTCGAGGTGCCGGTGGTCGCCCACCGGCTCGCCGACCCCGAGAAGGGCTCCGGCATCGCCATGATCTGTACGTTCGGTGACCTCACCGACGTCATCTGGTGGCGGGAGCTGCGGCTGCCGAGCCGCGCCGTCGTCGGCCGCGATGGTCGGCTCGTCCCCGACGCGCCGCAGGCCGTCACCTCGTCCGCCGGGCAGGCGCACTACGCCGAGCTTGCCGGCAAGACCGTGCACAGCGCCCGCACGCGCATCGTCGAGCTGCTCACCGAGTCCGGTGCGCTGCGCGGCGAGCCGCGGCCGATCAGCCATCAGGTGAAGTTCTACGAGAAGGGCGACCGCCCACTCGAGATCGTCACCACCCGCCAGTGGTACATCCGCAACGGCGGGCGGGACGAGGCGCTGCGCGCGCGGCTGCGCGGGCGGGGCCAGGAACTGCGCTGGCATCCCGAGTACATGCGGGTGCGGTACGAGAACTGGGTGGACGGCCTCAACGGCGACTGGCTGATCAGCCGCCAGCGCTTCTTCGGCGTTCCGTTCCCCGTCTGGTACCCGTTGGACGAGATGGGCGCCCCGCGCCACGACGCGCCGATCGTCCCCGACGAGGCGTCGCTGCCCATTGATCCGTCCAGCGACACCCCGCCCGGTTACACCGAGGCGCAGCGGGGCGTGGCCGGCGGGTTCGCCGCCGATCCGGACGTGATGGACACCTGGGCGACGTCCTCGCTCACCCCGCTGATCGCCGCCGGCTGGGAGAGCGACCCGGACCTGTTCGCCCGGGTCTTCCCGATGGACCTGCGGCCCCAGGCACACGAGATCATCCGCACCTGGCTGTTCTCGACGGTCGTGCGCTCAGAGGCCGAGTTCGGGGTGCTGCCCTGGTCGAACGCGGCGATCTCGGGCTGGATCCTCGACCCGGACCGCAAGAAGATGTCGAAGTCCAAGGGCAATGTGGTCACGCCGCTGGCCACCCTGCGGGAACTCGGCTCGGACGCCGTCCGCTACTGGGCCGCCTCCGGCCGTCCCGGCACCGACACCGCCTACGACGTCGGCCAGATGAAGAACGGCCGCCGCCTCGCCATCAAGATCCTCAACGCCAGCCGCTTCGCCCTGGGGCTCACCGCGCAGGCCGATGCCGATGCCGATGCCGGCGCTGGTGCCGCTGAGTCCGGCACTGCCGGGGCTGGGGCCGGGGACGCCGGCCTGCCGGCCGTGGTGGTCGAGCCGGTGGATCGGGCACTGCTCGCCGCGCTCGCCGACGTGGTCGATGCCGCGACCGTCGCGCTCGACGGCTACGACTACGCGCGGTCCCTGGAGCTCACCGAGTCGTTCTTCTGGCGGTTCTGCGACGACTACGTCGAGCTCGTCAAGGGCCGGGCCTACGGCTCGTTCGGTCCGGCCGGCGCCGCATCCGCGCAGGCCACGCTGACGGTGGCGCTCTCGGCGCTGCTGCGGCTGTTCGCCCCGGTGCTGCCGTTCGTCACCGAGGAGGTCTGGTCCTGGTGGCAGGCCGGCTCGGTGCACCGCTCACCCTGGCCGGACGCGGCGGAGATCCGCAAGCTCGCCGACTCCGGCCGTGCCGACCTGCTCGACGCGGTCGGCATGGCCCTGGCCGGCGTGCGCAAGGCCAAGTCCACGGCGAAGGTCTCGATGAAGGCCGAGGTCACCGAGGCCCGCGTCGCCGGTGACCCTGACGTCATCGCCCTCGTCGAGGCCGCCGCCGCCGACCTGCGCAGTGCCGGCGGCATCCGCGAGCTCACCCTCACCCCCACCACCGGCAACCTCACCGTCGACGTCACCCTCGCCTGAGGCCGAGGACCGCTTCCGACCCGCCACGGTCTCGCCGCTCGCCGTCAGGCGGCGGCGCGGCGGTTCCGCGGAACACCATGATTGCCTGGCGGTTCCGCGGAACACCGGGTTGGGGTGCTCTGCCTGGTTCGCATCTTCTGTCCGTGGGGAGCACGGTCGGGACGCCATGGACCCCCCGCTGCGCCGCCTGGCGCAGTGGGCACTGACCAAGGACGTCTCCCGCCGACCCGGGATCATCGACCTGCTGGGTGCCCTGCGGGTGCGCTGAGCGCGGCCCGTGTCACGTCGGGGGCACCTGGCCCGTCTGGTGGGCAGGATGGCTGTCGAGGGCGCTGGAGGTGGCGATGACGCCGGTCGAGAACTGGCCAGTCGATGACGGGCCGGCCATCAACGCGCTGCCGCTGGCGGCGGCGTTTGAACGGGAGCGGGGGCATCTGCGGGGGGTGGCGTACCGGCTGCTCGGGTCGCTGTCCGACGCCGAGGACGTCGTGCAGGAGGCATGGCTACGGCTGGAACGCGTCGACGCGGGTGAGATCGACGATCTGCGAGCGTGGCTGACGGTCGTGGTCTCGCGGCTGTGTCTCGATCAGCTGCGCTCGGCCCGGGCCCGGCGGGAGGGATACATCGGGCCCTGGCTGCCCGAGCCCTTGGTCCGTTGGCCCGGCGCCGCCGCGTTCGATGGCTCGGTCGGTGGTGGCGGGGACGGGTACGCGGGGACGGACGCGGCGGGCGGGCAGCCGGATCCGGCGGACCGGGTGACCCTCGCCGAGTCGGTGAGCATGGCGATGATGGTGGTGCTGGAGGCGCTGAGCCCCGCGGAACGGACCGCGTTCATCCTGCATGACGTGTTCGACTACGACTTCGCCGAGATCGCCGCCGCGACCGGGCGCACCCAGGCCGCGGCCCGCCAGCTCGCCAGCCGGGCCCGCCGGCACGTCCGGGACCGGTCGGTGCGCTTCGAGCCTGATCCGGGGCTGCGCCGCCAGGTTGCCGAGGCCTTCCTGGCCGCGGCGGCCGGCGGTGACCTTGCCGGGCTCACCGCCCTGCTCGACCCGGATGTCGTCGTCCGCTCCGACGGCGGCGGGCTGGCCCGCGCCGCCCGCCGTCCCGTCACCGGCGCCGACCGGGCCGCCCGCTTCCTGATCGGCATCATCGAGAAGGGCCTGCGTGAAGCCGGTCCGGATGCCTGGACCCGGGCCGTCGACGTCAACGGCGAGCCCGGTTTCGCCTGCCACGACGGTCACAAGCTGCGCACCATCGCGAGCCTGCACGTCGTGGCCGGCCGGATCACCGAGGTCAACATCGTGGTGAACCCCGAGAAGTTGCGCCACCTCAGTCGAGGCGGCGCAGATCCTGGCGGTAGCGGCGGCCGTTGGTGACGTAGAAGGAGGCCGCGAGGACCTGGCCCGTCGAGTCGTTGCCCGCGACCACCTTCGCGGGGACGCCGAACGCCCGCGAGCCGGGGGGCACCTGCGTGCCGCCGACGACGACGGCGCCCGCGCCGACCAGCGAACCCCGTCCGATCCGGACCCGGTGCAGCACGATCGACCCGGACCCGACCAGAGCGCCGTCCTCGACGATGCATCCCTCCAGATGGGCGAGGTGACCGACGGTGCAGTCGTCCCCGATGACCGTCGGAGACTCGGCGGTCGTGTGCACCACCGTGCCATCCTGGATGGACGTCCGGGCGCCGATGGTGATGGTGCCGTAGTCGCCGCGCAGCACCGCCGCCGGCCACACCGTCGATTCCGGCCCGATCGTCACCGCGCCGATGACGGTGGCCTCCGGATGGACGTAGGCCGTCGGGTCGATGGTCGGGACAGCGTCTCCCAGGGCGTACACAGCCACGCGAGCTCCCAGCACTCAGGGGTCCGGCCCAGCCGAAGGTCCGGCCCAACCCGTCCATCCTGCCCATTCGGCCGGGCGGACGCCGCCTGCCGGGGAGACGGCCGGCCGGCTGGGGGACGGAGCCGAGGTCGTCAGGCTCTGTCGGTGGCCAGCTCGGTCCTGAGCATGCCGGGCGGCGGGGAGCCCGTGGCCCGGGCCCAGGTACGCGCCGCGGCCCGCTCGGCGGCGAGCCGCCCGAGGCCGATCGCCAGGCCCGAGATCGCCGCCCAGAGGATGGCCTCGGCCAGCGCCGTGTCCGGATCGGCCGGGTTCACCGGTGGGTTGGTCCGGCGCACCTTCTTGTACGCGAGCGTCACGCCGCGGCTGGCCGCTGTCCCGGCGAGCGCCGTCGCCGCACCGCCGACGACCTTCCATCCCAGTTTCGATGCCGCCTTCGCCACCCCAACATCCCTCCCGTCGCAGAGCGGCCCAGGTCGGCCCGCCCGTGCTGTCCTTTCCCGAACGCCGCCGCTTACTCCGGACCCGCGCACCCGGCTGCGCGCGTCCGCGCGTCGGCCGTCACCATCATCATCGGTGCACATCGGCGCCGACACGCCGGTATTCGGCGCCCCGGCCCTCGCGGCGGTCACCGAATCTCACGATCGCGTCACCCTTCGTGTGGTTCGCCGAGCAAGATCCGCCTATGGGGGTCCCTCTGGGGGGACGGATCGGACACCAAGGCCCCCATGGCGACCCGTTTGGATCATGGCACCCGTGGTGCTGTCACGGAGGGTTCCTTCTGGTGTCGAAAGCCCTGCGCGGGCCCTGGTCGGTGGACGGGCCGGCCAGCCGGGGGGATGGCGGGGAGCTGGGACATGGCCGGGCGGGAGCGCGGCGGAGGATGGGCCTAGGGTGCAGATCGTGGTACGTCCCACCATCCGTGCCAGCCGAGCTCGGTCGGGCGTCCAGTGCCCGCCGTCCAGCGCCCGCCGTCCCGTGCCAGCCAGCGCCTTGTCCGCCAGGTAGGAGAAGTATGACCGCCACCGATCCGATCGTCGCCGACCCGCCCGGACGGGTGGGGGATACGGCACCTTCCGGGCGGATGGAGGGGCCGGGTGTGACTGCCCGAGGGGCGGACGGCACGGCGGCGCGGCCCGGATGGGCGGAGACCGGGATGGAACGGGTGGAGGTGCTGGTGCGCCGTCTGGATCCCGAGCTCGCCGGGCCGGTGTACGCGCAGCCGTCCGACGCCGGGGCGGACCTGGTCAGTGCGCGGGACGTGACGCTTGGGCCGGGGGAGCGGGCGGTGGTCGGGACGGGCACGGCGATCGCGCTGCCCCCCGGGTACGCGGCGTTCGTACATCCGCGCAGTGGGCTCGCCGCCCGGCACGGGGTGACGGTGGTCAACGCGCCGGGCACGGTGGACGCCGGTTACCGTGGTGAAATAAAGGTTGTTCTGATCAATACCGATCGATCCGAATCGATCACGTTGCGCCGCGGAGACCGGATCGCGCAGCTCGTCGTGCAGAAGATCGAGCACGCGCTCTTCCGGGAGGTCGACGAGCTGCCCGCATCGGTGCGGGGCGTCGGCGGCTTCGGCTCGACCGGCGGTTTCGGGGGGACAGGAAGGGAGACCACACGTGTTCGGCCGCCGGCGTAGGGAAACAGAGCTGGACGACCTGCCGCAGGGGGCGCCGCGGGCCGGGCTCGAGGCCGGCGAGGACGGGGCCACGGCGACTGCCGGGCAACCGATTCCCGACGTGCCCGACGGGCCGTACGACGTCACCGAGTCGCCGGATGACGGCGTGCACCGGCTCGATCTCGGTGCGCTGCGACTGCCGGCGCTGCCGGGAGTTCAGGTGCAGTTCCAGGTGGACGAGGCGACGGGGCAGCCGCTCACGGTCGTCATCACCGACGGGCGCAGTGCCATGGAGCTCTCCGTGTTCGCCGCGCCGAAGAGCCGGGGGCTGTGGGACGAGGTGCGCGCCGAGATCCTCGAGGGCGTGGAGACGTCCGGCGGGACCGAGTCGGCCGGCTCGTTCGGGCGGGAGTTGCGGATTCCGTTGCCGACGGGACGGCCGCGCGAGACCATCCCCGCCCGCATGCTCGGGATGGACGGTCCCCGCTGGTTCCTGCGGGTGGTGGTCACCGGTGCCGCGGGCAGCGATGCCGGGGCGGCACCCCTGCTCGAGGAGACACTGCGCCGGCTGGTGGTTGCCCGAGGCGACGACGCCATGCCGGTGCGGGACCCGCTGCCGCTGACCCTGCCGCGCGAGGTCGCCGATCATCCGGACGGACCCGACGCGTCCACCTCGGCGACCAGCGGACGGCCGGAGATGCCCGTTCCCGGCGTGCGTACCGCCGAGATCCGCTGACTTTCCCACCGACCCACCACGTCTGGTAGCCGTCTGACGGCTCGCCGTGGCCAAAGTGCCGCGCTGTCGCCCTTCGCCCCGGATCACTCGATCGGACGGGCTTTGCGGGGGCACACTGTGCCTCGGTCGTTCGTTGCAACAGACGTGTCCGGGCAGACCTGCTCGCGCGGGATCGGAGGAGCCGTGGGCGAGCCACGCAGTTGGTGGGCGCGCAAGTTCCACAAGCTGACGGCAGGGGTCAGCGAGCTGGATGCGGAGGACCTGCAAGCGGCCGCGGCAGCGGCCGGCGCCGCGCCGATGAGTCGCTGTCGTGACCGTGATGAGATCTGCGTCGCGGGTACCATACAGGCGGTGACGGTCCGCGCGGGCTCGGGGGCGCCCAACCTCGAGGTCGATCTGTACGACGGCAGCGGCACCGTGACCCTGGTCTTCCTCGGTCGGCGCGACATCCCCGGCCTGCGGGCCGGCGCGTCGGTCAAGGCGTCCGGCCGTCTGACGTTGTCGGACGGCCGCCCGGCCATCTTCAATCCGCGTTACGAACTGCTGCCGGTCTCCTCCGCCAGCGCCTGACCCGCGCGCGGGGCGTCCCACCGCGGGCGCCCCGCCCGGCGGAGCCCGGCGCGGCGGGGAGACCCAACCGACCGACAGGAACCTCCACCGACGATGCCGCGCATGCCTGCTCCCGACGCCCCGCCGATGACGTTGTCCGAGGCCATCGGCGGGCCTCGGGGGATCATCGACAGCTCTCTGCCCACCGTGGCGTTCGTGGCGGTCAACGCCCAGGCCGGGCTGACGGCCGGCATTGTGGTCGCCGTCCTGACCGCCGTTGGCCTGCTCGTGCTGCGGTTCGCGCGCCACGAGCCGGTGCAGCAGACCTTCTCCGGCCTGTTCGCCGTCGCCTTCGCCGCCTTCGTCGCCTCCCGCACGGGGGACGCGAAGGGCTTCTTCCTGCCCGGCATCGCCAAGAACGCCCTGGGTGTGATCGTGGCGCTGACCTCGGTGGCGCTGCGCCGGCCGGTCGCCGGTTACCTGATGGCCGGCCTCGACGTCCGCTACCTCGGCTGGCGGGACGACTCCCGCCAGCGTCGGGCCGCGATCTGGGCGACGCTCGTCTGGGCCGCGGTGTTCGGGGTGCGCTTCGCGGTGCAGGGTGTGCTCTATCTCGCCGACCAGGACGGTTGGCTCGCGGCGGCGAACATAGCACTCGGCCTGCCGTTGTTCGGCGTCGCGGTGTTGGCGAGTTTCGCCCTCGTGCGCCGCCTGGCCCCCCTGCCGCCCGCGCCGCCGGCCGCCGCGGACGCGACCGTCGTCGACGGCGAGGTCATCGTGAGCGACCGGCGGGGTGGTGAGCGGCACGGTGGTGAGCGGCACGGTGGTGAGTCGTCGACCGGGCCGGGCGGACCGCAGGGTCCGGGCTGGCCGTCCTGAGCCCGCCTGATCAGGTGCCGGAGTCCGGCGGCGGCGGGCCGAGCAGGACGGCGAGCTGCTCCTCGGCCTCGAGGGTGGTGGCGACGGCCAGTACCTCGTCGCCGGCCTCCAGGGTCGCGTCCGGGGAGGGGATGACGGCGCGGCCGTCGCGCAGGATCACCACCAGGGCACTGTCGGCCGGCAGCTCGAACTCGCCGAGGCGCCGCCCGGTGAGGGGGGCGTCCTCGGCGAGGGTGAGCTCGACCAGGGACGCGTCGCTCTGCCGGAAGCGCATCAGCCGGACCAGGTCGCCAACGCTCACGGCCTCCTCCACGAGCGCCGTGAGCAGCCGCGGCGCGGACACCGCGACGTCCACACCCCACGAGTCGGTGAACAGCCACTCGTTCTTGGGATGGTTCACCCGGGCGACGACCCGTGGTATCCCGAACTCGGTCTTCGCCAGCAGCGAGACGACCAGGTTCACCTTGTCGTCCCCGGTCGCGGCGACGAGCACGGCGTAGTCGTTGAGGCCGGCGGCGTCGAGCTGGGCCAGCTCACAGGCGTCGGCGAGCAGCCAGCTGGCGCCGGGCAGGGCGTCGAGGCGGACCTTCGCCGGGTCCCGTTCGATCATGAGCACCTCGGCGCCGTTCTCCAGGAGCTCGCCGGCGATCGAGCGGCCCACCTTGCCGGCACCGGCGATCACCACGCGCCGGTCGGACGGCCGGACGGGTGCCCTCCTGACCGTGGTCTCGGCGGTGGCCATCTCGGGGATGGCCGCGGCGGCGGTGGGGGTAGCTGCCTCGGGAGCGGTCACGATCAGCCTTCCTCGGGGCCGCGGCGCAGCACCGCGTCGGCCTCGGCGGCGTGCGCTTTGGGGACGGCCACGTGCAGCACGTCGCCGTCCTGGACGAGGGTGCGAGCGTCGGGCAGGGCACCCTCGCCGAACCGGGTTACGCACACCACCCGCACTCGCGCGGATTCCTCGAGCTCGCGCACCTTGCGCCCGACCCAGCCGGGGCCGGGGGGCACCGCGGTGAGCAGCACCGAGCCGGACGGGTCGGACCACTGGGGGGTGACCGCCTCCGGCAGCAGGCGCCCGAGGATCTGGTCGCGGGTCCAGCGCACGGTCGCGACGGTGGGGATTCCCAGGCGTTCGTACACCTCGGCGCGGCGTGGGTCGTAGATCCGGGCGACGACCCGCTCGACGCCGAACATCTCCCGGGCGACCCGGGCTGCGATGATGTTCGAGTTGTCGCCGCTGGACACCGCGGCGAACGCCGTCGACCGCTCGATGCCGGCCTCTACCAGGGTGTCCCGGTCGAAGCCCATGCCGGTCACCCGTTGGCCGGTGAAGTCGGCGGGCAGGCGGCCGAAGGCGGCCGCGTTCTGGTCGATGATCGCCACGGAATGACCGAGCCGCTCGACACCACGGGCGAGAGCGGAGCCAACCCGGCCACAGCCGAGGATCACGACATGCACGAGGGATGAGCGTAGCCGCATCCGATCCCCGCGGCGCGAATCATCCCGGAGACGTTCTGTATAGGAGCTGATGCTCGGCGGACGGCCATGAGGCGACGAGGGGGCAGCGGCCGGACTGTGACCAACCGGTGGCCCAACGGCAGCGGGTGGTACGGGCAGACCGGTTTCGCCCTGGCTGACCTCGGCGCTCGCGGCGTCGGCCGGCAATTCTGTGTCGCACATCACAACTGTGATGTGTGGTCCGTCGCGTCGGTAGCATCCCCCGCGTGGCGCTCACGGACCGGCTGAAGCGCGGCTTTGTCGGTCGTCCCATCGGTAGCGACCGGCTCGGCGAGACCCTGCTGTCCAAGCGGGTCGCGCTACCCGTGTTCGCCAGCGATGCCCTCTCCTCCGTCTCGTACGCGACCGAGGAGATCCTGCTCGTGCTCTCGCTGGGCGGGCTGGCCTTCTATCACGTCTCGCCGTGGCTGGCGGTCGCCGTCATCGTGCTGATGCTGACGGTGGTCGCGTCCTACCGGCAGAACGTCCATGCCTATCCGAGTGGCGGCGGCGACTACGAGGTCGCCTCGGTCAACCTCGGTCCGCGTGCCGGCCTGCTCGTCGCCAGTGCCCTGCTGGTCGACTACGTGCTGACCGTCGCCGTGTCGGTGTCCGCCGGGGTCGCGAACCTCACCTCCGCGGTGACCGGCCTCGCCTCGTACCGAGTGATCATCGCGGTCATCATCGTCGTGGTGCTGACGATGATGAACCTGCGCGGGGTGCGGGAGTCGGGTACGGCCTTCGCCATCCCGACCTACGGGTTCGTCGCCGGCGTGTTCGTCATGATCATCACTGGTCTGATCCAGACCGCGACCGGGCACACCCCGCGGGCGCAGAGCGCCGGCTACCACGTGGTCGCCGAGCACAACTACGCCGGGTTCGCCCTCGCCTTCCTCGTGCTGCGGGCGTTCGCCTCAGGCTGCACGGCGCTCACCGGCGTCGAGGCGATCAGCAACGGCGTGCCCGCGTTCCGTAAGCCGAAGAGCCGCAACGCCGCGACGACGCTGCTTCTGATGGGCGTCATCGCGGTCACCATGTTCGCCGGCGTGACGGCGCTGGCGATGATCTCGCATGTGCACGTCGCCGAGCACACCAGCGACCTCATCGGGGCGCACGGCGACCAGCCGACCGTCATCACCCAGGTGGCCGCGGCCGTGTTCGGCCATGACTCGCCTGGGTTCGTCTACATCGCCGCAGTGACGACCCTCATCCTGATGCTGGCGGCGAACACGGCGTTCAACGGCTTCCCGGTGCTGGGCTCCATCCTTGCCCGGGACGGCTACCTGCCCCGTCAGCTACACACCCGCGGCGACCGGCTGGCCTACTCCAACGGCATCGTGCTGCTGTCGAGCTTCGCCGCGCTGCTGATCATCCTTTACCACGCGCAGGTCACCCAGCTCATCCAGCTCTACATCCTCGGGGTGTTCATCTCGTTCACCCTGAGCCAGACCGGGATGGTGCGGCACTGGGCGCGCATCCTGCGGTCGGACGACCCGCAGGCCAGCGATCCCGTCGCCCGGCGACGCATCCGCCGGTCACAGACGATCAACTTCTTCGGTGCCTGCCTCACCGGCACGGTGCTGGTGCTGGTGCTGGTCACGAAGTTCACCCACGGCGCGTGGATCGTCTGCCTCGCGATCCCGATCATCTTCATGGGGATGCGTGGCATCCGTGGACACTACGACCGGGTGGCGATCGAACTCACCCCCGAGCCCGGCCCGCCGACCCTGCCCTCGCGGGTGCGCGGCGTCGTCCTGGTCAGCAAGATCCATGCGCCGACGCTGCGGGCGCTCGCCTACGCCAAGGCGACCCGGCCGAACAGCCTGGTCGCCCTCACCGTCGCCGTTGACCAGGCCGATGCCGACCGGCTGCGGGCCGCCTGGCAGGAGCGCGGGATCACGATCGACCTCGTGGTGCTGGCCTCGCCCTACCGTGAGGTCACCCGGCCGGTGCTGGAGTACGTCGCCCGCATCCGCCGGGAGAGCCCGCGCGACGTCGTCTCCGTGTTCGTCCCCGAGTACGTCGTCGGCCACTGGTGGGAGCACCTTCTGCACAACCAGAGCGCTCTGCGGCTCAAGGCCCGGCTGCTGTTCCAGCCCGGGGTGATGGTCACCAGCGTGCCCTGGCAGCTCGCCTCGTCGAGCCGCGTCGAGGGACGGCTTGAGCGGACCAGCGCCGGTGCCGTCCGACGCGGCCAGCCCGCCTCCCCCGCGCTGCCTGCGTCCGCCGCGCCGTCGGCGCCGTCCGGCGCGCCCGGCTCGTCCGGCTCGTCCGGTGGGACGGGAACGCCGGCCGGAATCGGTTCGTCGACGACGGAGGACGAGTGAGCCCCGGCCGACGGGCCCTGAAGCCAACTCGGGCGGCAACGCCAGCCCCGGCGTCGACGTCAGCGCAGGGGGCGACGTCAGCGCAGGGGGCGACACCGGCCCGCCGGCCGGCGCCGGCCACGACGCCGGCATCGGCTCCTCCCGGCGCGGTCGGGACGGTGCGGGAACTGGTGGTGGGCCGGATCGCGCACGGCGGGTTCTGCGTCGCGCGGGACTCCGGTCGGGTGATCTTCGTCCGGCATGCGCTGCCCGGCGAGCGGGTGCGGGCTCAGATCACCGACGACGCCCATGACCGTTACTGGCGGGCGGACGCCGTGGAGATCCTCGAGCCGTCCCCGGACCGGGTCGTGCCACCCTGCCCACACGCCGGTCCCGGCGCCTGCGGCGGCTGCGACTGGCAGCATGCCTCCCTGGAGGCACAGCGACGGGGCAAGGCCGAGGTCGTCGTCGAGGCGCTGCGCCGCTTCGGTGGCCTGGCCGACCCGGGCCCGGTCGTCGTCGAAGCAGTGTCGGTCGCGGCTGCTGGCCGGCCTGATGGTGCTGAGCTTCAGGGTGCTGAGCTTCAGGGTGCTGGGCTTCAAGGTGTTGGGCCTGAAGGTGCTGAGCTTGAAGGTACGCAGCCCGACGGACATGGCTGGCGGACCCGGATGCGCTTCGCCGTCACCGCCAACGGTCAGGCCGGTCTGCGGCGCAGCCGCTCCCGAGCGGTGTTGGCCACCCCGGACTGCCGCATCGCGCATCCGTTGGTGACCGGGGCGCTTGCCGGACGGAGTTTCCCCGGTGGTGTCGTGGTCGAGGTCGCCGCGAGCCCCGCCTCGGGTGAGGTGGCGGTCGCGGTCCACGCCGACGGGGATCCCGCCGCGAGGGCGTCCGGGGCGCCCGGCCGTGCCCGCCAGATGGCCGAGGCCGGCGAGGCGGCCGAGGTGGTCGAGGCCGGTCAGGTGGTCGAGGTGGTGCGGCGGCGGCGCTTCACCGTCGGACCGGGGGTGTTCTGGCAGGTGCATCCGGGCGCACCGGAAGTGCTGGTCGAGGCGGTTCTGGCCGGGCTGCGGCCGCAGGCGGGGGAGACCGCGCTCGACCTGTACGCAGGGGCCGGACTGTTCGCCGCTTTCCTCGCCGACCAGGTGGGAGCGTCCGGGCGGGTCGTCGCGATGGAGTCGGACGCGGCGGCGGTGGCGGCGGCGGCGGGCAACCTCGCCGACCTGCCGCAGGTTTCCCTGCGCCCGGTGCGGGTGACGCCCGCGTCCGTGCGGGGCGTTCTCGGCACGGGGCCCTCGGCCGGGCGGGTCGACTGTGCCGTGCTGGACCCCCCGCGTGCCGGTGCCGGTGCGGAGGTGGTGGGTGCCCTGTTGGGGCACCACCCGCGTGCCGTCGCGTACGTCGCATGCGACCCGGTGGCCCTGGGACGGGATCTCGCCACCGCCCAGGCCTGTGGTTATGAGATGACTTCGCTGCGTGCGTTCGACCTGTTCCCGATGACGCATCACGTCGAGTGCGTCGCGATTCTTGCACCCAGGGTCAGATAACCCTGCGTGCCGAATGGCGCACGGAAGGTGTTGGTCGGCGGGTTGTCGACGCGCTGTCGACCTTCTGTGTGGCCGGACCGTGTCTCGACGTGTCGCCGCGCGCCACACCGGGGCGCAACACTCGCCTGCGTGGCCGAATCCGGACCAGCAGTGGGCACTCGGGGTTGCTGATACTACCCCGCCACCGCCTATTACCCTGCGTTCCGCGAGGAACTCACATGTCGTCTGGGTGTCTGCGAGGCCCCAGCTGACCTGCGTAGACTTTGCCGGACCCGGACCGATCCCCTTTCGGGAGAGGGAGTTCCCGCCGTGTCGCTTCTGTCCACGATCAGCTGTCCCCAGGACGTCAAGCGCCTCGACCATGAGGAGCTCGGCACCCTGGCGGCCGAGATCCGTGATTTCCTCATCCACGCCGTTGCGCGTACCGGGGGCCACCTCGGCCCCAACCTCGGGGCCGTCGAGCTGACGCTGGCGATCCACCGAGTGTTCGACTCGCCGTTCGACCGGATCCTGTGGGACACCGGACATCAGTCCTACGTCCACAAGATGCTCACCGGTCGGGTCGACGAGTTCGACAACCTGCGTCAGAAGGGCGGCCTGTCCGGTTACCCGAGCCAGGCCGAGTCCGAGCACGACATCATCGAGAACTCGCACGCCTCGACGGCCCTGTCGTACGCCGACGGGCTGTCCCGCGCCTACGCCCTGCGCGGCGAGGACCGCGCGGTCGTCGCCGTCGTCGGCGACGGCGCGCTGACCGGCGGTATGTGCTGGGAGGCGCTGAACAACATCGCCGCCGGTGACCGTCCGGTCGTCGTGGTGGTCAACGACAACGGCCGTTCGTACGCGCCGACGATCGGTGGCCTCGCCGACCATCTCGCCGCGCTGCGCCTCGCGCCCGAGTACGAGCAGGTCCTCGACGTCGTCAAGCAGGTCCTCGGCCGCACGCCGCTGGTCGGCGCGCCGCTGTTCGACGCGCTGCACGGCATCAAGAAGGGCATCAAGGACGTCGTCCAGCCGCAGGGAATGTTCGAGGACCTCGGCCTGAAGTACGTCGGACCGGTCGACGGGCACGACACCGCCGCCGTCGAGTCCGCCCTGCGCCGGGCCCGGGACTTCGGCGGCCCGGTCATCGTCCACTGCGTGACCCGCAAGGGCTTCGGCTACCCGCCGGCCGAGCAGGACCAGGCCGACAACTTCCACGGCGTCGGCGTCATCGACCCGGCCACCGGCAAGCCGGTCTCCACCGCGAAGACCACCAGCTGGACGAAGGTCTTCTCCGACGAGATCGTCCAGATCGGTGCCGAGCGGCCCGACGTGGTCACCCTGACCGCGGCGATGCTGGCGCCGGTCGGCCTCAGCCCGTTCGCCAAGGCCTACCCGGACCGGGTCTTCGACGTCGGCATCGCCGAGCAGCACGCGGTCACCTCCGCCGCGGGCCTCGCGCTCGGCGGCCTCAAGCCCGTCGTCTGCCTGTACGCGACGTTCCTCAACCGGGCCTTCGACCAGGTCCTGATGGACGTCGCGCTGCACCGCCAGCCGGTGACGTTCGTGCTCGACCGCGCTGGGGTCACCGGCGAGGACGGCGCGTCCCACAACGGTATGTGGGACATGTCGTTCCTCCAGGTCGTCCCCGGCCTCGCCATCGCCGCCCCGCGGGACGCGCCGACGCTGCGCGCCGAGCTGCGCGAGGCCGTCGAGACCATGGACAAGCCCACCGTGGTGCGCTTCCCCAAGGGCACGGTCGCCGCCGACGTCCCCGCCATCGACACCGTCGGTGGCGTCGACGTGCTGTTCCGCTCGCCCGCTGTGGCGCGGCACCGCGAGGTGCTGCTCGTCGCGGTCGGCGCGATGGCGGCCACCTCGCTGGAGGTGGCCCACCTGGTCGCGAGCCAGGGCATCGGCATCACCGTGGTCGACCCGCGCTGGGTCAAGCCGCTGCCGACCGCCCTCGTCGGCCTCGCCCGTGACCACGACCTCGTCGTCACCATCGAGGACAACGGCCGGGTCGGCGGGGTCGGTTCGTCGCTGGCGCAGTTGCTGCGCGACAGCGACGTGGACGTGCCGCTGCGCGACTTCGGCATCGCCCAGCGCTTCCTCGACCACGGCAAGCGCAACGAGATCCTGGCCGAAGTCGGCCTTGCCCCACAGGACCTCGCCCGCAAGGTCGTCGAGGCCATCGCCAGGCGGCAGGCCATCCTGGACGACGACCCGTCGGCCATCGCCACCGCGGAGTCATCCGCGGTGGCGTCGGTGTCGCAGGCCAAGGCGAAGGCCCCGGGCTCCCAGCGCACCGGCAGTCAGTCGGCCGGTCAGCAGGTCGCCGACCAGCGCTGACCCAGCCCGCTGACCAGCCCGCCGAGCCGATCGGCGCTGAGCCGACCAGAGATCATCGGCCGGTGCGGACCCTCCGTCCCGATCAGTGGATGGCCCGTGCACCAGGTGCCAGCCAGCCGCCTCTCTCCGGCGGCTGGCTGGCATCCGCTTCTGGCCATTGCTGTCTGTAGCGACCGCTCGGGCAAGATCCGGCTACACGGGTCGTCGTGGGGGGCATATCGGGCATGAACCCGCCCACGGCGACCTTTTTGGATCTTGCCCCGCCGCGGGGCCCGGTTTCGCCGTCACGCACGGTGTTCTCCCGCCGATGTGCCGTGCCGGTGGCGGCCTCGCTGCGGCCAGGTGATGCGTGCCGGCCTAGGCTGTTCTGGTGGGTCAGCATTCCGCACCCGGCACACGCGGACGGGCGTCGGTCTCGTCGGGTCCGCCGCCTTCGGGCCAGGCGCCTTCGGGTCAGGCGTTGCCGGCTCCTGCCGCGTCCTCGGTATCAGGCACCGCCGTGGGCCGGGCCTTGACGCCGGATACCGTTCCGGATCCGTCGGCGGCATCGGCGTCGCGGTCGGGTCGACGTGATCTGCGGTGGTGGCTGACGCGGGGGGCGCTGGTCGTGGCCCTCGGGTTGCTCGCGCTCGCGCTGGCCGACCAGTGGAAGGACGTGCGCGACTCGTTCTCCCAGCTCACGGTCGGTGGTGTCGGGTCGTCCGGGGTGCTCACGGTGCTGGCCGTCGGCACCACGGTGCTGTCCTGGCGGGCGCTGCTGGCCGGGCTCGGCGCGAAGCTACCGTTGCGGGCGGCGGTGCGAATCTTCTTCGTCGGGCAGATCGGCAAGTACATCCCGGGCAGCGTGTGGCCGGTACTGGCGCAGATGGAGCTGTCCCGCGACTACGGGATCTCCCGACCGAAGGCCGCGTCGGCGAGCCTGGTCGTGCTTGCCCTGGCCGTGCCCAGCGGCGGACTCGCCGCGGCGGTCACGCTGCCGTTCGTCTCCGCGCACGCACTGGCGAGCTACTGGTGGGCGCTGGTGTGCGTGCCGGTGTTCGCCGTGCTGCTGTTCCCACCCGTGCTGTCCCGGCTGCTCTCGCTCGCGTTCCGGGTGCTGCGCCGACCGGGGCTCGACACGCCGTTGACACTTCGTCCGATCGCGGCCGGCGCCGGCTGGCTGCTGCTCAGTTTCTGCTGGTACGGCCTGGCGACCTGGCTGCTGGTACGTGATCTCGATCCACAGGTCGGCGGCGCGCGGCTGATCACACTCTCGGTCGGTGCCTATGCGCTGGCCTGGACCGCCGGCTTCCTGGTTCTGGTGCTGCCGGCCGGGGCGGGAGTGCGGGAGGCCGTCCTCGTGCTCGCCCTCGCGCCCGCGATCGCCAGCGGCCCGGCGACGCTGGTCGCGCTGGTCGCGCGGCTGCTGGCGACCGTCGCCGACCTGGTCTGGGCGGCGGCCGGCGTGGCGTTGCGTCAGCGGGGAAGTGGCCGTGTCGAGGTTGCCGCCGTCCAGGCTGGTCCGGTGGATGCCGGGGCGGACACAGCCGCCCGGAACATCGACACGGACGCGGGTACCGTCAGGCGTCGATGAGCTTCGGGTCACTGCCCTGCCGTGCCGATCCGCGGGGCGGGAGTTGCGCCGAGGGCATCGGCGTCGGGGAGGAAAAACCGGCGATCCGGTCTGCGGCGCCCCCCGAGAAGTCTGCCGCCAGTCGGATGTCTGATCCGGGCTGCCCGATCCGCGCGGATCGGGGCAGGATAATGCCACCATCGGCGGTTGACGTCCGGTTCGGCATCCGCCGGGTGGGTCGTGGCGCGAGGGAGTCAGATGAACGGGCAGGGCAACGAGAACCCGTCCGGCGAGCGTGCGCGGGGCGTGGACGTCCCGCCCGCGCCCGCGTGGGGCCTGCCCCCTTCCCCGCTTTCTCCCGCCGACGAGACGCTGCGTGCCGAGCCCGCGGACCGGGTTGCGTCGCCGCTGGCCCAGCGTCCCGTTCCCCCGGCCTCGGCGTTTCGGCCGGACGGCCCGGGCAGGCCGGCGGGGGATGCCCCGGGGCCGCCCGCTGCGCCGGCCGTTCCCCGACCCTCGGCTGCGGCGGGCCTCGCCTCACCGGCGGGTGCGCCTGCGGCGTTCCGTGGATCCCCGCCGGTCGGCTTCCCCGCTCCCGGTCATCCCGCGACGCCGGGCGGTCCCGGCCCGCGGGACCGCCCGGCGTCGGTGGGGGTTCCCGCGGGGCCGGGAGTGCCGCGTGGGCCTGGGTTCCCAGGGCCCGCCTCCTCGCACCTGTCGGCCTGGTCCTCGGGCTACGGTGGGCCCTCCGGCCACGGTGGTCCGCCTGGCTACGGGGGCTCGTCCGGCCAGGGCGGCTCGCCTGGTTATGGGGTGCCGGCCGCGTTCGGTGGAGCCCCGGGCTATGGGCGACCCGTCCATGCCGCAGGTCCGGCTGGTCCGGGCGGGCCGCCGCCCGCAGGCGCGTGGGGCGCTCCGATCGGGCCGGGTGGGGCGCCGCCGCGGCGCCGTCCCACGCGGTGGATCGTCCCGCTGGCGATCGTCCTCGCGCTTGCTCTGGGCGCGGGCGCCGTTGGCGTTCTCGTCGCCAGCGGGTCTGACAACGGCCCGTCGAACGCGGTCCGCTCCTACCTCGCCGATGTGCGGGCCGCCCGCTACGACGCCGCCTACGGCCGCCTGTGCGGCTCGGTCCGCGGGACCCGCTCCCAAAGCGAGTACGGCATCATCATGCGGGCGTTCGACGGCATCCGCGGTTCGGTCGTGTCCTACGCCGTGCGCGGTGTGCGGACCGTTCATCCCACGTCGGGTGCGACGGTGCGCGAGGTCCAGGTCGACGTCCAGCGCAGTGGTGGGAGCGCCAGCCGCGAGTCGTACGACGTGCACAAGGAGTCCGGAGGCTATTGCCTGCTGACGCTCGGGGCGCCGTTCTCCGGCGGGGCGGGCGGGTCGCCGCCCGGTTCCGGCGGCGGACTGGGCGGCGGGGGCTCGGGCGCTGGTTCCGGCGGCCTGGGCGACAGCGACACGCCGGTGCACGCGGCCTGACCCCACGGCCTGACCCCACGGCCTGAGCCGCGCGGGCCTGACGGGCGCCGTCAGGAGAAGCCCGATGGCCGTGGCCGTGGGACCGGACGAACGCACGCACGCCATCGTGCCGAAGGCCGGTGCAGGACCCGGGACTGGATCCGCAACTGGCCTTCGACACGAAAGGAACCGCATCAGGGCGCTTCGGGCGGTGCGGGGTCAGCCGGCAGCAGGCGCGCCCACGCCGGTCGACCGAGCGACGTCGACCGGTGGCCGAGCCGTCGTCGCGGGCGGCGTCGCGCAACGCGCCGATGGCAGCCGCAGAGGTGCCATCGGCGGCCGGACTCGGGACCTGGGTCGCGGGCGGGGCGCTGTCGGTGGCCGGGGCCGCCTGGGCGCTCCGGCGGGGGAGGGCCACCGCGGCGAGCAGGGCCATCGCGACGGCGACCGCGCCGAGCAGGACCGCGGGCCGGGTGCCGTCGATGAAACGGGCCGGCGTCTCGTACCCGCCGCGGGCGGCGAACACCGAGGACAGGATGGCGATACCGAGCACGCCGCCGAGCTCACGCAGGGCGTTGTTCGTACCGGACGCGAGCCCCTGGTACCGCTCGGGCACCACGCCGAGCGCGACCGTCGCGATCGGCACGAAGAACAGCGCCATGCCCGCGCCGGAGACCACGAACGGTCCGACGAGCGCGACGTAGGACAGCTGGACGGTCAGGATCAAGCCCATCCAGGCCAGGCCGATCGCGTTCAGCGCGAGACCGGCGAGCAGCAGCGGACGGCCGCCGATGCGGTCGGAGACGGGCCCGGCCAGCGGGGCGATGAGCAGCGGCATCGCCGTCCACGGCAGAGTGCGGATGCCGGCCTCCAGGGGGGAGTAGCCGTAGACGTTCTGCAGGGACTGCGCGAGCAGGAAGATCGAGCCGAACATCCCCATCGAGAACAGCAACGCGGTGGCGTTGACCGAGGCGAACCCGCGAATACGGAACAGGCCTATCGGCAGCATCGGGGCACCGCCGCGACGTTCGATCCGCAGCTCCCAGGCGACGAACACCGCCACACCGAGCGCACCGGCGATCAGCGCGGCCAGCACCGACGTACTCGTCCAGCCGTGGCTTTCCCCGCGGACGAGCCCGAAGACGACGCCGAACAGGCCCGCGCTCACCAGCGTCACGCCGGTGAGGTCGAGGCGGGACGAGCCGACCCGCGACTCGGCCAGGGCACGCATCCCGATCGGCAGCGCCACCAGTCCGACCGGCACGTTCACCCAGAAGATCCACTGCCAGCTGGCACCCTCGGTGACGGCGCCGCCGATGAGCGGTCCGACGGCGACGGCGAGCCCGGTCATCGCGCCCCAGATGCCGAGGGCGGCGCCGCGGCGCTCGGGCGGGACGGCCGCGGCGAGCAGGGTGAGGGTCAGCGGCAGCACGAACGCGGCGCCGATGCCCTGCACCGCACGCGCGGCGATGAGCGCGCCGATGGATGGAGCGAGCGCTGCGGCGGCGCTGCCGATGGTGAACACGGTCAGGCCGCCGAGGAACACCCGGCGCCGTCCCAGTCGGTCACCGAGTGCCGCGCCGGTGAGCAGCAGGACCGCGAACGGCAGGGTGTAGGCGTTGACCGTCCATTCCAGGCCTTCCAGGCCGGCACCGAGATCCGCGCGGATCTGGGGCAGCGCCGTGGTGACTACCAGGTTGTCCAGGGACACCATGAAAGCGGCCAGGGAGGTCACGACCAGGGTCCAGGCGGTGCTGGGGCGTCGGCTCACGACCGTCCTCCTCTCTGTCTTCGGAATGCGCGTCGTCTTCGGAATGCTCATCGGGATGTTGGCTTGTGACTGCTCACTAGCTTCGAAGGTAGTGAGTGACCACTGCCTTCGGTGGGCAGGGATGGAGGCGGTGGTTGATCGGTGCGCGTCAGTCGGTGGTCGGCCTGCCGGCGGGCGGCTCGATGACGGGAGCGGCGGCGGTGAAGGCCGGGGTGCAGATGAGCTGTGCCCAGTGGTCGTCGATGGCGGCCAGATCCATCGCGACGCTGACGTTGAGCAGCATGCCGTGGGCGAAGAACTGTCGCAGTTCCTCTTCGGGCAGTCCGGTGACCCGCTCGACCGTCGTCCACAGGCGGTGGAACCCGTCGCGGGTCGCGAGCCGCACGTCCGGGTCGTAGCAGCCGGCGTAGGCGTGCAGCTGGGTGAGCAGGTAGGTGCGGTCGGTCAGGAGCTCCGAGTAGGACTCCTTCATGGCGTTCAGCGCGGCCTCGCCGGTCAGCGCGCCCGCGGCCCGCTCGAAGTGGGCGGCGGTGCGCTGGAAGGCGCTCTCGACGACGGCGATGAACAGGGCCTTCTTCGTCGGGAACAGGCGGAACAGATAGGGCTGGGAGATACCGGCCCGCGCGGCGATCGCCTCGGTGGACGTGCCGGTCAGCCCGCCGTGCGCGAACTCCTCGACCGCGGCGGTCAGCACGCTCGACCGCCGCTGCTCGGCACTCATCCGCGTCCCGCCGCCATCCGTCCTCGTGGCCATTCCCACAAGGTAGTGGTGACTCACTACCTTCGTCAAGGAGTCTCTGGGCGGGTCGCGCCGCCGCGTTCGGCGGTGCCGGTAAGATCGTCGAGCGACCCGTGCTCGGGAAGGATCTCGCCATGCCGAAGGTCGGACTGGATACCGCGCCCACCGCGACGACCTACGAGCTGGACGATCTCGTGACGCAGGCCTGGTCCGGGGGGATCCGGGTTCCGCACTTCCAGCGCGACTTCCGCTGGGGGCGTGGTGACGTATTGAGACTGTTCGACAGTATCGTGCGGGGCTACCCGATCGGCAGCCTGCTGCTCTGGGTGCGTCGTTCGGACGCGGCCCTGGTCACGCTTGGTGAGATTGAGATCACGGCACCGGCCGGCGAAAGCGTTCTATGGGTGGTTGATGGTCAGCAGAGAGTGACGAGCATCGCCAATGCCCTGCATCCGCAGGGAAACTCGCACACTCCCTTCGCCATCTACTACGATCTCCGGGACCGCGAGTTCATCAACCGACCTCGAATTCCACAGCCGCACGAGGTTGCTCTGCCGATCCTCTACGATCTGGCATCTCTTCTTGATTATTTCGGGGCCGCCGGACCCGGGGTCCGTGAGTATCTTCCCGAGGCGCAGCGAGTTGCCAAGGCGATACGCCAGTACCGAATCCCGGCATATTTGGTCAAACAGGATGATCGCGCCGTACTGACGGATATTTTTGATCGGATGAATAATTTCGGCAAACGGCTCAGTCGCGCCGAGGTGTTTTCGGCACTCTTTGCGGGGCCGGAAGAAGGTGCGGCGGAGAGGCTGACGCTGTCGCGAATTTCCGAACGCATCGAGGCGCGAACCAGGTTTGGCCAGATCGATCAGGACACTGTGTTGCATTCTATTCTGGCCCGCCGCGGCCCGAATCCAATGCGAGACATTCGTGGCGAGTTTTCTGTGGAGAATCGGCGGGCAGCACCCGAGTTTCCTGACGAGTCGCAGGAGGCCGCCTACTCGGAGGGAGAACGGGCGCTTGTCCGGGCGGTCTCTTTCCTGCAGGAGGATGCTGGGGTCCCCCATCTTTCGTTGCTGACCTACAAAGCTATTCTCGTCGCGCTGGCTCGGTTTTTTGCTCATTTCCCCGAGCCGGACCGTCAGAACCGTCGGCTGCTGCGTCGATTTTACTGGCGTGCGGCGGTCGGCGGTCCTACGGTGTTCAAGGGAAGCTTCACCCAGATGAGCAGGATTCTGTGCGGTCTCGTCCGTCCCCATGACGAGCACGGGTCCGTTCAGGAACTTCTTCGCTCGATGGACCAGTCCGTTCGAGATGTACCCAGCGCGCGGCGTTTTCGCACAAATGAGGCTGTTGGCAAGATGATTCTGTGCTCGTGGTGGTCGCTGGGTCCTCGGTCAATTGACACAGGCGAACGGCTCGGCATCGAGGATCTGTCGGCGGCGTTGGTCAACGAGTCGACGGCGGGCGCTGTCGTGCATCGGATCTACCGGGGTCAGGTGCCTGTCGAGAAGCGTCTCTGGGCGGCGAACCGGTTGTTTGTTCCCCGCGCGGAGGAATCTGGCGAATCCGTTCTGGAGGAGGCCACGCAGACCTCGCTCTTTGCGGACGCCCGGGACCCCGAACTGCTCCGTTTCTACTCTCTGAGTCTGGACCTGATTCTATTGTTCAATGAGGGTAGGCGGCACGAGTTTCTTGACATGCGTCAGAAGATTATCGAGGATGATCTCAGGAGTTTTCTGGCTCGAATGACCGAGTGGGAGTTCGAGGATACTGCGCCAATCGACTCTTTTGATCTTGATGATGCTGGCGAGCTGGCGGATCTGGACGAATGATACCGTCCGAACATCGCTACGCTGTCCTGCTGCACGGTAGTCGCGTTGGGATGCTGCGGCAACGAGGTGACCATACTGTCTTCTCTTTTGTCGAGAGTTATCTTGCGGACGATCTACGTCCCGTGCTTGGTCTTCGATTCGAGGAGAATCTTGCCGGCTCCTACTCGTCCGCGCTACGTCTGCCTCGCTGGTTCTCCAATCTCCTGCCGGAAGGACCACTCCGGGACTGGATCGCCGCGGACCGGGGGGTGGCAGTCGAACGCGAGATGGAGCTTCTCGCGTAAGTCGGCCACGATCTTCCGGGTGCGGTAACAGTGCTACCTGACCCTGGCGGCGGTGCCGTCGACGAGTGGTCCGTGAAATCGGGTCCTTTCTCGACTCGCCGCGACGTTGACTCTGGCGTGTCGCCGTGGAGGTTTTCGCTGGCCGGGGTGGCGTTGAAGTTCTCGATGCTGGCCAAGGGCGATCGACTCACCGTGCCGGCCGCCGCTGAGAACGGTGACTGGTTGGTGAAGTTTCCCGACCAGCGGTTCGCCCAGGTGCCTCGGAACGAGTTTGTCATGATGTCCATGGCCCGCGAGGTCGGGATCGAGGTTCCTGACGTCCGCCTCGTGCATCGCGACGAGCTTGTCGGGTTGCCGGATCGCATGTGGCCGAACTCCGAGGAGTGGGCGTACGCCGTCCGTAGGTTCGACCGTGGAAACGACCCGGCCCGGACACCCGTACACATTGAGGACTTCGCGCAGGTGCGCGATAAGTATCCAGACGCCAAGTATGAGGGGACATTCGAGACGGTGGCTGCGCTCTCCTACCGCGGTCACAACCTGGCGGCCTTGCGAGAGATGGTACGTCGGCTGGCTTTCAATGTGATCATCGGCAACGGTGATGCGCATCTGAAGAACTGGTCGCTCATCTACCGTGACCGTAGGCATCCGACCCTGTCGCCTGCCTACGACCTCGTGTCCACTGTCACCTATGGACGTCAGGGCGGGCATATGGACGATCTCGGTCTGAAGCTTGGCGGGAACAAGCGGTTTGAGAAGGTCCGGCTGTCGTCCTTTGGGCAGCTTGAGGACAGGCTGAGCCGGCGGTTCGGGCCGACCGGCGCCGGCCTGCAGGCGATCGCTGTCGACATCCGTGCGCGAGTCCCGGCGGCCTGGGAGCAGCACCGGAGCTCGCTCGCTGACAGCCCGGGCCTCGCAACCGACATTGACGACTGGATTCATTCCATCGCGCCACGGCTGGATGTTTCTGGCTGAAGGATTTCGTTCTGCGGTCTCGATCTGCCACTCAGAGGGCCGAGGTCTCGGCGTGGATGTGGCGGGGGTCGAGGCCCGCGGCGCGCAACGAGCGGATGGTGGCAGCCACCATGCCGGGTGGTCCGCAGACGTAGGCGTCGTGGTCGACGAGATCGGGGACGAGCGTCACCAGACGTTGCCGACTGAGGGGGTCGTCCCGGTAGATCCGGCTGTCCCGTGGATGCCGGTCGTTCAGGTGGGCCGCGTCGTCGCGGCGGTTCCGGCCGGGGTGGCTGACGATCGGTGCGGGGCCGGACAGGTAGTGCACGACGATGCCGCGCTCCTCAGCGAGTTCATCCAGTTCGGCGCGAAAGACGGCCTGGTCGGGACGTTCGGTCCGGTAGAGCAGGGTGATCTCCGCGGGTTTGCCGTCCAGGTCCTCCACCAGCGCCCGCAGGGGCGCGATGCCGATGCCGCCGCCGATGAGCAGCACCCGCTGGCGCCGACGGGCTTGCCCGGTCAGGGCGCCGTAGGGGCCGGAGACCAGTAACCAGCGGCCCGGAGTAAGACCTGTCATCGCGTCGCTGTAGTCGCCGACGGCCTTGACGGTGAACCGCAGCCGGTCGGGCCGCGGCGCGGCGGACAGCGAGAACGGGTGCGAATGCCACCACATTGGCCAGTCCAGGGTTCGCAGCCGGAAATACTGCCCGGGACGCGCGCCCACGGCGTCCAGGTCATGCCCGGTCACCACGATCGACACGACTCCCGGGCCCTCCGGCTCGATGGCGGCCACGGTGAACTGGTGGCGCAGTGTCAGCCGCGCCGGGCCGAGAACCCGATACCAGAGCACGGCGCCGAGCGCCGTCAGATGCAGCAGCGTCCACAGGAATCGGGCGGCGGTGGACATCAGGTCGGGGCCGTACAGCTGGTGGGCGAAGCTGACCGCGATGGCGGGGTAGACGAGCAGGTGCTGCAGGTGCCACCAGCCGTACGACATCGATCGGCGCACCGCCGGCACCGAGCTGATCGCGGCCACCAGAACCAGCAGCAGTCCGAGCACCGCCAGCCACAGGTACGGCAGATCCACGGTCACGCCGATCATCGCCGTGGTGAACGGCGTCCGGACCGTCGCCGCCTTGGCCGCGACCGCCAGCGCCGCGTGCGCCCCGGTCAGGGCCAGGAACGCCAGGCCGCACCCGATGTGGATCCGCCGCGCGTCGCGCATCGGCACCGTGTGCTCGAACCACGGCACCCGGGCCGCGAGCCACACCTGCGCGGCCCCCAGATAGCCCGCGATCAGCCCACACAGCCGGGCGGCGGGGTCACGCCAGTCGGCGGGGCCGGGTGGGGGATGCTGCCAGACCCGGATCCCCCACCACAGAGTGAGAGCCAATGCGCCGGTGGTGAGTGCGCCGAGGACGACCGCCGACGGACGAGTCGCCCGGACGGTCGGCATTTCCCCAACCTAACCCGCGACTCGCGGCGGGGCGGATCCGGGCTGGCCGGCGTCGTCGCCCGGTCAAGGTGACGTTCAGCCTCGCGGGGTCAGACCGGGCCAGCCCAGCTCAGACTGGGAGCGTGGCGACTCCCGGTGGGGTGAAGCGCTCGGCGGTCACGGCCTCGCTGATGCCGGTGCGGTCCAGATAGGGGGTGATACCACCGAGATGGAACGGCCAGCCGGCGCCGAGGACCATGCACAGATCGATGTCGGGCGCCTCGGCGACGACCTTTTCCGCGAGCATCAGATGGATCTCCTCGGCGAGCGCCCGCAGGGCCGCCTCGCGCACCTCGTCCGCACTCGGCGGTGCCGCCGCACCCGCGGTGCCGTTGGCGTCGGCGGCGCCAGCGGACGAGGCCACGGCGGCCCGCAGCACCGTGGCGGCCTCGGGATCGACGATCTGGCTGCCGTCGGGGGCGGTGGTGTAGACGGAGCCCTTGCCCGCCTCGACCATCCGGGCGAGGCTCGTCGGCGGGCGGAACCGGTCGGGGAAGGCTGCGTGCAGCGTCTCGGCGACATGCAGCGCGACCGGCGGCCCGACCAGGGTGAGCAGGGTCAACGGGGACATCGGCAGGCCCAGCGGGTCGAGGGCGTGGTCGACCTCCTCGAGCGGGGTGCCAAGCTCCGCGGCGGCCAGCACCTCGCCGAGGAACCGGGTCAGCAGCCGGTTCACCACGAACGCGGGCTGGTCCGCGACGAGCACGGCGTTCTTCTTCAGGTTCTTCGCCACGGCCAGGGTGGTGGCGACCGTCGCGTCGTCGGTGCGTGCCGCACGGACCACCTCGACGAGGGGCAGCACCGCCACCGGATTGAAGAAGTGCAGGCCGGCGACTCGCTCCGGGTGGGTGAGTCCCGCGGCCATCTCGGTGACCGACAGGGCCGAGGTGTTGGTGAGCAGCACCGCCTCGGGAGAGACGACCGCCTCGATCTCGGTGAACACCGCCTGCTTGACGGCCAGGTCCTCGAAGACCGCCTCGATGACGAGGTCCGCGTCGGCGAAGGCATCCTTGGTCAATGAGCCGGTGACGTTCGCCTTGTAACGGTTCGCCTGGTCGGGGGAGATGCGGCGGCGCAGCAGCAGGCTGTCGATCTCCCTGTGGACAGCGGCGACGCCCGCGTCGAGGCGGGACTGGTCGAGGTCCGTGAGCACGACCGGAACCTCGAGGCGGTGCGCGAAGACGAGGGCGAGCTGGCTGGCCATGAGACCGGCCCCGACCACGCCGACCTTCGTCACCGACCGGGCGAGCGACGGATCGGGCCCGCCCACCGGGCGGCGCGCCCGCTTCTGCACCAGGTCGAACGCGTAGAGGCTGGCGACCAGCTCGTCGGAGACGGACAGGTCGGCGAGTGCCTGGATCTCCGCCTCGAAGCCGACTGCCCGCTCGGCGGTCTCGGCGAGGGCGAGCAGGTCCAGCGCACGGTAGGCGGCGGGGGCCGCGCCATTGAGCCGGCCATCGGCGAGCTCCCGGCCGGCGGCGACGGCATCCGACCAGGCGGTACCGCGCTCGATCGGTGCCCGCGAGGACGCCGGGTCGGTCTCGCCGCGCAGCACCCGGCCGACCCAGGCCAGCCCCTCCTCCAGGAAGTCGGCTGGATCCAGCAGCACGTCCCCGATGCCGAGCTCGAACGCCTTCGGCCCGGTCAGCATGCGGTTCTGGCTCAGCGCGTTGTCGAGGATGACCCGGATCGCCCGCGCCGGACCGATCAGGTTCGGCAGCAGCTGGGTACCGCCCCAGGCGGGGACGAGGCCGAGAAACACCTCCGGGAAGGCAAGCATCGGGATGCCGGAGGACAGCGCGCGGTAGTCGCAGTGCAGCGCGAGCTCCAGCCCGCCGCCCAGCACCGCGCCGTTGACCAGCGCGAACGTCGGCACCCGCCGGTCACCGAGGCGTCCTGAGCCCAGCCGGGCGAACGCGTCGTGGCCGAGCCGGCCCAGCGCCTCGAGCGCGGGCCGGACCTGGGCGGCGTCGGGGATCGACGAGCGGAACTCCAGGTCCGCGCCCACGGCGAAGATGAACGGCTTGCCGGTCACCGCGATCGCGGCCACCGGGGGCTCGTGCGCCTCGATCTCGTCGACCGCGGCGAGGATCTGGCGCAGCCCCGCCGGGCCGAACGTGTTCGGCCGGGTGTGGTCGTGGCCATTGTCGAGGGTGACGAGGGCGACCGGGCCGGCCACCCCGGGCAGGGTCACATAGCGGACATGGGCCGCGGTGACGACCTCGTCCGGGTACTCGAGGCTCACCCCGCCGTTAGTGACCCCGCCGTTAGTGACATTGCGGTCGCTCATGTCGCCTCTCCTGAAGGCTCGCGGTTGCTGCGGCTCCCGCGCCTCGCGGGAGTTCGGCCCGGGACCTGTTCCCGAGCCCCGGCGGGCTCAGCCCGTGGCGCTCCCGGCGCCCCCGGCCACGGCCGGGTGGTGGGGGTTCTCCCAGATCGTGGTCGCGCCCATCCCGAGGCCCACACACATCGCGGTCAGGCCGTAGCGCACCTCGGGATGCTCGGCGAACTGCCGAGCCAGCTGGGTCATCAGCCGCACACCGCTGGAGGCCAGCGGATGGCCGAGCGCGATCGCCCCGCCGTACGGATTGACCCTCGGATCGTCGTCGGCGAGGCCGAAATGGTCGAGGAAGGCGAGCACCTGCACGGCGAACGCCTCGTTCAGCTCGAACAGCCCGATGTCGTCGATCGTGAGGCCGGTACGGGCCAGCGCCCGCTCGGTGGACGGGATCGGGCCGATGCCCATTACCTCGGGGCCGACGCCGGTGAAGCCGTAGCCGACCAGGTGCATCTTCGCCGGCAGGCCGAGTTCGACGGCGACCTCCGCGGCGGCGAGCACGCATCCGGTCGCGCCGTCGTTGATGCCCGCGGCGTTGCCGGCGGTGACCCGCCCGTGCGGACGGAACGGCGTACGCAGCCCGGCGAGGCCCTCCAGCGTGGTCGAGGGCCGCGGCGGCTCGTCGGCCGTGACGAGATCCCACCCGGTCTCGGCGTGGCGCGCGGCCATGGGCACCAGGTCCGGCTGGATCTTCCCGTTGGCGTAGGCCTTGGCGACCTTCTCCTGGGAGGCGAGCGCGTACGCGTCGGCACGGGCCCGGGTGATCGCCGGGAACCGATCGTGCAGGTTCTCCGCCGTCGAGCCCATGACCAGCGCGGACGGGTCGACCAGACGCTCGGAGACGAACCGGGGATTGATGTCGGCGCCTTCGCCCATGGGGTGGCGGCCCATGTGCTCCACGCCGCCGGCGATCGCCACGTCGTAAGCGCCCACGGCGATCGAGGATGCCGTCGTGGTCACCGCGGTGACGGCGCCGGCACACATCCGGTCGATCGCGTAACCCGGCACCGACTCGGGGAGTCCGGCGAGGATCGCGGCGGTCCGGCCGATGGTCAGGCCCTGGTCGCCGATCTGGGTGGTGGCGGCGATCGCCACCTCGTCGACCCGTTCGGCCGGGAGTGACGGGTTGCGCCGCAGCAGCTCCCGGATCACCCGGACGATCAGATCGTCCGCTCTGGTCTCGGCGTAGACGCCCTTGGCCTTGCCGAACGGCGTGCGAACACCGTCGACGAAGACCACGTCACGCACCTGGCCGCGGGCTGAACCGAACACTCTGGCCTCCCCGCCGACGGCGCCCGACCGCCGGCTGCTCGCCGAGGACGCCGACCAGGCGACGGGCCGGCACCGGCGTGGACGCCGCGCCGGCACGGGTCATTCTACGCCTGTGGTTACCCGCGGGTAGGAAGTTGCCCGCTATGCGCCGGACGAGCTGCCGGACCCACCGCTCGCCCCTGGGGACGGCCCGCTCTCGCGGGCCGGCGGGGTACCCCGGGCGGCCCCACGCCCGGCCCGCCCACCACGACCGCCTCGGGAGCGGGACCGCTCACCAGCCGCGCCGCCACCCGTGCCAGCGCGGGCCGATGGACGGGCTCCGTGGCGCTCCACCGGGCGGTCCGCCCCGGCGTCCTCGGCCGCGCCGGCGGAGTCGTCGACGACCGCTGCTCCGTGGACGACCGTGGCTCCATCGGCGGCCCCTGATCTGTCGGCGGCGGCCGATCCGTCGATGACCGCGGCCGCTGCGTCGTTCGGGGCTGCCTGCGCGGCAATGCGCGCACCGGGGGTCTTCTGGCTGGTCTGGGGCGCTTTTCCGGTGGATGGTGGCTGCGCGGACAGGTCGACCGGCGGGTCGGCCAGGGCGGTCGCCAGCACCTCGGTGGTGAGCTCCCGCTGCCATGGCCGGGCGCCGCCCGCGCGCAGCGCCTCGTGCACCGCCGGGGCGGTCAGCGGGCGCGGCGGTGACCAGGCGAGCCGCCGGGACAGCGCTGGTTCGAGCAGGTTCTCCACCGGCATGGTGATGGTGGTCGCGACCGTGGCCAGTCCGGCGCGGACCCGGCCAAGGCGTGCCGCGGCCACCGGGTCGCGCTCGGCCCAGCGGTTGGCCGGTGGCAGCCCATCCCCGCTGGGACCGGCCGCCACCGGCAGCGCGTCGTCGGACAGCGCGGCGGCGCTGCGCAGCGCGTCCATCCAGGTGCTCGCGGTGCGGCGGATGCGCGGACCGGAGAAGATCGGCAACCGGATCAGTGCCGCCGCGTCCGCGGGCGCGCTGAGCACCGCGTCCATGATCGCGCTGTCGGGTAGCACCCGGCCGGGAGCCACGTCCCGGGTGCGGGCCAGCCTGTCCCGGGCGGTCCACATCGCCCGCACCGCGGCCAGCTGACGGCGGGTGCGGGCCCGGTGGATGCCGCTGGTCCGCCGCCACGGCTCGGCCCGTGGCTCGCGCGGCGGTGCCGCCGCGATCGCGGCGAACTCCTGCCGAGCAAACTCGATCTTGCCCTGCTCGATGAGCTCGGCCTCCAGCGCGTCGCGGAGCTCGACGAGCAGCTCGACGTCGAGCGCGGCATAGCGCAGCCACGGCTCCGGCAGCGGGCGGGTCGACCAGTCGGCCGCCGAGTGCCCCTTCTCCAGCCCGTAGCCGAGCACCCGCTCGACCATCATGCCGAGCCCGACGCGCTCGTAGCCCAGCAGTCGGCCGGCGAGCTCGGTGTCGAACAGCGTGTCCGGGCGTAGCCCCAGCTCGGCCAGGCACGGAAGATCCTGGCTGGCGGCGTGCAGCACCCACTCGACCTCACCCACCGCCCGCTGGATCACGGAGAGCTCCCCGAGGGCGATCGGGTCGAGCAGCAGTGAGCCCGCGCCGCGGCGGCGGATCTGGACCAGGTAAGCGCGCTGGCTGTACCGGTAGCCGGACGCCCGCTCGGCATCGAAGGCGACCGGGCCGCTGCCGGCGGCGAGCCGCTCGGCCGCCGCGGCGAGCTCCGCCGGGTCGGTAAGCACGGGAGGGACGCCGTCGGCGGGCACGAGCAGGGGGATCGGCTCGCCGACGCTGCTGTTGGGCTCTCCCGCCACCTTTGTGCTTTCACCCCCGCTGACCTGCTCAGTTGGATCTGGAACCGTCGACGTCACGATCGGCGATCGTACGTCTGAATCCTCGCGGAGGCAGCCGTGCTGTTCAGCGAATCGCGCTGATTATACGCATGGCAGCGGGCGTGACTGGTACGGTGGTCAGATCTGTTGACGGTGGGCAAGATCGATCGTCGCCAGACAACGCCCTGGCCTGGCCCTGGTCTGGCCCTAGCCCGCCTTAGCCTGGTAGACGGGAATTCAGGCTCGGCGTTGCGGCAGAGGGACGACGCCGGACAGCGCCGGCGGCAGGCCGGCCATCGCGGCGAGCAGATCGCCGAACGCGAGAAGGTGCGCCGTCACGTCGGCGGAACTCCACGTCGGCGCTGGCCCGTCGGTGCCGGCGAGTGCCCAGTCGGGTGACCAGGAACAGCGCAGTTCCACGTCGAAGGAGTCGCCCTCGGCCCGCAGCACGCCGAAGCGCCGCGAGGACGTCGTGGTCACGGTGCCGCCGACCGCGTGGGAACGGGCCCCGTGCGTCTCCAGAGCCTCACTTAGCCACGACCAGGTCACCTCGGCCAGCAGCGGGTCGGCGGCAAGCTCCGGGTCGATGCTGGCCCGGGCGTAGCAGACAAGGCGGGCGCTGCCCTGCCAGGCGGGCTGCCCGTCCGGATCCATGAGCAGGACGAGACGGCCGGCCGCGGCGTCAGCCCTGTCGCCCGCGAGGTCACCGGCGAGGGCGAACGCGAACGGTGCCAGCCGGGTCGGCGCGGCGACCTCGTGTACCGTGATCTCGGGACGCAGCCGGCCGACGCCCGTGCGCATGGCGTCGATGACCGCATGAAAGATCTGTGGGCTCGGCTCGAACGACTCCGCGGCCCCCATGCCGGCAACGGTAGGGTGTAGACCTTGATCGCGCCGGGTGGACGTCGGAGCGTTCTGGTTCGACCCCGTTGCGTGTGGTTGTGTGCCCCGCCGCGGCGGGGTGGGGCTGTGTGGAACCGGACTGTGCGGAACCGGGCTGTGCAGGCTCACGCCGGAATCCGCGGGGCGGACCGCTCCTGCCCGTGGATGCCCCGGGTGGAGCTCTCCCGTAGGGAGCCCGCCCGAACGGAGCCCGCTCGTGCCGTGAACTCCGGGGAGTGGGCGCTTTCCCGGGAAAGAACGTTCCCGCTGCCCCGTCCCGCGCCGCGGACGGCCGGTGCCGGCCCCACGAGCACGGCGTGGCCGCACCCGGTGCAGGCCCACTCCGGGCAGTCCGGCCCATGTCCGTCGGCGCAGGAGGGCTGCTCGAACGCCCGCTCGCCCCCGCAGACGGCGCAGTCGAACACCATCAGGTCGTCGAGGCTCACCCGGACCAGTTCCACTCGCGCATCACTCCCCGCACGTCGGCCCGTGACCGGGTCGCGCCGGACGCGGCCGGCGCACCACGAACCACACGCCACCGCGACAGCCGGCCGAACCATGGCTGGCCAGAGAGGGGACGCGGGTCAGCGCGCACCCTCTGCCCTCTTTCCGACCGGACAGACGGTCCCACGGGAGGCGTAAATGTCCACGCATTCCCCGCGGCGTGTCGCGTGGGCCCCTCTCGGTGGGGTGTGGGGCGGACCTCCCCGCTCGGGCGTCTCGCGGCTTTTGCCCCGTACGACGGCCAGGCCGGCTCGGACCCGCGATCGCCGCGTCCCCTGCGCCGGGCTGGCGAGTGGCATCCGGCCGTGGGTCGTCGTACGGCGGCTTGTCAGGGCTGACGCGCCGCGGGCGCGGGCGGGGTGGCGGCGGGGGGCCGCGCGGCGAACGAGGGACCGCCGGGGGTGCCCGGCGCGCCCGGGCGAAGCCAGTGCCGTTCGACGAAGAACGGCGCGAACGGCAGGAACGAGGCGACCAGGGCGAGGATGGTGCGCCGTCGCGGCCAGCGCCCGGAGAACGCGAGGTAGCCGACCAGCGCGCAGTAGGTCAGGAAGAGCACGCCGTGGACCGGTCCGAGAACGCGGACGCCGCCGGGATGATCCGCGGCGTACTTGATCGCGGTCGCGACGAGGAGCAGCAGAAAGGACGTCGCCTCGGCGAGGGAGACCGCGCGTGCCGCGCTCAGGGTTGGGGAGCCCCGGTGTGGTGCCTGGTCGGTCATCGGTGACCTCTCCGTCGTGGTCATGTGGTCGTGTGGTCGTGTGGTCCGTGTGGGCGGGTCTGCCTGGGAGGACAGCCGATTGCGTCACACTCGGTCGCCGGCGGGTCAATGGGCTGGATCGGGTCGGGTGAGGTGGCCGGATGCCGCGGGAACCGGCTGGGACCAGCAGGTTCTTCTACTGAGAGTAGAAGATAGACGACGCCTGCCGGGCCGCCGCGGCGGCAGCGTGACCATGCCGACGCCGCCGCGGCCCGCGCGCACCGGACCGCGTGAGCCCGGTCGCACCCGCACAGGCGCGGCCGGCGTGCAACGATCGAGGCATGTCTGTCGTCCACATCGACGCCGGGCCCGGCTCCGGGCCCGCCCCCGTGGCCGTGGCCGGTGCGCGGGGTCGTGCCGTGGCGCGCGGCGCGGCGGCCACCCTCGACGCGGGCGCGCGTCGACCGGGTCTTGCGGCCACGGCCGCGTTCCTACGTGCCTGCCGGGGCGAGCGGCCCGAGACCACGCCCGTGTGGTTCATGCGCCAGGCCGGTCGGGTGCTGCCGGAGTACCGCCGGCTGCGGGCGGGTGTCCCGATGCTTGAGTCCTGCCGGGACCCAGCGCTGATCACCGAGATCACCATGCAACCGGTGCGGAGGTTCCGGCCGGATGCCGCGATCTTCTACTCCGACATCGTCGTGCCGCTGGTCGCCCTCGGTCTGGACATCGACATCGTGGCCGGGGTCGGGCCGGTCGTCGCCGAGCCGGTGCGGGATGCTGCCGGCGTCGCGGCCCTGCGAACGCTCGAGCCAGGCGACGTGCCCTACATCGCGGACGGGGTCGCCGCCCTGCTGCGTGAGTTGGGTGGCACGCCGCTGATCGGCTTCGCCGGCGCGCCGTTCACCCTGGCCAGTTACCTGGTCGAGGGCGGCCCGAGCCGCAACCACCTGCGCACCAAGGCGCTGATGTACAGCGAGCCGAAGCTCTGGCACGATCTGCTCGACCGGCTGGCCACGATCACCATCGGGTTCCTGCGGGTCCAGGTGGACGCGGGGGTCGATGCCCTGCAGCTGTTCGACTCCTGGGCGGGTGCGCTCAGCGAGGCCGATTACCGGCGCTACGTCGCCCCGCACAGCGCCCGGGTGCTCGACGCGTTCGCGGGGGAGGTTCCCCGCATCCACTTCGGCGTCAACACCGGCGAGCTGCTCGGCGCGATGGGCGAGGCCGGCGCGGATGTGGTCGGTGTCGACTGGCGGGTCCCCCTGGACGTCGCGGTAGGCCGCGTGGGGCCGCACCGGGCGGTGCAGGGCAACCTGGACCCGGCCGCCGTCTTCGCCCCGCCGGACGTCCTGGCGGCCAAGGTCCGCGACGTGCTCGGCCGGGGAGCGGCGGCGCCGGGCCACGTGTTCAACCTCGGGCACGGGGTCCTGCCGGAGACGGACCCCGGGGTGCTCGCGCACATCGTGGACCTCGTTCACGGTTCCTGAGATGCGGGGTTCCTGAAGTGCGGGGCAGGGGGCCTGAGGTGTACCGGCCCGAACCCCGCGGGCCGGGCCCGTCCGGCCAGGCACGCACCGCCGCCGCGGGCCCGTTCGGGCCGGCGGAGCTGGTCGGCTGAGCCCGGCCGGCCGCGGCGCACGCCCACCCGGGTGGACGTCGGCGAATCATGGTGGATCCTGGAGACAGGGTCGAAGTTTCGGTGAAGGGCGGCAGGAGCGTGCGGGTTGTCATCGTCGGTGCAGGTGTCGCCGGGCTCGCCGCCGCCCATGCGCTGGCCGGTCACGCCGAGGTGACCGTGCTGGACGCGGCGTCGCGGGTCGGCGGGAAGCTGCACACCACACCGATCGAGGGGATGGACGTCGAGGAGGGTGCCGAGTCGTTCCTCGCCCGGGTGCCCGACGGTCTGCGGCTGGCTCGCCAGATCGGTCTCGGCCACGACGTGGTGCACCCGGCGACGACGTCCGCGTCCCTGTGGATCCGCGGCCGGCTACGACCCATCCCGCCGAACACGATGCTCGGCGTGCCCACCGACGCACTCGGCCTCATCCGCTCGGGAGTGCTCTCCCCGTGGGGGATGCTGCGGGCCGCCGCGGACCTCGCGCTGCCGCGCTCGAGTTTCCCGGACGACCCGACCGTCGGCGCCTACGTCGGCGCGCGGGTCGGGCGGGAGGTCGTCGACCTGCTCGTCGATCCGCTGCTCGGTGGTGTCTACGCCGGGCGCGCCGACGCGCTGTCCCTGCGGGCGACCGTGCCGCAGCTCGTCCCGATTCTTGCCGAGGACCGCTCGCTGCTGCTCGGCGCCCACCGGGTACGGGCCCGGACCGGCCCCGCGACCAGCGGCACCGCAACCCCCATGTTCGCGAGCGTGCGTGGCGGCCTGGGCCGGTTCGCCACCCGGTTGGCCGAGCGGTGCGGCGCCACGGTGCGTACCGGCGTCCCGGTCCGCGCCCTGGAGCGCACCGGGAGCGGCTGGCGGGTCGTCTGTGGCCGGGATCGTGCCGGGGGGACTCCTGAGCCGCTGGACGCCGACGCCGTGATCCTGGCCGTGCCCGCGGGGGAGACGCGTTCGCTGCTGCGCCCGCTCGCCCCGCACGCGGCGGCGCCGCTGGCCGGTGTCCCGTACGCCTCGGTGGGCTTGGTGACCCTCGTCTACCGGGACGTCACCCCGCCCAGCGGCAGCGGCTTCCTGGTGCCGGCGCGGGCGGGAACATCGGTGAAGGCCGCGACGTACCTGACCGCCAAATGGCCACATGTCGGCTCCGAGCGGCTCACCGTCGTGCGCGCGAGCCTCGGGCGGGCGGGTGCCGACGACGAGCTGACCCGTGGCGATACCGAGCTCGCCGGGGTCGCCGCCGCCGAGATCGCGCAGATCACCGGGCTGCTGGCGCGCCCGATCGCCTTGCGGGTCAGCCGCTGGGAGGGTGGGTTGCCGCAGTACCTGCCGGGGCATCTGAACCGGATCGCATCCGTGCGCCGGGCACTGCCGGCGGGCCTGGCCCTCGCCGGTGCCGGCTACGACGGTATCGGCATCCCGGCCTGCATCCGCTCCGGTGAGGCGGCAGCCGCCGCGGTGCTGCGGGAGGCCCGCGCCGCGCATGGCGGCTCGACCCAGCCCGCAGCTCCTGGAATCTGACAACGCAGCTCCTGGAATGTGACACAGCAGCTCCTGGAATGTGACAACGCCGCGAATGTGACAACGCCGCCTGGCCGGGACGGGCCCGGCCGGCCGATACTGGAGACGCCGAATGCCGGAGTCCACGAAGTCCGCGAACGAACTCAACGCCGAGCTGCTCTACACCGGATGGTCGGTGTTCGCCGCCGAACGCCGCCTGCCCGCCGATCGCGGTGCCCTGATCGACGAGGTGGAGGCACTGCTCGACGGCGCTCTCGCGAAGGACGTCTACACGCGTGGGCTCTACGAGCTGTCCGGTTACCGGGCCGACGCCGACCTGATGGTGTGGTGGACCAGCCCCAACCCCGATCTGCTGCAGGAGACCTACCAGCGGTTCCGCCAGACGGCGCTGGGCGGCCATCTGCGCCCGGTCTGGTCCGCCGTCGGGCTGCACCGTCCCGCGGAGTTCAACCGCAACCACATCCCGGCCTTCGTGCGTCGGGAAGACCCGCGCGGGTACGTCTGCGTGTACCCGTTCAACCGGTCACTGGAGTGGTATCTCCTGCCCGAGTACGAGCGGCGGGGCATGCTCGCCGAGCACGGGATGATGGGACGCGAGTACGAGGACGTCCGGGCCAACACCGTGGCCTCCTTCGGACTGAACGACTACGAGTGGCTGCTCGCCTTCGAGGCCGACGAACTGCACCGGATCGTCGACTGCCTGCGGCACCTGCGCGCGAGCACCGCGCGCAGGCACACCCGGCTGGAGACACCCTTCTACACCGGCGCCCGCAAGCCCGTCGCTGATCTCGTCGCCGCCCTGCCCTGACCAGCCCTGGGCCCTGACCAGCCCTGCCCTGGCCAGCTCTGGCGGCCAGTCAGTCCAGTGCCCAAGCCAGCCAGTGCCGTAAGCCGCTGCCGCGTGTTGGGGGGTGCGACACGCGGCAGCCGGCGCCTGCCTGGGCGCCCCCACCCGTCCGGCAGACGCCGACCGTCTCGTGGCCGTGCCCGCGGCGCCGCTACCAGCGCATCACACCGCTAAGCATGGCAGTTGTTCCCTCGGCCGCCCCACCGGTCCGGTCGCCGACCGCTTCGCGCCTGGCGCTCGAGAACATGACGCACAGTAGCACTCGCGGCACTAGATGTATACGCAGCGTGTCGCTCGAGCCTGTGGTTCCGATATGTCATGACCAGCAGTGATTCATAGAAATCTTGCTACGGCGGGTTATCGGATTTCGCTTCCAACTCTGCTACCTTGAGTCGCCACAAACAGACGGGTGACGGTGTGGCTACGGGCGAACGATTCGTCTCGGCCGGGTGGACACCGAATCGGCCCGCTGGCGGTTCGACCCGAGTCGGCCGGTAACGTTGCCCGTGACCAGGGACGCCGGTCATCCCGGCAGTTCGGTCGGGTGCACCGTGGGGGGTGGTGGCGCGGCGTCGTGCCCGGTGGGCAGAGTGCGGACCGCCCTCGTGCTGCCCCGTGGTGCCCACAGTCAGTGGCGGGGAGAGATCGCTGGAGGTCCGGTCGATGCGTCACCGAGAGACGAGCTCGCGGCCGCCGGTGCGACACACGGCCAGATGTGCCCACAACGGGTTCGCCTGCCGACCGGGCGCGCTGCGCCAGCTGCCCCACGTGGGGTGTTTGGCGGGGTGCGTCCGAACGACGGACTATTCCCCTGGATGTAGAAATCGGGCAAAATTTGTACAACCCGGACCGGTTGGGCGATCGCCGCGGCGGCGCTCGCCCCGTCCCGGGTGCGCCTCGTGACGGCGGCGCGGTTGCGGGCTGTCGGCCCTCTCGCCGTCGGCCAATCAGCGGTCGGCCAACCAGCGATCGGCCGGAGTCCGGCCGATCATGACCTGCGCGCGCGCTGTTCGGGCGTGCGCGGGGCGACGGCGGTGACCTAGACCGTGTCGGGGAACCGCTACGCCGCTGGGCCGAACGTCGTCGCCCGCCCCCCGACCGGTCAGGGCCAGCCCGGCCAGGCTCAGGGCGGTCAGGGCTACGGTGATCAGGGCCAGGGCCAGGGCAACACGCATTACCCGCCGCCGCAGTCGTATCGGCCGGACGACGGATCGGGCGGTACGGCACTCTCCGGGACCGGACCGGGCGGCCGCTCGCGGCGCGGTGCCACCACCGGGCCGCTGGGCTCGTCCAGTGGGCGGCACAGCGCGGCCCGGGCGGGCGCCGAGCCCCCGACGGGCTACCGGGCCCAGGTCACCTGGGAACGCCGATACGTGCGGCTGCTGGTCACGTTCGACGCGGCGGGCTGTGTGGTGGCCGCGGCATTGGCGTTCTTCGTTCGGTTCGGCCATTTTGTCGACTTCGGGCCCGAGCCGATCTCGATCAAGCCGTACATCCTGATGACGGTGCTGCTGCCGCTCGGCTGGGTACTGTCGATGTCGCTCAACCGGGCGTATGAGAGTCGGTTCCTCGGCGGTGGGTCGGAGGAGTTCCGCCGCGTGGTGAACGCCGCGGCCCGGCTCACCGCCACGGTGGCCATCGTGTCGTATGCCACCAAGGCCGAGATCGCCCGCAGCTACGTACTCATCGCGTTCCCGGCCGCGACGCTGCTGTCGGTGGCCGGGCGGGTGGTCGGCCGCGGCGTTCTGCACCGGATGCGCCGCAACGGGCGCTGCCTGCACCGGGTTCTCGTCGTCGGCGCCGGTGAGTCGGCGGCGACGCTCGTGCGCCTGGCCCAGCGCGACCCGACCTCCGGCTGGGCCGTCGTCGGCGTCGTGCTGGACCGCTCACCCGGCCGGCACAGTCATGACCGTCCCGAGCGCAGCGGGTTCGACCTGCTCGGCGTGCCGATCGTCGGCACCTCGGAGACCCTGCACACCGCGATCAGCGCGACCCACGCCACCACGGTGGCGATCTGCCCGCAGATGGACGGCGAGACGCTGCGCCGGGTGCTGTGGACGCTGGAAGGCAGCGACGTCGACGTGCTGGTCTCCTCGGCGCTCACCGACGTGACCGGCCCGCGGATCTCGATCCGTCCGGTCGCGGGCCTGCCCCTGCTGCACATCGAGGAGCCGGAGCTGACCGGCACCCGCCGGGTGATGAAGGGCGTGTTCGACCGGGTGGTCGCGATGACGGTCATCGTGCTGTTCGCTCCGGTGCTGCTCGGTCTCGGCCTTGCCGTGCGGCTGACCAGCCGCGGACCGGCGCTGTTCCGGCAGGTCCGGGTCGGCCGCGGTGGCGGGCATTTCACGATGTTCAAGTTCCGCTCGATGTACATCGACGCGGAGGAGCGCAAGAAGGATCTGGAGTCGCGCAACGAGCGGGCCGATGGGCTGCTGTTCAAGATGCGCGACGACCCGCGGGTGACCCGGGCCGGCAGGTTCTTGCGCAAGTGGTCGCTGGACGAGTTGCCGCAGCTGTTCAACGTGCTCAACGGCACCATGTCGCTGGTGGGCCCGCGCCCGCCGCTGCCGAGCGAGGTGGCCCGTTACGAGGTCGACGTGCATCGTCGCCTCATGGTCAAACCGGGACTGACCGGCCTGTGGCAGATCAGTGGCCGGTCGGACCTGGAATGGGACGAGTCGGTGCGCCTCGACCTGCGCTATGTGGAGAACTGGTCGCTGGCGATGGACTTCGTGATCCTCTGGCGCACCGTCTTCGCCGTCCTGCGCCGCGAAGGCGCCTACTGACCCACCCGCCCGCGGGGGGCCGAGGGCCATACCGCTCAGGGGGTGGCGAGCCAGCCAGCGAGGCGCAGATGGTCGAGGACCCGGTCGATCGACTCCTCGGTCGACAGCCGTGAGGTGTCGACCGTGACGTCGGCGTCGTCGGGCTCCTCGTACGGGTCCGACACGCCGGTGAACGCGGGGATCACGCCGGCGCGGGCTTTGGCGTACAGGCCCTTGCGGTCGCGGGCCTCGCAGACCTCGACCGGCGTCGCCACATGGACGAGGACGAAGCCGCCGCCGGCTGCGTGCACCATGGCGCGCACCTCGGCGCGTACGTCCGCGTAGGGCGCGATCGGTGCGCACACCGCGGTACCGCCAACCCCCGCGACCTGGGCGGCGACGAAGCCGATCCGGCGCACGTTGGTGTCCCGGTCGGCGCGGGAGAAGCCGAGGCCCTTCGACAGGTGGGTGCGCACCACGTCACCGTCGAGCAGGGTGACCCGCCGGCCGCCTTCCTCGAGCAGCCGGCACACCAGCAGCCCCGCCAGGGTGGACTTCCCGGAGCCGGACAGCCCGGTGAACAGGATCGTCAGCCCCCGCTTCGAGCGCGGCGGTACCGCTCGGGTGAGCTCGGCGGCCACGGCCGGCGGGGTGAGTTCCGCGGGGATCGGCCCGCCGGCGTCCAGCAGGGAGGCGAGCTCGTCGCGGCCCGGCGCGCCGATCGCCGGGCCGATCAGGCTTCCGGTCAGGCCGTAGGCGCTGGCCAGGTGCGCCCGCTGGGCGGTGAGCCGGGCAAGCTCGCCCGACTCCCGCGACGCCCAGCCCGCTCCGGCCGGGGAAGGCGCCGGAGTGGCCAGGACCGTGGCGCTCATCCCCGGTTCGCGGGGGGTCGCCAGTATCGGCGAGGGCACGGCGGGGACGAGGATGAGCAGGCTGTGGTGACCGTGGGCCACGTCGCCGGCCCCGGGGCGGCGGTAGGGGTCGGGACCCGGCTCCCGGTGACGCCCCGCGCCGCCGGCCGCCAGGGCGTCCGAGGCCAGCGCCTCCGAAGCGAGGGTCGCCTCGCTGGGCCGCAACGGCGCTTCGACGGCCTCCAGGGCCGCCAGCAGGCAGCGCACCCGCAGGTGGTGCTGGGCGTCCGCCGGATCGGCTCCGCCGACCGGGGCGAGCACGACGCAGCGTTTGCCCTGGCGGGTCAGGGCCCGGATGCGGCCCACGTCCGCGGTGTGCAGCAGGCCGTCGGCCCACACCGCCCACACGGCACCCGAGCCGACCTGGGGGCCGACCCAGCCACGGGCGCGCAGTTCGGCGCGCAGCTGGTCCGGAGTGAGCCGCAGATCCGGATGGTCGGGATGGTGCGGCAGACGCACCCCCTCCACCTCGCCGACCAGCCGCACCCGGCTCGACTCCGAAGGCAGGCCGGCGGGTGACGGCAGCGGGATGACCGCGCGCAGGTGCAGCGCGGCGAGCATCACCCCCTCGGCATCACGCAACGCGACACTCGTGCCGGGTTCCGGCACCGCGGTGTCGTCGGCAGCGAGAACGAGGGCCGGCACCGCGACGTCGGCCACCTCGTCCGCGGCCGGGTAGCCGGGATGTGGCCCGAAGCCGCCGACGAGCAGCAGCTCGAGCTCGGCGAGTTGCCGTGGCGTGAGGGTGAGCGACGGCCAGTCGCGCGAGGCCGCGCTCAGCTCGGCCGCCCGGGCCGGGCCGACCAGGGCCAGCAGTGGATCACCACTCGATCGCGTGCTGGTGGCCGCCGCCCTGCCGGCCGGGGCCGCCGCGGGACCGGGCTGGGATGCGTGGTGACGATCTGGATCCGGATGAGAGGTGGCACTCACACCCGCGACCGTAGCGGGTGACAGACTCCCACCCGATGAACACCGACGACACCAGTTCGCCAGCTCGCGTCCCCGTCGACATCGCCACCGACGAACTCGACGACGATGTCCTTGCCCGGCGTCTGGCCACGGATGCCGGCAAACTGCTGCTCCGAATCCGCGACGAACTCGGATTCGCGGAGCCGGCGACCCTGCGCGACGCCGGCGACGCGCGGTCACATCAGCTGCTCGCCCGCGCCTTGGCCCGGCATCGCCCGGCCGACGCCGTGCTGTCCGAAGAGGGTGTGGACGACCCGGCCCGGCTGTCCGCCGAGCGGGTGTGGATCGTCGACCCGCTGGACGGCACCCGAGAGTTCGCCGAACCCGGCCGGTCGGACTGGGCGGTGCATGTCGCGCTGTGGCAGCGCGGCGAACTGGTCTCGGGCGCGGTCGCGCTGCCCGCGCTCGGCGTGACCCTGCCGGGAGCCGAGGGCCCCCCGACGGCCCAGCCCGTGGTGAGTCCGCCTCGGATCGTCGCCAGCCGGACTCGCGCCCCGCTGCTGGTCGGGCAGGTCGCCGAGACGCTGGGGGCGACGATCGTCCCGATGGGGTCGGCCGGCGCCAAGGCCGCCGCGGTCATCCGCGGCCAGGCGGAGATCTACCTGCACGCCGGCGGCCAGTACGAGTGGGACTCGGCGGCCCCGGTGGCCGTCGCCCGGGCGGCCGGCCTGCACACCAGCCGGCTGGACGGCTCCCCGTTGCGCTACAACCAGCCCGACCCGCTGCTGCCCGACCTGGTGATCTGCGCGGCTCCACTGGCCTCGGTGGTGCTCGCGGCGATCGCCGCCGCCGGCGGTTAACCGGCCCGCGCGGGTTGTCCGGTGGGCCTGAGCTGGGCCGGGGCAGTGTGGTTGGGCGCCAGGTGAGCGAGTTAACGGCGCCGAAACCAGCGAACGGTCGGTGAGGTCGGCTACTTTGGACGGATACACCGGCTCGACGAGGGGTATCCGCGTGCCTGTCACGGGTTACGAGCTCACCCATCTGCAGATGCTCGAGGCCGAAGCGATCCACATCTTCCGTGAGGTCGCGGCCGAGTTCGAGCGTCCGGCCCTGCTGTTCAGCGGCGGCAAGGACTCGATCGTCATGCTGCGGGTGGCGGAGAAGGCGTTCTGGCCGGCGAGGCTGCCCTTCCCCCTGCTGCACATCGACACCGGGCACAACTTCGACGAGGTGCTGGCGTTCCGCGACCATCGGGCGGCCGAGCTCGGGGCGCGCCTGGTCGTCGGTTCGGTGCAGGCGGCGATCGACCGCGGAGAGCTGACCGAGGACACCCGTCCCGGCGCGTCACGTAACCAGTTGCAGACGCCGGTGCTGCTCGACACGATCGCCGACCACAGGTTCGACGCCGTCTTCGGCGGCGCCCGCCGTGATGAGGAGAAGGCTCGGGCGAAGGAGCGGGTCTACTCGTTCCGCGACGAGTTCGGCCAGTGGGACCCGAAGAACCAGCGTCCCGAGCTGTGGTCGCTCTACAACGGCCGGCACCGGCCCGGCGAGCACATCCGGGTGTTCCCCCTGTCGAACTGGACCGAGCTCGACATCTGGCGCTACATCGCCCAGGAGCGGCTCGAGATCCCGTCGATCTACTACGCGCACCGGCGGGACGTCGTGGAGCGGGACGGCATGATCGTCGCCGTCACCCCGCTCACCCCGCCGCGGCCGGGCGAGGCCGTCGTGCCACGTCAGATCCGCTACCGCACGGTCGGGGACGTCACCTGCACCGGCGCGGTCGAGTCGGTGGCGGCGACCGCCCTGGAGGTCATCGCCGAGGTCGCGGCGACCCGGATCACCGAGCGGGGCGCGACCCGAGCCGATGACCGGGTCAGCGAGGCCGCGATGGAGGACCGCAAACGGGAGGGGTACTTCTGATGGCCGAGCTGCTGCGCGTGGCGACCGCCGGATCCGTCGACGACGGCAAGTCGACGTTGATCGGCCGACTGCTCTACGACACGAAGTCCCTGTTCAGCGACCAGCTCGCCGCGGTCGAGCGGACCAGCCGGGAACGTGGCGACGGCTATGTCGACCTCGCGCTGCTCACCGACGGCCTGCGCGCCGAGCGCGAGCAGGGCATCACCATCGATGTCGCCTACCGTTACTTCGCCACTCCGCGGCGCTCGTTCATCCTCGCCGACACCCCCGGGCACGTGCAGTACACCCGCAACATGGTCACCGGCGCCTCCACCGCGGACCTCGCCCTGCTGCTCGTCGACGCGCGTAAGGGCGTGGTCGAGCAGACCCGCCGGCACGCCTTCCTCGCCTCCCTGCTGCGGGTGCCGCACCTGGTGCTGTGCGTGAACAAGATGGATCTTGTCGACTTCGACCGGGACGTCTTCGAGAAGGTCAAAGAGGAGTTCCGCCACTTCGCGGCGAAGCTGGAGATCGTCGATGTCACCACCATCCCGGTCTCGGCGCTCGGCGGCGACAACGTGGTGTCCCGCTCCCCGAGCACCCCCTGGTACGACGGCAGCTCGCTGCTGCACCACCTCGAGGAACTGCACTTCGCCTCGGACCGCAACCTCATCGACGTCCGCTTCCCGGTGCAGTGGGTGGTCCGCCCGCGCAGCGAGGACCTGCCCGACTACCGGGGCTACGCGGGCCAGATCGCCGGTGGTGTCCTCAAGCCGGGTGACGACGTCATCGTCCTGCCCTCGGGCCTGACCACCCGGGTCGCGGGCATCGACACCTACGACGGCCCGGTCGACGAGGCGTTTCCCCCGATGTCGGTGACCGTTCGTCTCGAGGACGACCTGGATGTCTCCCGCGGCGACATGATCGCCCGGCCGAACAACCAGCCCACCGTCGGTCAGGACCTGAACCTGATGGTCTCCTGGATGGTCGACGCGCCGCTGCGCCGCCGGGCCCGCATCGGCGTCAAGCACACCACCCGCTCGGTGCGGGCGATGGTCACCGAGGTCTGCTACCGCGTCGACATCGACACCCTGCACCGCGACGAGACCGTCGAGACCCTCGGTCTCAATGACATCGGCCGCATCGCCCTGCGCACGACCTCGCCGTTGTGCTACGACCCGTACCGCCGCAACCGTGGGACGGGCAGCGTTCTGCTCATCGACGAGTCCAGCGGCGCCACGCTGGGCGCCGGCATGGTTCTCTGACCGCCCTCCCCGGCTCGCGGCGGTTCCGCGGAACACCATGATCATGGCATTCGGCCGGGTCGCGTGCGGGGGCGTCACCGTAGCTCGCCGGCCCGGGTGGGGCAGGATCAGCGCGTGCGAGCTGGTCGACGGGCTGCGGGCGGCTCTGCCGGAGCGCTGCGCGCTGGACGGCGAGGTGATCATCGCTGGCCGGGACGGGCTCGACTTCGAGGCGCTGCAGCAACGGGTCCATCCCGCCGCCAGCCGGGTCGCCCGCCTCGCCGCCGAGACGCCGGTCTCCTTCGCTACGACCACATGGAGGGGCCGCGCTTTCGGCACACCACCCAGTTCGTCCGGTTCCGCCCGGACCGGGTCGCCGGCAGCTGCACCTACGCTCAGCTTGTCCGCCCGGCACCGATCGACCTTGCTCAGGTCCTGGGCTGACCGGATCGCTGGTGGCCGGGCAGCGCCCGATGGCGGCGGATCCGCCGCCCGCACGCTCACCCGGATCCGCCGGGCCGCAGGGCACGATCGGCCGGGAGGTTGGCGTCGCCGGCGGCGACCATCCCGGCGAGAACCGGTAGCCGATCGTTGTTGGCGACGAGAGCGGGAGACTCCAGCCAGGCGAGGTAGGCGCCGCGCTGCGCGGGAGTCATCGACCCGGCGGCCAGGGGAGTGCCCGCCGGGTCGAGGAAGTCGGTCGCCGGGCCGGTGATGAATCCGTCCACCCGCGGGTCGCCGGAGTAGACCCGCCGACGACCATCACTGTCAGTGACTGTCACCGGGCGCAGTGGGTCGCTGCCGCGGCGGGCCCACAACAGCCGGGCACTCGTCTCGTACGCCTGCGCCCAGCCCGGCAGCTCGCGGGCGGCATCGCGCAGCCGTTCCAGGACCCGTCGCGGCTCGGTGGTGGACGTGTCCCGGAAATGCTGCCGGATCAGCGCCTCGATCCCGTCGACGGTCACCCCGACGCCCATCTTGGCGAACGTCCCCCCGGGATTCGACGGATCGATCGACGTCGCGACCGTCGCGAGCAGATCCAGGATGATGCCCTCCTGGCGGCGAAAATCCGTGCCGGAATCCGCATGCTCGCGGACGACCTCGTCGGCGGCGTCCGTCAGTGCCCGGACGAAGAACGTCTGCGCCCGGGCCGCGCGCAGATACCCCAGCGTTCGGGGACTCGTCGGATATCCGCCGGGTTGCCCGTTCCAGCCTCGGGTACGCGCGGCTTGCTGCTCCTCGAGTGCCACCGCGTAGCTGGCCACGTCCCGGGCCAGCGTTCCGGCCAGCGCACCGCCACGCAGACACTCCCGAAGCAGCGCCTGCCAGTCCGCGACGGGAACGTCCCGCAGCTGGTCGGCCGGGGCCGCCGCGCCGGTTCGGCCCGACACGACCGCCGTGGCCGTGCCGTAGATCTCGTCGCGGTAGGTGCGCAGCACCGGGACGAAGGCGGCCCGCAGCCGCAGTGACAACCGGGGCTCGTCGGCGGCGGCGACCGCGCGGGCGAGCCGCCCGGCGAAATCGGCCGAGCCGCGCGGGTCCGCGGCTCGCACGGCCGGAGCCCCCGCCGCGGCGACGACGCGTGACCAGGCCTCCTGCATCGCCGCCGGCAGACCTATGTGCACCGGCAGGCCCAGACCTCTCGTCGTCGCGGCTGCGACGATCATCTCGACATGACGCGCGGCCACGCGCGCCACCAACGCCGGCTCGATCCGGATCGCGTCGAGCAACGCGACCTGGTAGCCGCCGAGAGAAGCGGCCCCACCTCGCCCGCCCTCGGCGCCGCGCTGGCGGATCTCGCCGGCTCGCGATCCCGCGCCGGTGGGCCCAGCGTCCGCGGACGGCCTGGGCCCGGCACCTGGCCCGGTCGCCGGGGCTGGCGATGACGTATCCAGGCCCGGGCCGAAGGTGAGGCGCGCCAGCCGGTCCAGCAGGGCGACGCCGAAGCGGCCCGCGCCCAGCAGCGGGGTGAGCAGCACCGCGTCGACGCTGTCGTTGCGCCCAGCGGTGTTGAATCGGCCGAGCCATCCGTCGTCGAGCGTGCGGATCCGGCTGTAGGCGGCGAAGGTACGCCCCAGCGCCGTTTCGGCCTGGTGCCGGTCGACGCCCGCGTCCGGACCTGGCCGACGGCCCATCGGACCGGTGCTCGAGCCGGACAGCAGGCTGAGCAGGTGAGCGAGGCCGGCCGGACCGAGCGCGTCGTAGAAGCCGGCGACGAAGTCCGGGTCGTCGCCGTGCGCATCCAGCCGGCGCACCGCCTCACGCCGGGCACTGCTGGCGAGGACGCTGGGGTCGGCTCCGGAATCGCCGCCGCCGACGCCTTCGGGGGACGCCCGGGTCGTAGATCCGCCGGGCGAGCCAAGGCGTCGTCCCGAGCGGGCGTCCGGACGGGTACCGGCGGGCTTCTGCCCACCCGGCCCGGTCCGCCCGCCGGACCGGGCCGCGCCGGCCACCAGCAGCGCCGCCCCACCGGCGGTCAGCAGCAGCGCGGCATCCCGGCCGGCGACTCGGGCCGCGGCGGCTGCCGGGCCGCTGAGCTGTGCGCCGCCGGTCGGCGAAGCAGCCGAGCCCCCGGCGCCTGAGGTTTCTGCTCTGCCTGCGGTGGTCGCGGTGGCCGGGGTGGCCGTCACGGGCGTGGCCGGTCGCCGCATCGCCACGGCGGTGACCGGGAATGGCACCGGGCCGGATGACGCTCGGGGCAGGCCGAGGTCGGCACGGTCCAGGGCGGACAGCCGACGGGTCAGCAGCATCGCTTCGGTGTCGAACCCGGCCCCCAGACGGACCAGGCGGTCGGCGAATCCTGCGAGGCCCGCGACCAGGGACACCACCCGCAGCAGGGCACCCGCGCCAGCCCGCAGCACGTCCCCGGCCGCCCGCGCCGCGCCCGCGAGCCCGCGCAGCCGGGCGGGGTCGACCAGCACCCTGCCCGGCCCCGGCGGGCCGCCCGTGACGGTGCGCACCGCCTGGACCGCGACCGGGCGGTTCTCGCGGGGCGTCATCCGAGCGGTCCGGTCGTCCGTTCGGCTCGGCGCCGCACCGAGGAGCCCGGCGGGCCCGCCGCCGACCCGGCCTGCTCGCACAGCCGGACGCAGTCCGCCAGCACCGCCGTTGCCTCGGCGGCCAGCCGGCGGAGCCGGCTGGTGCTGACCTCCGCCGCGGGGCCTTCCCAGGCATCCACGCCGGCGGCGGCGACCCGGGCCAGGGCCAGATCCACCTCGGCCTGGACCTGTCGGGCCACCACCAGAGCGTCCGCCATACTCGCTCGGACCGGTTCGGAAACCGCCATCGCACACCACCGTCGGGTCAGGGTCGGGGTGCGGTGACCGTAACAACCGTGGACTCGAGCGTGCCGGTGATGCCCGAACACTGTGGACGGCGCCGGCCGATCGTCCTTACCTGTGGACAGACGACGCCCGCGGGTCCGGTCAGGAGCGGCTATAGCGCAGGAACAGACTGTCGTCCTCGGCGAGCACATGGACGAGCCGCATCCGGGCCGGCTGCGGCCAGCCGGCTCCTTGCGTGATGGTTTTGTGGCCCGGACCGGCGAGCAGCGGCGCGACGGTGAGGCAGAGTTCATCCAGAAGCTCTGCCGCGACGAGCTGGCCGTGCAGCGACGGTCCCCCTTCGGCGAGCACCCGGGTCAGCTTGCGCGCGGCCAGGGCGGCCAGGGCGGCGTCCGGGTCGACCGAGCTGTCCCCGCACACGAGGACGTCGGCCACCTCCGCGAGGGCCGCCCGCTGTTCGGCGGGCGCGGCGTCACAGGTCAGCACGATGGGGCGTACCTCGGCCTCGAACAGCCGGGAGCCCAGGCCGAGGGCGGCCGACGCGGTGACGACGGCAACCGGCGGGACGGCCGCGAGCCCGGCGGCCACCCGCCGCTCCTGCTGCTCGGACGGCACGACCACCGGGCCGTAGTTCTCGTGGCGCGCCGTTCCGGCGCCGACGAGCACCACGTCACACTGCCAGCGCAGCGCCAGGAAAAGCCGCCGGTCGGCATCATCGCCCAGAGGACCCGACCTGCCGCCCACCTCGGCGGCACCGTCGGCCGAGCTCACGAAGTTCGACCGCACGTAACTGCGCGTGGCCGCCTGCGTCGGATACGCGTAGGCCTGCTCCAGGTCGACCTCGGGCCCGGGACCGGGCGACGTGGACAGCGCGGGCTCGGACAGGGAGTACAGGCATCGCACCACGCTGACTGTAGCCGCTATGGCCGCATCCGCCATGGCCGCATCCGCCATGGCCGCATCCGCCATGTCCGCCGTCTGTCGGTCAGCATGGAGCGGGCCAAGTGCCGGCCTGCCTGTCGCCGGAGCCGATTCGCCCTGCGACGATGAGGCCATGGGAACCTACGTCGTCCTGCTTGTCATGGTGCTGCTGGTGGGACTGGCCGTGCTGGGCGCGCTGTACACCTATCTCATGCGCGACCGTACCCGCCGCTGACGGCAACGCTGCCAGGGATGGCGCCGGCAGGGGCGGGTGGCTCAGGGCCGGTCCCGCGGGGCGTGCCGCTCAGGCAGCGGATGGTTCGGGCGGGAGCAGGCGGGTGATGACGACGGACTCGCCGTCCAGCTCGACCAGGCCGGGCATGTAGGTGAAGCCGGGCGCGGAGGCGGCGGGGGCGTCGAACGGCACGCCGTCGACGGGTACCGCCTGGCGCTCGCGGCCGAAGTTCACCACGATCGCGACGTCGCCGCGGCGGACCACCAGCCAGCGGGCGTCCTCGTCGTAGGTGCAGGCGACCGACGACCAGGCCGGGTCGGTCAGGTCGGGCAGGCGGCGGCGCAGCGCGATGAGCCGGCGGTGCCAGTCGAGCAGGCTGCCGTGGCCGGGGCGGGTCGGCTCGGACCAGTCGAGCCGGGACCGTTCGAACGTCGCCGGGTCCTGCGGGTCGGGGACCTGCTCGGGGCCCCAGCCGTGCGCGGCGAACTCGGCGCGCCGGCCCTCGCGGACGGCGTCGCCGAGGCCGGGTGCGGTGTGGTCGGTGAAGTACTGCCAGGGGGTGTGCGCGCCCCACTCCTCGCCCATGAACAGCATCGGGGTCAGCGCGGAGGTGAGCAGCAGCGCCGCGCCGATGCGCAGCAGACCGTCGCCCAGCGTCGCCGAGGAGCGGTCGCCGGTCGCCCGGTTGCCGACCTGGTCGTGGTTCTGCAGGAAGGTGACGAACCGGTAGGCGGGGGTCGTCGCCGGCATCGGCCGGCCGTGGGAGCGGGCGCGAAACGTCGAGTAACCGCCCTCGTGGACGAATCCCTTGGTCAGCGCGTGGGCGAGGGCCGACAGCGAGCCGAAGTCGACGTAGTAGCCCTGCCGTTCGCCGGACAGGGCCGCCCACAGCGCGTGGTGGGCGTCGTCGCACCACTGGCCGTCCAGGCCGTAACCGCCGGCCTCGGGCGCGACGACGAGCCGGGGATCGTTCAGGTCGGACTCGGCGACGGCGAACAGCGGCCGGCGCTGCTGCGCGCCGAGCCGGTGCACCGACTCGGCGATCTCCTCGAGCAGGTGCATCGCCCGGCTGTCCTGGAAGGCGTGCACGGCGTCGAGGCGCAGCCCGTCGCAGTGGTACTCGCGCAGCCAGGTCAGCGAGCTGCCCAGGATGAACGCGCGGACCTCGTCAGAACCAGGGGCGTCGAGGTTGACGGCGGGACCCCACGGCGTGATGTAACGGTCGGTGAAGTACGGGCCGAACTGGGCGAGGTAGTTGCCGTCCGGCCCAAGATGGTTGTAGACGACATCCATGATCACGCCGATGCCGTGGGCGTGCGCGGCGTCGACGAACCGCTTGAGCCCGTCCGGCCCGCCGTACGGCTCGTGCACGGCGAACAGGCCCACGCCGTCGTAGCCCCAGCCGTGCCGGCCCGGGAACGCGTTGACGGGCAGCAGCTCCACCGCGTCGATGCCGAGCTCGACGAGATGCGGGAGCTTCTCGATCGCCGCGTCGAACGTCCCCTCGGGGGTGAACGTGCCGACGTGCAGTTCGTAGAGGACGCTCCCGGCCAGGGCGATGCCCCGCCAGCTCGCGTCCGTCCAGGGGAACGCCGCGTGGTCGACGAGGCGGGAACGCCCGTGCACGCCGTACGGCTGCCACGCGGACCGCGGGTCGGGCAGCTCCTGGTCGCCGCCGTCGAGCACGAAGGCGTAGTCCGTGCCGTGCCTGGCCGAAGGCACGTTGACCCACCACCAGCCACCTCGCCCCGCGGACATCTCATGCGTGGCATCGGCCGATCCCCCTGCGCCCGCCCCGCCGGTGTCCGGGTTGCCGCCCGCAGGACCGGCTTTCGCCACGACAAGGCTGACCGTCTTCGCGTCCGGGGCCCACAGGCGGAAGGTGCTCATAGCGTCCTGTCTACCGCCCGCCGGGACCCGACATGCCGTGACGGTGCCAATCGACCCTGTCCGAAGGTGCCCGTTCGCCCCGTTTGAGGCCAGCCCTGCCCGGCTGGCGGGCCGTCTGTGCGCCCATGTCCGGGTCCGCCAGAGGTGTCGCGCGGGAACCGCTCGGCCCTGTGAGGCTCGCGATCTCTGCGGCGTCGGCCCTGCTGTGACGACGTCGGGAGCGTCCATGGTGCCCGATGGGGATGCCTCAACCCTTGCAGGCCGGGTCATCCACGATGACCGGCTCCCCCTGCTCGCCGCGGGCCTCGTAGAGCCGCTTGCCTGCCTGGAACGGGACGCACTTGGTCATGATGTTCCGCCAGCCGTCCGGCGCGTTGATGATCTGGGCTCGGCTGTCGTCCTGCTGCCCGAGCGGCGCGTCGATCGTCCCGTTGGACCTGCGTGCACAGCCGGCACTCGCCGCCAGAACCACGAGCGTAAGCACGGCCACGAGTGCGAGGACAGCGCGGGGCGCTTTGGCCGGCTTCCATCTCATGTGCGCCATGGGGATCCCTTCCGTTGGTATGTACCGCTCTGACGGCCTCCATCCTGTCGACGCGCTGTTTGCGAACGTTCAACGCCGCTATCGAACCCGCGAGGTGCTGCTGCAGCCACACGATGTGTGCCACCCACGGTGATGATCATAGTGGCGGGGTTTGCGCTACGCTTGTGCGTAGGTCTTATGTCAGATCGTCGCTGGCGGGACCGTTGTTCACCTGCGAGTTATCGCAACGAGGTATCGCAACACTGGGCCGCTTGGGCGGACGATCGCCTTTGGTGTCCTTCGTCATCATCTCTGCGAGAGGCGCGGTCCGGGCGGCGTTTGGCGCCCGGACCCGCGGAGCCTCGTCTCGACTGGTCCGCTGTGGATCTTTTGTTGACCACAGTAGTCGACTGGTCTGCTAGTGCAGAAGTCGTCAATCGGCAAGGCTTGACCAAGGTCTCAGATCCGCTCTAAAGTGCAGAACGCGACCAAGCGACTGCTGAGCGGAGGTGTGGTGCGATGTGGTCGACCGGGTCCTCGACGGGCGGGTCAAGATCGAGAATAGCTGCCTCGTCGATAAGTCCTACCGGGCCGCGGTGTGGTACGGCTTGGCCGCGATTGTCGTGCCGGATGGGCACGCTGACGGGCGTCAAGGGGTGTCTAGTTCCGGCCGACCAACGCCTCTGATCCAGGGCGGGCTCGGCGGTGGAGGTCGGATCGGTGCTCCTGCCGCCGGTCCGTCACGTCAAGAAATTGTCGGAGGTGCCCGGCAGCATGCACCTCGTCCGGCACTGAGACGATCTGGCAGGGCGCGAGGAGTCGCAATGGTACGGAGGACGGGGGCGCGATGCGGCTAAGAGTGGCCGTGCACACCAGAGCACGAGAGATCCCATGGCGTAGCGTGCATGCACCGGGACGGGCCCTGTGCTACCGCATGCTCGGCGAGGTCGATCCGGCGCTGGCCCGGACGTTGCACGAGGAGGGCTGGGGGCCGCATCGAATGGTCCCGTTCGGTTACGGTCCGCCCGTATTCCCGCGCGCCACCCGGGTCCGCGGGCGGTATGCCACCGGCGGAGCGGGCTATCTCGACCTCGGCAGCCCACTGTTCGCCCTGGTGGACGCGTGGGCCAAGGTAGTGATCGGCATCCCGTTGATCGACTGGGGTGGCGTTGCGCTCAACGTTCTCGGCGTCGAGTTGATGGAGGCGCCCTCCTTCGAATCCGGGCACGCAACCCTGCGCACCGTGACGCCGGTGGTGGTCAAGGGTTCCGGTCGTGGCCCGGACGGCGTGCGCACGAGCCGGCAGGCATTCCTCCTGCCCGGGGAGCCGGAGTTCGCCGCCTACTTCGCAACCGGCCTTCGGCGTAAGGCGCAGAGCATCGGCGTGGATCCCGATGTGACAGTGGAGGAGATCAGCTGGGTCGGTGCCCGCCGGATGGTTGAGGCGGGCAAGGGGGCGAAGATCGGCGCGCCCCTCGAGGCGCGGTTGCGTGGCGCGCCGGAGACGTTGCGGTCCTTGTGGTCCTGGGGTCTCGGGCAGTCGACGTCGGTCGGGTTCGGCTGGGTCGCGGCGTGACCGGCTCAGCGCCCGAGGCCGCCACAGCCGCCGCACAGCGGCAGATCGTCCTGACCGCACACCCGCTGCAGCGGGTCGGGGCGTTCGCGCTGGCAGGTCTGGCAGCGCAGATGACGGGGTCCGGCGACGGACCCCAGTGGCCGACCGGGCTGCCCGAGGCGGACTTCGATGCCGCGGTGGAGCAGATGATCGACCATGCGGCGGCCGCGGCCGAGGCTGGGCGACGCCGGGAGGAGAATTTCTGGTTGAAGGCCAGCGGGGCCTTTTTCCCGAACTCGAAGATGAACCACCGGCCGACGTTGCCGAAGCGGTCCCGAACGGAGAACACGGCTCGCATTCGAGAATGGCGCACCATGCCCGACCCGGCGAGCTGGCCGAACGCGCCGTGCGCGCTCTGCGGGCGACCGGCCGTCGGCTTCTACGGGAAGGTGGATGTCCCGCTGGTCGACGCCGCCGGATACTGCAACACGACACCCCGCGGCCACGAGGGGCTCGCGCTGTGCTGGCCCTGCGTGTCTTGCTTTCATGCCCTGCCGTATGGCACCCGGCTCACCGGCGGACCCAGCACCGCAATCCACAGCTGGGATGAGGAGTTTCTGAAAGCCACCACTCGCAGCCAGGTGTATCGGTCAGCAAGGGAGATCCGCGGGCTTGCCGCACCCCGCGGCGGCGGCCGTTACGAGCACGAACGCACCGCCCTGTGCGCACTGCGCCGCTACGACCGTCGGCTGCATGCCGGCGTCGAGGTGCTGGTGTTCAGCAACGACAACCGTGGTGCGAGCCTCGGGATGTACCGGGTGGACGAGGCGCTCGCCGAATGGCTCCGATCGACCATACGAGACCCCCAGCGGCGGCGCGGCTGGCGTTCGCTGCTGTCCGCCTACGAGTTTGCCCCGGTGGCCGGAAACCGACGCCTCGCGCGTGACGCGCTCCACCGGCCGTGGCGAATCTTCGTCACGGCCGCGGCCCGGCTCACCACAGCTCGTAACCTGCGCGCCATGCCGCGGTTCGATGCCGGTCTCACCGCGCTGACCTACTCGTTCCTGCATGAGGTGATGGATGTGAACCAGACCGACATCGACCAGGTCGAGACGCTGGCTGCCGAGATTGCCCGCGAGATCGTCACAGATGACAGATCGAGTCCCCTGATGAGCTTCCAGGTCGCCTGCCGCAACGTGCGCGCACTGCAGAAGTGGCTGGAGATCAAGGCGGTCGGCCGGACTCTGCGTCGAGGGAGCTCAGGCGAGAGCGCACCGCTGGTAACCGTTGCGCAGTTTCGACTCCTGTTCGATCCGGACGGCCAGGGCTGGCTCTACCGGCGCCTGCTGCTTATCGCGGTGCTGAACGCGCTGCACGCGGTCGGTTGGGCGCCGACTGACGGCGCGGACGCGGCCCAGGACCTGCCCGATATGGACGAAGAGATCACGTTGCACCCCGAGGATGAAGAGTTCGTGGAAGGAATCGAGGCGTGACCTTTCTGGTGGGCAAGGCCGTGGTGGACGTCAAGGCCGGAGCGCCGAACAACGGCCTTTCGGATGACAACGTTTCTCGCGTGAAACAGCTGCGGGTGGGCCGTGATATCTACCCATACGTCTCGGCGCAGGCCTTCCGCAGGTGGCTGCGCGATTCGGTGCCCGTCCAGGAACCGCGGTCGGGTGTCACACGCAGCGGTGCCGGCAAGAACCAGCAGGCATACACCGAGGGCCGGCCGGACCGTTATTTCGACGACGACCTGTTCGGCTACATGGTGGCCGTGGCCAAGAAGGGCGCCGAGGCGGCGAAGACCTGCCAGCGGGACACGGTGTTCGCCACCGGCACGCTACTGTCCATCGCGCCTCGCCGGCCGACCGAGGAGTTCGGCACGATGAGCCGAGGGTTCAAGGCAGGGGAGAACCCCGTCCTCCACGGCCATGAGTTGTACAGCGCCGAGCTCGGCGCGGATCTTGCTCTCGATCTGCCGCGGGTGGGTACGTTCGAGACCGGTGGTTCCGGCCTGAAGATCGCCCTGACCGCGCAGGCGGCCGAGGAGGCCGAGGCCGCCGGTGCCAGCACACTCACTTTTCGAGGATCGCCGGCGCTGCGCCTGTCCCTGGCGGAGCGCCGCCGTCGCGCCGCACTACTCCTGCGCACCCTCACCGCGGTCCGTGGCGGCGCGAAGCAGTCGCTGCACTATGGCGACCGCGCGCCCGCGCTGCTGCTGCTCGCACCGATGAAGGGCGGCATCAACCCGTTCACACGCATTCTCGGCCTGCGGGACGGGCGGGTCGTCGTCGACCCCGCGGTGGTGCAGGAGGAGGTGGAGGCGTGGAAGGACGAGCTGGATGGCCCGATCCACCTCGGCTGGGCCCCGGGCTTCCTCGGCGGCCAGCGCGACGACGTCCGGGCCGCGCTAGCCAAGGAGTGCAAGGAAGGCCGGCTACTGATCGACCATCCGCGGGCGCTGTTCCATCGCCTGGCAGACGAGATCGAGGCCGGTGAGCGCGACTCCTGGTTTGACGACCCGACCGCATGAGCCCGCACCAGAACCCGGGGGGCCCGAACGGTATCGACCCACGGGGAGCTGCTCAGGGCCAGCCGCGCCCAGCGGGGTTGGGTATGGCGGCTCCAGCTCTCGGCGGTGAATCAGAGGAACAGGAGGCGCTGGAGGTTCTGGTCACCGCGCCGATCGTCTCCTTCCGGGATCCGTTGTCGTCGGCGCTCGCGGTGACGCTGCCCTGCCCATCTCCGGCAACCGTCGGCGGTCTGCTTGCCGCAGTCGCCGGGGGATGGGACGAGGTGGATCCGCTGCTGCGCTTCGGTATGGCGTTCACCGCGGGTGCGGTAGGGGTTGACCTGGAGACCCATTGGCCGCTTGAGATCCGCGGCTCCTTCGGTCAACCCGTGCCCCGTGAGCATCAGTTCCTTGCCCTCGCCGAATTGACCATCTGGATCATGGACGATGTAGCCGCCTGGGAACGGCGCTTCCGGCGGCCGGTCTGGCCGCTGCGCCTGGGACGCAGCCAGGACCTGGCGACCGCACGTGCTCGGCGGATCTACGTCCATCGCGGTCGGGGTGTCATGGGCGGCGCATTGCTGCCGGACGAGGCCAGTCGCGGCGGCACCCGGTTGCAAATGACGACCTCGATAAGCCGGGACCGGTCCAGCACCCGCTGGGACACCTATCGACACCGACTGTCGGCCGCGGCCGGCGGCCGGTTGGCCAGACAGGACCTCACCGAGGCCCTTGTCACGGCCTGGGTCACTCGAGAAGGCCGCGCCTTCCATCTGCTGCCGCCGACACATCCGGTGCAGGTGGAGGACGGCGCGATCCGCTCAACAGTCGACGATCCCGGGACCAGCCCAGCGCCTGCGAACGTCTCCCAACCGGGCCGCCATCCGGTGACAGCGCCAACCGACCCAGAACCAACGGCGGCGCCCGCGCCCAATCGTGTCCTGTCCGCGGAGCCGGCCGGGTTGTCCACGCTGCTCGCCAAACCGTCGAACGACGACTATCCGGCCGGAGAATCGTTGACGGATCATCTCGGCGCCACTCTCGACGCGCTGATCGCGATTGCGCAACGGGTGGGCACCCTGGAGGTGCTGGATCCCAGCCTGCGAGAGCGGTTCTGGACATTGGCCGCCTGGGCGGCGCTCCTGCACGACACGGGGAAGATTGCAGACGGATTCCAACGGATGATGGCCACCCGGATCGGGTGGGGCCACCGCCATGAGGTTCTCTCCCTCGGCTTCCTCGACTGGCTCGTCGCCGAATCCGACGATCAGGCCTGGGTCGGGGTGGGCGTCGCGACGCACCATCGCGCGCTGGGCGGCGGCGATGGTCGGCCTTCGCTGAGCCAGCTCTACCCGGCCGAGTACTCCGCGAATGACCTTGCCAGCGCTCTCGGCCCGTACGACGTGGACGCCGTGCCCGCGCTGGTCTCCTGGTTGCGTCAGCGGGCGGCTGCGGCCGGGCTGCCAGGCGTCTCGCCCACATCCCTTGCCGGGACGGACCCGCAGGTGCAGCCCGAAGCACTGGCAACGCACGCACATCGCCACCTCGGGAGTCTCATGCGGACCTGGGTGGAGCCGGGCCAGCCCAGCCGCGGTGCCGGGCTCGCCGGTGTGCTTCTGCAGGGGGCCGTGACCATGGCAGACCACCTGTCCAGCGGACATGGCACGCTGCGCACCGAGCAGCCCTTCGACGAGGGTTACGCCTCGCGGTTGGCGGACCGCTTGGCGGCAGGCGGCCACCAACTCCGGCCGCACCAGCGCGAGGCGGCCGAGGTCAGCGGCCACCTGGTACTGCGGGCGTGGACAGGCGCAGGCAAGACGGAAGGCGGCCTGCTGTGGGCCGCCCGTCAGGTCGGCGAGATCCGTGGGCGGACGGGCGGCGATCCGCGGCTGTTTTACACGTTGCCCTACCTGGCGTCGATCAACGCGATGGCAGACCGCTTGGCAGATGGTGACCTGACGGATCACGGCGGCGCCGACGCGATCGGAGTGAGCCACTCCCGCGCAGCCTCCTACCATCTCGCCCGCTCGCTATGCGGAGCCGACGAGGAGCCTTTCGGGGATGGACGCACATCCGGTGTCGAAGCGAGGGCGGCGCAGAAGGCGGTGGCCCGCGCGCAGGCGACACGGCTGTTCCGGGAACTGGTACGGGTCGGTACGCCGTACCAGCTCATGCGGGGTGCGCTTGCCGGGCCCGTGCACAGCTCCCTGCTGCTGGACGCCACGAACTCCGTGTTCGTCCTCGACGAACTGCACGCCTACGACGTCAAGCGGCTGGGCTACCTCCTGGCTATGGCCGCATGCTGGGCGGAGCTCGGCGGCAGGGTCGCCGTGCTGTCCGCGACCGCGCCGAACGCACTCGTCCGCCTCGTGCGGGAGGCTCTGACGGAGCAACCGGCAGAGGAGTCCCGCACCGGCGCGGCGTCGGCACCGACCGGCTGGCCGACGACGCTCGTCCCCACCAGCGCCGCTCCCGCGGCCTCGACGGATCTGACTGTGGTAGAGGCCGACTACCAGACCGCACCGCGGCGCCACCGCCTGGTGCGACGAGACGAGCACCTCACCGATCCGGCCACCATCGAGCTGATCCGCCAACGCCTGCGGGCTGGGGAGTCTGTCCTGGTCGTCGCGAACAACATCGCCGATGCTCAGACGCTGCGGGACGAACTTTCCGATCACGACGGCCACCTGTTGCACTCGCGTTTTCGACGCGGCGACCGGAGCCGCATCGAACAGGCGATCATGACACATTTTCGGTCTGGTCGGCGCCCCGACGACCGCCGTGGCGGCCTGGTCGTCGCGACTCAGGTTGTCGAAGTGTCCCTGGATGTCGACTTCGACGTACTCTTCACCTCCGGAGCGCCACTGGACGCGCTTACCCAACGCTTCGGCCGGGTCAACCGCACCGGTGCCAGGCCGCCGGCCGATGTGATCATCTGCCGTCCGGAGATGCGACCGCGCCGCGCCGACCAGAAGGCTCGGACACCACCGCTGTATGCCGACGGTGTGTACGACGAAGAGCCAACCCGGCTCGCCGGAGAGATTCTCGATGCCCATCATGGTCGCGAGATCAGTGAGGCCTCGCTCAAGGAATGGCTGGACAGCATCTACGACTCGCCGTGGGGCGAGCAATGGGTGGATGACGTCCGGGCTGCGCGCTCCGTCTGGGCGACCTCCTTCTTCTCCTGGGCGGACGCATTCAACGACCGCAGCCGTCTGGCGCAAAGCTTTGACAGACTGTTTGACGGCGTCGAGGGGATACTCGTGCAGGACAGGAGCACTTATGCCGCTCTTCTGAAAGAAGGCCGTTCCGTAGCTCGTTCGGCCAGTGTCGGTCGTCTACTCGCCGCCGACCTCCTTATTCCGCTGCCGCACTACGCGGGCGCCCTAGGCCGCTGGGACCGGGATCTCGACGTTCTTGTCATCGACGGCGAGTACGACGAGGTGAAGGGCCTCACGGAAATCCACCGGACCGGTTCCACGAAGGTCAGTTACGAATTGGGTGAGCTGATCTGATGGACGCCGGGGGTGTCGGGGGAGTCCACGTAAAGTATCTGCACCACTGTCGGCGGCAGCTCTGGCTCTATGCCCGAGGAATCCGGCCGGAACATCTCAGTGCCAAGGTCCGCCTCGGAGAGGCGGTGCACGATACCGCCTACAGTCGCTTCCAGTCCGTCGATCTCGGATCGGCCAAGCTCGACCATCTGGATGGGGATCTCTGGGTGCACGAGGTCAAATCCTCAAGGAATGCGACGCGTTCGGACGAGGCGCAGGCGATCCACTACTGTCACCGGCTCATTGAGATCGGTGTGCCGGCGAAGGGAGCCGTTCTACATTACCGGCCGACTCGCCGGACGGTTCGACTGCCATTTGATGAACAACGGCGGGATGCGGCCGTAGCGGATATCGCAGATGTGCTGCAGGTCATCACCGCACCATCGGCACCTGGGCGACTCGACCGTCCCCGCTGCAAGGGCTGCAGCTACACCGACTACTGCTGGACGGACTGAGACTCGTGCCCGAAGCCGCTAGAACGTACTGGCTTACATCGCCTTGCCGTATCCGTCGAAAAGACTCCACTCTGGCGATCGAGCGAGAGGATGGGAGTCGGGTTCACATTCCGGTCACCGATGTTCGCGATATAATTGCAACTGCACCGGTCGATATCAACACATCGGTGATTAATCTGCTAAGCCAGCATGACATCAGCCTGCATCTGCTGAGTTACTACGGAGATTTCTCGGGATCGGTACTGCCGGCCCAGCGTCACGTTTCCGGGCAGACGGTACTGGCGCAAGCCCATGCCGCCACCACCCCGGAGATCTCCCTGACCATTGCCGCCTCCATCGTTCGGGCAGCGGCGTTCAACGTGCGGCGGGTCGTCGACCGGAACGCGCTGCGGCGCCCTTTCGAACGGCTTGATGAAGGCGTAGATCTGGCCGGTGACACGGCGCGGCTGATGGCGGCCGAAGGTAACTTCCGTCGAACGGCTTGGACTGTGCTCGACACGAAACTTCCGGAGTGGCTCCAACTAAACGGCCGTAGCCGACGTCCACCTGCCAATGCTGGGAACGCTTTTATTAGCTACGTCAACGCGATAGTCTACTCGCGGACGCTCACCGCCATCCGTCTGACCCCATTGCACAGCGGTATCGCTTTTCTGCACAGTTCGGTCGAGCGGCACCGCCATTCGCTAGCTCTCGACCTCGCCGAGGTATTCAAACCGCTGTTTTCGGAGCGGTTAATGCTGAGGCTGGCCGCCCGGAAACAACTGTTGCCGGAATACTTCGACGGCGCGGTTGGCAACGCCAGTCTGTCCGAGGCCGGCCGTCGATTCGTGTTGCAGACGGTGCGGGACGAGCTGGGTGTGACGGTCGAGCACAGGACGCTCGGTCGTCAAGTCGCATACGACGAGCTGATGTACCTGGAGGCGCTCAAGCTGACGCGGGCCGTCGTGGAGAACGAGCCGTACAAGCCGTTTCGTATCTGGTGGTGATCCGGTGTTCGTGATCGTTGTCTATGACACGGCGGTGGAGCGAAATAGCCGAGTGCTTAAGATCTGCCGCCAGTACCTGCATCACGTGCAGCGTAGTGTCTTCGAGGGCAATCTCAGCCCAGCTCAGCTCCTGCGCTTCCGCCGCAGCATCGAGGGCGTCCTCGACCGCACCTATGACCACGTGTTGATCTACACGCTTCCGCCTGGCGCCGACGCCGTCCGTCAGAGCCTCGGATCAGGATGGGCCGCCCCCAGCAACATCATCTGACCCGTCGGCTCGTCTCGATCCGATGTCACGGTTATGGCATGATCGCAAGAAGTTGATGTTAGACTGTCAGTTCGCTGCAGATTGCTATCTCTCCACCTCCTCGACACGCCGCATGACCTGCAGGTTTATCCTCGGGTCCTCATCGCCCCTACGAGGGATTGCAACGACCTGACCCGAAACCGCTCTCGGCGCAGCGGCGGAGTCCTCATCGCCCCTACGAGGGATTGCAACCTGGGCAGGGCATCCCCGCGCCGGTCACAGCCTGTGGTCCTCATCGCCCCTACGAGGGATTGCAACACGCGGGTGCCGTACTGGGCGAGAGCGGACGCGGAGTCCTCATCGCCCCTACGAGGGATTGCAACTTGCGGTAGTGCCAGTTCCCGGCGATCCCCGGGGCGGGTCCTCATCGCCCCTACGAGGGATTGCAACTACACCGCGGGCACGAAGGCAAACAGCCGCCTGTTCAAGTCCTCATCGCCCCTACGAGGGATTGCAACCTGATGCCGACCAGGGCCAGGCCGGCGCTGACGAAGTCCTCATCGCCCCTACGAGGGATTGCAACTCGTCTACACCACCAGCATGGACTCCTCGCCGCCCGGTCCTCATCGCCCCTACGAGGGATTGCAACAGTACGACTCGGAGGACGACGACGCGTTGCCGGTCGGTCCTCATCGCCCCTACGAGGGATTGCAACATCTGCCCGGACTCCCGGATGTCCGCTGCGGTAGGGTCCTCATCGCCCCTACGAGGGATTGCAACGCGGCCGCCGTCTGCGCGATGGCGGAGGCGTGGCGGTGTCCTCATCGCCCCTACGAGGGATTGCAACGCGTGCATGCGCAGTCGCTCGGCGGCGTCGGTTGCGGGTCCTCATCGCCCCTACGAGGGATTGCAACAACCCATCTCCTCGAGGTGCTCAGTCACCTCGTCCATGTCCTCATCGCCCCTACGAGGGATTGCAACTGTGAGTTCCAGTCCCCTGGGCGGGGAGACGGGGGTCCGGGTCCTCATCGCCCCTACGAGGGATTGCAACGCGTACACGATGACGGCGACGCGGTGGGTCTGGATGGCCGTCCTCATCGCCCCTACGAGGGATTGCAACCGGGTGGTCCGGAACACCCGCCCTCAGCTGGCCTGGGGTCCTCATTGCACCTTCGGGGATTGTGACACGTCGAGCTCCGTGGGGCCCGAGGTTAGGGTCATAGCTCCTCCTGGATGAGTCGCAGCTCCTCATCTAACGCTTGTGGTTGCTGATTTGAGGGAGGAACCTTCGCCTTTCTCTGATCTGAAGTGAACTACGACAGCCGTTGATCAGGTCGGGGTAGGTGGTTGGCCAGGTCGGTGAGCCAGCCGGGGGGTGGGATTCGGTAGGGGCGCAGGCGTCGTTCGGTGTCGTCGTCGATGAGCAGGGCTTGGCCTTCGCGCAGGCTCGCGGTCGGTCGGCCGATCAGGGTCTGGATTCGGTGGTCGAAGGACTGGGGCTGCCAGCGGGTGAGGACGGGGCCGAACTCGTTGAGGATCTCGCCGTGGACGTGGCGTTGCGCGCCGGGGTCGATCGTGGCGATGACGAAGATGCCGACGTCGGGTCCCTGGGCGAGCAGCACGTCGAGCGGGACGCCGAAGCCGGCGGGGCGAAAGCCGCGGGGTGAGTCTCGCAGGCCGCCTGGGCAGCGGTGCAGGCCGTTGATCAGCAGGAAGTGGGCGTTCGCGGCGAGATTGGCCTGGGAGTTGCCGTCGACGCGCGAGCGCACTTCGTCGGCGAGCGCGCTGACATGCGCAAGGGCCTCCCCGGCGCCACATCGGTGCAGGCCCGGCAGGAGCACGGCGAGTTCGGCGTGCACGCTGGTGTAGTGGGAGCCGGGTCCGGTGAAATCGATGACCGAGACGGCGCCAGCGGCTGTCACGGCGTCGGAGGTTGGGGCGGCGCCAGCGGCTGTGACGGCGCCGGATGTTGCGGCGGTGGCGGCGGTCGTGGTGGGGCGCCCGAGGCCGGCCGCGGCAAGGGAGGCGATCACGGAGGTGAGCACGCCGACGTTCGCCTCGTCGTCGCCGACGACCAGCAGGGCGCGTCGGGGCCGCGGGTCGAAGTCAAGGCCGACCGGCCCCGACAGACCCGTCGGCTCGCCGAGCCACACCCGAAGCGGGCCGCTCGGCGCCGGCGGCGACATCGAGTTGGATGTCGACGGTGGCGCCGGCGTTGATGTCGACCTCCGCGATGATCTCGGCGCCGAGGTGGCAGTGGCCAAGGCAGCGGCCGTGGCCCGTGCCGCGAGGGTGTGGGCCGAGAAGGCGTCCTCGCGGGTGATGTCGCCTGGCCGGTCACCGTCGTAGACCGCCGGTACCCGGGTGAAGCCCCGGGAGCGGGCGAGGCGGCTCATCCGGTCCAACGTGTCCGCCCGGACCTCCCGTTCCTGGTAGGCGACCTGGAACGTGGTGTTCGCCTCGGGCTCGCCGGCGTTCGGGTTGTAGATCGCCTCGCCGCGGGAGCCCAGCCGGGCGGCGGCCGGGTTGTTCTCGGCCAGGATTCGCCGGCTGATGTGCTCGGGGCAGCGCAACGCGATGCGCACGTCGATCTGGCCGATGACGTCGGTGCCGAGATGGATGGTGCTGCTCGGCGTCTGCGAGGCCATGAGCACGCCGATGCCGAAGGCACGGCCCTGGCGGACCAGGCGGTTCAGGCACTGCGCCGCGGTGCGGGCGCTGAGGTCGTCGCCGTCGAACAGGACGTGGTATTCGTCGACGACCAGCAGGATGCGGGCGAGGTGGGGTTCGGCCAGCAGCGGGTCGCCGGGCAGCGCGGCGGCGCGGGCCCGGCGGTAACCGGGCAGGTCCTGCACCCCGTACCGGGTGAACAGCCGTTCGCGGTAGCGGGACTGGGCGAGCAGGTCCTGCATCGTCTCCAGGCCGAAGTCACGCTCGCTGTGCACGGAGACCACCCGGGCGTGCGGCAGGCTGCGCACCGCGTACTCCTGGAACTCGACCCCGCCCTTGAGGTCCACCAGGTACAGCTCCAGCTCCTCGGGGGAGTAGACGGTGGCTGCCGACATGATCAGGGTGTGCAGCAGCGTCGACTTGCCGGAACCGGTCGTCCCGGCGATCATCGCGTGCTGGCGGGTGCCCTCGCCGAGGCGCAGCGCCTGCACGTCGTCGAGGCCGTAGATGCCGATCGGCACGACCAACCCGCCGGACGCGTCGCCCTGCCACCACGAGTCCGGTTCGCCGGGGCTGATCGGCGCCTTGGCCCCCGGGATGCCGCCGATGTCCGCGGCGCCGGCCACGCCCGGTGCCCGACCGCTCGTCGGCGGCTGGGCCTGCTGGGCCATCAGGGCGAACATCCGCTCGACGGAAACGACGACCAGACCGGCGTCGCGGGCCTCGTCGGCGACACGGTCGATCACGGTGCGCAACGCCTTGGACGGCTCCCAGCGTCCCTCCCGTGGATGGCCGAGCTCGATGCTCCAGTCACCGACGTCCGCCGCCGTCGACGTCGACGTCGACGTGAACGACGCCGGACCGGGCCGGACCTGCCCGTCGGCGGTGAACTCCAGATGATGGGGATGATCCGGGTCATCGGCGTTGACGACGAGCACGGTGTGGACGCCGCAGCTCGGCCCGTTGGACATCACCTGGTCGATGCGGGTGCGGCTGTCCGTGCTGCGGAACCCGGTGGGGAAGTCGAACAGGACCACCACGTGATGCGGCTCCGGCCGGGCGGCGACCTGCCGGTTGTACTCGACCAGAGAGCCGAGGCGGTGCGGGCCGAGCAGGTCCCGGTCCACCCGCCGGATGCGCCGGACCAGGTCGGCGAGTCGTCGTTCGATGTCGATCGTCTCGTCGAGCGGGTCGTCCATGAGCTGCACGTCGTCGGAGTTGAGCCCGGCGAGGGAACGCACGCTGCGGCCGAGGGTCAGCGGGTCGATGACGCTCAGGCGCAGCTGCCCCGGCGGGAGCGCGGCGAACATCCGGCAGATCAGGCCGAGGACGGTGTCGGCGTGGTCCGGGTTCTCCCGGACCGCTTTGATCACCAGATTCGTCGTCGCCGGGAACGGGAACAGAGCCGGCACCGTCACCGGCTCCCCGCCGAAGCCCCGCCGGGTGTACCGGCCGACGCGGATGGCGCCGAGGGGCTCGTGCGGCGGGGCCCAGTCGGTCCAGTCCGCCTCCGCGGATCGATCGATCCGATCGAGCTCGGTGATGGTGTTCGCGAGGACGGGCTGCAGCCGGGTGAACCGCGCCTGCCAGCGCTGCCGCACCGCGGTCACCGCCTGATGGTGATCGTCGACGGCGCGGGCGATCGCCTGCTGAGCCTGCCGCTCGGCGTCCGCGTCGGCCTGGGCGATCTGTCGGTCGGCCTGCCGGGCTGCGGCCGCGGCCGCGGTGGTCCAGTACCGCTTGCGTCGCCAGATCGAGTGCAGCCGGCGGGCGGCGAGCGCCAACAGGTCGACGGCCGCGGCGAGCTCGAGGCTGTCCACCGTTGCCGCGCCGTGGCGCGACCCGGCCCGCTCACGCTGGGCCTGATCCCACAGGTGCGTCCGCGGGCCAAGGGCCTCCTGCACCTGCGCCAGCAACGGGCGGACGTTCGCGGCGCGCCAGGCGACGTTGTCCCGTTGCGCCTCGCCGCGAGCCTCGCTGATCTTCTTGCGCTGCGCGGCGAGCTGCGTGTCCGCGGCCTGGACGGCCTTCGTCGCCTCGCGCTGGGCCTGGTCGATCAGGCTGCGGAGGCGGTGGAGTCGGTCGATGAGGGGGGCTGGCTCATCCATCGGTCGTCCCTCGCTCGTCGTCGAAGGGCTCGGGCCGGCCCAGGCGGTCAAGGTCATGCTCGATGCCATGCGTCGACGTGCTGATGTCCCGGGCGGCCTCGGCGATCCCGCGCATCCGGTCCGCCAAGGGTTCGGCGAAGCCGACGAAGTAGCGGCGGCCGACGTCGTCGGCCCAGCAGGTGGCGAGCGCGAGGACGCCGGCGCCGAATCCGGAGCTCAGATCGGTCAGGCCCTGCGCGGCCCCGCCGACGCCGACGCCGTCACCTGCACCGACATCGAACGGCGCGACTCCCGCGGCCACGACTCCCGCGCCGGGGACCAGAGCCCCGAGGACAGCCGCCGCGATGCCGCCGCCCGCCGCGGCGCCGGCCCGGGCCTGCGCTACCCGCGCCGGCAGGTCACCGAGATACTGGGCGAGCAGATCGATCCGCAGGGTGAGCAGGAACGACGCGTCGGTTGCCAGTTCCTGGAACAGCCCGATCCACCCGGCGACGGCACCGGCGCGTTCCACCTGGTCGAAGGCCCGGCCGCGCACCGTCGCCGCGAAGCGGGCCCGCCGCTCGGCCTCGAGCTGGGCGGCGAGGGCCCGCTCCAGCTCTTCCTGCACCCGGACAAGCTCCTTGCGAGCCGCGGCGTGCCGCGCCTCGGCCTGAGCCACCGCCGCGATCTCGGCGGTGGTGTCGGCGTGGCGCACGGTGCCGTCGTCGTCCCGCCAGGTCGTCGCCTCGGCCCGAGCCAGCGCCGCCCGTGCCCACGTGACCTCCTGGCCGGCGTGGTCGAGGTCGCTCTCGGCGCGGCGCACAGCCTCCTCGGCCCGGGTCCGCGTGTGTATCGCGGTGGCCAGCCGGGCCCGGCTGGAACCCAGCGCGTGATCCGCCCGCTCGGCCAGGCTGGCCAGAGCGCCGGTGATCTGCAGGGCGGCTGAGCCGACCCGGGCCGTCGTGCCGGCGAGCAGCCCGAGATGCGCGCTGAGCACGGTCGGATCAACAACAACAAGCACCACGGCACGTCCCCCGACGCCGTTCGTCGACTCCCCGGCCTACTTTCCGAGGTATTCGCGCAGCGGACCGATCTTGGCATGCAGCTCCGGCGAGAGCTGGCCGACGACCTCGACCAGCGCCTCGAGCCGTTTCGCGTGCTCGGAGACCAGCTCGGCGAACCGCTGCCGTTGGACGTCCTCCCAGTCGAGCCCGTCGAAATGCGTCTGCAGCCCGCGGATCTCGTCCGACATCGTCGTGCCGAAGGCCACGACATGGTTGGCGAACTGCTCCAGCTGGTCCGGATCCACGCGAATCGAGGGCACGGGGCCTCCCAGTCGGGTCAGGGCGTCACATCAGGTCACAGGACATCACGTATCACGGCATCACGCCATGCGTTATCTCGTCATGCACCATCACGTCACGCGACATCGAAGGCCGTCGAACCCCCGCCCACGCCGGCCGGCCCGCCGCCATCCTCCCTGCCGCGGGTCTGCTGGGGGGCGGTCTGGCCGTCGGGCCGAGAGATGCGAGGCGATGCCAGGGCTGAGCTCAGCGTGACGGCCGGCGGGGTTGCGTCGCCCTCCGGGGGCCGGTTTCCGCAGTGGCGGACCGGAGTCGTGGCAGATGGCACTATCAGGGGAGTCAGATGGGTACCGTCGGGGCATGGGGGACACGGATGGCTGGGCCGCGGCACAGGTCACTCCGGGAGATATGTCCGCCTGTCGCACGATGTCCCGGGCCTGGCGGCGCGCGGCCACGGTGCCTGCGGTCGGCGAGGGTGGAAGGCGCGGGGGCGGCTCCGGCGGCCCGGTGGCACGCGGGGGGTTGACCGTCGAGTCCGACAGGGGAGCGCGGGGAGCAGCGCCTGGACGACCCCGCTCGTGGCGGGTGCTCGGCCCGCGCGCCCGGTCCGCCGGGCAGTTCGGCGTTCGTCCGAAGGCGTCTCGTGGCTACCAGGGCGTTGTCCGTACACAGGGGTGCCATCTGCACAAAGATGCGGTGTGCGCATCGTCGCAGCCGTGGGCTCCCGGCTGTACGCCGCGTCCAGCCGGGCCCGCCTCGGGGCGTCCGCTGGACGGGGACGTACCGGGCAAGGACCACCACCAGGTGGCGAGCAGTACACCAGCAGGTAGCAGGTAGCAGGTAGCAGGTTGAGCCGTCCGCCGTCAGGCGGGACGCACCATCCAGGTGCCTCGCGGCACAGGCATACCGCGAGCGCCAGCGAGCGTGAAGGAGAGAGACGACGATGACTCTGACGATCGGCAACACCGCGCCGGACTTCGAGGCCGAGACGACCGAGGGCAAGATCCGTTTCCACGAGTGGATCGGTGACTCGTGGGCGGTGCTGTTCTCGCACCCGAAGAACTTCACCCCGATCTGCACCACCGAGCTTGGCTACGTGGCCAGCATCAAGCCTGAGTTCGACAAGCGCGGCGTGAAGATCATCGGTCTGTCCGTCGACCCGGTGGAGCTGCACGAGGGTTGGTCCAAGGACATCGAGGAGACCCAGGGCACCGCTCCGAACTACCCGCTGATCGGCGACTCCGACTTCACGGTCTCCAAGGCGTACGGGATGCTCGGCGCCGACGTGAGCGGCGACCCGGCCGACCGCACGGCCGCGGACAACCAGACCGTCCGCAACGTGTTCGTCATCGGCCCGGACAAGAAGATCAAGCTGATCCTGGTCTATCCGATGACCACCGGGCGCAACTTCGACGAGGTCCTGCGGGTCATCGACTCGCTGCAGCTCACCGCCAAGCACAAGGTCGCCACCCCGGTGAACTGGAAGCAGGGCGAGGATGTCGTGATCGCCGGCTCGGTCAACAACGACCAGGCCAAGGAGATCTTCGGCACCTGGGAGGCGCCGAAGCCCTACCTGCGGATCGTCCCGCAGCCGCAGTGACCCGCCCGCCGGCCGATCGGAACGCGTCGCGCGGCCCACGGGCCGACCGCAGGCACTGATCGGCCGGCCGGAACCGTCGGCCGGTCGTTGTGGGGGTGCTCGTGTCCGATTTGCCCCCTACAGCGACCTGTGTAGGTGGATCTTGCCGTGCGGCTCACTGCAGGGCGTAGCGATCGTGGCGATCGAGCGCCTTTGCCGGCGGTCGGGGCAGGTTGGGCGTGGATCCTGGGAAGACGACGGTGACGATCAGGCCGCCGCCCGGGTTCGGGGCAGCGGACAGGGCCAGATGGTGTGCCGCGGCGATCGAGCGGACGAGGGACAACCCGAGGCCGGACCCGGATGCGGAGCCCGTACGGGGGGCGCCGAGCCGGCGGAACGGCTCGAAGATCTCGGCGATGCGGTCCTCGGGCACCTCCGGGCCGGAGTTGCGGACAGTGAGAGTGCCGTAGGCGGACAGGCGCACGTCGACGAACCCGCCCGGATGGTTGTGCCGCACCGCGTTGTCCAGCAGGTTCCCGACGAGACGCGCCAGCAGCACAGGATCCCCGTACACGATGGCCGCTCCAGCCGTCCGGATCACTGTGCCTGGCCCGCCTGTCTCCGCCGCCCCCGCCGCTCCCTCCGCCGCCCCGGCGGCTCCATCGGCGGCGTCGGTCGCCACTGTCAGCTCCACGTCGGCGGCAGGCAGCTCGGGTACCTCACGTACCGCCTGGTGGACCAGCGCGGCCAGATCAACCGGCTCGGTACGCCGCAGGCCCCGTTCGGTCTGCGCGAGCATGAGCAGGGCGTCGATGAGCCGCTCCATGCGTTGGTTCGCGGTCAGCAGCTGGCCGCGGACCCGCGGCAGGCGGTCGGGCGCGGGGTCGGTCAGCCCGATCTGGATGGCGGCGCGCTGCACCGTCAGCGGCGTGCGCAGCTCGTGGGCCGCGTTCGCGATGAAGCGGCGCTCGGCCTCGACGGAGCGTTCGAGGCGGGCGAGCATCGCGTCGAAGGTGTCGGCGAGCTCGCGCAGCTCGTCGTGCGGCCCGGCCAGCGCGATCCGTTCGTGCAGGTTCGACAGGGACAGCCGGTGGGCGGTCGCGGTGATCCGGTGCAGCGGGCGCAGCAGCCGCCCGGCCAGCCACCAGCCGGCGGCGACCGAGACGACGGTGAGCGCCCCGACGGTGATGAGCGCGACCGTCCACTGGTAGTGCGCCACCGCGTCCGGTAGTCCGCTGACGACCTGGAGCCGTCCGGCATAGCGACCCGAGGGCGAGGCCCCCGACGTCGCGGCGTCGGGCGGCACGACCGTCCCCGCGAGGCCGGAACCCGAGCCGGAACCGGGCCCGAGGACCTGCGGGCCGGGCATCGCGGCAGCGGACGAACCCGTGCCCGCCGCCACCACGGTGTCAGGCACCCCCGTCCCCGCCCCCGCGCCGCCGGGCGCCGCCTGGGTGGAGAACCCGACGTCGCCACCGGCTCCCGGGCCCAGTCCCACACTCTCGGTGATCGCGGTGACCTTGCTGCGGAGCACGCCGTTGAGCAGCAGGTTGGTCGTGACCAGCAGGATCGTCGAGGTGAGCAGGAACAGACCGCTGTAGAGGACGGTGAGCCGGACTCGGATCGTGCCCCGCGCCCAGCTCCGCCCGCCTCCCGCCCGGCGTCGCTCGGTCCGCTCCTCGGCCGGGCCGCTCACAGCCGGTATCCCGCGCCGGCGACGGTGACGATGCACGGCGGGTCGCCGAGCTTGGCCCGCAACCGGCTCATGATGACCCGGACCACCGAGGTGAACGGGTCGGCATGCTCGTCCCAGGCGGATTCGAGCAGCCGCTCCGCGCTCACCACCGCGCCGTCGGCCCGCAGGAGCACCTCGAGCACCGCGAACTCCTTCAACGACAGTCGCAGGAACCGGCCGTCCCGGGACGCCTGCAGATGGTGTGGGTCGAGCACGATCCCGCCCCGTTCCAGCACCGGCGACACCGATGCCGCGCTGCGTCGGCCGAGGGCCTGCACCCGGGCCACCAGCTCGGCGTAGTCGAACGGTTTGGGGAGGTAGTCGTCGGCGCCGAGGCCCAGCCCCGCCACCCGCTCGGGCACCGAGGCCGCCGCTGTCAGCATCAGGATGCGGGTGCGGGCCCCCGAGCGGGCCAGGTCACGGCAGATCTCGTCGCCGTGGCGGGCGGGCAGGTCCCGATCGAGCACCAGCACGTCGTAGTCGTGCACGGCGAGCCGCTCGGCGGCGGCCGCGCCGTCGTATGCCACGTCGACCGCCATCGCGTGCCGCCGCAGCCCCTCGGCGACCAGCTCGGCCAGGTCCTGTTCGTCCTCCGCCACCAGCACGCGCATGCTGACCTTCTATCGAACACGGTGTCACATCGGTGTTAACGGTCCCGTTCAGCGTCAGGCAACATCATCCCTGACAGCCTGCCGGCATGAGATCTCCTCGTCGACTGACCCGACCTGCCGTGCTGACCGCCGCCGCTCTCGCCGTGGCCCTGCCCGCCGGGGCGATCCTGAGCGCGGGCGCGGCCCAGGCCACGAACGGCACGCCGGCCGTCTGCGGCATCGTCGGGGGACCGACCGGCCCGGCAGGGACCGTCGGCCTCCCGCGCACCGCACCGTCAACCCGGGCCGGCCTGTCGCCGACCCCGATCACCTACGTGACCCTTCGCCAGAGCTACCTCTGCATGTCCGACCACTACTACGCGGCGGACCCGCACCGCGACCAGGTGCTGCTCGCCGGCGCCTTCGCCGGCCTGCTCGCCGAGCTTGACCAGCTCGGCCTGCACCGCGTCGACGCCCCGCCAGCCTTCGCCGGCGACCGCACCACCGACTGGAACGCGTTTCGCGCCGTGTTCCAGCGGGCCGCCGCCGCCGGCGGTCCCGCCACCGCGCGCCAGCATCTCGGGATCGCCGTGCTGAACGGCATGGCGGCCAGCGTCCAGGACGCGCATGCTCCGCGCACCTACGGCGAGGTTCTGGCGGGCCGGGCCCCCAGGGGCATCGTGGTCGCCGCCGACGGAGCGCGGGGCTCCGCCGGCGCACCGGGCGAGGGTGCGGGCGAGCGCGCGTTTCGGGTGGAAACAGATGGCCCGGGCGCGGGGCGGGAGCAGGACGGCCCGGGGGAGGCGTTCGGGATCCACGTCACCGCGCCGTCGGAGGGCGGTCAGCCAAGCGTCACGATCGCCGAGGTGCGGGGTGGGCCGGCCGCCGCCGCGGGTCTGCGGGCCGGTGACGTCATCGAGTCGATCGACTCAGTCGTGCCGATCAGCAACGGCGTCCCGAACCAGCAGGTCCTCGACCGTCTGCTCCCCCCGGAATCGGGCCCGCGGACGGTGCGGGTCGCGGTGCGCCGGCCCTCGACCGGGCGGAGCTGGACGGTCACTCTCACCCTCAGGGGAGACGGGAAGGGCAAGCCACAGAACCAGCGGTTCGGTCAGCCGGACGGTCCCGCGCGGCCTGGGTCGCAGACAGCTCCCGCGCTGCCGAACCTGTCGGCCCCACTCGCCGGCACCGGCCAGGACTCGCGCGTGGCTACCGTGCCCGGTCAGCCAACCCTGACCACCGTCGGAGCCTGACCAGCCGTTCCCGACCAACCCGGCCGAGGGAACATCCGCTGGTCAGGAGCGGACGAGCAGGCTGACCGGGAAGTCGCGCAGCAGGCGCAGGACGTACGCCGTCCCGCCGTCGTGACGGCGCCCGGTCAGCATGTCCATCCAGCGTCCCTCGGGCAGCGGCAGGGTGGTGTCGCGCCAGCCGCCGCCGCGGCGCAGGCCCAGCACCAGGCGCGGCACCACCGTGACCACCGACTCGGAGCGGGCGAACGCGACCACGTTCTCCGCAGCCGAGCCGGACGCCCACAGCGGTCGGTAGGTGGCATGGGTGCCGAACCAGTGCGGGTTGTCATGGCGTATCCGTAGCGCCCGGGCGACGACCAGGAGCTTCGCGGCGCCGGAGTCGTCGAGCAGGGGCGGGCGGCGCGGCGGGGCGTCCTCGGCGGGGACGTCGGCGCCGAGCTCGGCGAGCAGTTTGGTGCGGTCACCGAAGTTCACCGGGCGGCGGTTGTCCGGATCCACCAGGGACAGATCCCAGAGCTCCTGACCCTGGTAGACGTCGGGAACCCCGGGCATGGTGAGCTGCAGCAGCTTCTGGGCCAGCGAGTTCTGCCGGCCGAGCTCCACCAGCCCGGCGACGTAACCGGTGAGCACGGTGAGGAACTCCTCGTCCTCCAGCACCGACTCGACATAGTTCACCAGCGCGGCCTCGTAGGCCGGGTCCTGGTCGGTCCAGCTCGTGTAGAGCTTGGCCTCGCGGGCGGCCTTGAGCATGTACTGGGTGGCCCGCTCGGCGGGCAGTGGCCAGGCTCCGACCAGCGTCTGCAGCAGAAAGTAGACCGTCGGCCGGTCCGGCCAGCCCTGCTCGGTGTCGCGGTGGCGCTCGCCGAGGCGGACCAGGCGCCCGGCGGCCTCCGCCCAGCCCCGCGGGTCCTCCGAGAGCACCGCGAGCCGCGCCCGGACGTCCTCGGACCGCTTGGTGTCATGGGTGGACAGGGTCGTCATCGTCAGCGGCCACGTCCGCTGGGCGGCGACGTTCGCCTCGTGGAACTCGTTGACGGCGCTGCGAGGATGCCCGGTGGTGAAGGCGGGGAAGCGTGACGGGTCACCGCCGACCTCGTTGAGCGCGACCATGCGGGCGTACCGGTAGAAGGCGGTGTCCTCGATGCCCTTGGCCATCACCGGGCCGCAGGTCTGCTGGAAGCGGGTGACGAACTCGGGTGGGCCGCCGAGCGCGAGGTCCTCGATCAGGTCGACCTCGGTGGCCCGGCCCGGCAGGTAGGAACGGGCCTGCTCGCAGGCGCGCACCACATGGCCGCGGGCCTCCAGGCTCGGTGTGCCGTCCGGGCGGATGTAGGCCCGGTAGACGTCGAAGGCGGCCAGGACCTCACACAGCGCCTCGCGCAGGCCGACGCGGGTGAGATCGGAGCGGGCCCGGCGGGCCTCACCGAGAGCCAGCACGGTCAGCCGGTCGACCTCCGGCTGCAGTACGCCCGCGAGCACGTCGAGCTTCGCCGCGCGTGCCTCCGCCTCGTAGTCCGGGTCGGCCCGGGTGAGCTCCTCGTAGAGCACCGACAGCGGATGCCCGGCCAGCGGGTCGAGGAACAGCCGGGTCAGCCGGCCGATGCCGTCGTAGCCGGTGGTGCCGTCGCAGGCCCAGGTTTCGGGCAGGCCCTCGTCGTCCTCGAGGATCTTCTCGACGACCGTCCACACCCCGCCGGTGGCCTCCGACAGGCGGCGCAGGTAGCCCTCCGGGTCGGCCATGCCGTCCGGATGGTCGATGCGCAGGCCCTCGAAGGTGCCGGCCCGGACCTGGTCGATGAGCAGCCGGTGGGTCGCGGCGAAGACGTGGGGCTCCTCCTGGCGCAGCCCGGCCAGCGTCGTGATGTCGAAGAAGCGGCGGTAGTTGAGCTCCGTGGCGCCGACCCGCCACCAGCACAGCCGGTAGTACTGCGCGTCGAGGGTGCCGGCGACGTCGCGCGGGTCGGCGGTCCCGGGCGCGGTGGGCAGCACGTGGTCGTAGTAGGCGACGACCCAGGCGCCGTCCTCGTCCTGGCGCACGCTGATCTCGCCGGCGGCCAGGCAGTCGGCGAGGCCCGCCCCGAGGATCGGCACGACGACCCGCCCCGGGTTGTCGGGGGCGGCCCAGTCGATGTCGAACCAGCTCGCGTACGGCGACTCCGGCCCCTCGCGCAGCACCGACCACCAGGCCGCGTTCGCCGCCTGCGGAGTGACCGACATGTGGTTGGGCACGACGTCCACGACGATCCCCAGCCCCGCGCGCCGGCAGGCGGTGACGAGGCGGCGCAGGCCGCCGGCGCCCCCGAGCTCCGGGTTGATCTGCCCGTGCTCGACGACGTCATAGCCGTGGGTGGACCCGGGGGCCGCCTCCAGCACCGGTGAGAGATACAGATGTGACACGCCGAGCGACGCCAGGTACGGGACGATCACGGTCGCGTCGGTCAGCGAGAAGTCGAGGTTGAGCTGCAGGCGATAGGTCGACGTTGGCACAGCCCGCTCGGCGCCGGAGTCGTCCCGCCCCATGATCGTCGGCCCGGTGCCGCCGCCCGGCGTCAGGCCTCCCGGTCCCAGGCCTCCCGGTCCCATGGTCGGATCAGGGCACACGGCGCAGCACGACCGTGGAGCGGGCGTCGATCTCGAGTGGGTCGCCGGCTTTGACCAGGCGGCCGTCGTCGGTGGGTTCGAACGCGGTCGTGACCACCGAGGTCGCCTCCAGAGCAGCGTCGACGCCGGTGACGGACCGTCGGGTGTCGACGACGGTCTCCCACGAGCCGCCGAAGTTGGCCGCCGGTGCGCGGAAGCTGACCGGCTCGTGATGGGCGTTGAAGTACAGCAGGAACGAGTCGTCCTTGATCTCCTGGCCGAGCGCGTCCGGGTCCAGGATGCCATCGCCGTTGAGATAGACCCCGAGGGTACGGGCGGTGCCGGACTCCCAGTCGACGTCGGTCATCTCGGTGCCGTCGGGCCGTAGCCAGACGATGTCCTTCGTCGCGGGGTCCTGGGCCGCGGGGTCCTCGGACGATGCCGCGGCTGCCGGGCTTGGCCTGGTGGCGGTGCTCGCCTGGCTGCCGGTCGGCCCGCTCTGGCCGCGTGGCGCGTCACCCTCGAAGAACTTGCGGCGGCGGAAGATGGGATGGTTGCGGCGCAGCCTGCAGACCTGGCTGACGAACTCGACGAGGTCGGCATTACGTTCGGCGTCGGACCAGTCGAGCCAGGAGATCGGGGTGTCCTGGCAGTAGGCGTTGTTGTTGCCGCCCTGGGTGCGGCCCATCTCGTCGCCAGCGACCAGCATCGGCACCCCCTGGGACAGCAGCAGCGTCGTCAGCAGGTTACGGGTCTGCGCTGCCCGCAGGTGCGCAATCGCCGGATCGTCCGTCGGCCCTTCGACCCCGCAGTTCCACGACCGGTTGTCGTCGGAGCCGTCCCGGTTGTCCTCGCCGTTCGCCTCGTTGTGCTTGTCGTTGTAGGACACCAGGTCGTGCAGGGTGAAGCCGTCATGGGCGGTGATGAAGTTGATCGATGCCCAGGGTCGGCGCCCGGAGTTCTCGTACAGGTCGCTCGACCCGGTCAGCCGCGAGGCGAACTCGGCGATGCCGTGGTCCTGGCCGCGCCAGAAGTCGCGCACAGTGTCGCGGTACTTGCCGTTCCACTCCGTCCAGAGCGGGGGGAAGTTCCCCACCTGGTAGCCGCCCTCACCGAGGTCCCAGGGTTCGGCGATGAGCTTCACCTGGGAGACCACCGGGTCCTGCTGGACGAGGTCAAAGAACGAGGAGAGCCGGTCGACGTCGTAGAACTCGCGGGCAAGCGTCGCGGCGAGGTCGAAGCGGAAGCCGTCGACGTGCATCTCGGTCACCCAGTACCGCAGCGAGTCCATGATCAGCTGTAGGACGTGCGGGTGACGCACCCGCATGCTGTTGCCGGTGCCGGTGTAGTCCATGTAGTAGCGCGGGTCGTCGTCCACGAGGCGGTAGTACGCGGCGTTGTCGATGCCGCGGAAGCACAGCATCGGCCCCATGTGGTTGCCCTCGGCGGTGTGGTTGTAGACGACGTCGAGGATCACCTCGATCCCGGCCTCGTGCAGGTTGCGGACCATCCCCTTGAACTCCTGCACCTGGCGGCCGTGGCCGCCGGAGGCGGAGTAGCCGTTGTGCGGGGCGAGGAAGGCGACCGAGTTGTACCCCCAGTAGTTGCGCAGACCCTGACGGACGAGGTGCTCGTCGTGGACGAACTGGTGCACGGGCAGCAGCTCGATGGCGGTGATCCCGATCTTGCGGTAGTGCTCGATCATCACGGGGTGGGCGATGCCGGCGTAGGTTCCGCGGTATTCCTCGGGAAGGCCCGGATGGTTCTTGGTCAGCCCACGGACGTGCGCCTCGTAGATCACTGACTCGTTGTAGGGCGTGCGCGGCGGACGATCACCGTTCCAGTCGAAGAACGGGCTGATCACCACCGACTTCATCATGTGCGACCCCGAGTCGGCGTCGTTGACACTGTCGGGATCGCCGAACGTGTAGGGAAATACCGCCTGATCCCAGGCGATCTCGCCGTCCACGGCCTTCGCGTACGGGTCGAGCAGCAGTTTCGCCGGGTTGCACCGGTGTCCGGAGGCAGGGTCGTAGGTTCCGTGCACGCGGTAGCCATAGCGCTGGCCCGGCCCGACCGAGGGGAGGTAGGCGTGCCAGACGAAGGCGTCGACCTCCCTGAGCTCGATCTGCTCCTCGTGGCCGGCGTCGTCGAACAGGCAGAGCATGACCTTCCTCGCGACCTCGGAGAAGATCGCGAAATTGGTCCCCGTACCGTCATATGTGGCGCCCAGGGGATAGGGGTGGCCAGGCCAAACCTGCGACATACGCACGAAGCCTACGGCCACCGGCGCCGTAATGATTCGGCGGCGCGAGAAGCGGCTGGTCGTCGACCCCCGGGCCACCCGGCCATTGACGTTTCATTGATCGGGTTCGGTCCAGTCGGCCTAGCATGGAGACGTGGCCGACTGGGCGATCTGGATCGTCGTCGCCGGCGCCCTGTGCGTCGGCGAGGTCGTGACGCTTGACCTGATCCTGCTGATGGCGGGCCTGGCCGCGCTGGTCGGGGCGGGCGTCGCACTGCTCGGCGCGGATGTGGTCTGGCAGGTTCTCGCCTTCGCCGTCGCGGCCGGGGGCTTCGGCTTCGGCCTGCGCCCGGTGGCCCGCCGGCACCTGCAGCGCGGCCCGGAGCTGCGCACGGGGGTCGCCGCGCTGATCGGTGAACGTGCGGTGGTCGTCGAACGGGTGGACGGCAACGGCGGCCGGGTCAAGCTCCGCGGCGAGGTCTGGTCGGCGCGGGCCTATCCGAGCTCGGTCGTGCTGGACCCCGGCGACCAGGTTCAGGTGCTGCGGATCGACGGGGCCACCGTCATCGTGCACAGGTTCGAGCTGTGACCATCAGAGATGATGATCGTCAGGGTTGATCGCTGAGCCGGGCCGGCCGCGGGGTGCACAGGGAGGGAGCAGGTCATGGCAGGTGTCATCGTCGCCGTGGTGATCGCGGTGGTCCTGGTGTTGGTGCTGGCACGGGCCGTGCGCATCGTGCCGCAGGCGAGAGCCATGGTGGTCGAGCGGCTCGGGCGCTATCACCGCACGCTGACGCCGGGGCTGGCCATCGTGGTCCCGTTCGTCGACCGGATCCGGGATCGGATCGACCTGCGGGAGCAGGTCGTCAGTTTCCCGCCGCAACCGGTGATCACCGAGGACAACCTCGTCGTCGGCATTGACACCGTCATCTACTTCCAGGTCACCGACCCGCGGGCGGCCACCTATGAGATCGCCAACGTCATCCGGGCGATCGAGCAGCTAACGGTGACTACCCTGCGTAATGTCATTGGCGGATTGAACCTCGAGGCCACCCTCACCTCCCGCGACCAGATCAACGGACAGTTGCGCGGTGTGCTCGATGAGGCGACCGGTAAATGGGGCATCCGGGTCAACCGGGTCGAGCTCAAGGCGATCGACCCACCCCGCTCCATCCAGGACTCGATGGAGAAGCAGATGCGCGCCGAACGCGACCGCCGGGCCGCGATCCTGACCGCCGAGGGTGTGAAACAGAGCGAGATCCTGCGGGCCGAGGGGGAGAAGCAGGCCGCCATCCTGCGCGCCGAGGGCGAGCGGGAGGCGCAGATCCTTACCGCGCAGGGTGAGGCGAAGGCGATCGGCACGGTCTTCCGGGCCATCCACGAGGGAAACGCCGACCAGAAACTCCTTGCTTATCAGTACCTGCAGACGCTGCCACAGATCGCTCAGGGACAGGCGAGCAAGCTGTGGATCGTGCCCAGTGAGCTGACCGGGGTCCTCGGCGGTCTTGGTGGTCTGCTCGGCGGGACCGACCAGCCTGGCGGCCCGGGGAGCAGGCCCGGCGGATCGGGCCAGTCCGATGGGTCGGCCCAGGCTGGCGGGTCTGACCCGGGCGACGGCCTGGGCAAGGCCGGCAGTCCGGGCCAGACCTAGGGGGTTCCCTCGGATGGGGGGTATCCCCCGGATGAACCACCGCCGGATTCGGTGCTGTGGTTGCCAGAGGCACGGACTTACGACCAATTAGTCATACTTCTCCCAGGGGGTGGGGCTAGTCCGCGTAGCCGGACCATGGGACGATTCCGTTTGCCATCAGGGTGGGTCGATGAGACGCAGGGGAAGGCGTTCCTCGTCGACGGAGGTCCTGCGTGGTCGCAATATCCACGACAGCTCGTGAGCTGTCGTCCGGCTCGTCGTCCTTCGCCGTGCCGGGCAAGCTGGCGGTGCTCGCCTGCCCGCCGGCGCTGTGCCCGCACCTGGAGTTCGGTGTGTCCGCAGTGCTGTCGTCGCCAGTGTCGTTGACCTGGACGGCGCAGCCCGGCATGCCCGGATTCCTGTTCGCCGGGCTGGAGTGGCGAGCGTCCCCGGGCACCGCGGGCCGGGTCGCCACCGCCCTGCGCAGGCTCGGTCACATCACGTTCGAGACCGTCGAGGGTCCCTCGCCGGGCTGCGATGCCGAGCGCTATTCGTACACTCCGGATCTTGGTCTGCATCGGGCGGCGATCGCTGCCAACGGGGACGTCGTCGTCGGCGAGGCCGCCCTGCGAGCGCTGCTCGAGCGCGGCGAGGCCCGCGAGACGCTTGCCCGCGGGCTGCACCGCCTGCTCGGCACCGCCTGGGACGACGTGCTCGAGCCGCTACGTCGAGGTGCTCACGGAGCGCCCGTCACCTGGCTGCGGCGCACCGGCTGAGCTGGCATCGTCCGCGAGTGCTGTTCTCGTCACCCGCACCAGTCGATTCGGCCGGTAGTGTCCACACTCCCGCTGACCTGCGGCGGGTCGTCGGATGTCGCCTTTGGTCATGGTTCAGTGCGCAACGGCGCCGGACGGGCATCAGCGTGTGGCCAAGGCCACATGAGGGTAGCGCGGGTCTGACGGGCACATACCCCGGCGGTCATGCGTTGAGGCTTGCGCACGACACGAACAACCATTTTGGGAGTTACCTCAGTGGCCACCGATTACGACACACCCCGTACTACTGACATAGAGGACGCATCAGAGCAGAGCCTGGAGGCGCTCAAAGCACGTCGGGCGGATGCGGCGGCTGATCTCGGTGACGAGGTCGACCCGTTCGAGGCCGAGCTTGGCCTGCCTGGAGCCGACCTGGCTGGGGAGGAGTTGAACCTGCGCGTGCTGCCGCGGCAGGCGGATGAGTTCACCTGCACGCAGTGCTACCTCGTGCACCACCGAAGCCAGCTCTTCGACGAGCGGCGGATGGTCTGCCGGGACTGCGCGGCGTGATTCAGGCCGTGCGTGAGCTCAGGTCGGCGGTCGGCAGCCCGGCGGTCGCCGGCGCGCCGGCCGGGAGCCTGGCGGCCGGGTAGCCGCCTGCCGCCAGGCCGGTGAGCCACACCGGCGGTCCGGCTCACCGGCCCACTGACCGGTGTGCCACCGGCCTTCGGTATGCCCGCAACATCCGCCGACATCATCCGCTGGAGATCATCCGCCGACCAGCACCCCGGCCTCGCGCATGACGTCCACGGCCCGATCGTCGTCACCCGGTTGCAGGTTGACGAAGCGGGTGAGCGCCAGTGGCAGCACCACCGTCAGACCGAGGGAGCGCGCGTCCAACGCGCTCGCCCGCACGCAGTGATCGCCTGCCAGGCCGACCACGACAAGGGTCGTCACTTCCAGCTGCGCTAGCCGCTCACCCAGCATCGTCGCCTGGCGGGCGCCCGAGCGCGGGTCTCGCACCGAGAACGCCGAGTAGCCGTCCGCGCCGTCGACACCCTTGCGGATGACCTCACCGTCGACGACCAGGTCCGGGTGAAACGCTGCCCCGGGGGTACCCGCCACACAGTGCGGTGGCCAGACGCCACCGCCGGTGACGAAATGCGGAGTCTCGGCGGGATGCCAGTCCTGGCTGTAGAACACCGGCGAACCCGCGGCATGGGCCGCCGCGACCTGTTCGTTGATCCCCGTGACGAGCTGCTCGCCGCCTGCGACGTACAGGCTGCCCGCCGGATCGGCGAAGTCGTTCTGCACGTCTACGACCAGCAGCGCGACCCGCGGTCCGTAGCCCACGTCCGGCATCTGGGCCCACCTTCCCCTCGCGCCGTTCCGTTCCGTACCGGCCTTGGCCGGCCGTGCGCATCACTGCCCACGGGCGTGGGCAGGTGACTGGCCGAGCTGGCCTTTCAGGGACCCGTCCGGCAGTGTCCCGTCCGGCAGTGTCCCGTGCGGTGATGTCCCGTGCGGTGATGTCGTGGCCAGCGGCGTTGTTGGTAGTGTCCCGTCGACTGAGCGGTCGCGTCGAGAGGGATGCGGGCGGCGATGCGGAAAATGGCCGCGTCGGGCAGGATCTGTCCCCGGTGTCGCGTCGCGACACGCCAGTGCCGATATCCCTGATCATGCCTGGCTCGCGGCTTAGGTTCCCTCCATGCGTAGCCGTGACTACGGCGGGGACGTACTGGCTCCGGCCGCCCGTGCCCGTCCGCCTGTCGTCTCTGAGGTCGAGTTGGAGGCGGATCTCGTTGTCGAGGAGGTCGCGTCCGGGTTCTGCGGTGCGGTGGTCGGCGGTGAGGCCGGCGGGGTGACGCTCGAGGACCGCCATGGCGTCCGTCGGGTGTTCCCGCTCGAGCCGGGCGGGTTCCTGCTGGACGGGCGACGGGTCACGCTGGTCCGCCCGCGGCGCGGCGCGCCCGCCGCGCCCACACGCACCGCGTCGGGGTCGCTGGCTGTTGCCGAGCACCGGGCCCGCGTCGCCCGAGCCAGTCGCATCTACGTGGAGGGGCTGCACGACGCGGCCCTCGTCGAGCGGGTCTGGGGGGACGACCTGCGGATCGAGGGCGTGGTCGTGGAAAGCCTGGACGGCGTCGACGAGCTGCCCGCCGTGGTGGACGGTTTCCGTCCCGGGCCCGGCCGTCGCCTCGGCGTTCTGGTGGACCATCTCGTGCCCGGCAGCAAGGAAAGTCGGGTGGCCTCGGCCGTCACCGGTGAGCACGTGCTGGTCACCGGGCATCCGTATGTGGACATCTGGCAGGCGGTGAGGCCCGCGTCGGTGGGCATTCCCGCCTGGCCCCGTGTGCCGCGCGGGCAGCCCTGGAAGGAGGGGGTGTGTCTGGCGCTGGGCGTGTCCGATCCGGCCGAGCTGTGGCGGCGGGTACTGGCCGGTGTCGACAGCTACGCCGACCTGGAGGTCGGTTTGCTCGGCGCGGTGGAACGGCTGATCGACTTCGTCACCGCCTGAGCGAGTGACCGGCTGATGTAGGTCCGCCTGATGTCGCTGACTCCCTGATCGGCCGACCGCCCCGGCCGGGGTAGGCAGCGACGGGTACCGCGTCGATCGCATACGGTGTGAAGTCACGGGCGGGAGACCTGACACTCCATGGGCGGATGGCCGGACACCGGTCGCGATGCCCCCGACGTCGATCAGGAGGCCGATGCCGGTCGGGTACTCCAACGGTCGGTCGTTTCGATTCTGGGCGGTCGGCGCGGTCGTGGTGGTCCTGCTGGCCCTGGCGGCCGGCTACGGGCTGCGCGTCCTACTGGACCGCGGCGGGGGCGGCGCCGTCTCGACCGCCGCTCTGGACCCGGCGGCGGCACAGTCTCTCGGCGGCCGTGTGATTGTGCTCGATGCCGGTCACAACGGTGGAAACAGCGGCGACCCCGCGGCTATCAACCGGCAGGTTCCGGCCGGAGGGATCAGCAAGGAATGCGACACCGTCGGTGCGCAGACCGACGCCGGCTACCCCGAGCACGCGTTCACCTTCGATGTCACCCAGCGGGCGGCCGCGATCCTGCGTTCCCGCGGCGCGACGGTACGCCTCACCCGCACCAGCGACACCGGAGTCGGCCCGTGCGTCGACGAGCGGGCGAAGATCGGAAACGATCTGCGCGCGGATGCCGTGGTGTCCATCCACGCCGACGGGGGTCCCGCCACCGGGCGGGGGTTCCACGTGATCGCACCGGCGCTCAGCCCCGACCGGACCAACGAGGCGATCCTGGCGCCGTCCGCGGAACTCGCCACGACCCTGCGCGCGGCGTTCGGCCGGGCGACCGGCCAGCCGCTCGCCGACTACCTGGGTCAGCAGGGAATGACCATCCGGTCCGACCTCGGGGGCCTCAACCTCTCCCGGGTACCGAAGGTCTTCCTCGAATGCGGCAACATGCGCAACCCGATCGACGCTGCCGAACTGGTCGACCCGGCCTGGCGGGCCCGGGCCGCGAATGGCCTCGCCGACGGCGTCTCGACGTTCCTGAGTGCACGACCGACCACCCGGCGGTAGGCCGCGCCGGCTGGCCCGCATATCCAGACGTCCGGCCCGGCCTGGTGATCCGCTGCCGAGGTGCGGACCGCGGGCGCCGTGACGAGGACCTGAGGGGCATGGAGACCGACCGCGAACATGACGACGGCCACTCCTAGGAGTGGCCGTTCGTACAAGGGGTGTCCACCCCGAGGGTGGGCGATACTGGGATTGAACCAGTGACCTCTACCGTGTCAAGGTAGCGCTCTCCCACTGAGCTAATCGCCCGCGATGAACCAGAGGCGGAGGCGGGAATCGAACCCGCGTACAGGGCTTTGCAGGCCCTTGCCTAAACCACTCGGCCACTCCGCCGCGGGGTGCCGCTGGAACGGACCTCAAACCCTCTGTTTCCGAGCGGACGACGGGATTCGAACCCGCGACCCTCACCTTGGCAAGGTGATGCTCTACCAACTGAGCCACGTCCGCACCGCACCACCCTTCGCGGTGGTGCAGGTAGAACTCTAGCGGACGAACGGGCCTCGCGTCGAACGGCCCGCGGGGTGTGTTTGAAATGTTGCTTTTGGTCAAGGAGTCCCACGTGAACATCGGGTTTCGCCCACGGCTCGGACACCTGGCCTGGTGGGTGCCGGGTCCGGCAGCCGCCGGCGCCGCGTCCGTGCTGGCGCGCCGTGGCCTCAGGGCGCAGGGGAGCTGTGCGGACGCCGCCCGGCTGTGACGGCCGGCTCGCGGTGACTCCGACCCGATTCGGCCCACGTCGGTGGCGCTGGTCCACGCGTCGGGCGAGCGTGACGAATCAGTGACGAAACGGTAGCGGAGCATGGTGATGGATAAGGTGAGTCCCGTGAGCCGGGCCAACGTGGGCGTTCCGGACCGGGGGCGTAACCGGAGGCACGGCACCGCCATGGTCGCGGCATCGGGTCCGTCTCGGCCTTACCTGTTGGCCGGTGGCCGGCTCGCCACCGGCGTCCTGGAGATCACCGACGACCTGGCGGTGCTCGACCGTGATGGCTTCTGGGCGGTCGTGGTCGATTTCGAGGGTGCCGTGCGATGTGTGCGCTTCGCCGACGTGGTTCCGGCGCCGGTCGAGGGTCCCGCCGCCCTGCGCCGCCGGGCGTGGCAGGGCCCGTCGGCGCAGGCCTGGACGAGCAGTCTGGACCAGGCGGCATACCTCGCCGGGGCCGACGCGATCCGGGCGCACATCGCCGCCGGCGACGTCTACGAGGTCAACCTCTGTCGAGTGCTGTCCGCGCCGCTGCCCACCCCGGGCGATCCCCCGTCCGGCCACCCGAGCTGGTCTGACGCCCGCTCGTCTGGCACCCGCATGGCGCGCACTCGCCCGCACGAGGTCCCGGATCACGAGGTCCCGGATGGTGCGCAGTCCGCGGCCGGGGATCCCGCGGCGCTGGCGGCAGTGCTGGCCGCGGGGAACCCCGCGCCCTACGCGGTGGTGCTCGATGTGCCGGAGGCCGGTCTGCGCATCGCGGGTGCTTCCCCGGAGCTGTTCCTGGAACGCGACGGCGACCTCGTGCGGTCGGGGCCGATCAAGGGCACCGGGCGGACCGTCCGAGAGCTGGGCGCCAAGGACGTGGCCGAGAACATCATGATCGTGGATCTGGTGCGCAACGACTTCGGCCGGGTAGCGCTGCCCGGCAGCGTGACCGTTCCGGCGCTGTGCGCTGTCGAGCACCATCCCGGTCTGGTGCATCTGGTGTCCACCGTCCAAGCGCGGCTGCGTCCCGCGGTGGGCTGGGTCGAGCTGCTGGCGGCGGCAAGCCCCGCGGGCTCGGTCTCCGGCGCACCCAAGTCGAGCGCGCTACGGATCATCGGTGAGCTGGAGCCGGGGCCGCGGGGCCCCTACTGCGGTGGGATCGGCTGGGTCGATGCCGACCGACGCACCGGCTGGCTGTGCGTGGGCATCCGAACGTTCTGGTTCGATGAAGGCCGCCTGCACTTCGGCACCGGTGCCGCCATCACCTGGGACAGCGACCCGGCCGACGAGTGGCGTGAGACCGAGCTCAAGGCGGCCCGGCTGGTGCGACTAGCCAGCGGCTGAGCGCCCGCCCGGGCCACCGCGGCACCGTCCGCACAGCCACGACTGGGCACAGCCATCTCGGCGTAGTCATGACCCGCCCAGACGACGACCCGCCTGGCCGGACAGACTCCGGCCAGGCGGGTGGGGTGTTCGTCCTTGGGTATGGATCCCGCCGTCGGACTCCGCCTTTGGGAATCCGGCGGCGAGGGGGAGGATCTCCCCGGTCTTAAGGTGCCCGCACCGGCTCACCGGGGCCAGGCAATTGTCCCGACCCCGGTGGAATTCACCGCTCGGGACCGCCCCAGATCAACAGGGCTAGTTCCGCGTCAAGATCGATGATGTCGCTCTCGCCGCCGAGCGGCACCGCGGAGTATGTCCGCCGCAGAAATGCCAGTACCTCCGAGCGTGGCATCTCGAAGAGAGCGTGGCCCGACGGACTGGACAGCGAAAGGCAGACGATTCGGCCGCCGGACTGGGCTGCCGGCCATACCTGGACGTCGCCGTCGCCGGCTGGCCGGCGAACGCCGTCGCTGAGCAGTTGACGCGCGAAGGTCCACTCCACCACCTCGTCCGCACCGGTGCGGAACCCGATGCTGATCGCGTAGGGGTCGGCCGGCTCGTACCGGACGGTGGCGGCGACCGGTACGGGTGCGCCGCCGGGAACGACGAGACGAAGGGCAAGTTCGGCGGTGATCGAATCGTGACGAATAGTCATCGGGCGGCCTCTCATGGTGCGGTGGTGCGGGCGAGCACCCGTGTAACGGGATAGTTCCCTGTCTGAGTCCCGTTGGTAACAAGATTATGCCAAGACAACATCCGTTACGGCGGTTTGAGCGACGTTGCCCGGCCCGGAAGAGCAAGCCCTTCCCGGTAGAGCCTAGATCGGTCAGTCAACGGATAGTTTGCCGCCCGTCGTGCCGATGGGTGGTCACCATCCGTGATGCCCGAGCATCCCCCGAGTGTCTGGGCCAACCTGCCGAGGCCGTTGCACGTTAAGCGTTCCCCGTCCGGGTGGTTCTCAACCTCGGCCAGTCGTCGCGAACGTGACTCAGTCCACCCACCGGACGCCGACGGTGGACATCGCCGCATCCGCCCGATGGACCCCCGGCCCGGCCCGCTGCTGGCGCCGTGTAGGGTGGACCCATCACCTGTAGGGGCGTATAGCTCAGGGGTAGAGCGCTGCCTTCACACGGCAGAGGTCCGTGGTTCGAAACCACGTACGCCCACGCATATCTTCACATCGGCGTCGGCCCCCTTGGGGTCTTGTCGCGTCCTGGCGATGGCGGTCCGGGGCTGAATCTGTGATCCCACGCGTGATGTGGCCGTGAGGTCGGCGGGGTTTGGCCGAGGCTCCTGGCGGGCCCGTGGAACCACGACCTGTCCGATTTCTCATTGTCTGGCCGGTTTTCCTGGGCGGTGGGCCGGGGCTACGGGCTGATTTTCCGGGTGGTGGCGGTCGTTCGGGGGCAGGTGCGGCGGGGCTTCGAGCGGAGGTCGGTCCAGGGACTGGCTCGGAGGCGGGAGATGAGTCAGGGTCTGAGAACCATGGTCGCGGGTCGGGGCGTCGGGCGTTGATGATCCGCGCCGGATTCCCCTTTGGTGGCGGTGTGAGCGTTCCGACGGTTTGGCTGTGGGCGCGACGAGGCCGGGTGGCGGCCCGCCGCGGCCCGCGATCCTGCCGGCCGCCCGGGGTCCGCCGGTCGAGCCGACTGCCTGCATATAAACCGCAAATCCGACAGTCTGGTGGCCTGGCGTGGCCCGCCGCTCGATGCACCGATCTGCGTTCTTCCCCCACTTTGGTGCCGGGCGGGCGGGGGTACCTCGCCTCGGGCCCACGTTCGGGGTCATCACGGGTGCGGCGCTTCGCCGCCCGACCGGCCTGTACGGACAGTGAGCATCCGCGGCGGTAGTCGCTCGGCCCCACCTGGTTGCCGGGCCTGCTGGCGGGGCCCTGCCGTAGGTGTCGGTCGACGGAAAGGGTAAAGCCGACGCTGGATGATCCTCCGCGCTCGGAACGTTGACCGCGCCAGGAACGTCAGCAGCACTCGGAACGTCGTCCGCACTCGCGAGACCAGGGGTGTTCAGAACGTCGGAGGCGTTTGGAACACCGCAGTAGGGCGGAGCGGCTGGGCACTGGTGGGCTACCCCGGGTGGTTCGTGACGGGCGGCCGCGCGGAGATCCGGCCGTCGCGGGACGTTGAATCGCGAGCGCGTTGTTGCACCCGTCGGCCCGGCGTGGATCGGCATCGTTCTCGGTCCCGCCCTTTCGGTGGGGTGGTGGGTGGGGCGTGGGAATCGCGCCGACCCTGCTGGCCCTGGTCGGGTATTTCAAAGCGGCATGACGTCCGCTCTGTACAGATCGGCCGGCTGCCCGCTAGGCTGATCGGGCAAGGCGTTACGGGCTCCATTGGTCGAAGCGGCTGCCTGTCCGGGCGTGCCGGGAGATCCCTCCTGGTCGCGGTGCGTGCAGTGTTGCTCGCCGACGTTCGGGGCGCCGTGGTTTCGAAACCAAATACGCCACTCGAGGGAGACTGGCGGCGACCCCCCCACGCCGTCAGTCTCCCTCTTCGCCTGCCGGAGCGCACCCGCAGTGCGCCTCGCTCTCCCCGTCACGGACCGGCCAGGTCAGGCGCGTCCTGATAAATTGACTCCGACGACGACCACCTTTCCCGGGGGACCCGCCCGGAGGATCGTCCGACGGAGGTGGCGCGGGTGGCGAAGTGGACGGGAGTGCCGAGAACGCAGGCGGTCCGGCCCCGTGGTGCCGGTGGTGCCGGTCAGATCGGCTCTTGTCAGGCCCGCGCCGCGCCAGCCCGGTCGCTGCTGCCTTCCGCCGGCCGTGTTCGGCGGGGCGGGGCCCGCGGATGACCATTCAGCCGCCGGCCGGGGGCATCCCGCTCGAGGCGCAGGCGGGGGTCGGCCTTCCCGACGCGTTTCAGCGCCTCTACACGCCGCACCGGCTCGCCTACATCAAGGGTGCGGGGCGCGGCCGCGATGACGAGTGCCCCTTCTGCGCCATTGTCCGGATGTCCGACGAGGATGGTCTGGTCGTCGCCCGAGGGAAGTCTGTCTACGCGGTACTCAATCTATATCCATACAACGCGGGGCACCTGCTCGTCGTGCCTTATCGCCACGTGGCCGACTATGCCGACATGGACTCCGAGGAAATTATTGAGATGGCGTTCTTCGTGCGCCGTTCTCTTCGGGTCCTGCGGGCGGCAAGCGACGCGCATGGCTTCAACACCGGAATGAACCTGGGTCATGTCGCCGGCGCTGGAATCGCCGCCCATGTGCATCAGCATGTCGTTCCGCGCTGGGGAGGCGACGCAAACTTCATGCCGGTCATCGGCGCAACCAAAGTGTTGCCTGCGCTCCTGGGCGAGACCCGGGACATGCTGGCCGAACAGTGGGCGCGCACCGACCCCGACCAGTAGTCCGCCAGCCGAGCTCGACCGGACCGAAACGGGAATCGGCGCAGGCTCAGTGATGCGCTCTGGTCAGTCGGACCGGGCGTGGGCGAGGTGGTCTGGCATCGGCTCGTATCCGTGTGGCTCGCGGTGGAACTGGCCCGTGCCATGGCTCAACGAGCGAAGCTCCATGACATAGCGGGACATTTCCCGTTCTGGTACTTCGGCGTGTACGAGGGTGCGGCCGGTGTCGGGCTCGGCTGGTGGCAGCGCCTGCGGCTCCATTCCCACCACCCGCCCGCGGCGGGCGGAGAGATCGCCGAGCACGGCACCCACGAATTCGTCCGGAATGGACACGTCCACCGTCAGGACGGGCTCCAGGACGACGACGCCACCGGTGCGCATCGCGTCGCGCAGCGCGAGGCCACCCGCGACCTGGAACGCGAGATCGGACGAATCCACGCTGTGCGCCCGGCCGTCCACGAGCCGCACCCGCAGATCGGTCAGCGGGTGCCCGGGGCGCACCCCGGCCGCCATCTGTGCCCGGATGCCCTTCTCCACCGACGGGATGAACGCCCGCGGGATCGCCCCGCCCACCACCTCGTCGACGAACTCGAAGCCTCCGCCGGGTGGCAGCGGTTCAACCTCGATCTGACAGACGGCGAACTGGCCGTGCCCACCGGACTGCTTCACCTGGCGCCCCGTCCCGTGCGCGGGAGCGGCCACGGTCTCGCGCAGCGGGATGACGGCGGGTTCGGTGTCGACAGCGGCGCCGTAACGGGTGGCGAGCCGGGCGAGCACCGCTTCGGCATGCGCCTCACCCATGCTCCACAGCACGATCTGCGCCGTCTGCGGGTCCTGGACCACCCGCAGGCTCGGGTCCTCCAGGCACAGCCGCGACAGCGCGGTGGACAGCCGGTCCTCGTCCGTCCGGGCGTGGGCCCGAACCGCGACCGGCAGTTGGGGTTCGGGCATGGTCCACACCGGCAGGTGGCAGGGATCGCCGCGACCGGACAGAGTGTCGCCGGTCTCGGCGGTCATCAGCTTCGTGACCACGCAGATGCCGCCGGCCGGGCACTCCGACACGCTGTGCAGGGCGCAGCCGTACGGGCGGGACAACGCGCCGACCCGCTCGTCGTCGTCGTGGTCGTCATGTCCGGCCTGCGCCCGACCGCGCCCGCGGACCCGGACGGTGTCGTCGGGGCGCAGCGTCCCGCTGAACACCCGCACGACCGACATCCGGCCGACGTAGGGGTCGCTGGTCGTCCGGACGACCTCGGCGACGAGCGGCGCCGCCGGATCCCCGGACCTGGCCGGGTGGGGCGAGCCGTCGGGCCGGCACAGCGATCCCAGCGGATGCTCGGACGGAGCGGGGAAGCCCGTGGCGAACAGATCCAGCAGCTCGAGCGACCCGAAACCGCCCGCGGCCCGGCTCGTGGCCGCCATCTTCGAAAATCCGCCGGCCGCGGACAGTGTCCCCGTGGGCAGAACCGGAAAGAAGTCGGCCCGGGCCACCGCGGTCGCCAGGTCCGCTGCCAGCAGATCCGCGTCGGGATCGGCGCCGGACAGGTACTGCTCCAACAGGGCCTCGTCCTCGCTTTCGGCGATGATCCCCTCGACGAGCGCGGCGCGGGCCGCTTCGACCGGCGGTTCCTGCCGGTCTCGGCGAGGCCCGGCCGGCAGTTCCTGCCGGTCTCCCGCGGCGGTGTACTCGGCGATCCGGTCGTGCAGCAGGTCCGTCAGCCTGATTCCGCTGGCTGTCTCTGTCCCTGCGCTGGCTGTCCCGGCCCCTGCGCTGGCTGTCCCGGCCCCTGCGCCGGCTGCCTCCGCGCCGTTCGGCTCTTGGACGGCGCGCACTCGGACGGCGAGGAACGCGGGCAGCGCCCCGGGGCCGAACGCGCGCTGACATTCCTGTGTCGCGGCGTCGATGTCGACCCGGTCGTGATCGAGGTGGGTGAGCGCGATCGCCCGCGGCATCCGGACCATGGCGCACTCGGCCCACAGCTGCCTGGTCGTGGCGTCCACACCGTCGACGGCGCTGACGACGAACAGGGCCGCGTCGGCGGCGCGCAGCCCGGCCCGCAGCTCGCCGACGAAGTCGGGATGGCCCGGGGTGTCGAGCAGGTTGATGGTCAGCCCGCGGTGGCTGACGGAGCACAGGGTGAGCCCGTCGGAACGGGCCTGGCGGTGCTCGGGGTCGGCGTGTCCGATGTAACTGGTGTGAGCCGCGTGATGCTCGCCCGGTCGCTCGGGCGGGCCGGCGGCGGCCAACAGCCGGTCCACCAGGGCCGTCTTTCCCGCGCCGCTGTGCCCCACCAGTGCGATGTTGCGTATCGCCGGGCCCCGCGCCGCGGCCTGCTGATCAGTGGCGTCCGGCTCGGCGATGTCCTGCCTGGTTACCTCTCGTGCGGTGACGTCCGGTGTTGTGGCCGCTCGTGCCGGGGCGTCTCGGGTCGGGATATCCCGTTTCGGGATGCCCCGTTTCGGGACATCGTGCGTGCTGCCGGCGGGGGACCGTCCCCTGCCCGTGCGGTCTCTGTCAGCGTTGCGTACCTCATTCGAGTCCACCGTCATCGCGGCCTCCCTGATCCGGACTTCTCCGCCCGCCGGTACCGGCAGCGTGCACCCTTGTGACGTGTGGCACAACCTGGGCTCGGTGGGAATGGCCGGGCTCGGCGCGGGCTGCCGGGCGAGGAGCCCCGCAGCGGTGGGGGTGTGCGGGGTTGTGGCCATCGATCCGTCACATAGGTCAAAGATGCTGGATCGGATGCCTAATGATCATGGATTGGATGGGAGGTCGTGCATCGTGTCGGCGGTACTGTGAAGACCGCCCGAAGCCGGGCAGACGCGGGACGACGGGACGGACATGCTCGCAAGCAAGGCACGACCGCAGATCCAGAAGGTGCTCGACCCGGTGAGCCGGTGGGCGGCCCGTTCCTCGGTGTCGCCGGATCTGGTGACGATCATTGGCACCGTCGGCGTGGCGGGTGCGGCGCTGGGGTTCTTCACCCGCGGCGTGTTCTTTCTCGGCACCGTCGTGATCACCCTGTTCGTCTTCTCCGACCTGATGGACGGAGTGATCGCCCGGGCCCGGGGCCTGTCGTCCAAGTGGGGGGCCTTTCTCGACTCCACCTCGGACCGGGTCGGCGACGCGGCGATCTTCGGCTCGTTGGTGATCTGGTACGCCGGCGACGGCGACTCGATGCCACTCGTGGTCGCGGCGCTGATCTGCCTGATCGCGGGATCGATCACCTCCTATGTCAAGGCCCGTGCCGAGGGGCTCGGTTTCACCTGCGACGTCGGCTTCGCCGAGCGCGGGGAGCGGCTGCTCATCCTGCTGGTCGCCGCCGGCCTGTATGGGCTCGGCGTGCCCTTCCTGCTGCCCGCGGCGCTGTGGTTCCTGGTGGCCGCGACCACGCTGACCGTCGTGCAGCGGGTGGTGCACGTCTACCGGCAGTGGGACCGGGCCGGCGACCCGCCCGGTCCCTCGGCGCCGACCGCGCGGACGGCCACCCGCCGTCCCGGTGCGGGCCCCTCGGGGCCGGCCGGGCCGACGGGAACGGCCGGCCCCCAGTTTCCGTCCACGTCCGCGGTGGCCGCGAGCGCTCCTGCGGGCTCCGTGCCCGTGGTCACCGTGACCGTGCCCTCGGCGGCCTCCACCCTCAGCGGATCCGCCGCAGTGAGGTCCCCCCGCGGCGGCCCGCCGCAGCTGTGAGTGCCGGCCGACTGACCGACCTCGCCTATGCGCTGGGCTGGCGGGGTGTTCGGCTGCTGCCGGAGCCACTGGCCGCCGCCGGCTTCCGGATGGCGGCCGACCTCGCCTGGCGTCGTGACGGTCGCGGGGTTCGCCGGCTGCGGGCGAACCTGGCGCGGGTCGCCCCGGCCGGCACCGACCTCGACCGGCTCACCCGCGCGGCGATGCGCTCGTATGCCCGCTACTGGATGGAGGTCTTCCGCCTCACCGACCTCGGCACCGAGCGGATCATCGGACAGATGCGGCTGGTCGACGAACACCTGCTGCGTGATGCCCACGCTCAGGGCGCGGGCACGATCCTTGCCCTGCCACACATGGGCAACTGGGAGCAGGCGGGCGCCTGGTTGGTGGCCACGGGCATCCCGTTCACCACCGTGGCGGAGCGGCTGCGGCCGGAGTCGCTGTTCGAGCGCTTCCTGGCCTTCCGCACGGCGCTCGGGATGGAGGTCATCGCGCTGACCGGTGGTGAGAGCCCGCCGTACGGGCTGCTCGCCGCGAGGCTTCGGGCCGGCGGGATGCTCTGCCTGCTCGCCGACCGGGATCTGTCCCGGGCCGGGGTACCGGTGCGCTTCTTCGGGTCGACCGCCACGATGCCCGGGGGTCCCGCGGCGCTCGCGTTGGACACCGGTGCCGTGCTCCTGCCGGTCACCCTGTGGTTCGACCGGGACGGCTGGAGCGCGCGGATCCATCCGGCGGTGGCACACAGCGATGTGGCCACGATGACCCAGGGCCTCGCCGATGCCTTCGCCGCCGGCATCGCCGCTCATCCGGCCGACTGGCACATGCTGCAGCGGGTCTGGCGGGACGACGTGGGCGACGGGACGCGGCCCTCGGCGGGAGCGCCCCTGCCGGCCGCCCAGAACCCGCCGGCAGCAGGGAACTCCTCGGCGGCAGTGGGTATCTCGGCGCCGCACGCCGCGCCGCCGATGCCCGCGCCCTGGGGACCATGAGGATCGGGATCGCCTGCCCGTACACCTGGGACGTGCCCGGCGGCGTGCAGGTGCACGTGCGGGACCTGGCCGAGACGCTGATCGCGGCCGGCCACGAGGTGTCGGTGATCACCCCGGTCGACGACGAGCGGACCCTGCCGCCGTACGCGGTGGACGCCGGGCGGGCCCTGCCGGTGCGCTACAACGGCTCGGTCGCGCGACTGCTGATGGGCCCGGTCTCCGCCGCCCGGGTGCGTCGCTGGCTGCGCGAGCACGACTTCGACGTGCTGCACGTCCACGAGCCCAGCGCGCCCAGCGTCAGCCTGCTGGCCTGCATGCTGGCCGACGGCCCGATCGTGGCGACCTTCCACACCGCCAACCCGCGCTCACGGTTTCTGACCGCGGCGCAGGGTGCCCTGCAGCCGTCGTTCGAGAAGCTGCGCGCGCGCATCGCGGTGTCCGAGGCGGCACGGCGCACGCTGGTCGAACATCTGGGCGCCGACGCGATCCTCATCCCCAACGGCGTCGCGGTGGATGATTTCGCGGGCGCCACACCGTTGCCCGGTTATGCCGACGGCCGGCCCACCGTGGTGTTCCTCGGCCGCATCGACGAGCCCCGCAAGGGACTCGACGTGCTGCTCGCCGCGATGCTCCAGCTGGCGACCACGGTGGGCGACGCCCGGCTGCTCGTCGCCGGCCCTGGTGACACCGCGGGGTTGCGCGCCCGACTCGACCCGCGGCTGCGCGAGCGGGTCGACCTCATCGGGCTCGTGTCCGACGCCGACAAGCCCCGGGTGTTCGCCTCCGGCCAGGTCTACTGCGCACCGAACACGGGGCAGGAAAGCTTCGGCATCGTCCTGCTGGAGGCGATGGCCGCGGGGACCCCGGTGGTCGCCAGTGATCTGGACGCGTTTCGCCGGGTGCTCGACGACGGCCGCGCGGGGCGGCTGTTCGAGGTCGGTGACCCGGGGCGACTCGCCGAGGTCCTCGCCGAGGTCCTCGGCGACCCGGGCGGCACGGGCCCCGGCAGTACCGCCGAGCGGGTGCGACATGCCCACACGGTCGCGAGATCCTACGACTGGCCGACGATCGCCGAGCGCATCGTCGGTGTGTACCGGATGGTGTCCGGGGACGGTCGGGTGTCGGTCGCGTCGAACTGACCGCGGCTGGTGGTCACCGCCCGGGGTTGACTACGCTGCGCGTGATGGACGTCCTCGTGGTGGTGGTCGCCCTGGTGGTGGCGATCGCGACCTATCTGACCTGGCTGGCGCTGCGCCTCGACCGGCTTGCCGCCCGGGTCGCCGCCGCTCGCGGGGGACTCGTCACCCAGCTGGTCGCGAGGGCGCAGGCCGCGGGTGTGCTTGCCGAGCGGGCCGCGCTGTCCGACCTCGCCGACAGCGTCGCGCGGGTGCGGGCGATCCACCCGGTGCTGCTGGCCGGCGGCCCGCTGGACCGGGGCGTCGAACTGGCCGAGAACGCACTGAGCCGGTCACTGCGCTCCGGCGAGGTCGCGGCGGCGGGGCAGCGGTTTCCCGCCGAGCTGCACTCCGTCGACAGCGAGGCGGCCCGGGTGGCGCTCGCCCGCCAGTTCCACAACGACGCGGTCCGCGACCTGCGGGCACTCGCCGGCCGCCGGCTGGTGCGGGTGCTGCATCTGGCCGGTCGCCGGCCGACACCCGGCTATTTCGAGATCGACGACGCGCTGCCGGCGCGGGGTGACCTGCCGGGCCTGGCCTCCTGAGCGGACGTCGCTCTCTCGGTGCTGGCCGCCGTGTCGCTCGCCGCCGTGTCACCGGCTGTCCCGCTGTTCGCCCGGTGGGAGGTATCCCGAAAAACGGATACGCCCACCGGCCGTGGGTGTCCTGCCGCGGTGTTCGCGGGTCCCGGGTGGGTCGGACTGCGCCGTACGATGGGGTACCGACCCACCCGCACGGGAATCACCGGGCCGGGCATCCGACCTCCCGCGTGGCGTCCGCACCGGCGCCGCGCAGGTCAGGGCGGTGCCGGTCCGTGCGTGGAGCCCGACTGGAGCGAAAGCGACGGCACATCATGTCCGAGGCCCAGAGCGCCCCCAGCAGCGGCCCGGCGGCCGACTCCGCCCGCCACGCCGGCACGGCCCGCGTCAAGCGAGGCATGGCGGAGATGCTCAAGGGCGGCGTGATCATGGACGTGGTCACGGCCGAGCAGGCGCGCATCGCTGAGGATGCCGGCGCCGTCGCCGTCATGGCTCTGGAGCGGGTACCTGCCGACATCCGGGCCCAGGGCGGCGTGGCGCGGATGAGCGACCCGGACATGATCTCCGAGATCGTCGCGGCCGTGTCGATCCCGGTCATGGCCAAGGCGCGGATCGGGCACTTCGTCGAGGCCCAGGTGCTGCAGGCCCTCGGCGTCGACTACGTCGACGAGTCGGAGGTGCTCACGCCGGCCGACCCACACCATCACATCGACAAGTGGCGGTTCACCGTCCCGTTCGTCTGCGGGGCGACGAACCTCGGCGAGGCACTGCGCCGGATCGCCGAGGGCGCGGCGATGATCCGTTCCAAGGGGGAGGCGGGCACCGGCGAGGTGTCCAACGCCGTGGTGCACATGCGCACCATCCGGGCCGAAATCGCGCGGCTCGCCGGCCTGCCGGCCGAGGAGCTCTACGCGGCGGCCAAGGAACTGCGCGCCCCGGTCGAGCTCGTCGCCGAGGTGGCCAGGCTCGGGCGGCTGCCCGTCGTGCTGTTCACCGCCGGCGGCATCGCCACCCCGGCCGACGCGGCGCTGATGATGCAGCTCGGTGCGGACGGCGTGTTCGTCGGTTCCGGGATCTTCAAGTCCGGCGACCCGGCACGGCGCGCCCGGGCGATCGTCGAGGCCACGACCATGTACAACGACCCGGACGTCCTGGTGAAGGTGTCCCGCGGGCTCGGCGAGGCGATGGTCGGCATCAACGTCTCGGAGCTGCCGGCGACGGCCCGCTATGCCGACCGCGGCTGGTGAGCCGACCGCGGCTGGTGGGCGGTCCGCGGATCGGCGTTCTCGCCCTGCAGGGGGATGTGCGTGAGCACGCCCGGGCACTCACCGAGGCCGGGGCGGATCCGGTGGAGGTCCGCCGGGCGGCGGAACTCGCCGAGGTGGACGGACTGGTCCTGCCCGGCGGAGAGTCCACCACCATGGGGCGGCTGCTGCGGGTCTTCGCGCTGCTGGAGCCGTTGCGGTCACGGGTCGCGGCAGGCTTGCCCGTGTTCGGATCGTGTGCTGGCATGATCCTGCTTGCGCGGGACGTCGTGGACGGCCGGCCGGACCAGCCACTGGTCGGCGGGCTGGACGTGGTCGTCCGGCGCAACGCCTTCGGCCGACAGGTTGACTCGTTCGAGGCCGACCTCGACGTCGTCGGCGTGCCGGGACCGTCCGTGCACGCGGTCTTCATCCGGGCACCATGGGTGGAAAAGGCGGGTGACACGGTCGAGGTGCTGGCCCGCGTCGCCGAGGCGCCGGTGGCGGTCCGCCAGGGACCATTGCTGGCCACCGCGTTCCATCCGGAGCTCACCGGTGACTCGCGGATCCACCAGCTTTTTGTCGACATCGTGCGATCGTCCGGATCAGGTCGGTGATCGCGAGCAAGAAGTTAAGAGGGGCGGGACATGAGCGGTCACTCCAAGTGGGCGACCACGAAGCACAAGAAGGCCGTCATCGACGCCCGGCGCGGCAAGCTGTTCGCCAAGCTGATCAAGACGGTCGAGGTCGCGGCCAAGACCGGCGGCGGTGACCCGGCCGGCAACCCGACGCTCGCCGACGCCATCGCGAAGGCGAAGTCACAGTCGGTGCCCAACGACAACATCGAACGGGCGGTCAAACGCGGCTCCGGCGAGCTCGGCGGCGGCGTGAACTACGAGAACATCACCTACGAGGCCTACGGGCCGGCCGGGGTGGCGATTCTCGTCGAGTGCCTGACCGACAACCGCAACCGGGCCGCCTCCGACGTCCGGGTGGCGATCACCCGCAACGGTGGGACGGTGGCCGATCCCGGATCGGTGTCGTACCTGTTCAACCGCAAGGGGGTCGTGCTGCTCGCCAAGACCGACGGGCTCACCGAGGACGACGTGCTGCTCGCCGTGCTCGAATCCGGCGCCGAGGAGGTCAACGATCTCGGGGACGACTTCGAGGTGATCTCCGAGGCGACGGACCTGCACGCCGTGCGGGTCGCCGCGGCCGACGCGGGACTCGAGGTGAGCTCCGCGGACATCTCCTGGCTGCCCAGCGTGAGTGTCGAACTGGACGCCGAGCCCGCCGCCAAGGTGCTCAAGCTCGTCGAGGCGGTCGAGGATCTCGACGACGTGCAGAACGTCTGGTTCAACGGCGACATCTCCGATGACGTCATGGAGCTCGTCACCAGCTGAGCGCAGGGTGTCGCCGCGTGCCCGTCGCCGTCCGGACGTCCGGACCCGACCGGTGCCGGCCGGCGGGGACGTGGCCGCACAGGTGGGCGGGGCGACTGCGCGGCGCGCGGCGTGTCGTGGATGTCGCGGTTGCGCCGCACACCGTAGTATCGAACGCGTGTTCCCGTTGTCGTGGGCCGGCCTACACGGTGGGCGCGGGCGGCGGGCTGGTCCGTGGGCATGTGTTCTCGGGAGGTCGGATGCGGGTGCTCGGGGTCGATCCGGGCCTGACCCGGTGTGGTCTGGGGGTGGTCGACGGAGCCGTTGGAGGTCGGGCCAGCCTGGTCGAGGTCGGGGTGGTGCGTACCCCGGCCGGGGCGGATGTGGCCGATCGGCTGCGTGCGATCGCCGACGGGATCGACGCCTGGCTGGACCGCGCCCGTCCGCAGGCCGTGGCGGTGGAGAAGGTGTTCAGCCAGGCCAACGTGCGCACGGTGATGGGTACCGCCCAGGCCGGTGCGGTGGCCATCATGCTGGCGGCCCGGCGGGACCTGCCGGTGGGGTTGTACACGCCCAGCGAGGTCAAGGCGGCCGTCACCGGTAACGGTCGGGCTGACAAGGCCCAGGTTGGTTTCATGATCAGTAGGCTGCTCGGGCTGTCCGAGGCGCCGCGGCCCGCGGACGCGGCTGACGCGCTCGCGCTCGCGCTGTGCCACCTGTGGCGTGGACCGGCGCTGGCCCGGATGCGGTCGGCGTCGCAGGCCGGCGGCGCCCGGTGATCGCGTCGCTGTCCGGCCGGGTCACGGCGCTCGGGCCGCTGTCCGCCGTCGTCGAGGTCGGCGGGGTGGGCCTGCTCGTCCAGTGCACCCCGGCGACGCTCGCCGCCCTGCGGGTGGGTGAGCCCGCCACGCTGGCCACCGCCCTGGTCGTGCGGGAGACGGAGCTGACCCTCTACGGTTTCGCCGAGTCCGACGCCCGGGACGTGTTCGAGATCCTGCAGTCCGCGGCCGGGGTGGGCCCGAAGCTCGCCCAAGCCGTCCTTGGCGTGCACGATCCCGACACGGTGCGCCGGGCTGTCGCTGAGGAGGACCTCACGGTGCTCACCCGGGTGCCCGGCATCGGTCGCAAGGGAGCCCAGCGGATCGTGCTGGACCTGCGCGACCGGCTTGGCCCACCCCGTGGTCCCGTGGCCGTTCCCGGCCCGCGTGGGGCGGGTGTGCCCGTCTCGGCGGGAGGCCTCGGTGGGGCCGCCGGCGCGGTCGCCGACTCCGTGCGCGAGGCGCTCGGCGGGCTCGGCTATTCGGCACGCGAGGCGGAGGATGCGGTCGCCCGGGCTTTGGCGGCCCTCGCGGAGTCGGCGGATGACGATGCCGGGGAACCCGTCGGGGCCTCGCCCCCCGACGCGGCGACGCTGCTGCGCGCCTGCCTCGCCGTGCTGCGCCGATGACGGCCTGGGGGACCGATGAGTGATCAGGGACTGGTCTCGGCGGTCGCCAGCGCGGAGGAGCGGGCGTTCGAGGCGGGCCTGCGCCCGCACACACTGAGCGAGTTCGTCGGCCAGGGCAGGGTCCGGGAACAGCTGACGATCATGCTCGAAGGGGCTCGGGCCCGTGGGCTGCCGCCGGACCACGTCCTGCTCTCCGGTCCGCCCGGCCTGGGCAAGACCAGCCTTGCGATGATCATGGCCGAGGAGCTCGGCGTGCCGTTGCGGATGACCAGCGGTCCGGCGATCGAACGCGCGGGCGACCTCGTCGCCATCCTCACCGCACTGTCGCCGGGTGAGGTGCTGTTCCTCGACGAGATCCACCGGATCGCCCGGCCGGCCGAGGAACTGCTCTACTCGGCGATGGAGGACTTCCGCGTCGACGTGATCCTCGGCAAGGGCCCCGGGGCCACGGCGATCCCCCTGTCGGTGGCCCCGTTCACCCTGGTCGGCGCGACGACCCGGTCCGGGCTGCTGACCGGGCCGCTGCGCGACCGGTTTGGTTTCACCGCCCATCTGGACTTCTACCGGCCCGACGAGCTCGCCCAGGTGCTCACCCGATCCGCCGGCCTGCTCGGCGTGCAGCTCACCCCCGAGGGGGCCCACGAGGTCGCCGGCCGATCACGCGGCACCCCGCGGATCGCGAACCGGCTGCTGCGCCGGGTGCGTGACTACGCCGAGGTGCGCGCCGACGGCATCGTCACCCGTGAGATCGCCCGCGCCGCGCTGCGGGTCTACGACGTCGACGGACTCGGGCTCGACCGGCTCGACCGCGCCGTCCTCGAGGCGCTGGTCAACCGGTTCGGCGGCGGGCCGGTCGGGCTCACCACGCTCGCGGTGTCGGTCGGTGAGGAGCCCGAGACGGTCGAGGACGTGGCCGAGCCGTTCCTGTTGCGGGCCGGCATGCTGATCAGGACCCCGCGCGGCCGGGTGGCCACCCCCGCCGCCTTCGAGCATCTCGGCCTCGAACCGCCGACCGACCCGCTGGGGCGCAGCCAGGCGGCTCTGTTCCTCGAAGCCGACTGAGTTCCTCGAAGCCGACTGATCCCCGAAGCCGGTCAGGTTGGCACCATTTCGCGATCGGTGACACCGGCGGCGGGCGCTGGGTGGCGCCGCGGGTGCGGTTCCGCGGAACACCATGATCGTCAATGGGTCGGCGGCCACGGTCAGGCGGTCTTTGGGCCCGCGCAAACCGGACACCTGGGCCCTGCCCACCGTGCGCACCCGTTCGATACGTACGATCGCCGCAACAGTTCAGGAGGGCAGGACGTGGGCGGCTTGGTGACAGCGGCAACGGCGGCGGGCGACGGTGGGGGCGGATCGATCGGGGGGTTCCTGATCCCGCTGCTGCTTGTTCTCGCCGTGGTCTACATCTTCTCGATGCAGCGCCGCCGCACGAGGTCCCAGCAGCAGGAAGTGTCACGCATCGTGCCCGGCACCCTGGTGATGACCACGGCCGGGCTGTATGCGACCGTCGTGGAGATCGACGATGGCGACATCCTGCTCGAGATCGCCCCGGATGTGGTGTGTCGCTTCAGTCGCAGCGCGATCGCCCGGGCCATCAGCGCGCCGGAGCAGGACAGCGCCACCGACGACCACGACGCTGGCGACGAACCCGACGCCGTCGCCGCCGAGGGCACGTCGGTCGCCGAGGCCGACGACGCTAAGGCGGGGGGAGGGTCCGGACCGTCCGGTACCGACACGGACACGGGCACGGGCACTGCGGAGGCGGCCGACCCGGATGCGGGCACTCCCGGTCCGCCTCGTAAGGAGCTGTGACGCAGAGCGGCGCGCAACCACGGTGCGCCGCATCGTGTCACCGCCGGGGGCTCGGAACGTACCCTCGGTGACATTCGTTTGGGTATGTTGAGCACCGCCGCTCCGGGCAACGGCGAGGCGAACCAGCGCCGGTCACCCGGTGCGTGAGGAAGGGACTCGCACGTGGCACGCCGCTCGGCACGGGTTTCCGCGGGAACCTCCCCATGGACCCGGCTGGGGATCCTCGTGGGGCTGTTCGCCGTGCTCTACGGCCTGATGGCCATCACCAGCACCTGGACCCCCCGGCTAGGACTCGACCTGCAGGGCGGGACGAGTGTCATCCTCACCCCCCGAGCCACCGGCGGCCAGTCGGTGAACTCGGGCGCGATCAACCAGGCGGTGGACATCATCCGCCAGCGGGTGGATGGACTTGGCGTGGCCGAGTCCGAGGTCCACCGGACCGGGAACCAGATCGAGATCTCGGTGCCCGGCCGTGGTCGCAGCGATGTCGTCGACCTGGTCGGCCAGACCGCGGAGCTGCGCTTCCGTCAGGTGGCCGCGACCGAGGCGGCCACGGCGACCGCCCCGCCGACGCCCGCACCCGCCGCGAGTGCCACCCCGTCGGCGGGCTCGTCGGTCGCGCCGACTCCCGCCGCGACCCCGAGCGCGAGCACCTCCGGTGCGACGACACAGCCGAGTCCGTCGGCCTCGCAGCGGCCGGCGGCGCTGGGCGCGGGCGGAGCGGGCCACGGGCTCGCGGTTCAGGCGATCTCCTACTCCGCCGCGGGATCCAGCTCGACGGTGCTCGCCGCGCCGGCTGCCACCAGCACGCCCGCGGCCTCGGCACCGCCGGCAGCGTCGGCCGCTCCGGCGCCGGCGAAGCCCAGCGGCCCGGCCTCGACCGCCGCCGCGGCCACCCCGCCGGACAGCGTCGTCGCCCGGTACACCGCGCTGACCTGCAAGCCCACCGACGTGCGCCGCTCCGCGGCGAGCACCGACAAGCCGACGGACTGGATCGCGGCCTGTGACCGTAGCGGCACCAGCAAATACCTGCTGATGCCGGCCAAGGTCGTCGGAACCGACGTGAAGACGGCGTCCGCCGGTCTGCAGGGCGGCGGTGGCACCACCTCGATCAACACCGGCCAGTGGGTGGTGAACGTCGACTTCACCGGCTCCGGCCAGGGCAAGTTCACCAAGCTCACCGAGGACACGATCGGCAAGCAGGTCGCGATCGTGCTGGACGGCGTCGTGCAGTCGGCGCCCGAGACCAACGAGCGCATCGCCGGCACGGCCCAGATCTCCGGGTCGTTCAACCAGTCCGACGCCGAGGACCTCGCCAACGTCCTGCGCTACGGTGCGCTGCCGCTGGCCTTCGAGCGGTCCCAGGCGGAGTCGATCTCGCCCACGCTGGGCCGTGAGTCACTGCACGGCGGCCTGCTCGCCGGCGCGATCGGCCTGATCCTCGTCATCGCCTACTCGTTCCTGTACTACCGGGCGCTGGGAATCGTCGTGGTGGCGTCGCTGGTGGTCAGCGGCGGGATCATCTACGCCTCGGTCGTGCTGCTCGGCAGCGCGATCGGCTTCACGCTGACCCTTGCCGGCATCGCCGGTCTGATCGTCTCGATCGGGGTCACCGCGGACTCGTTCGTCGTCTACTTCGAACGGATCAAGGACGAGGTGCGGGCCGGCCGGACGGTTCGGGTGGCCGCCGACCGGGCCTGGCCCGCGGCCCGGCGTACGATGCTCGCCGCCGACACCGTGTCGTTCCTCGCCGCCGCGGTGCTGTACATCCTGTCGATCGGCTCGGTGCGCGGGTTCGCCTTCACACTGGGCCTCTCGACGCTGAGCGACATCCTGATCATGTTCATCTTCACCCGGCCGCTGGTGGCGCTGCTGGTGCGGCGCCGGCTGTTCTCGGCCAGCCGCTTCTCGGGGCTGAGTCCGAAGCAGGTCGGTGGGCGGGCCGGTGCGGCGCCGCCCCCCGTCACCACCCGGGCGCGCCTTGCCAAGCGGCCGGCGCCGGCCGGGCAGAAGCGGGAGAGCTGAGCCGATGTCACTGCTCACGCGGATCTACCGCAGCGACTTCAGTGTCGACTTCGTCGGCCGCCGCCGAGTCTGGTACGCGGTGTCGGGCGTCGTCCTCGCCGTGTGCGTCCTCAGCATGATCGTGCGGGGGTTCAGCCTCGGCATCGACTTCTCCGGCGGCGCGGTCTTCCAGCTTCCGACGGGCGGCGGCACCGTCGAGCAGGTCGACGACACGCTGTCCAGCGTCGGGATCGACCCGTCGGACAGCGTCGTCCAGCAGCTCGAGACCTCGCACCAGTTCCGGGTGCAGACCCGTACCCTCAGCGACCCGCAGACCGAGCAGCTGACCGACGCGCTGGCGAAGAAGTTCCGGATCTCCGACCCGGACCGCAACATCGCCGTGTCGACGGTCGGCTCGTCCTGGGGCACGACGATCACCAAGAAGGCGATCCAGGGCCTGGTCGTCTTCCTCGTGCTTGTCATGATCTATCTGTCGGTGCGGTTCGAGTGGAAGATGGCGGCGGCCGCGATGGCCGCGCTGATCCATGACCTCGTCGTCACGATGGGCGTCTACTCGCTGGTCGGGTTCGAGGTAACGCCGTCCACGGTGATTGCCGTGCTGACGATCCTCGGCTTCTCCCTGTACGACACGGTGGTGGTGTTCGACCGGGTGCGGGAGAACACCGCGGGGATGGCGACATCGAGCCGGCGTACCTATGCGGAGGCGACGAACGACGCGCTGAACGAGACGCTGGTCCGTTCGCTCAACACCTCGCTGATCGCGCTCATCCCGGTGGCGTCACTGCTGTTCGTGGGGGCCGGGCTGCTCGGCGCCGGTACGTTGAAGGACCTGGCGCTCGCCCAGTTCGTCGGCATCGCGTCCGGTACCTACTCGTCGCTGTTCTTCGCCACCCCGCTGCTGGTGGACCTCAAGCGCTCCGACCCGGCGGTGGCGGCCCTCGACGCCAGGGTCGGTCGGGAACGGGCACGGCGCGCCCGGTCGGAGGCCGCCGGGGTCACGCCCGCGCCGACGGGCGGCGCCCACGGGCCCCGACTGGACGACCCGCACGGCGTGGACGGACCAGGCGACGGTGCGGAGCTGGACGACCTCGGCGCGACGGCGGGGCCGGTGGGTGCCCGCGGGCCCCGCGAGCCGGTTCCCGCCGGCGTGAACCTCGGTGGGACGCCTCCTCGGCCCGGGCCAGGAGTCGCCCCCCGCCGCGCGGGCGGGCGCAGGCCGGGCGGGGGGGGCCGGCCGAGCGGTAAGAAACGACGGTAGGAAACGTCGACCAGGAAACACGACCCAGGAAACACCCAAGGAGCCGGGCGGGTCCCGCGTGCGGCCCCGGCAGTGCCGGGCCGCCTGGAACACCAACAGCGGACTAACCCGAAAGTGGGATGAACAGAACGATGACAGGCATCGGCGAGGCGGTACCCCAGCGGTCCGTCGCGAACAGCGTGGCCGCTGACGTGCTGCGTGACCACATCCGGGATATCCCGGACTGGCCGCAGCCGGGCGTCGTGTTCAAGGACATCACCCCCCTGCTGTCGTCACCCGCCGCGTTCGGTGTGGTGATCGGTGCACTCGCGGACGTGGCGAGGGAGCTAGGCGTGACCACGATCGCGGGCATTGAGGCCCGCGGCTTCCTGCTGGCCGCTCCGGTCGCCGACCGGATCGGGGCGGCACTGGTACCGATCCGCAAGAAGGGCAAGCTGCCGGGGCCGGTCCGCAGCGCCACCTACGACCTGGAGTACGGCAGCGCCACCATCGAGATCCGCGCGGACGCGGTGCCCGTGGGCGGGCGGGTGCTGCTGGTGGATGACGTGCTGGCCACTGGAGGCACGGCAGCCGCGGCACACGGCCTGCTGACCGGGTGTGGCGCCGAGGTGGCCGCGCTCGCGGTGCTCATGGAGTTGTCCTTCCTGCCCGGCCGCGACCGGGTGGCCCCGCTCGACATTGTCCCACTTCTAACGATCTGACCTGGTCGGTCGCGAGTCTGCGGAAGGCATCCTGATGCCATGGCGTTAGGCTCGATGTCCAGCCCTTTACAGGAGCGGCCCGTGCCTGAGGCAGCACCGGTGACCACCGGAGCGACGTCGCCCGCCTCGGCCCCCACCCGGGAGCCGAAGCCGGCGGCGGCTGCCTCACGCCCGGGCACCGCCTGTGAGCCGGATCGGCTGGATCCGGCCCAGGGCCAGGCCCAGGACGGATCCGTCCCGGGCGAGGAGCCCACGGCGGGCTCGCAGACGTCGTCGGTCATCCCGAGGCTCGGGCACGAGTCGCCGCCGTTGCCGCGCCGGGTGCGTGGGCGGCTGTCCCGGCTGGCCACCCACCGGGCCACGCCGTCCTCCGCGCTGGATCCGGTGCTGCGCGGGCTGCTCGCCAACCACCCGCGGGCGGACATCTCCCTGGTGCAGCGGGCCTTCGAGATCGCCGACGCGGCGCATGCCGGCCAGGTGCGCTTCTCCGGCCATCCCTACATCAGCCATCCCATCGCGGTGGCGGGCATCCTCGCCGATCTCGGCATGGACCCCCCGACGCTGGCCGCGGCCCTCCTGCACGACACGCTGGAGGAGACGTCGCTGGGCGTCGAGGTGATTCGGGAGACGTTCGGCGATCAGATCGCCCTCATCGTCGACGCGGTCAGCAAGCTGAACCGGGTGAAGGTCGGGGAGGCGGCGCAGGCGGAGACCATCCGGCGGATGGTCGTCGCGATGGCGCGCGACCCCCGTGCGCTGGTGGTCAAGCTCGCCGACCGGCTGCACAACATGCGTACGCTGCGTTTCCTGCCCGAGCACAGGCAGGAGCGCAAGGCCCGCGAGACGCTTGAGGTGTATGCGCCCCTGGCCCACCGGCTCGGCATGAACTCGCTCAAGTGGGAGCTGGAGGACCTCTCCTTCGCCGCGCTCTACCCCAAGCGGTACGACGAGATCGTCCGGCTGGTGGCGGACCGCGCCCCGAGCCGCGACGTCTACCTGGCCGATGTGATCAGCCAGGTGCAGACCGGCCTGCGGGACTCGCGGATCAAGGCCGTCGTCTCCGGGCGGCCGAAGCACTACTACTCGATCTACCAGAAGATGGTCGTGCGGGGCCGCTCGTTCGACGACATCTACGACCTGGTCGGCATCCGCATCCTGGTCGACTCGGTACGCGACTGTTACGCTACACTCGGTAACGTCCATGCGAACTGGAAGCCGATTCCCGGCCGGTTCAAGGACTACATCGCGATGCCGAAATTCAACATGTACCAGTCGCTGCACACGACGGTCATAGGCCCCGACGGCAAGCCGGTCGAGCTGCAGATCCGCACGCACGCCATGCACAACCGGGCCGAGTACGGTATCGCCGCGCACTGGAAGTACAAGGAGGATGGCGTCGCCGCCCGCCCGTCGGCGAGCCCCCGCTCCGCGAAGCGCCGCGGCGGCGGCGAGCCAGACCTCACGACCTGGCTGCGCCAGGTGCTCGACTGGCAGCGCGAGTCGGCCGACCCCGGCGAGTTCCTCGACAGCCTGCGCTTCGCCGCGGAGACCGACGAGGTGTTCGTCTTCACCCCGAAGAGCGACGTCATCCCGCTGCCGGTCGGCTCGACCTCGGTGGACTTCGCCTACGCGGTGCACACCGACGTCGGCCACCGCTGCGTCGGCGCGCGGATCAACGGTCGGATCGCGGCGCTCGACACCAAACTCGACAACGGCGACACCGTGGAGATCTTCACCTCGCGGGCTCCCTCAGCCGGACCCAGCGAGGACTGGCTGATGTTCGTCCGCTCGTCCCGGGCCCGCGCGAAGATCCGGCAGTGGCACGCGCGCGAGCGGCGCGAGGACGCGATCGTCGCCGGCCGGGACGCCATCGGCCGCGCGATGCGCCGCCATGGCCTGCCCCTGTCCCGGCTGATGAGCGGCGACGCGCTGCTCGGACTCGCCAAGGACATGCGCTACCCGGACGTCGCGGCGCTCTACGCGGCGGTGGGAGAGAACCACCTGAGCGCGGCGGCGGTCGTGAACCGGCTGCTGGCAACCCTCGGTGGCCCGCAGGGGGCAGAGGAGGACGTCGGCGAGACCGAACTGCCGATCCGCACGCTGCGCCGCTCCACCGGCGAGCCAAGCGTCCTGGTCACCGGTGCGCCCGACGTGTGGACGAAGCTCGCCCGCTGCTGCGCCCCGATGCCCGGGGACGAGATCGCCGGGTTCGTCACCCGCGGCAAGGGCGTGTCGGTGCACCGCGGCGACTGCGTCAACCTCACCGGACTGCGCGGCGGGCCGCACGACCGTCTCGTCGAGGTCGGCTGGGCGCCGTCGTCGGGTTCGGTGTTCCTCGCCGTCATCCAGGTCGAGGCGGCCGACCGCACCAAACTGCTGTCGGACGTCACGCGGGTGCTGTCCGACCGGCACGTAAACATCCTGTCCGCATCGGTCACCACGACCCGTGACCGCGTCGCGGTCAGCCGTTTCACCTTTGAGATGGGCGACGCGAAGCACCTCGGGAACATCCTGAGCGCGGTCCGGTCCCTAGCCGGGGTCTACGACTGTTTCCGCGTCACCTCTGGCGTGCAGGCCTGAAGAACCGGGCCGTGCGGAGACATAAGGGGGCGCTGTGGACGCGGAGACGGTAGGTGCCGGCTTTCCGGCCGGCGGCGGGCTGGCCCCGACGCTGGCCCAGTCCGAGTCGGCCGACGATCCCTCCCGGGCGCTGTCGGCGGCCCGCCAGGCAAGCGTGCGCCTCGCGCACCTGGCCCGGCGGATGGCCGCGCCGCGCATGTCGCAGGTGCCTCCCGAGCTGCGCGACATCGTCGAGGCCCACCGCGACTACCATCCGCGGGCCGACATCGGCGCGCTCGTGCACGCCTACGGGGTCGCCGAGCGGCTGCACGCCGGCCAGATGCGGCGCAGCGGCGACCCGTACATCAGCCATCCACTGGCCGTCACCGAGGCGCTCGCCGAGCTTGGCGTCGACACGACCACTCTGATCGCCGCCCTGCTGCACGACACCGTCGAGGACACCGGGTACTCGCTGGGCGCGGTGACCGAGGAGTTCGGCGGGGAGGTGGCCAACCTCGTCGACGGAGTCACGAAACTCGACAAGATGCGTTTCGGGGAGGCCGCCGAGGCCGAGACGCTGCGCAAGCTCATCGTCGCGCTTGCCCGGGACTACCGGGTGCTGGTCATCAAGATCGCCGACCGGCTGCACAACATGCGCACGCTCGACTTCATGTCCCCGGCCAAACAGGTGAAGATCTCCCGGGTGACGCTCGAGATCCTCGCGCCGCTGGCCCACCGGCTCGGCGTCAGCGTCATCAAGCGTGAGCTCGAGGACCGGGCCTTCGCGGTGCTGCATCCCGCCGAGTACGCCCGGATCGCCACGGTCGTCGACGAGTTCAGCGCCGCCGAGCGGCAGAGCGCAGCCGTGGCCGCGATGGTCTCCCGGCTGCGGTCCGGGCTCGCCTCCGCCCGCATCGACGGTGAGGTCGCCGTCCGCGCCAGCCACCTGTTCTCCATCTACAAGCGGGCCCAGGAGCGGGCCCGCGCCCCGCGGGACTACACCGACATCGTCCGGGTGCTCGTTCTCGTCGACGAGATCACGGACTGCTATGCGGCGCTCGGCGTGATCCATGCCCTGTGGCGCCCGGTGCCGGGCCGGCTGCGGGACTTTGTCGCCACGCCGAAGTTCAACATGTACCAGTCGCTGCACACCACCGTCGTCGACGACGGTGGCCGCAGCATCGACATCCAGATCCGCACCTCATCGATGCACCAGCTGGCCGAGACGGGCATCATCGCCCGTCCCGTGGGTGCCGGGGCCGACGGAGCCCGGCTGGAGGGCCTGTCCTGGCTGCACAGCCTGCTGGACTGGCAGGAGGACACCGTCGACTCCGACGAGTTCCTCGAGTCCCTGTCGTCGGATCTGGAGTCCGACGAGGTGCTCGCTTTCACCCCGCGCGGGAAGATGATCGCGCTGCCGGCGCGATCATCCCCGGTGGACGTCGCCTACGCGGTGCACACCGACGTGGGTCACCGGGCGATCGGCGCCCGGGTCAACGGCCGGCTCGTCCCACTGCACACCCGGCTGCGCAACGGCGATGTGGTGGAGATCCTCACGTCCAACCTGTCCGGGGCCGGGCCGTCGGAGGACTGGCTCCGGTTCGTGAAGACCTCCCGCGCTCGGGTACGCATTCGTCGCCATCTGGCCCGGGTCCGCCGCGTTGCGGCGTCGCCGCCGACGATGCCGGCGCCGGCCGGGAGCCGTCCGACCGGATTCCTCGCGCCCGAGCCGGCCAACACGGCGCGGACGCCGACGTCCACGGGGGCGCCGGGGCCGCTGCCCGTAGGTCCTGCTCTCCTCGCGGGGACCGGTCGGCACGCGGACCCTGCCCCGGGTGCCGACAACGCCGCCGCGTCGGCGGGTCCCGTGCAGTCGGCCGCGGCCATTGCCGCGCCTCGGGGCCGCCCGGCTGGCCTTTCCGCGGTCGCCGAGGACCGGACCGGTGCTCGCACGCTGGTCCGGTTGGCGCGATGTTGTCTGCCGCTGCCTGGCGACGCCGTGGTCGGCCTGACCACGCATGGAAATGTCGCCGCCCTGCATCGCCGGGAGTGCGCGAACGCCACCGAGGTATGCGCGGAACGGGAACGGGTACCGGTGACGACCTGGACCGTTTCGCAGGTCACGAGCTTTCCTGCGGAGATCGCCGTCGAGGCGTTCGACCGCTACGGTTTGCTGGCCGATATCACCGAGGCCTTGTCCGAGACCTCGGTATCGGTCCGGGCGGCCTCCACCACGACATCGGATGACCTGGTCGCCCATGCCCGGTTCACCTTGGAGGTCACCGGGCTCGAGCAGCTCGGCCGGGTCCTCGCCGCCGTCCGCCGGGTTGGCGGTGTCTACGACTGCTACCGGGCCTGCCAGACGCAGGTACAGCCCCGCTCGCCACGGCCACAGCCACAGCCACGGTCGCAGGCCGTGGGCCCGGTCCCCGGGGCCGACCCGAACGCGGCCCTCGGTCCGCGCCCCTGACCGGCCGCCCTCGGTGGGATCTCTGTTCCCAGCGGGACAACCCCGTTCGAGGGGAGGGGATACCCGTGGGGGCAGCCCCCTCTGTCCGGGCCTTACTCACGGTGAGATCGTGGCGGAAGGATGTCGTCTGGGCGACGAATCTGCTCAGCCCGCGACGTTTCGGCCGCTCTTCCGCGCGCACAGCGTGGTGATTCCACCCCGGAAAGTGCCCTCCGCATCGACTGAATGTAAACACCCAGTCTCGATTCCCATCCGTTCCGGGTAGATTACGGCAGAATGTCGGCGAGTGGAATGCGGCCGGCTCTTCGGGGCGCCGAAAATTCAACGGCGGATGGGATCCATGGATGTAGAGTATCTCGCGTGTCCCCGTTTCCAGAGGGAGTGCGCATGGGTCACCTGCAGGTCATCGTCAGTATCGACTCCCAGGAAGGCGCCGAGCGTATAGGCCGCGCGCTGGTGGAGGACCGCCTGGTCGCCTGTTTCCAGGTGCTCGGCCCGATGCGCAGCATCTATCGCTGGAAGGGCGGGATCGAGCAGGCCGACGAATGGCTCTGTCTGGCGAAAACCACCACCGAGCGATTCGACGAGATGCGTGAGCGACTGGTCGTCCTGCATCCCTATGACAATCCCGAGATCATTGCCACGCCGATAGTCGCCGGCCACGCGAACTATCTTGACTGGATCAGCGCGGAGACGGCACCCTCCGTGCGGTGACACCGGCATCGCCGCACGGTACGAGCGCGGAGCTCGGGGCGGCGATCAGGCGAGGGCGCGTAGCTGGTCGTCGAGGTCGCGCACGAGCTGGGTGTGCTGCCAGGGGCGCAGGTGCTCCCGGGTACGGCGGATACGGGCCAGCCCGAGGGAGAAGTCCGTCTGCGCGACGATCGCCAGTGATTCGGCGGCGAAGTGACAGGCAGCATCGATCTCGCGTCGCTGGATATGCACCTCGGCGATGTCGCTGAGCAGCAGGGAACGCTTCTTCGTCGCGCCCGGCGCCGCGGCCCGCAGCGCCTCGGTCGCCGCCGCGAACGCCGCTGCCGGCCGGCGCAGTCGGGTGTATGTGGTGACCTTCAGCCCATCAAGCCGACCGCGGTCGAAGAAATGCGTCCAGACCCGCCCGCCGCCGCTTTCCCCGCGGTCGAAGGCGTCCTGCGCCCGGTCCAGCGCGGTCAGCGCCGCCCGGCCCTCTCCCCGGGCGGCCTGCTCCTCGGCCTCCCGCGCGGCGAGCCATGCCCGGGTCATCACCGTGCTGCCGGCCGCGGCGCGCCGCTGGGCCTCGCCGAGCAGGGCACAGGCCTGGTCGTGTCGGCCCTGGCTCGCGGTCTGGTAGCTCTCGTAGCCGAGCACACAGGCCCACAGGCCGTGGTCGTCGGCGTCCCGGGCGGCCTCGATCGCGACCCGGTAGTAGGCCGTCGCCGCGGGCAGGTCGTTGCTGTCGAAGGCGAGCCAGCCCGCCAGCGCCGCGGTCTCGCCGGCCGTCGAGGTCAGCGAGCGGCGCACGGGGGAACGTCCAGTGGATTCCAGCAGCTGGATAAGCCGCTCCAGATGATCGGTGACCCGCGGCATGAGCATCCGGGCCGGAACCCGTTCCTCCAGTCCGTACAGGCCCGCGGTGTGCTGGCCCAGCTCGTCGGCGAGTTCCGGGGTGACGCTGGCCCGTCGGCGCAGCGCCGCGGACAGCCGCTCCCAGGGCGGCCCGTCGGCGCCGACGCCCAGCGGGACGACCGCCACCCCGCCCGCGGCGGCGAGCAGGCGCAGCACGTCGCGGCGCTCCACGGGCAGGCCGTTGGGATCAATCACGTTGCCCGAGCCGGACAGCAGCGCGGCCGCGCCGGAGACGGCGCCCGCGACCGGGTGCACGACGCCGAGGGTGCCCGTCGCCGCGGGCCCGGCCGGACGGCCCATTTCCACCCGCATTGCGTCCGCCCGCATTGCGCCGACGGCGGGTACCGCCTCGTCGTCAACGAATCCCAGTTCCACCGACGACCGGCCGAATAGGGCGCGAAGCAGTCGCTGATAGCGGAGGCTGGGTTTCTTGTCCCCCTTCTCCCACTTACAGATCATGTTTCCGGTCACCCCGGCCTCGCGGCCTTCGTGCACCACGGAGAAGCGGCGGATCTCGGTGGCGAGTCGCTCCTGCGACCAGCCTCGCTCCTCCCGGCTCAGGCGCAACCGGACGTTCGGCGTGCGGGTCACCGGCCCGCGGCCAGGCCGCGTGGTGTCCTCAGGGGACGAGCCGGCCGCGGGGGTCCGGGCCGCTGCCGAAGGACCGGTCGTGAGCTGCATGGGGGCCTCCGAAGTCAATCGGTTGACTCCTGGAGCTTAACCCTCAGTGAGATATGCCGGTCATACCGTCCGTGGTCCGTCCGGGACCAGTGGCGGAAAAATGTGGTCTCTTTGGTCCGCGGATGGTCCGCGTTCCCCCGGTTGGCACCCGATGAGGCCGGCTACCCGGCTCAGCGGCTGGGCATCCACCGAGGAGTGCGCGGGGATCTCCAGGAAGAGGGTCTCCAGGAGAAGGAGATCTCTTGGGAGAAGGACACCTCCCAGAAAGGTTCTACCGCACCGGCCCAGCCGCCCCCGCCGCGGCCGGGCGTCGGCCATCGTCATCGCCGTCATCGCGATCGCCATCTCGACGGCGCCGCCCTCGCTGTCTCCGGGCGTCGCCTTCGCCCGCGAGGGCCCGGCCTTCTAGAGTGAGGGGGTGAGAGCCGGACCCCTCGACCGTCGACCTCGACCGCCCGGATCCGGCGCCCCCCCGCGGCCGCTGCGGGCCTGGCAGCGGGCGGCTCTGGAGATCTACCGTTCCCGCACGGCGTCGGGTGCCCGGGACTTCCTCGCCGTGGCGACCCCGGGCGCGGGCAAGACGACCTTCGCCCTGCAGATCGCCGCCGATCTGCTCGCGTCCGGCGAGATCAGTCGGATCACCGTCGTCGCTCCCACCGAGCACCTCAAACGGCAGTGGGCGGCGGCCGCCAGCGAGGTCGGCATCGACCTCGACCCGGACTTCCGCAACGCCGCCGGCGCGACCTCGTCCGACTACACGGGTGTCGCGGTGACCTACGCGCAGGTCGCGGCCCATCCGGCGCTGCACCGGGCCCGCACCGGCGCGCGGCGCACGCTCATCGTCCTCGACGAGGTCCACCACGCCGGGGACGCGCTGTCCTGGGGGGAGGCGGTCCGGGAGGCGTTCGCCCCGGCCGCGCGCCGGCTCGCCCTGACCGGGACGCCCTTCCGCTCGGACGTCAACCCCATCCCGTTCGTCACCTATCTGCCCGGGACCGACGGCGTGCTGCGCAGCGTCGCGGACTCGTCCTACGGGTACGCCGACGCCCTGCGGGACGGCGTCGTGCGCCCGGTGCTGTTCCTGGCCTACTCGGGCGAGATGTCCTGGCGGACCAGCGCCGGCGCGGAGCTGTCCGCCCGCCTCGGTGAGCCGCTGACCGGCGAGCAGACCGCCGCCGCCTGGCGCACGGCACTCGACCCGCGCGGCGACTGGATGCCGGCCGTTCTCGCCGCCGCCGACACCCGGCTGTCCCAGGTGCGCGCCGGTGGCATGCCCGATGCCGGTGGCCTGGTCATCGCCACCGATCACGCGACGGCCCGGGCCTACGCGGGCATCCTGGCCCGGATCACCGGAGCCTCGCCGACGGTCATCCTCTCCGACGACCCGACGGCGTCATCGAAGATCGAGAACTTCCGGCGTTCCGCCGACCGCTGGATGGTGGCAGTGCGGATGGTCAGCGAGGGCGTCGACGTGCCGCGCCTCGCCGTCGGGGTATACGCCACCTCGGCGTCGACGCCGCTGTTCTTCGCCCAGGCCGTCGGGCGGTTCGTGCGGGGTCGCGGGCGGGGTGAGACGGCGTCGGTGTTCCTGCCGAGCGTGCCGTCCCTGCTGGCCCTCGCCGGGGAGATGGAGGTCCAGCGCGACCACGCGCTGGAGAAGTCCCCGCGCGACCCGGACGCCTTCGACGACGAGGCGCTGCGCGAGGCGAACCGGCGCCGGGACGCCCCCGACCAGCCGGACACGCTGTTCACCGCGCTCGGCTCGTCGGCCCACCTGGACCGAGTGATCTTCGATGGTGGCGAGTTCGGCACTCCGGCCGCGGTCGGCTCGGTCGAGGAGGAGGACTTCCTCGGGCTGCCTGGCCTGCTGGAACCCGATCAGGTGGCCGTCCTGCTGCGCCAGCGCCAGGCCGCCCAGCAGGCCGCCGCGCGCAAGGAGGCGGCGAAGGGCGCTCCGCAGCCGCCGACTGTGCCCGCCGCCCGTACCGGCACCGCCGGCGACGCGGCCGGTGATGCCGACGAGGCCGCGGCGTCGAGGCCGAAGCACGAGATCATCGGTGAGCTGCGCAAGGAGCTCAACCGGTTGGTCGGCGCGCACTTCCACCGCACCGGCAAGCCGCACGGGATGATCCACGCCGAGCTGCGGCGTTCCTGCGGGGGCCCGCCGAGCGGCCAGGCCACCGCCGCCCAGCTCCAGGCCCGGATCGACACGATCCGCCGCTGGGCCGGCTAGGGCTAGGGCTTACCCGCGGGCCGACCTTCCCGCGGGGGTGTGCCACGAGAAGGTCAGCCGGGCCGGCCCAGGGCGTCAGCCGCCCTGCGAGACGGTGATCGAGGTGATCTTCGCCTTGCTGGTCGGGGCGCCGTCCGACCCGCCGCCCTCGACGCCGGGACTGGTGAGCTTGTCCAGCACGTCCAGGCCCTGCGTGATCCTGCCGAAGACGGTGTAGCCGCCGGCCAGGGCCGCCGCGCCGTCCTTCGTCGGGTTGGCGTAGTTGATGAAGAACTGGCTGCCGTTGCTGTTCGGCTCGGAGCTGTGCGCCATCGCGAGCACCCCGCGGTCGTAGGTGACGCCGGAGGTGTTCTCGTTCGCGTACCCGTAGCCTGGGCTGCCGGAGCCGGAGCCGGTCGGGTCGCCGCACTGCAGGACGAAGATGCCGCCTGCCTGCCCGGCGGTCTCCCGATGGCAGGCGGTGTCGTCGAAGTACTTCGCGTCGGCGAGGGTAAGCAGCGCGTGCACCGTGCAGGGAGCCTTGGCGGGATCCAGGGTCGCGGTCATCGTGCCCGCACTGGTGTTGATCACCATGGTGGCGGGGGAGGTGTCGACGGTGCCGGCGGCCTTCGGCAGGGTGGCGTTGCGGGCCGGGGAATCGCCGTTGGAGGTGTACACGCACGCGCCGACCTTGCTGGTCGCCGGGGCCGCCGCGGCCGCCGGAGCGCTCGCGGTGGCACCTGCGTCCGCCGTGGCGGTGCTCTGGTCGTCGTCGTGGTCCTGGCCGGTGAGCAGGATCGCGGCGATCGCCGACGCGGCGACGACGACCACGACGAAGCCGGCCACGATGGCCAGCCGCTGCTGGCGCCGGCGCTGAGTGTCCCGGCGCCGCTGGGCCTGCCGGGCGGCCCTGGCCTCGGCTAGCTCGCGCTGGCGTCGATCCTTTGAACTGGTGGCCACCGTCGCCGCTCCTCCTCGTCTCCTCGACATCTTCTCGAGTGGCGGTTCCTGGCGTGACGGTCCGCAACCGTCGCGCCCGCACGCCCTGTCGGGCACCGGCACCGCAACCGTTCCACACGGTAACTGTTGTTCCGTGTTGGCCAGGGTGAGGCACCCCGGATCAGCATGCCGGCGGCGCCTGTGCGCCGGCTGTGCCCAGCGGGCGACTGATAGCGTTGCCCGGGGGGTGCGATGCGGCACCGCCACTGTGCGGATCCACTCAGGGGCTGACGCGACACATGCTCGACAAGCGATTCATCCGGGACAACCCGCAGGCCGTCCGGGACGCGGTCGTGGCCAAGGGTGTCGACCTGGATGTCGACGAACTGCTCCAGCTCGACCAGGAGAACCGCAAGCTCCAGTTCGAGGTCGACCAGGCGCAGGCGCAGCGGCGCAGCCGCTCGAAGCAGTTCGCGAAGGCCGACGAGGCGCGTCGTGCGGAACTGCGCGCCGAGCAGGAGGCGTTCGACCGCCAGCTCACCCAGAACCGCGAGCACCTCGCGCGCACCGGCGCCCGCCTCGCCGAGCTGATGCTGCAGGTGCCGAACATCCCCTGGTCGGGGGCGCCGATCGGCCCGGACGAGTCGGCGAACGTGGTGCTGCGCACCGTCGGCGCGCCGCCGCAGTTCGACTTCACCCCACTGGACCACGTCGAGCTCGCCGAGCGGCGTGGCTGGGCCGAGTTCGCCCGCGCCCGCCGGGTCGCCGGCGAGCGGGCCTACGCCCTCGTCGGTGACCTGGTGCTGCTCGAGCGGGCGGTGCACTCCTACGCACTGGACCTGTTGCGGGGGCGGGAGTTCACCCCGATCGCGGTGCCGGCGCTGGTCCGCGAGGAGCCGCTGGTCGGAACCGGGATGCTGCCGAAGGGCCGCGAGGAGATCTACGAGATCCCCGCGGACGATCTGTTCCTCGCCGGTACGGCGGAAGTCGCCCTCGTCGGCCTGCACGCGGGCGAGATCCTCGACGCGGCCCGGCTGCCGCTGCGCTACGCCGGGATCGCGCCGAGCTTCCGCCGGGAGATCGGCAGCGCCAGCCGGGACGTGCGTGGCCTGCTGCGGGTGCACCAGTTCGAGAAGGTCGAGCAGTTCGTGCTGTGCGCCGCCGACGAGGCCGAGTCGGCCCGCTGGCACGCGGAGCTGCTGGCCACCGCCGAGCGCATCCTGACCGACCTCGGCCTGAGCTACGAGGTGGTCGAATGCGCCACCGGCGACATGGGCGTCGGCAAGTTCCGGATGAACGACATCAACACCTGGTTCCCGTCGCTGGGCCGCTACCGCGAGACGCACAGCTGCTCGACGCTGCATGACTGGCAGGCCCGCCGGGCGAACCTGCGCTACCGCGACCCGGACGGCACCATCCACTTCGCCCACACGCTGAACAACACCGCGGTGGCCACCCCGCGGCTGCTCGCGGCGTTGCTGGAGAACCACCAGACCGCCGACGCGCGGCTGCGGGTGCCCGAGGTGCTGCGCCCCTACCTGGGTGGGCGCGAGCTCCTCTGAGCGCCGGCCCGGCCGCCGCTGACGGCACGGGCGTCGGTGGTGGCATGGTCGCGGCGGCGGGCCTGGCGGGCCCGCAGGAGCGCCGGCCCGGCCACCGCCAGCCGGCGGCGGGTCGCGACCGAGACGCGTCGGTCCAGCACCTGGTAGTCGGCCCGTTCCACCTCGTCGAGGATGGCGCGGTAAAGCACGAACGCGGTGCGGACGCAGTCGCGTGAGGTCGGGTGCAGCAGCCGGATGCCGGGCTCCGCGCAGCGGAACAGCTCCCGGGCGCGGCTGATCTCGAAGGCGAGCAGGCGCCGCACCGGGCCGTCCACGACGCCGGCGGCCAGACGCTCGCGGGTGACGCCGAACAGGTCCAAGGACTCCGCCGGCAGGTACACCCGGCCGCGGCGCAGGTCCTCGCCGACGTCGCGGATGAAGTTCGCCAGCTGGAACGCGAGGCCGAGGTCACGGGCGTAGGGCAGCGCGCTGTCGTCGATCGGTTCGAGCAGCGGCACCATCTGCAGGCCGATGACGGCGGCCGAACCGTGCATGTAGCCGAGCAGATCCTGCCAGGTCGCGTACTCGGTGACGGTCAGGTCCATCGCCATGGACGCGAGGAACGACGCGAAGTGCTCCGGGTCGAGCGCGAACCGACGGATAGTGTGGATCGTCGCGGGAAGCACCGACACCTCGCCGGTGGGGGGCTGGCTGTCGTCGGCTGGCGTGCCGGTCCGCAGCGCGGTGAGGAAGCGCTCGGCCCAGGCCCGTAACGCCGCGGCCCGCTCGGAGTCGCTGAGCCGCGCGTCGAGGTCGTCGACGAGGTCGTCGGCGTACCGGGCGAAGCCGTACAGGGCGTTCACGTGCGGACGTTTCCACGGGGGGAGCAGCAGCGTCGCGAGGAAGTAGGTGCGGCCGTTCGCGGCGTGCAGCTCCCGGGCCCGGACGTAGGACGCCCGCAGACACGGTTCGGTGATGCCGGCGGCGTCGAGTTCCCTCACGACCGGCGACCGTGCTGGGCCGTCGCCGATGGGCGAGTGCTCACGGCAGCCGGGAGGTGAAGGCGAGCGAGGCGGCCGCGGCGGCGAAACCCAGGGCCAGAGACAGGCCCAGGAACCAGGTGGTGATCTCCCGGTACTCGGTTCGGTAGCCGATGGAGCTGCCGAGCCCCCGGTAGACCGAGCGCAGCTCGTCGCCGCTGGCGGCCCGGTGGTAGGAGCCGGCGGTCTGGTCGGCGATGTCGTGCAGCGCCTCCTCGTTGACCGGGACGGGCACCTCCTGGCCGCCGACGTCCAACGTGCCGCCGGCGGTGCCGTAGGCGATGGTGTCCACTGGCACGTGGGCCTGTCGGGCCGCGTCGATGGCCTGGGAGTTCGGCCGGCCGCGGGTGGTCTCGCCATCGGAGAGCAGCACGATCGCGGCGGGTGGGGCGCTCTGCCCGCCTTCGGACAGCCGCTTGCCCGCGGTGGTGATGCCCTGCAGGCAGGCGAAGATGCCCTCGCCGATCGCGGTGGCGGGGCCCAGTTGCAGCCCGCGGATGCCCGCGCGGACCGACTCCCGGTCGGTGGAGGCCGGCACCAGCACGGCGGCGCTGCCCGCGAAGGAGACCAGGCCCAGGTTGATCCGCGGCGGGAGCTGGTCGACGAAGGCCTCGGCGCCCTGCTTGGCCGCCTCCAGCCGGGTGGGCGTGATGTCGGTGGCCGCCATCGAGTTGGACACGTCGATCGCCAACATGATCGTCGCGCGTTCCCGGGGGACCCGTTCGGCGCGGGCCGGACGAGCCAGTGAGAACACCAGCCCGGCCAGGGTGAACAACAGCAGGGCGGCGGGCACGTGCCGGCGCCACCAGGCGGGCCGGCGCGGCAGGACCGAGGCGAGCACGGACGTCGACGACAGCCGGGCGGCGTAGACCCGGCGGCGCAGGGACACCGCGATGTACGCGGCGATCAGCGCCGCGAGCAGAAGGTAGAGCCACAGCCAGTGGCCGGCGAGAAAACTCACCGGCGGCCCGTCGTGGCCAGCGGGGGACGGCGGGCGGCGCCGCGGCCTCGGCGGTTCGCCGCGGCGAAGCGGGCTATGTCGACCAGCCAGTCGGAGTCGGTGCGCAGCACGAGATGGCCGGCGCCGACCCGGCGCAGGGTGTGCGCGACCTCGCCACGGTGCGCCGCGGCGGCCGCCGCGTAGCGTTCCCGCAGACGTCGCGAGGAGGTTGGCACCTCCAGCAGCGCGCCGGTCTCCGCGTCGACGACGGGCAGCAGACCGACGGCCGGCAGCGCGAGCTCCAGCGGGTCGAGCACCTCGACGGCGAGCAGCTGGTGGCGGGCGCCCAGCGCCCGCAGGGGGCGTTCCCAGCCGAGGTCGGTGGACTGGAAGTCGGAGATGACCACCGCGAGGCCGCGGCGCCGCGGTGGGCGCATCAGGGCCGCCACGGCGGTAGCGAGATCGGTGGCCGCGGCGGGCTCCGGGCGCCGCGGCGGCCGATCGTGGGCGCTGCGGGGAGTGGTGAGCAGGGCGTGCAGCAACGCTCGCAGGCCGGCCCGGCCCGGGCGCGCGGGGTAGGTTCTCATCCCGGCCTGGGTGAGCGCGATCGCGCCCATCCGGTTGCCGGTGCGAGCGGTGAGAAAACCGATGGCAGCGGTCGCGGCGATCGCCAGGTCGCGCTTGTCCAGTTCACCGCTGCCGAACTCGCTGCTCGCGGTGAGGTCGACCAGAGCCCAGGTCTCCAGTTCACGGTCGGCGATGAGGTCGTGGACGTGCGGGACGGTGGTGCGGGCGGTGACCGCCCAGTCCATCCGGCGCACGTCGTCGCCGACGGTGTACTCGCGGCTTTCCGCCTTCTCGGTGCCGTGGCCGGGCAGCAGGCCAAGGTGATCGCCGAGCAGCATGCCGTCCAGCCGGCGCAGCACGGTGAGCTCGAGCCGGCGCAGGGTGCGCTCGACCGCCGGGTCGGTGCCGGCCGCAGCGGTGCCGGCCGCGGCGGTGTCCGGGCTCATGCGAGGTATTCCGGGAAGCCCGAGCGGGGATTGGTACCCCAGACACCGGTGTGCGGCCCGGTCGGGCCGACCGGGCCGGGCTGGTAGAGGGCCTGTTGGCGGGGCGCGACCTGTGGCGGGGCAACGGACTCGAGGATGCGCGCCGCGATGGCGTCGGCGGAGAGCCCCTCGGCGAGTGCCTCATAGGACAGCACCAGGCGGTGCGGCAGCACATCCAGGGCGACGGCGACGACGTCGTCCGGGACCACGTAGTCCCGTCCGCGGAGCAGGCCGAGCGCCCGGGCGGCGGCGATCAGGCCCAGGGAGGCCCGGGGGGAGGCGCCGTAGGCGAGATGGCCGCGCAGCTCCGGCAGGCCGGCCTGTTCCGGCGCGCGGGTGGCGAGCACGAGGTTCACGGCGAACTCGAGGATGGCGTGGTGCACGAAGACATTGTCCGCCCGCTCCTGCAGCCGCAGGAGCTTCGCCGGGTCCAGCACCTGCTCGGGCACCGGCGGGCGCACGCCCATCCGCCGCACGATCTCCAGCTCCTCGGCCGGGCTCGGGTACGGCACGGTGACCTTCATCAGGAACCGGTCGCGCTGGGCCTCGGGCAGCGGGTAGACGCCTTCGGACTCGATCGGGTTCTGGGTGGCCAGCACCAGGAATGGCTTCGGCAGCGGGTGGGTGGCCCCGCCGAGCGAGACCTGCTTCTCCGACATGATCTCCAGTAGCGCCGACTGCACCTTGGCGGGCGCCCGGTTGATCTCGTCGGCGAGCACGAAGTTCGCGAACACCGGGCCGAGCTCGACGTCGAACGCCTCGCTCGTGGCCCGGTAGATCCGCGCGCCGACGATGTCGGACGGGACGAGGTCGTTGGTGAACTGGATGCGGACGAATGAGCCGCCCACGACCGTCGCCAGGGTCTGCACGGCCAGCGTCTTCGCCACGCCGGGCACGCCCTCGAGCAGACAGTGCCCCCGGGCGAGCAGCGCGACGAGCATGCGCTCGACCATTCGGTCCTGTCCGACGATCACTTTCTTGATCTCGAACAGGGCGCGTTCGAGCAGCGCCGCGTCCGTGGTGGTGTCCGGCGCCGCGAGGCCGGCCGGGCTACGCCCTTCGTCCATGCCGGTATTCTTTCAGCCCCGTCGCGAATCCGGGGACCAAGGGAGTCGGCACGGTCCGGTTCCAAGGGTGTTCTAAGCCCCTGTTCAGGAACAACGCGTGCCGAGCCGGCCGATCCGGGCCGACGCTCAGCGCAGCGCGCGGGAGCGGTAGCCCGGATCGGGGCCGAGGATCCGCTCGGCGGCCAGCCGGCCGGAGACGAGCACCATCGGCACCCCGACTCCGGGGCGGGTGCCGCTGCCGGTGAACACCACATTGGCCAGACCCGGGGCGAGGTTGCCAGGGCGGAACGGGCCGGTCTGGGTGAGCGTGTGGGCGGCGGCGAACGGTGCGCCCGCCGCCATGCCACGGGCCCGCCAGTCCGCCGGGGTGGTCACCTGCTCCACCTCGATCGCCGCGCCGAGGCCGGGATAGCCCCGCCGTTCGCAGGTGGCGACGATCTCGTCCCGGTAGCGGGGGCCGAGCACCGACCAGTCCAGCCCGGCGGTGAGGTTAGGGGTGGGAAACAGCACGTAGTAGGCGTGCCCGCCGGTGGGCGCCAAGGTCGGGTCGCTGCGCGAGGGCGTGCTGACCAGGAACGACGGGTCACTCATCAGCTCCCCCCGGTCGATGATCTCCTGGAAGGTCCGCCGCCAGGCCTGGCCGAAGTGGATGGTGTGGTGGGCGGTGTGCGGGTAGTCCGCACGGGCGCCCGCGAGCAGCAGACAGCAGGACGGGGAATAGCGCAGCCGCCGCAGCCGGCCGGGCGCGGCAGCGGACGGCAGCAGGTCGGCGTAGGCGATCGGCAGGTCCGGGTTGAGTACCACCGCGTCGGCGGGAATCCGCTCGCCGGCCGCGGTGTGTACCGCCACGGCCCGTTCGCCGCGCAGCTCCACCCGGGTGACCGTCGTGTCGTAGCGCAGGGTGACACCGTGTTTCGCCGCGGCCCCGGCGAGCGCCTCGGCGACCGTGTGCATCCCCCCGTCCGGGTGGTACACCCCCGCGACGCAGTCCATGTAGGAGATGACGGCGTAGAGCGCCAACGCGTCGTGCGGGGCGAGGCCGGCGTACATCGCCTGGAAGGAGAACAGCCGCCGCGTCCGATCGTCGCGCAGGTGCCGGCCGACGACGCCGGAGAGCCGGCGGAAACCACCGAGCGCGGCAAGGCGGGCCAGGGCCGGACGGGCGAGCGTCAGCGGCGAGTCGACCTGCGCGTCGATGAAATGGGCGAACTGTACCCGGAACATCGCGGTGACCAGCCGGACGAACCGCTCGAAGCCCGCCGCCTCCGCCGGCCCGCACAGCTGCCGGATCGCGGCCGCGGTGTCGGCTGGGTCGGCCCGCACGTCCAGCGACGAACCGTCGGCGAAGAAAGCCCGGTACATCGGGTCCAGCCGGGTGAGGGTCAGCCAGTCGTCCAGGTTCTCGCCCACACAGTCCAGCGCGTCGGCGAGCAGCTCGGGCATGGTCAGCACGGTTGGGCCGGTGTCGAACCGGTAGCCGCCCAGGGTGAGCTGCCCGGCCCGGCCGCCGGGGACCGCGGCCCGCTCGAGCACGGTCACCTGCCGTCCGGCGCCGGCCAGCCGCAGCGCGGCGGACAGGCCGCCCAGACCCGCACCGACGATGACGACGTGGTCCGTCGGCCCCTGCACCGTGTGCATCAGCCCGCCTTCCGCCCGCCGGTGAGGTCGGGCTTGCGCCTGTGTCCGCCGCGGCGTGCCGCCGGATTCGCAGGGTCAGTCTGCTGTCCGCCCGCTCGCGGTGCCGCGCTCACTGTGCTCGGCGGGTGGCCGCGTTCGCGAGCTGGGTGAGCGCGGCCACGGTCGCGGCGTCCAGCCCGGCGCCGTGCAGCGCGGCCAGCGCCTCGGCGGCTCGGGCCGTGATCCGTTCCTCGGCCAGCTCGAGTGCACCACTGGCCGTGACGAATGCCCGGGCCGACTCGAGCGCCACCGGCCCGTCCCGCTGGTCGAGCACGGTGCGCAGCCCGGCCGCATCCTGCCCGCCAGCGTGGCGCACGGCGAGGTCGACCAGGGCGTTAGGCCGGCCATTGCGCAGGTCCTCCCCGGCGGGTTTACCGGTCACCGCCGGGTCGCCGAACAGGTCGAGGATGTCGTCCCGCAGCTGGAAGGCCTCCCCGAGCGGCCCGCCGAAGGCCGCATAGGCCGCCAGCAGCTCCGGCGGCGCACCGGCGAGCAGCGCGCCGAGCTGCAGGGGGCGGATCACCGTGTAGCCGGCGGTCTTGTAACGCGCGATCCGGGCGATCCGTACCGATGCCGTCTCCGAAGCCGGCGCTGTCCCTGAAGTCGGCGCTGTCCCTGAAGTCGGCGCTGTCCCTGAAGCCGGCGCTGTCGCCGCCTCATCGCCGACGTCCAGCGGATGGCTGGCGAGGTCGAGGTACTGACCAGCGACGAGCTCCGCGCGCATCGTCGAGTAGGTCGGCCAGGCCCGGGTGTACGCCGCCGGGTCCAGGCCGCTGGCCATCAGCAGGTCATCCGCCCAGCACAGGAAGAGGTCGCCGAGCAGGATCGCGGCCGACTGCCCGAACCGCTCGTCGTCTCCGGGCAGTGCCCGGCCCCCCGGCAGTGCGCGGGTGCGATGCAGCGCCGCGAGCTGACGGTGGGCGCTGGCCTGTCCCCGGCGCAGGCTCGAACCGTCCATCAGATCGTCGTGCACCAGTGCGCAGGCATGTAGCACCTCCAGGGAGGCGGCGGCCGTCACAATCTCGGGGCAGTCGGGCCGCCCCGTGCCGCGCCAGCCCCAGTAGCAGAACGCTGGGCGCAGCAGCTTGCCGCCCCCGAGCAGCACCTGTTCGGCGACCTCGAGGAAGGGGGCGAGGCCTGGGTCGATGCCGAGCAGGGCCAGGGTCCGGTCGCCCGCGAACCGGCGCAGTACGGCGGACACGCGCGGGCGGACATCCGTCATCGACACCCGGGGTACCGTGCGGTGTGCCCGTGCTCGACACCCTCGTCGTGGTGATCGCCGTCGTACTGCTGGCCGCCGCGCTGGGCGGTCTGTCCCTGTTGCGGCTGCCGCCTGCCGAACTCGTCCACACCGTTGACGGTATCGACGCAATCGAGGTGAGGGTTGCTGTTGGTCGGGTTGAGGTGGCCGACCGCGACCGCGGCGACGTCCGCGTCGAGCTCACCGTCCGCCGCCGACCTGGCAGGTCGTCACCTAGGGTGACGACCTTGGGTTCGTTGCTTCGCATCGACGGCCGGTACAGCGAGGTGCGGGTCAGGCTTGCGGTGCCAGTCGGCACCCGGGTGCGCGCCGAGGTCCTCACCGGCGAGATCACCCTGTGGGGTGCCGCCGGGGAGCTCTCACTGGTCACCCGGGACGGCACGATCGCCGGCCGGGAACTTGGCGCCCTGTCCGCGACGGGGCCCGACGCGGCGGGGCCCGTCGCGGCGGCGACGTCCGTACCAGCCGCGGTACCGACCGCCGCGTCAGGGACCGCCGCCGCGTCAGTGGCCGCCCGCAGCCAGAACGGCGACGTGAGTCTGCACTTCGCCTGCCCGCCGGCCGGTGTGCATGCCCAGAGCGAGTCCGGGCTGGTGACGGTGATGCTGCCGGACGCGGAGTACGACGTGTCGGTGGAGGCCGGCGATCCGCGTGGCGTCCAGCTGGATCTCGCCTCGGTGCCCGGGGCCGAGCGACGGGTGGTCGCCCGCACCGTCTCCGGTCAGGTCCAGCTCGGGATCACCGCGCCGCTCGGCCCACTGCCGATCTGACGGCTCGGCCTGGGTCCCTGCGATGGCGCGGAAATCCGGGGGGTGTCGCCGACTGTGGTCCTTACCGGGTTACCCTCTTGCCATGACGGCGGTTCGGAGTGTGAGCGCGAGACCGACGACGATGGCCGAGTTCCTCGCGAGTGGCGAGCCGTCCTTCTCGTTCGAGTTCTTCCCGCCCCGGACCGCCGACGGTGAGCGCCACCTGTGGACGGCGCTGCGGCAGATCGAGGCGCTGCGTCCCTCGTTCGTGTCGGTGACCTACGGTGCTGGCGGCTCCACCCGCGAGGGCACGATCCGGGTGACCGAGCGGATCGCGAGTGAGACCACCCTCACCCCGATCGCTCATCTCACCGCCGTCAACCACTCGATCGCCGAGCTCCGCCAGGTGATCGGCAACTATGCCGGCGCCGGGGTGCGCAACGTGGTGGCGCTGCGTGGCGACCCGCCGGGCGACCCGCAGGGAGTCTGGACGGCGCATCCGCAGGGACTGGAGCACGCCGACGAGTTGGTGCGCCTGGTCCGTTCGGTCGGGGACTTCTGCGTCGGGGTCGCGGCCTTCCCGGACAAGCACCCCCGCTCGCCGGACCTGGACGCCGACGCCCGCTACCTGGTCGGCAAGTTCGACGCGGGCGCCGACTACGCCATCACCCAGTTCTTCTTCGGCGCCGACGACTATTTCCGTCTGGTCGACCGGGTCCGGGCGCTCGGCTGCTCCAAGCCGATCATCCCGGGGATCATGCCGGTCACGAACGTGTCGCAGGTCGTCCGGATGGCGAAGCTGTCCGGCGCCGGCCTCCCGGCCGACCTCGTCGCCCGGTTGCACGCGGTCGCGGACGACCCGGCCGCGGTGCGCGCGGTCGGGATCGAGGTGGCGACCGACCTGTCCCGCCGCCTGCTCGACGGTGGGGCGCCTGGCCTGCACTTCATCACCCTCAACCGCTCCAGCGCCACCCGGGAGATCTTCCAGGCCGTCCGGTAGCCCCACGCGGTCAGCGCGACGCGGCGGGCGTGGGCGACGGTCGGCTTCGGTGCCGGCGTCTCGGCTGCCGTCGGCCGTCGGCCGTCAGGATGATGCGGCGGGGACGGGCGCCGGCGGGGCCGGTGGCGATGCCGGCGGGGTCGTGTCGTAGGCGTCGAACACGCATAGCAACCACTCGTCGCGGAACGAGCGCTCCCGCACCAGCGCGAATCCGGCTCGGTTGGCAGCGTCGATCACGTCGGCGACCAGCCCCAGATCGAGCGTGTTGAACACCGGGGTGATGCGTACGGCGAGGATCACCTGATCCCGGTGGGACGCGAAGACCGCCGCCGCGTCGAGGTCCTCGATCCTCTCGACCACACCGCTTACCTGCTCGCTCACGTCACCTCTCCGCCTCTCGGCGACTCTACGTTCCGGCTGTGGCCCTGTCCGGTAGCGCAGCGGCTCTGTCCCGGCGGCTGATCCGTCCCGGGGGAGCCCGCACCCGGCGGTCTCCCCACGGTCTGCTCGGATTTCCCCCGCGGTCTGCCCGCCATAGGGGTGGATCCGCCGGCTCGGTGCGCCTTGGCCGTCCTGACCGGTGCCGTACGCCCGGTGGGTGCGTTGCCCAGGCGTGTTCCGGCCCGGTTCCCGGCACGATGGGGGCGTGTCGATGCTCATCCCGGACCGGGACAGCTACCTGGCCCGCTGGTCGCGGCTGCACGGCGGGTACGACCCCCGCTCGGGGCTGTGGCTGGTCCGGGCGTTCCTCACCCTCGTGTACCGGGTCGCGCGTCCGCTGGCGGCCCGGCGGGTGTCGCCGTCGGCGGTGACCGTGGCGGGCGTCCTGCTCACCGCCCTGGTGGTGCCCGCCGCCGCCGCGGGCGGACGCTGGCCGCTGCTGGGTCTGGCCGCGCTGGCCCTCGGCGGGGTGGCGGACAGCGTCGACGGGGCGGTGGCGGTGCTGACCAACCGCGCCACCGCCTGGGGGTATGTGCTGGACTCGGTCGCAGACCGATGCGGTGACGTGCTGTGCCTGGTGGCGTTGTGGTGTCTGGGCGCTCCCGGAGGGCTGCTGGTCGCGGCTGGGTGCCTGCTCGGGCTGCTGGAGTACACCCGGGCACGGGCCGCCGGCGCCGGGTTCGGCGAGATCGGTGTCGTGACGGTGGGGGAGCGCCCCACCCGGATGATCCTGACCGGGGTCGGCGTCGTGGGCGCTGGTCTCCTGCCCGGGCTCGCGAGCGTCGCCGCCGTCATCGCCGCCGCCGGGACGGTCGCGGTGTGCGCGGTCGGCTGCGGGCAGCTCGGCAGCACAGTTCGTCGGACCCTCGTCGGTTCACCGCCACCGAGCGTGCCGTCCCCAGGCGAGTCGCCCGCGATCGAGCCGTCCCCGGACACGTCCGCCGCGGGTCCGGCCGAGCGATAGGCGCGGCCGACCCAGGCAGCCGCCGCGGAGATCGGCACCGGCAAGCACCCGTGCGGGCGTGGGTTCCCGCGCCGGACATTCCTTCTCCGACCGTCGTTCGACGGTTACCCGAAGTGTGCCCGCGACTTCATCTGGGCGATCTTGATTTGTGTACTGAGCGTTTGGCTCCGTCACCCCGGGTCGCGGATTCTTGGATCCGTATCTACGGATATTTTTCTGGTCCACTGCCGAATTTGCGGATGTATTGCTACGATCCGGCCGTACCCTCGTTTCGTCGAGCGCCCATGGCCGTGGCCAGGCGCTCGGCGCCGAGCTGCCCACGCCGCCATGAAGGATTTGCTGAAAAGATGCTGTCGCAGATCGTCCGCAGAATGTCGCTGCCGCGGCTGGCCGTCGCGATTCTCGCGCTTGCCGCCGCTGTCACCCTCAGCCTGCTGCCCACCTGGCGCGCGCAGGCCGCCGTGCCCACCCCGGTACCCGCGTCCTCGGGAACGGACGCGGCTGCCCTGGCCAAGTCCGGCAAGATCCCGACCGGCAAGGTGCTGCTGCTCGGGCGCATCGCGCATCCGGTCCTGCTCGATGTCAGGGCCCTCGCCACCAGGTACCCGCAGCACACCCAGACCGTCACCTTCCAGAGCGGCGCCGGCAAGCAGACCCACACCTACACGGGCCCGCTGCTCTACGACGTCCTGCAGGCGGCGAAGCCGTCGTTCCGCGCCGACGTGAAGAACGACTCGCTGCGCTACGCGGTGGTCGTCCACGCCAGTGACAACTACGAGTCGGTCGTGTCCTGGCCCGAGATCGACCCCGGCTACGCGAACACGGAGAGCCTGCTGGCGGTCACCGAGGACGGCAAGTCCCTGGCCGCCGACGGCCCGCGGCTGACCGCGCCCAAGGACACCAAGGGCGGTCGCTACGTGTCCAACGTCATCTCCGTCGCCCTGGTGCGCGCCGGCCTGTAGTTCCGACGGCCCTGACCCGCACGGTCCGGACACCTGGTTCGGACCGTGCGGGTGCGGGTGCGGGTGCGGCGGGTGGCCGGAGGCTCGAGATCCGGGTCTCGTCGGCCCGCGGGGATCCTCAGGCGGGGCCGACGAGGTCGGCGACGATCGCCGCGGACAGCACCACGAGCGGTAGCCCACCGCCGGGATGCGCCGAGCCGCCGACGTGGAACAGACCGGGCACGCTGGTGGCGTTCGGAGGTCGGAGAAACGCCGAACGCGCGCCGTGCGACGCCGGGCCGTAGATCGACCCGCCGACAGCCCCGGTGCGCCGCTCCAGATCGGCCGGGGTGATCGTCTCGTACCAGCGCAGCCGTCCCCGCACGTCGAATCCGCGGGCGGCAAGCAGATCCAGCACGTGCCGGGCGTACCCGTCGGCGAGTCCCGGCCGGTCCCAGTCCAGTCCCGGCGCGGCCCGTGGGCCGACCCGCGGGCCCCGATGGTGTGGCGTGGCGTGGTCCGCCCCGAGGCCGCCCATCTGATGCCCGTCTCGCCACCGCGCTGTCGCTGCCGGCCCGTCTGTCCGGGGCCGGTGGGGTGGGGCGTTGACCAGGACGAACCAGGCCTCGCCGTCCGGGGGAGCGCAGGCCGGGTCGGGTGGGGCACTGATGTAGATCGCCGGGTCGGCGGCGAGACGCCCGGAGAAGATCGCGTCGAACTCGTCGTCGTAGTCCGCGGGGAACGTCACCGTGTGCTGCGTGAGGCCCGGTGTTCTCGATAGGCCCGGTGTCGGCGGGAACTCTGGTGTCGGCGGGAGTTGCGGTGTTGGCGGGAGCTGCGGTGTTGGCGGGAGTTGCGGTGTCGGCGGGAAGTGCGGTGTTCGCGGGAACCGCGGCGTCCGCGCGAACCGGGGGCCGGGGGGCGGCAGCTGGGACAGGGCGAGTAGCAGCACGAACCCGGACATCGACCGGGGCTCCCGCGCCGCCCGGCGCCGGCCGGCGCGGCCGAGGCCTTCGGGGAGCATCCTGCCGTAGAGCGCCGCGGCGTCGACGTTCGCGACGACGACGTCGGCTGGCAGCCGGATCCCGTCCGCCAGCCGAACCCCGTCGACGCGGCCGCCCGGGGTGCAGGTCACCGAACGCACCCGGGTGCCGAGCAGGATCCGGGAGCCGCACCGCCGCGCCCGCGCCTCGATCGCCGCCCCGAGCCGGCGCAGCCCGCCCGGCAGGTACCAGCCGCCGAAGTGGCGCTCGGCGTGCACGACCGACACCAACGCCGCCGGCGCCCGCCGCGGGTCCGAGCCGGAGTAGGTGGCGTACCGGTCGATCATCTGCCGCAGGCGCGGGTCCCGGACCGTCGCATGGCCGAGCGCCCGCAGGCTGCGCCCCGGGGCTATCGCCGGGATGTCGCCAGGAGCCGCCCAGGCCAGCCGGGCAAGACTGGCGGCCCGTACGGGGCTTGCCAGGATGGGCCGCTCCGCCGCCTCGAACACCCTGGCCGCCCTGCTCGCCAGACGTTGCCAGTCCGCCCCGGCCGGCGCCCCGAGCCGGGCATCGAGCTCGGCGATGAACGCCTGGTCGTCGGCGTGTGCGGCGAGTGTGGTGCCGTCGGCGAACCGGTAGGAGGCGATCGGGTCCAATCGGCGCAGTGCGCCGATTGAGCCGGATGGGCCGCCGGTCGCGGTGAACAGGTCCTCGAACACCTGTGGCAGGGTGAGCAGGGACGGGCCGGTGTCGAAGCCGTACCCGTCCCGCTCATACCAGCCGAGCTTCCCGCCGGTCGTCGTGGACTGCTCGCAGACGGTGACATCGTGGCCGAGGGCGGCGAGCCGGGCCGCCGCCGCCAGCCCACCCACGCCGGCACCGATCACCACCACGCGGGCCATGCCGCCGACTCTACGACCCCGCCGCGTCGTGCCCGCGGACCGTCGGTGCGCCGCGGTCCACCCCGCCCGCTGGCGAAGGAAAGGTGACGCGGCGGCCTTTCCAGGTGGCCCGGCCGCTGCGGCGGCGCCACCAGGACAGCGCGGTGAGATAGCCGAGCAGGCTGATCGAGGCGGGATGGGTGAGCGGGTCGGGCCAGCGACGGCCGCTGGTGCGGTGCGCGGCGATCGTCCGGCTGGCGACGCCCGCGAGGCAGCCGACGACCGCGGCGGGGCGCCCGCGCAGGGCGGCGATCGCGGGCAGCACGTACAACCAGCTCAGCAGGCCGATCTGGGCAGCGCTGGCCGCGGGGCTGCCGCCGGCGGCGGCAAGTGACTTGGCGTAGCCGTCGCGCAGCGACGGCCAGCCGTCGTACATCCGGTTCGAGGCCAGGTCGGTGCCATCGACGACGACGCCTCGGCCGCCGGCGCGCTTGACCGCGCGTAGCAGAGCGACGTCCTCGATGATCTGGTCGTGGACGGCGGCGTGCCCCCCGGCCCGGCGATAGGCGGCCGCGTCGACACACAGAAACTGCCCGCCGGCGGCCGACAGGGACGGGCGTGGGCTGCGTTCGGCGAGGCGCAGCGGAAGCAGGGCGAGCCAGAGCCAGGACAACAACGGCTGGATGAGCCGTTCGGCGAGGCCCGACGCTTCCTGGCGCGGATACGGCGAGATCAGGTCGAGGCCGCTGGCGCGCAGCAGCAGGATGGCCCGGGCGATTCCCTGCGGGGCGAGGGTCACGTCGGCGTCGAGGAAGACGAGCACGCTTCCGGCGGCGACGGCGGCGGCCTGGGCGCAGGCGTGGGGCTTGCCGAGCCAGCCCGATGGCGGTGGTCCGCCGCGCACGACGGTGACCCGCGGGTCGTCGCGGGCCCAGGCGGCGAGCAGACGGTCGGTTCCGTCGGTGGACTCGTCGTCGTAGGCGATGATCTCCAGGCGGGGCAGGTGGGTGACGGCGAGCAGGGCATCGAGGCAGGGGCCCAGCCGCGCCGCCTCGTCCCGGACCGGAAGGATCACCGAGACGAGCTCGGTGATCGTCGAGGCAGGCGGGGCGACCCGCAGCAGTCGGGCGTTGAGCGCCGTGTGCACGGCGATGCCCACCGAGGCGACCGCGGCGGACCGGACGATGGTCGAGCTGGCTGCCGCCCAGCGCACTACGGATCCTGCCGGTCGTGCGGCGAGGGCGCGTCGGCGCCGCCGGGAACATCGCGGTTCCAGCGGCGCGACGAGAGCAGGAGAGCCGCGCCCATCGCGGGGCCGCCGACCGCCGCGACGCCTGGACGGGCGAAGAAGACGAGGTGCGCCAGCACCGACGACAGATAGGTCCAGAGCAACAGGGCCAAGGGGATACGGTCATCCCGCCGGGCACAGCGGCCAGGATCGGGCAGGGCGATCAGCGCGCCGGTCATCACCGTGCCCACCAGCAGCCAGCCCAGGAAGTTCGAGACGGGAATGCCGTTGATCGCCGGCCCGCCGCCGGGCCGCCAGGCCCAGTGGCCGGCCTTGACCATCTGCGGGTCGAGGAACAGGTCCCAGGTGGCGAGGATCAACCCGCCGAGGAACGCGGCCCGGTTGGGGATCCGCTGGTGGCGGCGGACCAGGACATAGGCGGGATAGGCCATCATCGCCCAGGCCAGCGGAACGACCGCGGCGACGCCGAAGACCCGCGGCCCGAGCGAGGTGCCGTAGCTGTACTCGCCGAACGGCACGCCGGTGTGGACGCCGAGGGTCTCGGCGGCCAGGCCGCCGCCCACGGTCACGACCAGGTAGCCGCTCGCCCAGCGTGGGCCACGGGTGGTCGTGGCGTGTGCGATGGAGGTGAGGAAGAACAGCACCACAACGGCGACTGTGACCGCGCCGAGGGCTCGCTGCCCGACCAGCGGGTAGGCGATCTGCGTGGCGACCGTGGCCCCCGCCGGCAGCCAGACCCAGCCGGGAACGCGGCGGCGCGGCGGCTCGTCAGACTGCCACGGCCGGGACGGCCACGACCCCGTCGGCACGCGACGGACGGGGGGTTTGCCCGGCCTGTCCCGTCCCTGCGGCCGACTCGCCCATGCCGCCGTGGACACCGGGCGCGCGGACATCAGCGCACGGGCGTCGGCTGGCCGGTTCCCGGGGCGTGCTCGTCACCGGAGGTGTCCTGCGGCACGGGGCCCGGCAGTTCCTTGCCGAGGACGGCATACGGGATCATGGTGCCGGGGAAACGGAAGTCGCTCAGCAGCGGGACGAAGCCCTCGCTCTCGTACAGCCGGCGGGCACGGCTGCCGCGCGGTTCGAGGGCGGACAGGGCCGCGGTGCGGTAAGGCGTCTCGTGCAGCAGCTCGCGCAGGAGCCGACGGCCAAGGGAGCGGCCCTGGTAGGCGGGCAGCACGTGCAGCTCGACGACCTCCAGACAGTCGTCCAGCCAGTGCTGGGCGGACGGCGGCGAGATGGCCGTGAGCGCGTCGACGACCACGTCATGCCACCACTGGCCGGGCCGCCCGGGCAGGGCATAGGTGATGCCGACAAGGGTGTCGTCCCCGGTGACGGCGGCGACGGCGAGCAGGTCGGGCCGGTCGAAATGCCGGCGGGCGTGGTGGGCCCGGTCCCGGGCGGCCCGGACCGGGTCGGCCTCGTGGAAGTCGAGGAAGGCTGCCTTGTACACCCCGATGACGTCGTCGAGCCGGGCGCGCATATGGCTCGGCGACCACCGGACCACGCTGACGTCCACGTCGGTCACCGGCGTCGCCTCCTGTCCGCGCCCCGCCACCTGCTCGCGTCCCGCGGCGCCGTGCGGGCCCTTCGCGCGGTTTCGGCGAGCCAACCGGCCAGAGCGCATCCTCACATCGCCTGACGATAACTCGACCGTCGGCGGATGCGCTGGGCGACAGGAGTGCCTGATACGTAACGTCGTCAGTCTGTCGCGCAGGGTGATTTCGTCGGTATCGGTGGTAGGCCGATCCGGTCCCCGAGCAGGGCCACCCCGGCGCAGCGGGAAGCGCCCTCCAGCAGGTCAGCCGCCAGCAGCGCGACCGCCGGCGCCTGAACCGTGCCGCCCGCGTTGGTTCCTGTCGCGATCACCACCCGACCGGCGTGGCCGGGAAGTGGAGTGACCAGGGGTAGCCCGTCCGGGGTCGCCGGACGCTCACAGATCCGGATTTCCCGCACGGCGTCGACGCCCTCGGGGTGGATGCCATGGGCGCCGTGCTCGTCATGTCCGCCGGCCGCGCGGCGCAGGGTGGGAAAGAGGCCTACGGTTGCCCGCAGGACGATGTCGCGCAGCTCGGCGATGCCGGCCGCGGCGGCGTCCTGGCGTGCCAGACCCAGGTAGCCGAACCCCGCGCTGACGTGGATGAGCTGCCCATCGGCGGAAAGCGTCACGTTCATGACGCCGAGCGGCTCACCAGCGTGGATCTTCACCGCCCGCCGCAGCCCGGGGTTGGGCAGGGTCAGGGACAGGCCGAGCATGGCGGTCACGGCACCGGCGCCGGGCCAGTCGGGTCCGAGTAGCTGGTAAAGGTCTCGCCCACCCACGGTGATGACGGTGCGTCCTGCGCGCACCGCCCGACCGTCGGCCAGCTCGAGCCGCACCCCGCCGTCCGGGCGGGGGGGGCTGCCGGCGCTGGCCGGGCTGGCCGGGCTGGCCGGGCTGGCGGGGTCGGCGGGGCCGGGGTCGGACGGGCCGAGCCGGACCACCCGGCAGCCCGCGCGGACCTCGACGCCGAGCTGGGCGAGGCGCCCGGCCAGCGCGCGGGCGAGGTCGTGGATGTTGACGGCGTAGCCATCCACCTCGACTGCCCCCGCGACGGCGCGCGTGCTGCCAGGCAACGGGACGGTGTGGCCAAGGGCCGGCCAGTCCTGGGCGAGCGCCCCGGGTGCCAGTCGCGTGACGACGCCACCCGCGCGACGCTGCAGGCGCTCACCCGCGTCGAGCTCGGCCGCGCCCAGATAGACCCGGGTGAGCCGGGTATCCCGGCGCAGGCCCGCGGTCCAGCGGGTGCCCGCGGCGGTGGTGCTGGCGGCAGGGGTGCGGGGCGGGGTGGCCGGGGCGGTGAACAGCTGGGACCAGCCACGCAGGCCGAGGCGGTTGAGAGCGATCACCAGGTCCTCGGCGGTGGCGCGCAGGCCAGGCTGGTCGGCGCGACGGGCGAACGCCTGAGCCCACGCGGACTCGACCGGGTCCAGCGTCCCCGGATCCCGCAGCGCCCAGCCGCGCCGGGCCGGCGACCGCTCAAGGACGTCCACCCGGTCCGGGTCGGCATGCGGCAGCGTCTCGGTCGCGGACAGGTGGCGGGCGTTGGCCCCGCCGAACGTCGTGCCCTGGGCGGCGGGATCGGCGCGGTCCTCCGGGGCGGCGTCGAGGACGAGGATCCGCCGGTGTCCTCGAGTGTGCAGCAGCAGGGCGGTGATCAGCCCGACGATCCCGCCGCCGACGACCACCACGTCGTACCCGTGTTCCTGGCTGTGCCCATGTTCCAGGCCAGGCGCGGGTTGCTGGCCGTGCCCGGGCCGAGGCGACGGTGCCGGCTCCCGGGCAGGCCCGACCCTGGCCGGACCGGAGGCGATGCCGATGATCGGGACGGCGGACGCCGGGGGCAGTGCTGGGAACAGGTCGGTTCCGGTCAGGTCGTCCAGATCGGCCCGGCCGACGACGGTGAGCACGGCCTGGTCGAGATCGTCCTCGCAGGCGGGGGAGCGCATTGCCGCGGAGCACAGGGTGAACCCGGTGCGCGGGATCCCGCCGTCGGCCTCGACGCGGGTTGCGAGCAGCGTGCGCACCGGCGCGAGCAGGCGGGGAGCATTGTCCAGCACCACGGTGAGGTCGCGCCGGTCGTAGGCGTCCAGCAGAGCCTGCGCCGTGCACACCTCGGGCTCGCTGACACAGACCAATCGGTTCCCGCCGAACAGCTTCAGGCGGGCCGCGTCGAGCAGGCCGGCGCTCGCCCACTCCCCGGAGTCGGTGAGCGGCACGGCGATGCTGACGGCGTCCGCCGCCTCGAACAGGTCCTCGACGGACGCCGCGACCCGGACCCGGTCGGCGGGCAGCCGGTGCCGTCGGGCCCAGGCCCCCGCCCCGGATGGATCGCCCGTCAGGGACGGCGCACACACCATCAGGTCATATCCGCGTGCCACCCCGGCCCGGGCCACCCGGCCGTTGATGTTTCCCGCGCCCAGCAGGCCCAGCATCCCGCCCGTCGCGGGCACCCGGCCCCGCCCGGCGGCCCCGGCGGTCCTGGCGGTCCCGGCGGGGGGAGCCTCGGCCGTCCCGGGGAACAACCGCTCATGGACGAACCGCGCGACATGCCGGGCGTTGACCTCGGCGGTGTTGCGCACGCAGATGCGGAGCTGGGCCGCGGCGGCCAGATCGACGGCGGCCAGGGAGGTGCCGCGACGCACCAGCAGCAGCGGACGCGGGTCGTCCGTGCGGCGGACCGCCATCGCCCAGCGGGACAGCGCGGTGGCGTCCACCGTGTTCGCGCCGACGACGAGCGTGTGCGGACGCAGCGCGACGAGCGTGTCGGCGAGATCCGTCGGGCTGGCGGCGAGGGCGGGGCGCAGCGTCACGGCCGGCGCGGCGGCCAGCAGGCCCGCGACCCGTGCGCTCGTCGGGGTGGCGACCAGGACCCGTCGGCGGTCGGAGGAAGGCGGTGCCGTCGCGGACGCGGCTGTGGCTGCACGTACCTGATCACGAGACGTGGGCATGCGGGTCGCTTCATCCCGGTTCGTCGGGGGCGTGCGCGGCGCGGCACGGGGGTGCAGCGGCGGCACGCGGGTACCTGGGCCCGGTGGCCGTCGGACCCGTCCACGGTGCCGAACCGCGGTCAACGGAACGTCAACGGCGCACGCTCCGCGGGCGGGCCGGCGCCGCCGGCTCGCGGATCTTCAACGGACCGTCAACCTGGGGTCGGGGCCAGGTGCAGCAACGGGTCGCGTCCCCCGAGCGTGCCCCGGGAGGCGAGCACGGCGAACCGGGCGAACAGCTCCTCGCTGTACCAGCCGACCTCCGGGGTGCGCCGGACGACCTCGGCGTGGGCCGGTCGGCCGTAGGCGAACCGGCGCAGCGAGCTGACATCCCGCCACAGACTGAACGTCCCCGTCAGGCCCACCGGTGCCTCCCCGATGCCGGCGGAGAACAGCAGCCCGTCGGCCTGGGCGAGGTCGGCCACCACCGCCGGCACGGCCCGCCGGAAGGTGAGGGTGTGCCGGGCGGCGAGCCGAGCGCGGGTGATCACCGCGATCTGGGCGTCGTCGGGGGCGCCGGGGCCGTGGGCGGCGGCCGGGTCGCCGAACGGCTCACGGCGCGACCAGCGTCCGCGCGACGACAGCGGGTGCAGGTCGATGCGCCAGCGTTCCTCGGCGAGCGCCGCCCAGGCCCGGATCGGCGCGGAGCGCTCGAACGAGCGCGCCGCCGACGGGGTGTCCCAGACCGCCACCATCGCCCACTGGCACGGGTCGGCCCCGCGCATCCCGAGACTGCTCGCCGACCCCGTGCCCAGCAGTCTGGCGAACCGCAGCCCACTGACGTGACGCAGCGTCGAGCGATCGGCGGCGACCCTGGCCAGGGCATGGCCGACCCGGCGGCGGGGCACCCGCCAGAAGTCGACGGTCACCAGCAGCGCGCCAGCCCCTGGCGTACCGGCCAGGCCCGTCATCGATGTCCCCGGCCCGCCCGCATGCCTCTCATCGGCATCTCCGTCGCTGTCGCGTCCCGCGGTTCTCGCGTCCCCGCGGCCCTTGTGTCCAGGCCCCCGCGCCTCATGAACTCCGGTTCCGCACGCATCCGGTCACCCCCCCATGGAGGTCAGCCGCACCACACCGTCGAAGGCGGTGCCGTATTTGCGGGCGAACGCCGTGGCCACCGCCTCGACTCCCTCGGCCTCGGCCGTCTCGCGTCCCGTGCCCAGGTGGGGGTCCGCGCCGGCGCGCTCGGCCGGCCTGGCACCGCTTTCGCCGCGCAGCGGCACCACGCGCCAGCGCCCGGTGCCGCCCAGGGGATGCGCGCCGGCGGCGGGCAGGGTGGCGACGAGACCATCGGGTCCGCCGCGCAACAGGTCGTGCAGGTCGGCGCAGTGCAGGTACGCGACCCCGTCCATGCGGACGTACGCGCAGCGCACCTCGCGCACCTCGCGCACGTCCGCGTCGGCCGGGGAGACGCGCAGTGGAACGCGCAGATAGTCGTCCAGCGCCATGCTGCCGGGCGGGGTCCAGAGCCGGTCGAAGTGCTGCTCGACGAACTGGACGAGGGTGGAGGAGATCGTCGCCTCGTGTTGGGTGGTGGCGGCCGAGGAAACCCCGATCGGGAAGCTCGACACCAGCGCTCCGGTGTCCCAGCGGTGGTAGCTGGCCAGGGGCTGCTCGGCATAGAGCCGTACGCCGAGGCGGGCCCGCCCCACCGGATCGAGCCGGGCGCGCAGCTCGGCGAGGGCCAGCAGGTTCGCCCGGATCAGCGCCGAGACGTCGACCCGGTGGGCGAGGTCGGCGGCCCGCGTCGCCGCGGCCGGCGCGTCCGGATCGAGCAGCAGGACCTGCACGATCGCCCCGGCTTCGACGGCGAGCAGGAGAGCGTCGGCGAAGGCGTCGCGGTGCGGCGGGAGGGCCAGGTCCGTCCAGGTGTTCAACAGCCGCACACTGCGCCGGGAGCTCGCCACCCGGGCGGTGAACTCCGCCGGGTCGAACGCGCCGAGCAGCCGCCCGCCGGTGAACTGGGTGGCTTCGGTGGTCAGCGGCGCGGACAGCCGGCGCTCGGCGGCGGCGAGCTCGGTGGATCCGCGTTCGCGCAGCAGGGTGACCCCCTGCTGCCAGGACCGGCGCGCGGCGGGCTGGTCGCCGAGTTCCGCCAGGATGTCGCCGCGGCGGACCAGCACGCGCGGCTCCCATACCGGGTCGGGCAGGTCCGCGAGCATCGGCAGGCTCTCGTTGTAGGCGGTCAGCGCCTGGTCGGGCCGGTGCTGGTGGCGGTAGAGGTCGCCGAGGCGGCGCTGGGCCTGCGCCCGCAACGGGCGGCTGGCCAGCTCCCGGGCGATCGACAGACTCATCGTCAGACAGGTGATGGCGTCGGCGAGCTCGCCGCGATCGCCATGAGCCATGGCGAGGCTCACCAGCGTCTCCGCCTCGGCGCGACGGGCGCCGGTGCGGCGCATCGTCGACAGTCCCGCCTCGAAGTGTTCCACCGCGCGCGCCCGGTCCCCTCTGCCGCGACAGACACTGCCCAGCCCGCGTACGGCCCGGGCCTCCCCGAGATCGTCACCCAGGCCGGCAAGGATCTCGCGGGCTCGGCTGAACCGCTCCATGGCCAGCGCCAGCCGGTCGGCGGCACCTCGGTCGACAGCCACCGCCGGCTCCGCGCCGGGATCGCCACCGGCGGCGTCGAGGCGCCAGAACGCCTCCTCGAAGGCCAGGGTGATCTCCCGCTCGCCGAGGTTGGTCAGCAGTTCCGCCTCGGCCCGACGATGGCCGCCGCGGCGCGCCGCGGCCAGGCCCAGCTCGTGGGAGCGGGCCCAGTCCGCCCAGTGCGCCCCGAACAGGTAGAAGTCGGTCGCCTCGGCGGCGAGCAGCCAGGTCGGCTGGTCGAGGCCACCTGCGTAGGCCTGCTCCATCAGCGCGAGCAGGTTCGACCGCTCGGCGGCGAACCAGCCCAGCGGCTGGCGCGTCAGCTCGGCGAGCGCGGCGCCACCGATGCGCGCCGCGCCGCGCTCGGCGAACAGGGCCGGCGCGTCCCCGGCGGGCAGGGCCGCCCGCGCCGCGCCGGGACTGAAGGTGTCGACCGCCGCGCGCAGCATCACCAGATAGGCGTACAGCAGCCGGCCGAGCGCCGCGGCGTGTTCGGTCGACAGCATCACCGGCAGGGTGCCCGGACGATCCGTCACCGCGGCAGCGACCCGGGAGCCGCGCTCGGCGACATCGGCGGCGACACCACTTTCGGGCCGGTCCCCGGTCCGTTCGTCGGGCCAGTCCGCGGACCGCTGGCTATGGCTGTCGTCCGCGGGGCCGGTCTCCTGCTCCCGAGCGAACACGCGCAGCAGCTCGTGTAGGCCGTACCGCTCGGTCCCGGTCGGGTCCAGGCCGCGCCGCTCCAGGAGCTGGGCGTCGGCGAGCCGGTCCAGGACGTCCTCGGCCTCGTCCACCTCGACGGCAAGCACCGCGGCGGCGGCCCAGGCGGTGAAGTCGTTGACCGCGGGCAGGGACAGCAGACGGAAGGCGCGCTGCTCGTCGGGCCGCCGGCCGTCGTAGCTCAGCCGGAAACTGGCCCGGATCTCCAGGTCGCCGAGTTCCAGCCAGGTCAGTCGGTCGCGTTCCACCCCGAGGCGGGTCACGATCCGCGACAGCCGCCAGTGCGGGTGGGCGGCGAGCTTGCGCCCGGCGATCTGGATCGCGAGCGGCAGGTAGCCGCACAGGCCGACGATGTCGCGGGCGGCCTTCTCCTCCGCGCCCACCCGCGCCGCGCCGACCACCTTCTCCAGCAGCTCCACCGCGTCGTCCGGGATGAGAACGTCCACCACCCAGCACGGCATGGCGAGCCCCTGCAGGCGAGTCCGGCTGGTGACGAGTACCGCGCAGCCCGGGCTTGACGGCATCAGCGGGCGCAACTGCGCCTCGTTCGCCGCGTTGTCCAGGATGATCAGAGCCCGCCGGGTGGACAGCAGCTGCAGGTACATCTCGTGCAGGTCGTCGGGGTCGGCCGGCACCGCCGCCCGGCTCACCCCGAGCGCCTGGACGAACCGGGTCAGCACCCGGGTCGGCTCCAGCGGGCCTCTGGTGCCGCGCAGGTCCACGTACAGCACGTCGGTGAAGGCGGCCCGGACCTGATGCGCGATCCGCACGGCCAGGGCGGTCTTGCCCGTCCCGGCCTTGCCGGCGAACGCGGTGGCCACGGTGCCCCGGGCCAACGCCGCCTCGTCCGTCAGCAGCGCCAGGGTACGGGCCTGGAGGGTGTCCCGTCCGGTGTACTCCTCGACGTCCGGTGGCAGGGAATGACCACTGCCGGTCGGCGGTGTCACGGTGGTGCGCCGCTCCAGCGACCGCGGTGGTGTCCAGGCCAGCGACGGCGCGGCCCGCAGCACGTCCTCCTGCAGCCGGCGCAGCATCGGCGACTCCAGCCCCAGCTCGTGCCGGGCCGCGAGACCCTCCCGGCAGGCCCGGTTCGCCTCGTCGACCCGGCCCTCGCGATAGAGGGCGAGGACCAGTTCGTGGCGCAGTCCGTCGTCGGTGGGATGCCGGTCGACCTGCATTTTCAGCTCGCCCAGAACCTCCCGGTGCCGGCCCAGGGCCAGATCGGCGGCGAGCCTGGTCTTCGTCACGTCCAGCTGCAGTTCGGTGAGCGCGGTGACGTAGCTGTGGGCGAACGGATGGTCTGCCACGTCCGCGAGCGACGGCCCGCGCCACAGCGACTGGGCCTCCTGTAACGGGGCGATCGCGCTGACCGGGTCGCCGTCCTCCATCGCGCGGCGCCCCTGGGCGAGCAGGCGACGGGCCCGGTGCGCGTCGATCTGCTCGGGATGGACGTCGAGAAGATAGCCCTCGCCCCGGCGCTGCAGCACGCGGGGCTCGGGGCCCGACTCGATCCGACGCCGCAGCTCGCTGATGTGCGTGCGCAGCGTGGCCTTCGCCCGGTCCGGCGGCATGTCCCGCCAGATCGCCTCCAGCAGTCGGTAGATCGGCACGGTCTGGCCGACCTCGAGCAGTAGCACGGTCAGCAGCACCTTGCGCTGGGTGCCGCCGAGCACCAGCGGCACTCCGGCCGCGGTGACCTCCAACGGACCGAGGATGGCGAACTGCAGACTGTCGCGTTCGGGCATCGGATCCTCTCGTCCGGTCCGCTCGCCGCGCGCGCCGGCTGCCACCCGCGACGCCAAGCGATGAGTGTCCACCGCAGAGTGCTCCGTGAGGGGACGGCCCGGCAACCACCGATGCGACCCGATCGGTGTCGCCTGCGCGTCAGAGCCATCGCGCCCACGTGCGCGACCGGGTCGCGATGGTGCCAGCTCTGGCCTGGCGCGGTGCGCTGACCACGGATTTTCCGGCCTTCGGCCGTTGGCCCGCGGCCCGCGGCGCGCCTGCGGTCGACCGGATCAACGAATTCTCAACGGATGCGGTTGACGTGTGGGGGACAGGCTGTTGATCCCGTGGGAGTCCACTGGCGGCACACAGAAACCAAGGACGACGGACGACCGGCGGGCGGCCGGTCGGTGCTGCGGAGGTGGGACGGATGACCACGGCAGTGACGAGAGCTCCGGAGCGCGAGCCGGTGCGGGAGCTTCCCCGGCGGGCCGGCGGCCTGCCGCACGAGCTGTTCCTGCGGGACGCCGCGGGCGGCCACGGCGGGGCGGTCCGGCAGGTGTGGGTCGAGGCCGATGAGGTCGGGGTGCTTGCCGACTGGGACTCCCAGGAGCGGGTCGAGCTGATGGTGGCGGGGCGGCCGTTCGTGCTGGAGCTCGACCTCGACGGCCAGGGGGTTCGCCTGGTCGAGCCAATGGGACGGATCCCGGTCGCGGTCTTCGCCCGGCAGCGGGTCGGCGGCCGGGTGCGGCTGGCGGACGGGACGGTGCTGCGCTGGCTCCAGCCGACCCGCGGGTCCTTCGACAGCGGGCTGGTGGGACATCGGGATGCCAACATCATCCGGTTTGCCATGGACGGGACGGCGCTCGTCTTCGCCGCCATCGACCTGTTCAACCCGCCGCCACGGCGGCCGTCGCGCTCGCAGCTGCCCCCGTGGCCGCTGTTGTCGGTGTCGTCGCGGTTCGCGCGCTGGCCGGGGCGGGCTCCGAGCGCGGGTTCGGGGGATACCTGTCGGGGGGATCTCCCGGACCCGCGGCGGGGCTGGTTGCCCGACATGCTCGGGCTGCTGGTGCTCGGCTGGTTCCTGCGCCTGCTGGAACTGCGTCCCGCCTTGGCTGCCGATGCCCGCTCGGGCGATCGCCACCTGGGTGTTTGACGGGTCGGCCGGAGCGAGCTACCTTCCAGATATTCGAACCTTTGTTCGACTTCGGGGAGGGCGTCATGGCTCCTGACAGGTCACTCGGTGGCGGTGCAGTCGGTGGCGGTGCAGTCGGTGGCGGGGCGGCCGGTCACAGGGCAGCCGGTCGCAGAGCGGCCGGTGACGGAGCACCCGGCCGGCAGCCGGTCGGGTCCGCCCGGGGGGAGGGTATGCGTGCCGGGGCGCCGGGGCGTGCCCTGCTGCCCGCCGCCGGGCTTCCGCGCCGCTCCCGGGACGAGCTGCTCGCAGCGGCGTGGCGAGGTCTCGGTGAGGCTGAGTACGCCACCCGCATCCCGCAGCGTTACGCCCTGGCCCATCTCGCCGCGCTGCGGGCGGCGGCCGCGGTGCTGGCCGACCGGGCGCAGCCCCGGCCCGGCCGCCGTGGCCGGCCGTTGAGTGCCTGGCGCCTGCTCGTTCGGGTGGCTCCCGAGCTGGGCGAGTGGGCGGACTTCTTCGCGGCGGGCGCCGGGCGGCGGGCCGCCGCCGAGGCCGGGCTGAACGTGGTGGGCCGCCGCGAGGCCGACGACCTGATCCGCCAGGTCCATCTGTTCCTCGGCGCTGTGGAAAGCATGCTCGGGCTGCCGTCCCAGCCAGCGCTGGCCGGCGGCGGGCCCATGGCGCCCGTGCGGCCGGCGCGGCGGGGGTAGGCCGGCGTGGCTGCTCCGGCGGCGCTGGCCGCCCTGCAGGAGATCGCGCACAGCCCCGTGCGGCGGGCCGCCCATGCCGGTGAGCGTCTGGTGCCGGTGGCATCCGCCCTGGCCGCGATTCTGCCCGAGGCGGGGCTGCGCCGAGGGACGACCGTCGCGGTCACCGGCTCCGCCTCGCTGGTGCTGACATTGCTGAGCGCTCCCTCCCAGGCTGGTGCCTGGTGTGCGGTGGTGGGGTTCGCCCAGCTCGGCCTGCTCGCGGCGGCTGAGACGGGGATCGTGCTGGAGCGGCTCGCCCTCGTACCGGCGCCGGGGCCGCGCTGGCCGGTGGTCGTGGCCGCGCTGCTCGATGCCATGGATGTCGTGGTGGTCCGCCCGCCGGCGCGGGCCGGGTCGGCGGGTCGGCGGCTGATGGCCCGGGCGCGCGAGCGCGGGGCGGTCCTGGTAGCCGTGGGCGCCTGGGAGGGGGCCGATCTGTGCCTGGTAGCTCTCGAACGGCGCTGGGACGGCGTCGGCGCCGGGCACGGTCACGTGCGGGTGGGCGACCTGCTGGTGGAGGCGTCCGGGCGGGGCGCGGCCCGTCGGCCCCGCCGCGCCTGGCTGTCCGACGCCTTGCTGGCTGACCGGGAGCCGGCCGATGGTGAGCCGGCCGTGGGTGGCCCGCCGCCGGCGGTGCGGCTGCGTCCGATGGAGGTGGCCTGAAGTGGCGGTTCGCGTGCTCGCCGTGCACTACCCGGACTGGCCGGTCCTGGCCGCCGGCGCTACGGAGGACCTGCCCACCGCGGTGCTTGCCGCCGGGCAACGTGGCGGTGGAGATCACCGACCACGGCCATCCGGGCGAGACGGATCGCAACGATGCCCTCGCGGCGCTCGCGCTTGCCGCGGGGCTGCCCCTGGTGGCGACCGGCAACGTCCACTATGCGGTGCCCGGCGCGGCCCGGCTCGCCGCGACGATGGCCGCGGTCCGGGCCCGGCGCAGCCTGGACGAGATGGACGGCTGGCTGCCGGCGGCGGGAACCGCGCACCTGCGCTCCGGGGCTGAGATGGCCGCCCGCTTCGCCCGCTACCCCGGCGCGGTGGAGCAGGCCGCCCGCATCGGTGCCGCGTGCGCCTTCGACCTGCAGTTGGTCGCGCCCCGGCTGCCCGACTTCCCCGTCCCGCCGGGGCACACCGAGGCCAGCTGGCTGCGGCTGCTGACCATGCAGGGCGCGGTGCGGCGCTACGGCCCGGCCGGCCGGGAGCGGGTCGCCGGTGCCTACGACCAGCTCGCCCACGAGCTGACCCTGATCGAGCAGCTTGGTTTCCCCGGCTACTTCCTCATCGTCCACGACATCGTCGAGTACTGCCGTCGGCACCGGATCCTCTGCCAGGGGCGGGGATCGGCGGCGAACTCGGCGGTCTGCTACGCCCTGGGCATCACCGGGGTGGACGCGGTCTCCTTCGGCCTGCTGTTCGAGCGGTTTCTCGCGCCCGAGCGGGACGGGCCGCCCGACATCGATCTGGACATCGAGTCCGGGCGGCGCGAGGAGGTGATCCAGTACGTCTATCGACGCTACGGGCGGTCCCGGGCCGCGCAGGTCGCCAACGTGATCACCTACCGGCGGCGGTCGGCGGTGCGGGACGTCGCCCGGGCGCTGGGATTCTCCCCGGGCCAACAGGATGCCTGGTCCCGCCAGCTCGACCGGTGGTCCCTGCCCACCCGGTCCGCCCTGCCCGCCCAGCCCACCCAGACCGCGGTGCCCGGACAGTCGATCATCGGGCCGGAGCATGACATCCCGTCCGCGGTCACCCGGCTCTTCGAGCAGCTGCAGGGATTTCCCCGGCACCTGGGCATCCACTCCGGTGGCATGGTCATCTGCGACCGGCCGGTCGGGGAGGTGGTCCCGGTCGAGTGGGCCCGGATGCCCGGGCGGACGGTCATCCAGTGGGACAAGGACGACTGTGCCGCCGCCGGCCTGGTCAAGTTCGACCTGCTCGGCCTCGGCATGCTCGCGATGCTGCACAAGGCGTTCGACCTCATCCGCGACCACCACGGGCGTGACCTGGACCTGTCCTCGATCCCGCCGGAGGACCCCGCAGTCTACGACATGCTCTGCGCAGCCGACTCCGTCGGGGTGTTCCAGGTGGAGAGCCGGGCGCAGATGGCGACGTTGCCCCGGCTGCGGCCCCGCCGGTTCTACGACCTGGTGATCGAGGTGGCGCTGATCCGGCCGGGGCCGATCCAGGGCGGCTCGGTGCACCCCTATATCCGCCGGCGTAACGGGGCTGAGGAGGTGACCTACCCACATCCGCTGCTGCGTCGCAGCCTGGCCAAGACCCTGGGCGTTCCCCTGTTCCAGGAGCAGTTGATGCAGATGGCGATCGACATCGCCGGGTTCTCCCCGGCGGAGGCGGACGAGCTGCGCCGGGCCATGGGATCCAAACGGTCCGCCGAGCGCGTCGGGCGGCTGCGCGGCCGGCTCTACGCCGGGATGGCGGCGAGCGGCATCACCGGCGCGCTGGCCGACGACCTGTACACGAAGCTGTCCGCCTTCGCGAACTTCGGGTTTCCCGAGAGCCACTCGGTGAGCTTCGCGCTGCTCGTGTATGCCAGTTCCTGGATCAAGCTCTACTACCCGGCGGTGTTCTGCGCCGCGCTGCTGAACGCGCAGCCGATGGGCTTCTACTCGCCGCAAAGCCTCGTCGCCGACGCCCGTCGGCATGGCGTCGAGGTCCTGCGACCCGACGTCAACGCCTCGGCGGCGCAGGCGAGCCTGGTCGGTGTGCCGCCTCGGGTCCGCCTCGGGCTCGCCGGGGTCCGGCGGGTGGGGGAGGACCTGGCTCGGCGCATCGTCGAGCTCCGCCGCGCGGACGGTCCCTACACGGACATGGCGGATCTCGTCCGCCGGACCGGCGTGACCGTCGACCAGGTCGAGGCGCTCGCCACCGCCGGCGCGTTCGCCTGCTTCGGGCTGGCCCGGCGTGAGGCGCTGTGGGCGGCGGGCGCGGTGGCGCAGGCCCGGCCAGACCGTCTCGACGACATGGTCTTCGGCGCCGACGTCCACACGGTCGCGCCGTACCTGCCGGGGATGAGCGCGGTCGAGGAGTCGGTGGCCGACCTGTGGGCGACTGGGATCACCGTTGCGGGTTATCCGACCCGGTTCCTGCGGGAACGGCTCGTGGCCCAGGGCGTGACCGCGGGTCGGCGCGTTCTCGTCGCCGGGATCGTCACCCATCGGCAGCGCCCGGCGACCGCGGCCGGGACCACCTTCGTGAACCTGGAGGACGAGACCGGTCTGGTGAACGTGATCTGCTCGCCCGGTATGTGGGCCCGGCACCGCACGGTGGCACGGACGGCGACGGCCCTCATCGTGCGGGGGCGGGTCGAACGGGCCGCGGGAGTGGTCAACGTGATCGCCGAGCGGATGTGGTTGTTGCCGGTCGCGGCACCCCGACAGTCCCGGGACTTTAGATGATCCACATGCCGTTGACCGGTACTTCGTGTCACCATCGTTCACTATCAGTCAGCGATCGGGTGCTGTTGGTGGCAGGGAGGGAGATCGTCGATGCGGGACATGCAGGTGCTCAGGGACGTACCGGCGCTGCGGAGCGCCTGGGCGCCGCGCCATGCCTGGACGCTGTCCGTGTTCGGGTTGACACTGGGTGGGCTCGCGGTCGGTCTTGCGATCGGTCTCGTCGCCGGTCGCTGAGCCGCGCCGGCACAGCGGGCTGCACGGGAGTGAGCCGCAGCGCGGCGGGCAACAGCGGAGTGGGCCGCAGTGCGGCGGGCAGAGGAACGGCGGGGCAGGGGAGTCGACACGTGAGCGGATATCCGGCCGATCCAGCCCGAGAGTGCGGCGCCCCCGTGGGCAGTTCCGCCGGTCGAGCCGAGGCTGCCGGCGTCGCCGCTGGTTCTGCCGGAGGTGTCGATGTGCGGCAGGCGGCGATCTGGTCCGGGGTGTGGGCGCTGCTGGCGGACGGCGTGGGCGCGGGCCGAGCGGCCGGTGGCGGACTCGGCGCCGGGAATCGCAGTGAAGATCGTGGTGGGCAGGGTGGGGACCGGGTGGGCATGTCCGTGCCGCTGGTCGTGGACGCCGGTGGCGGAAGCGGCGGGTTCGCTGTGCCGATCGCGGCAGCCGGCTATCCGGTAACCGTCGTCGATCCCTCCCCCGACGCACTCGCCGCCCTGCGCCGGCGGGCGGACGAACGCGGCCTCGGCGATCGGATCACCGCGGTCCAGGGGGATCTCGGTGATCTGCGTACCCTCGTTGGGGACGGCCGAGTCGACCTGCTGCTGTGCCACTCGGTCCTCGATGTCGTGGACGACCCGTCCGCCGCGCTGGCGCAGGCGCTGCGGGTGCTGCGACCAGGTGGGGCGCTCAGCCTGCTTGTCGCCGGACGGGCTGGCGCGGTGCTGCACCGCGCCGTGGCCGGGCGGCTGGACGAGGCGCTCGCCGTGTTCGGCGGCGAAATGCCGCGCGTGCCCCGACCGGCGCGGCGGTTCTGCGTGGCCGAGGCCATCGCGCTCGTCCAGACGGCCGGAGGGGAGGTTCTCGACGTGCACGGCGTGCGGATCTTCGCCGATCTGGTGCCCGGCGAGCGGCTGGCCGATCCTCGCGTGGCCGAGAGTCTACGACGACTGGAGCTCGCGGCCGCCGGGCATGAGCCGTACCGGAATTTCGGCGCCCAGCTGCACGTGCTGGCCCGCCGCCCAGGAGACACCTCCACCCACAGCCACAAAGGCACCCACCGCCGCAAAGACACGTTCGCGGACGTCGAGGCGGAGCGAGCAGTGCCGACCGGCGGGACGGGTGCCTCCTGATGGTCGCCGCCGCGGGCCGGGGCACACCCCCGGTATCGGGCGAGAGCCCGGTTGCGCAGGTCGACAGCACGGTTCTGCACGTCGACATGGACGCGTTCTTCGCGTCTGTCGAGCTGCGGCGCCGGCCGGAGCTGCGGGGCCGGCCGATGGTCGTGGCGGGTGGCGGGCGTGGCGTCGTCCTATCCGCGACCTACGAGGCACGCGCCTACGGCGTGCGCAGCGCCATGCCGATGGGCCAGGCCCGGCGGCTGTGCCCGACGGCGGTGGTCGTCCCACCCGATCACCATGCCTACCGGGCCGCGTCCAGGGAGATCATGCGAGTCTTCCGCGAGTTCACTCCGCTGGTCGCGCCGCTGTCCGTGGACGAGGCCTTTCTGGACGTGGCCGGTGCCCGTGGCCTGTTCGGCTCCGCCCCCGACATCGCCGCGGCCATTCGCCGCCGGGTCGCGACCGAACAGGGCCTGACCTGCTCGGTCGGTGTCGCTCCGACGATGTTCGTCGCCAAGATCGCGTCGACCCGGTGCAAGCCCGACGGGCTTGCTGTCATCGCCCCGGAGCAGGTTCTCTCCTTCCTGCACCCGCTGCCGACCGGGGCGTTGTGGGGAGTCGGGCCGCGGGCCGAGGCGACGCTCGCTCGGCTCGGGCTGCGCACGATCGGGGACATCGCGGGGACATCGCTCGACACGTTGCGCCGGTCCCTCGGCGATGCCGTGGGCACCCACCTGCACCGGTTGTCCTGGGGAGTCGACCCGCGGCGAGTGGAGCCGGAGCGCACTGATGTGACGATCGGCGCCGAGCGGACCTTCGCCGCCGACAGCAGCGATGCCGCGATGCTCGCCCGCGAGCTCCTGCTCCTGTCCGGGCGGGTGGCCGGGCAGCTACGCCAGCGGCGACGCCGGGCCCGGACACTCGCCGTCAAGGTCCGCTATGCCGACTTCCGCACCATCACCCGATCACGGACCCTGCACGAGGCGACCGATGTGACCCGGACGGTCCACAGCACCGCCCTCGACCTTGTCACGGAGCTCGGCCTACAGGGCTCGGGAATTCCGGCCGTGCGACTGCTGGGCATCCGCGCCGGCAGCCTCGTGGAGGCCGAGAGCTCCGGGCGTCAGCTCCTGCTCGGCGAACGGCCCGCCGGATGGGCGGAGCTGGATCGGGTCACCGACCGAGCCCGTTCGCGGTTCGGGATGGACGCCGTCGGCCCGGCCTCCCTGCTGCGGACCCCAGGTGGATCCGGTTCGCACCGTACGGGCGGGTTCGGTGCTTCCAGTGGAGGGGCGTAAGTATGAACGGCGCGGCTTCGGGCACGGTAGGGAGAAGAGGGAATGCCGCGGTTCCGGCCGTCATGACGGGTTGCCTACCGCAGTCGTCGCGGCACGCCTATTCTTGGTTGTGCGGGCCCGTCCCCGCGGGTCTGAGGTCGTGGGAGGAGCGTCGATGCCGCTCTCGGAGAACGAGCAGCGCCTTCTGGAGCAAATCGAGCGCGCTCTCGTCGAGGATGATCCAAAGTTCGCCAGCGCGGTCCGGTCGACGGACCCCCGCACCTACCTGTTGCGCCGGGTGCGTCGTAGCGCGGTCGTCTTCCTGCTCGGGCTCGCGGTTCTGGTTGTCGGCGTCGTGCTCAATCGGGTGCCGCTCACCGTCATCCTGGGCATCCTCGGGTTCGTGATGATGCTCTTGGCCGCCCTGCGCGGCGCCGCCGACCTGCGGCGGATCAGCGGCCGGGAGACGGGAGGGCGCCGTCCGGCCGGTCGAATCCGCGGCGGGAAGTCCCGTCCTCGGGTCCGGGCGTCGTTCATGGAACGGGTGGAGGAGCGCTGGCGCCGCCGCTGGGAAGACCGCCCCTGAACCTGCCCGCCCCTGAACCTGCCCGGCGTTGCGTGGCGCCAGTTCTCAGCGGCAGTTGGTGACGACCGGTTGCGACCCGGTTTCGGTGTCCGTGCGGTCCGGGGCCCGGGCGCCGGTGGGATCCGCCTGATCGGCGCTGGCGTGGCCAGAGTCCTCGGTGACCTGGGGTGAGCGTCGGAAGCGACTCGCACCGTCGCGACCGCCGCGCAGTACCGACGGGGGCGCCAGACGTGCCATGATCCGCCGGCCACGCGGGGCGACCGACCACAGAGTTTCCGTCGCGACCATGACGTCCTTCGTGATCTCGGCGGGCGGTGGCGGCCCGGCGAGATCGGCGGGCGCATAGCGGGCTCGCTCCTCGGCCGCCGCGAGCCGCTCCAGCGCCTCGCGCGCCTGCGGGTAGGCGGACGGCAGCGGTGAGGCGGGTTCGACCGGGCCGCGCTCGGCCGGCTCGGCATCCAGGTAGCTGGCCAACCGGGTGATCCCGCCCCGTGGGGAGTCGCTGGGCCGGATCGTGATCCCCAGGTCGGCAGCGACGTCCAGCAGCTCCGCCCAGGCATCGTGCACCTGGCCGACGGAACCGCCCGGATCCGTGGCCGGGCCGGGTCCACCGGCATGCCGACCGGGACGCAGCCGGGCCCGCCGGCGCCGCAGGCGCACCAGCGCCGGCACGCTCAGCAGGAGCAGCAGCGGCGCCGCGGCGACCAGCAGGGCGAGGGTCCACGTGGGCAGGCCAGAGCCCCTGGCGTCGATGGGGGCACCCGTCGGGGTGTCCGATGCGCCGTCGCCGACGGTTGGGGTCGGCGACGGCGTCGGATCTGTCTGCGCGCCGGTGGTCGGTTCGGGCTCGGGTGCGACCTGGGACTGCGGCCCGGGTGCGAGCCCCAAACCATCCGGGTCCGCGACGCCGGCCGGGGCGTAGGTGGGGGTGGTGGTCGCGCCGTCGGCGCGGCGGGTCGGTTCGAATCCGAGCCAGCCCAGGGTGGGGAACCAGACCTCGGGCCAGGCGTGCGCCTGGCGGTTGGTGACCAGGTAGCTGCCGTCGGGCTGCCGTTCACCTGGCACGAAACCGATCGCCACCCGCGCGGGTACGCCCAGCATCCGCACCAGTACGGTCATCGCCGAGGCGAACTGCTCGCAGTAGCCACGGTGCGTCACGAACAGGAACCTGGCGAGGGCTCCCTCCTGCGTGGTGGGCGCGCCCTGAAGGTCGTAGGTGAACACCGAGCTGCGCAGGTACTCCTGGACCGCGTACACCTTGTCATAGGTGGTGCGGGCGTCCTGGGTGATGGTGGCGAGCAGGCCACGCAGCCGGTTGTCGAGGTCCGACGGCAGCGCGGTGTCGACCGTCAGGCTCGCCGGGACGGAGCCGGTCGCCGACTCCAGCTGGGTCCGGGTCGGGTTCGGAATCACCGCCTCGACCTGGTAGCTCGCACCGGCCGTCGACGTCCGAGTAGAGAAGATCGTTCCGGTGGGGCTGGCGAGGCGCCAGTCGCCGGCCAGGCCCTTGATCTTTGTTGGGATGCCGGGAACGGGCAGGTACAGCTCGTTGAACCGGCTGGCGACCGAGATGTCGGCGCTGGTGGTGGCGGTCTGCCCGCCCACCTGCGGTTTCGGCAGGCCCTCGCTGACCCGGTCGTCGCGGGTGGCGTTGAGCGCGCGCAGGGTGAACAGCTGGCCGTCGAAGTTCTCCAGCGCCGTCAGACGCAGGTAACGCGGGGTGCTGGTCGTCACCCGCAGCAATGGGACAGTGGCATCGGCGTGCAGCTGCTGGCTGACCGACACGATCGGCTGCACGACACTGGCGGAGCTTGGCCCGTCCCCGGCGCCGTAGCCGCTTTTGCGGGACACCAGACCGGCGCCGTCGAGAGACGGCAGCCCCAGAGGCACCGTAAACGCGACCAGCAACGCGACGAGGGACACCCCAAGCGCGGTCACGGCCGCCCGAGGTCCGAAGGGCTCGCCGGCGCGCCGCTCGGCGCTCGCGCCGGCGGACACGGTTCGCCCCCACCGGCCGACCGCCAGTCGCCCGTCGAGCAGCAGCAGTCCGACGAAGCTCACCGTGCCGAGCAGGAACGGCACGGCGCCGACACCGCCGGGCAGGATGGCGGCGGACACGGCATACAGGGCCAGTAGCGGCAGCCCGCCCAGCGTTGGGCGTTCCAGGGTCACCACGATCAGCTCGACGAGCATGGTCGTGAGGTAGACGCCGACGACGATAAGCACCACCAGGCCGGGCCGGTGCGGTACCGGAGTGGCCAGCCGGGAGATGTCCGAGCCGCCGTCGCTGATGAGCGCGCGAAGGGTGCGCACGGTCAGCGGGGTCGGGATCACCCCGAGCACCGCCGTGCCACGGGCGCTCAGCGCGGTCACGGTGACGACGAGGCCGGCGAGGCTCACCAGCAACCGTGCCGCGACCGGCAGCCGCAGTAGCCGGCTCGCCGCCGCTGTCGACACGGCGACGACCACCGCGATCGCCACCGGGACCAGCCACCAACGGGTCCCATCGAACAGCCGTGACAGCGCGCTGGTCGACAGCAGGCAGGCTCCCGCGCTGACCGCGGTGGGTATCAGGCGGGTGTTCACCGCTGGACCCCGGATCCAGCCGGGATCGCCGGCCCGTCGGGGCCGACCGGGAAACCGGGACCGCCCGGACCTGCCCGGCCGGGCGGTTCGGGTGCCACGCCGAGGCCGGCCGCGGCACCCGGTCGCGCGGCCTGACCCCAGGCTGCCCGGCCGCTGTTTCTGGTGCCGGTCGTGCCGCCGCCCCGGCCGCGCGCGGACGACCCGCCGCCACCCGGCCACAACGCGGCCAGACGCGCCCCGCGCGGCGCGACGATCACGGCCCACCCGGCGCGCGACAGCATGGTCCGCACGGTGGCATCTTCGCCCTCGGCCGACGCGGGAGCCTGCGCGGGATCCCAGCTGGTCACGTCCACCAGCACGGCGATCGCCGGCGCCCCGGCAGGGCGCAGCCCGCACAGGACCTTGGCCAGAGCCGGTTCGGTTCGCCCCAGCACCGCCACAATCATCGCGCCCCGATCAGCGCCGGGGCGGCGCATCGCGGCGAGCGCGGGATGCAGGGACTCGGCGTTCGAGGGGGTGAGTGTGGACAGCTCGTCGAGCAACCCGGACACGGCCGTCCCGGCGATGGTGGTGACCGGGCCACGGTCGGTGATCAGACGGACTCGGTTTCCGCTGCGGGCCAGGTGCAGGCCGATTCCGCCCACCGCGCTGACCGCCCACTCGAAGGCATCCGAGTCGGCGGCGCCGGGCCAGGCTCGGGCCCGGGTGTCGAGCAGGATCGTGGCGGCGCTGGTGTGCGGGTGCTCCTCCCGGCGGACCATCAGCTCGCCGGAGCGCGCCGTCGTCTTCCAGTGCACCTTGCGCAGGTCGTCGCCCGAGCGATACGGGCGGGTGGTGGACTCGTCGTCGCCGGCAGGGCCGCTGGTACGGCGCTGTTCGGCGTGCTGGCTGGCGAACCCGTGCGGCCGAGCTGACGGGAGCCGCTCGATCGCCGGGGCCACGACGAGCTCGTCAAGGCTGCGGAAACTGCGCGAGAGCTCGCACAGGCCGAACGGGTCGCCGAGGCGGATCGCCATCGGGCCGATCTGGTACCGCCCCCGCGCCGCCGCCCGCAGCGCATAGGAAAGGTCACGCCGACCGCCGGGCTCGACCCGGTCGAGAACGAATCGGGCTCCGCCGCCGAGCCCGGAACCGGCGGTGTCCTCGACGAGCAGGACCGAGGAGGGCGAGCGGCTGACGTTCTCCATCTGGATTCGTACGGCCACCCGGTCGCCGACGGTGACGCGGCGTGGCTCGAGCCGCCGGGTGCACGACAACCGGTAGCGGGTACGGGAGACGACCGCGGCCGCGGCCAGCGGGAGGCTCGCCAGCAGGATGCCGATGCGGAGCAGGTCCTGCTCTCCGAGCAGAACCGCGGACACGATGCAGGCCGCCCCGGCCGCAAGGAACGAACGCCCCCGGATGGTCAGGCCACGCAGCGCCGCGACGAAGTCCCGCACCCGGAGCTCTAACGGCCGTGCCGCGGCGGGCGTGCCCCGCCGGGCCGCACAAGGGGCACCCGATCCAGGATGTCGGCCAGGACACGGGTGCAGATGTCCGTCGCCGGCTCGCCGGAGAGCAGGATCTCCGGATGGGCGAGCAACCGGTGGGCCAGCACCGGGATGGCCATGGCCTGGACGTCGTCGGGCAGCACGAAGGCCCGCTCTTCCAGCGCCGCCCGCGCCCGCGCGGATCGGATGAGATGCAGCGCCGCGCGCGGGGATGCGCCCAGCGCCACGTCGGGATGCGTGCGGGTGCCGCCGACGAGATCGACGATGTACTGGCGGACCTCGGGGGAGACGTGCACCGTGCGCACCAGGGAGATGAGGCGGGCGACCTCGGCGGCGTCGGTGACCGGCGAGACGCCGGCGAGCGGGTTGGCGCGGCCGTGGGAGTCGAGCATCGCCATCTCGGCCGCGGGTGACGGGTAGCCCATCGAGATCCGGGCGGTGAACCGGTCCCGCTGGGCCTCGGGCAGTGCGCGGGTGCCCTCCATCTCCACCGGGTTCTGGGTCGCGATCACCATGAACGGCGACTCCAGCCGGTAGGTGATGCCATCGACGGTGACCTGGTGCTCCTCCATGCATTCCAGCAGGGCGGACTGTGCCTTGGGCTCGGCGCGGTTGATCTCGTCGCCGACGACGATGTTCGCGAAGACCGGGCCGGGGCGGAACTCGAAGTCCCGGGTGCCCTGGTTGTAGACGCTCACGCCGGTGACGTCGCTGGGCAGCAGGTCGGGGGTGAACTGGATCCGCCGCACCCGTGCGTCGATCGAACGGGCCAGCGCCTTGGCCAGCATCGTCTTGCCGACGCCGGGCACGTCCTCGATGAGGAGGTGGCCCTCGGCGAGCAGCACGACGAGCGCGGTGGTGATCGCCTCGCCCTTGCCGTCGATGACGGTCTCGACCGAGGCGCGCACGCGCCCGGCGACGTCGGCGAGATGACCGATGTCGGTCACCGGGTCGCGCCAGTGACGCAGACCAGGGTCGGTCACCACCAGTTTCCCCCCTTCGGGAGCGTGTCCTACGGATGCCAGGTCATTCGAGTGCCCGAGTCGTCCAAGTCCCAGATCCTTTGAGCGCACAGGTCGTTCGGGTGCCCAGGTCGTCCGGGTGTCGTGACGGCGGCGCGCTCGGCAGCCGACCGCGCGCGGACGGGCGACCGACGCCGGGCGGTGCGCGGCCGGTTCCGGCGGAGCCCGTTCCTTCCGAGTGTGACATCCGCGGGGGCCCCACAGGCGCCGGTGGTCGGGATTCTCCTTCCTGATCGGATAGGTAACGGACTGATGACAAGCCGGCGATACGGGGTCGTCCGGCCGGCGCCGAGGTCCGGGCGGACCCCCGGGTGAGGGTCGCCCGCCCGGGCCGGGGCCGTTCCACCGACGTGCGAACCAGTCGACAACGCCGTTGCAGGTAGGGGGGTTTACCGCCGGTTTTTCGCGGTTTATACCACCCCGTAACAGGGCATAGCGGCCGCCCGCTGATGGAGTGTTCCTGGAGGGTTGGGGCGGGGTGTCGAGGGGGTGTTGGGTGGGGGGGAGTGGAGTAGAGTGGTGCGTAGTGGGGGGCATCGGCACTCGGGTGGCCGTCCTGGGTGACCAGGCGCCCTCCTCCCGGGTAGTGGCGGGGAGGCCGAGGGCGCCGTGTTCCTCGGCAGTCACACGCCACGGCTCGACGACAAGGGGCGGCTGACCCTGCCCGCGAAGTTCCGGGACGAGTTGGAGGGGGGACTTGTGATCACCAAGGGGCAGGAGCGCTGCCTGTACGTCTTCCCGATCGCGGAGTTCACCCGGATCAGCGAGTCCCTGCGTACGGCTCCGGCCACCGCCAAGGCGCTGCGTGACTACAGCCGGATCTTCTTCTCGTCGGCCGCCGATGACGCGCCGGACAAGCAGGGGCGGATCACCATCCCCGCCCCGCTGCGCGCCTACGCGGGGCTTGCCCGCGAGTGCGTCGTGAACGGGGCGAACACTCGCGTCGAGGTCTGGGCCGCCGAACGTTGGGCCGCCTACCTGGAAAGCCAGGAAGAGTCCTTCGCCGAGCTGTCCGAGGAGGTCCTGCCCGGAGTGATCTGAGTCGCCCCGGACCTCGCGATCCGCGTGCCGCAGGCCACCTGCGCCCGCACCGTGTCCGCGTGCACCGGCCACCCCTTCCCCGGCGGCCGGCGTGTGGCGGGTGTGGTCGTCGGCGCCGGGCAGCGCTGCCGCTGTCGGGGGTCACCGGTCCGCCGCCTGTGGTGCCCGTGCGCCGCGCCCGGGTGCGTCGCCGCACTGCGACGAGCCCGTCACGCACATCTAGAAGACACCCCTCCAGGGAGGCCGTGCCCGCGGACAGGCCATGCCTGGCAGGCACCGGCCTGGTAGACGAGGTCCACGAGCGGTCGAGGAGGCCCGGCACTGAACGCGATGCACACGCCGGTGCTGACCGACCGTGTCCTCGACCTGCTGGCCTCGGCCCTGACCATGCCGGGGTCGGTGGTGGTGGACGCGACGGTGGGGCTCGGTGGGCATACCGCCGCGATGCTCGACCGGTTCCCCGAGCTCGAGGTGATCGGTCTGGACCGGGACCCCGAGGCACTCGCGCACAGTGAGCGGCGCCTGCGCGTCCTCGCGCCCGGGCGGTTCCACCTCGTCCACGCCGTCTACGACGAGATCGACGAGGTCCTCGCGCGCCTGGGTCGGCCCACGGTGCAGGGCGTGCTGTTCGACCTAGGCGTGTCCTCGTTGCAGCTCGACACGGACGAGCGGGGCTTCGCCTACTCCCGGGACGCACCGCTGGACATGCGGATGGACGGGGGCACGGGTGGCGGACAGACGGCCGCGGACATCCTCAACACCTACGACGCGGCGGGGCTTACCCGGATCCTGCGCCACTACGGCGAGGAGCGGTTCGCCCGGCGCATCGCGGACTCGATCGTGCGGGCTCGGACGGACGCGCCGTTCACCACCTCGGCGCGCCTCGTCGAGCTGGTCCGCGACGCGATTCCCGCGCCCGCGCGGCGTAGCGGCGGCAACCCCGCCAAGCGCACCTTCCAGGCGCTGCGCATCGAGGTCAACACCGAGCTGGACGTGCTCGCCCGGGCGGTGCCCGCCGCGTTCGACGCACTCGGCGTCGGTGGGCGCCTCGTCGTCCTGTCCTACCACTCCCTGGAGGACCGGATCGTCAAGCAGCGGCTGGCGCCCTACGCCCAGGTGCTGGTGCCGCCGGAGATGCCCGTCATCCCGGCCGGCGCCGCGCCCCGGCTGCGCTGGCTGACCCGCGGCGCCGAGCCCGCGAGCGAGGCGGAGAAGGCCGACAACCCGCGGGCGGCCTCCGTCCGACTGCGGGCCGCCGAACGCATCGCACCGAACCCGGGCTCCGCCCGGCCCACCACCGGAGGTGTATCGTGACCGCTCCCGCGCAGCCGCTTTCCCGGGACGAGCGCACCGCCGCCGGCCGGGCCGCCTCGACCCGTTCGGCGCCCGCGACCCGTACCTCCTCCTCTCCGGCCCGTCCGGCCTCTGGTGCCCGTCCGGCCTCGCCGGGCGGCGCAGCTGCCTCGGCCCGTACCTCGGCCCGTACCTCTGCCTCGGCTCGTACCTCGGCGCCGGCCCGCACGGCCGCGGCGACCGCGCCCGTCCTTGAGCCGGCGCCACGGCGCGCGGCCGGGCGAGTACGGCTCACGGTGGTCCGCCAGGCGCCGCCGGGTGCCCGTAAGGGACCGTTCGTCGTGCTCCTGCTCGTCCTGCTCGGGGCCGGGCTGCTCGGTCTGCTGCTGCTCAACCTGGCGCTCATGGAGGGTTCCTTCCAGGAGACCAAGTTGCGTAACCGGGCGACGGCGCTGGCTGACGCCCAGCAGTCCCTGGCGGTCCAGGCCGACCAGCTCTCCGACCCGGCGGCGCTGGCCGCCCAGGCCGCCAAGGACGGCATGGTGCCCGGTGGTGTTCCCCGGTACCTCGCCTCGGGCGAACCGCTGCCGCCCGGCGCCCGGGTCCTGTCCCGGGAACCGGACAGCGGCTCCGTGCTCGTGATCGTCCCGGCTCCGGGCGGCCAGCAGGCGAGCCCCGCGCCGGCGGGCTCCGGCCCGTCGAGCGCTGGGGGCAGTACCTCGGCCACCGGCGCCGGATCTGCCATCGGCGCTGCTGCCGAGCCCGGTACAGGGACGGTCGCCGGTGCCGGTGCCGGTGCCGGTGCCGCAGGGCTGGGCACGGGAACCGGGCAGGGTGAAACCGGGCGGTGAGTTCCACGCGGTCCGGTCCGTCGCGACGAGGGCATGGCCGGCTGCACCTGGTGACGCCGCCGGCATCATCCCGGGGAGGCCGGCGGCGCCGCGATGTCGATCGGCGTGATGTCGATCGGTACGACGACGACCGGTACCACGACGACGAGCGGTACGAGGACTATCCGGACGTCGACCGGCCGGATGATCACCAGTCGGACCGGCGTGCCAGCCGGGACGCGGACGTGGGGCGCCGGCCCTCGCGGGCGACTCCGCGGCCGGCCGGCGCTCGGAGCGGGACCGCGCGCCGTCCGTCCCGCGGCGGTGCGCGTGGCCCGTCCAAAGCCCGCACCGCCGGCACGCGTGGCTCGGGGGGCCGTCAGGCGGGAGGGGGATCCGGCGGCCGGCGGCCTCCACCGCGCCGCGGTACGCCGCGGACCTACCGGCTGGGCAGCCCGCGCCGGCGGGTGCGGGTGACCGTCGTGCTGATGGTCGGGCTGCTCGCCATCCTCGGTCTGCGCCTCACCCAGCTGCAGGGGATCTCGGCATCGAAGTACGCCGCCCAGGCCGAGGCGCAGCGGCTGCGCACGATCGTGCTGCCGGCGGCCCGGGGCGCCATCACCGACCGCACCGGGCACACCCTTGCCCAGCACGTCGACCTGCGCGCCGTCTACGCCAACCCCTCGAACATCAAGAACGCGGGCGCCACCGCCGTCAGGCTCGCGCCGCTGCTCGGTGAGAGCGCTGACACGCTGGTGAAGCTGATGACCGTCGACCCGGCCAAGAACATCAAGTTCGTCTACCTGGCCCGGCGGCTCACCCCGGACGTCGGCGACAAGGTCACCAGGCTGGGGCTGCGCGGCATCGGCATCACCGAGGAACGCGGGCGCACCTATCCGGGCGGGTCGCTGGCGGCGAGCGTCGTCGGGTTCATGCGCCGCGGCGAGGGCGACATGCTCGGCGGCGGCGGCGGGCTGGAGCTCGAGTACGACGGCCTGCTCCGCGGCACCGATGGGAAGCGCCAACTGCTGGCCACCCCGGAGGGTATCGAGATCCCCTCCGGGAAGACCAAGCAGATCAACCCGGTGCCGGGCTCGGCGCTGCGGCTCACCCTCGACCGCGACATCCAGTGGAACGCCCAGAACGCCATCGCCGACGCGGTCCGGTCGTCCGAGGCTGACGGGGGAACCGTCGTCGTGATGAACCCGCGCACCGGCGACATCCTGGCGATGGCGGACGCGCCCACCTTCGACCCGAACCACATCACCGCGAAGGACACCGACGCGCTCGGCAACCGCGCGACCCAGGACGCCTACGAACCCGGCAGCGTCAACAAGGTGATCACGATAGCCGCCGCGCTTGACCGCGGACTGATCACGGATGAGACGCCGATCACCGTCCCGTCGTCGATCGTGCGTGGCGGCGTCCGCATCGTCGACTCCGAGGCCCATGGCGTCGAGCACCTGACGACGGCGGGAGTGCTGGCCCGGTCGAGCAACATCGGGACGGTGGAGATCGCCGACCAGGTCGGCCGAAGCGGGCTCGAGAAGGCGCTGCGAGCCTTCGGCCTGGGCACGAGGACCGGGCTGAACTTCCCCGGCGAGGGCGTCGGCCTGCTGCCACCATCGAAGGACTGGTCGGGCAGCCAGGCGGCGACGATCGCCTACGGCCAGGGCATGTCGGCGACGGCGCTGCAGATGGCCTCGGTGTACGCCACCATCGCCAACGGCGGGGTGCGCGTCACCCCGCGCCTCGTCGAGGCCATCACCGGACCGGACGGGACGGTCACCGCCACGCCCCACCCGAGCGGCCAGCGGGTGGTCAGCGCGCAGACCGCCTCGACGCTGACCGCGATGCTCGAGGCGGTCGCGACCAGCGAGGGCACCGCCCCACTCGCCCAGGTCCCCGGCTACCGGGTGGCTGGTAAGACGGGGACCGCCTACCGGCCCGATCCGGTGCATGGCGGCTACCAGGGGTACACGTCGTCGTTTATCGGGTTCGCTCCGGCAGACAACCCGCAGGTCGTGGTCGAGGCGGTGCTGGACAACCCGAAGAACGGGTACTTCGGCGGCCAGGTCGCGGCGCCGGTGTTCCAGAAGGTGATGAGTTTCGCCCTGACCACCCTCGGCGTGCCCCAGCCGACGACGAAACCCACGCCGCTCGTGCTCAGCCTCGACAAGTAGCCGCCGATGCCGGACCTGTCCACACCTGGCCGGCGACGCGGGCACGGCGCACCGCCGGTCCGTCGCGGGACCACCCCGATGCCCGGGCGCCCGTGCCGATGGCCGTGCTTGCTCCCACTAAGGTCGTCAGCGTGACCCCTCCGGCACCCCGACCGGCCGCCACGCCACCGTGCGTTCTGGCTGACCTGCGCGCGGCCCTCACCACCACGTCCACCACGTCGTCGGTCGCACCCGTGGCGGGCGGGGCGGCTGAGGCGGGCGGGGCATCCGAGGCGGGCGGGGCATCCGAGGCGGGCGTGGTCGTGCGCGGCGTCACCCATGACTCCCGCCAGATTCGCCCGGGGGACCTGTACGCGGCCCTGCCCGGCGCGCATGTGCACGGAGCCCGCTTCACCGCGTCCGCGCTCGCCGCCGGCGCGGTGGCCGTGCTGACCGACTCCGCCGGAGCCCGTCTGGTCGCCGCGGCAGCCGCGGCAGCCGCGGCAGCCGAGACCGGCGGATCGGGCGATGGCGATGGCGATCATGGTGTTCCGCGGAACCTCGGCGGGATGTCGGCACCGGCGCCGGTGCTGGTCAGCGCGGACCCGCGGCGTGATCTCGCGGCGGTGGCCGCCCAGGTGTACGGCGACCCGTCGTCCCGGCTGTGCCTGCTCGGCGTCACCGGCACCAACGGCAAGACGACGACCGCGTTCCTGCTCGAGGCGGGCCTGCGTGCCGCCGGCCACACGACGGGTCTCATCGGCACGGTGGAGACCCGCGTCGCCGGGGAACGGCTCGCCAGCTCCCACACCACCCCGGAGGCCAGCGACCTGCAGGCCCTGCTGGCGCTGATGCTGGAGCGCGGTGTCGACGCGGCCGCCATGGAGATCTCCAGCCACGCGTTGGCCCAACACCGCGCGGACGCCCTGCACGTCGCCGGTGCGCTGTTCACCAACCTCAGCCAGGACCATCTGGACTTCCATCCCACGATGGAGGACTACTTCGAGGCCAAGGCGAGCCTGTTCACGCCGGGACGGGCGCGGGTGGCCGTGATCGGCGTCGCCGACTCCTGGGGGCGCAGGCTGGCCGCCCGCCGACCGGACGCGGTCACCTTCGCCGTCGACGGCCCGGCGGACTGGACGGCCGGTGAGCTCGCCGCCGGCCCCCTCGGCTCCGAGCTCGTCGCCCGCGGCCCGGACGGCCTGCGGGTGCCCCTGTCGGTGCCGTTGCCCGGCCGGTTCAACGTCGCCAACGCGCTCGGCGCCCTGGCGCTGCTCGTGGCCATCGGCATCGACCCGGCCCGCGCCGCCGCCGGGATCGGCGCGCTCGCGGGCGTGCCCGGTCGGATGGAGCGGGTCGACGCCGGGCAGCCGTTCCTCGCCCTGGTCGACTTCGCGCACACCCCGGACGCGGTGACGACTCTGCTCGAGACCGTCCGTCCGCTGGTGAAGGGCCAGGTCATCGTCGTACTCGGCTGCGGCGGTGACCGTGACCGCGGCAAGCGCCCGCTGATGGGCGCGGCGGCCGCCACCCTTGCCGACCTCGCGATCCTCACCAGTGACAACCCGCGTTCCGAGGACCCGGGCGAGATCCTCGCGCAGATGCTTGCCGGCGTCCCGGCCCCGCTGCGCCAGACCGGACGGGTCCTGGTGGAGCCGGACCGGGCCGGCGCGATCGCGGCGGCGGTGGCGGCGGCCGGCCCGCAGGACGCCGTCATCGTCGCCGGCAAGGGCCACGAGCCCGGCCAGGAGCAGGCTGGCGTGATCACGCCGTTCGACGACCGGCTGGTGCTGCGCGCGGCCCTGGACTCCCGGGACGGCCGCGGGACGCGGGGCGAGGCGGCGGGCGGATGATCCCGCTGACGCTGGCCGAGGTGGCCGCGGCCACCGGCGGACGGCTTGCGGCCGGAGCGGACCCGGCGGCACTGGTGTGCGCGGTGACGGTCGACTCGCGGCAGGTCGGCCCCGGGACGCTGTTCGTCGCGATCCCGGGCGCCCGGGCGGACGGGCATGACTTCGCCGCCGCGGCGCTCGCCGCAGGTGCTCCCGCGGTGCTCGCCACCCGGCCGGTCGGCGTCCCGTCGGTGCTCGTCACCGACCCGCTGGCGGCGCTGGCGGCGCTGGCGGCGACGGTGCGCGACCGGGCCGCGGCGACTGTCGTCGCCGTCACCGGTTCGGCCGGCAAGACCACGACGAAGGACCTCCTCGCCGACCTGCTCGGCGCGCTCGGCCCGACGGTGTGGCCACCGGGCTCCTTCAACAACGAGATCGGCCTGCCGCTGACCCTGCTGCGCACCGAGGCCGACACCGCCTTCGTCGTGCTGGAGATGGGTGCGCGAGGCCTTGGCCATATCGCGGCGCTGTGCGCGGTGGCCCGACCGGCCGTCGCCGCGATCCTGAACGTGGGCAGCGCGCACGTCGGCGAGTACGCCGACGGCCGGGCCGGGATCGCCCGAGCCAAGGGCGAACTGGCCGAGAGCGCGACCGACGCTGTGATCCTCAACGCCGACGACCCGCTGGTCACCGGGATGGTCGCCCGGGTCCGCCCCGGCGTCGAGGTGATCACTTTCGGTCTCGCCGACCGCCCGGACCCGCGGACGGCGGATGTGCGGGCGGCGGATGTGCGGGTGGACGAGGCGGGACGGGCGTCGTTCACACTGGTCGCCGCGGGTGAGCGGCATCCGGTCACGCTGGGGCTCGTCGGCGCGCACCAGGTGCCCAACGCCTTGGCCGCGGCCGCGGTCGCCCTGCGGCTCGGGCTGCCTCCGGCGAGAGCGGCGGCGACGCTCACCGCGGCCCGCGCGCGCAGTCGGTGGCGGATGGAGGTCACCCGGACCCAGGCCGGGGTCATCGTCGTCAACGACGCCTACAACGCGAATCCGGAGTCGATGCGCGCGGCGCTGCGCACCCTGGTCGGGATGCGCGGGACCGCGCGCGCCTTCGCCGTCCTCGGCGGGATGGGTGAGCTCGGCGTCGACGCGCACGACGCGCACGACCGCCTCGGCCGGTTGGCCGTGGCGCTCGGCATCGACCGGCTCGTGGCGGTCGGCCCGCCGGCCCGGCGTGTGCACCTGGCCGCGCAGACGGCGTTGCGGGCGGCCGGTGAGGTGCCCGGCGGCGCCGCCGGCTCTGCTGGTCGGGGCCAGGACAGCCGCAACGTTGGGTCGAGCTGGGTCGCCGATGCCGACGCGGCGGTGGCGGCGGTGGTCGCGCAGGCCCAGGCCGGCGATGTGGTGCTGGTGAAGGCGAGCCGGTCGCACGGCCTGGAGCGGGTCGCGCAGGCGCTGGTCGCGGCGTTCGGCCCGGAGGACGACGGCACGGCCGGTCCGGAGACCGGCAGCGGAGGCGGTAGGCAGGCCGGCAGCGGAGCCGGTAGGCAGATCGGCGCAGAGATCGAGGGGATATGACGACGGACGGCTGGCGGCATCGACGTGGATCTGCGGGCAGGACGTCCGGGTGAGGGGCGTCCTGATCGCGGCACTGGTCGCGCTGATCGTGTCGTTGCTGGGTACACCCTGGGTGATCCGGTTGTTCCGGCGGCAGGGCTACGGGCAGGAGATCCGCGAGGACGGACCGTCCAGTCACCTGACCAAGCGCGGTACGCCCACCATGGGCGGGACCGTGATCATCGTCGCGACGCTGGTGGGTTACTTCTTCGCGCACCTGGTGACCGGAATCGGCTTCACGGCGTCCGGTCTGCTCGTGCTGTTGGTGATGGCGGGGCTCGGCCTGGTGGGCTTCCTGGACGACTACATCAAGATCCGTAAGCAGCGCAGCCTGGGTCTGACCGCCCGGATGAAGTTCACCGGCCAGGCCGCGGTCGCGCTCGCGTTCGGCCTGCTGGCAGTGCGGTTCAAGAACAACCACGGCCTGCTGCCCGGTTCCACCTACATCTCGATCGTGCGGGACACGACGTTCACCGTCGGGATCTTCGGGTTCCCGCTGCTGGCGTGGATCATCATCGCGGCCACCTCCAACGCGGTGAACCTCACCGACGGCCTGGACGGCCTGGCCGCCGGCACCTCGGCGATGGTGTTCGGCGCGTACGTCGTCATCTCGTTCTGGCAGTTCGGCAACCAGTGCGGCCTGTCGGGCGACCAGTCGGGCTGCTACCTGGTGCGTGACCCGCTCGACGTGGCGCTGGTGGCGGCGGCGGCGATGGGGGCATGTTTTGGCTTCCTGTGGTGGAACGCGAGTCCCGCGAAGATCTTCATGGGGGACACCGGTTCGCTCGCTCTCGGCGGCGCGTTCGCCAGCATCGCCATCGTCAGCCGCACCGAGCTGCTGCTGGTCGTCCTCGGTGGCCTGTTTGTCATCGAGACCCTGTCGGTCCTGATCCAGGTGGCGTTCTTCAAAGCGACGAAGCGGCGCGTGTTCAACATGGCGCCGATCCACCACCACTTCGAACTCGCCGAATGGCCCGAGACGACAGTGATCATCCGATTCTGGATCGTCTCCGGCCTCGCGGTGGCGTTCGGACTCGGCCTGTTCTACGCCGAGTTCCTGAGCCACGGCGGAAACTAGTGCCCGCCGCACTGCCGCCGCTGGCATGGCGATCGCCGGCATGGTGGACGCCGGCATGGTGGACGCCAGGTCAGGTCTGGAGGTGAACGGCGTGGGAGAACGCAGCCCGGCGGACGGCCGGGGGGGCTGGGACGGCCGGCCGGTGCTGGTCGTGGGGGTCGCAGTGTCCGGCGCGGCGGCCGCACGCGCACTGCTGGCCCGCGGAGCGCGGGTCCGTGTCGTTGACGCGGGGGACGGGGAACGACAGCGCACGGCCGCCGTCCAGCTGCGAAAGCTCGGCGCCACGGTGGACCTCGGGGGACTGCCCGCGGGCCCGGATGGCGCGTCGCTCGTCGTCACCTCGCCGGGTGTGCCCCCGACCGCGCCGCTGATCATCGCCTCGGCCGCCGCGGGGACACCCGTCTGGGGTGAGGTGGAGCTCGCCTGGCGCTGGCGGGGCACGGTCGACTGGCTGGCGATCACCGGCACGAACGGCAAGACCACCACCACCGAGATGCTCGGTGCCATCCTCACCGCCGGTGGGCTGCGCGCCACCACGGCCGGCAACATCGGCACGCCGATCGTCGAGGCCGTCGGGGCCGAACCGCCCTATGAGGCGCTCGCCGTCGAGTTGTCCAGCTTCCAGCTGCACTACACCGAGCGACTCGTTCCGCTGGCCGCGGCGGTGCTCAACGTGGCCCCGGACCATCTCGACTGGCATGGCGGCGCCGACGCCTACGCCGCGGCGAAGGCGCGGATCTGGCCGGACGCGGCGACGATCGCCGTCGGTAACGCCGACGATCCGGCGAGTCTGCGCCTGCTCGCCGCGGCACCCGGCCGCCGCGTCCTGTTCGGCCGCGACCCAGCCGCCTGTCCGGATTCGGGCACTGACCTGGGCTCCGGTCCCGGTCGGCGGGATGGCCGGGACCTGCCCGCGGTGGGGGTGACCGTGGCGGGCGGCTATCTGGTGGATCACGCCTTCGGCGGTGGACGGATCGTCGCCGTGCGGGACCTGCGGGTCTCCGGGCCGCACATGATCTCCAACGCGTTGGCCGCGGCCGCGCTCGCCCGGGCGCGGGGCGTCGCGCCCGACGCGATCGGCGCGGCGCTCGCCGGGTTCCGAGCCGGCGCGCACCGCAACGCCGAGGTGGCCTGCATCGAGGGTGTCCGGTGGGTGGACGACAGCAAGGCGACGAATCCGCACGCGGCCGCCGCGTCGCTGGCGGGCTACCCCTCCGTGGTGTGGATCGCCGGCGGCCTGAACAAGGGCCTACGCTTCGATGAGCTGGTCCGCGAGGCCCGTGGCGTGCTGCGTGGCGTTGTCCTGATCGGTACCTGCGCCGACGAGATCGCCACCGCTCTGGCCCGACACGCCCCCGATGTCCCGCTCGAACGGGCCGCCGGCATGGACGATGCGGTGAAGGCTGCGGCAGCGCTCGCGCGGGAGGGCGACACGGTGCTCCTCGCACCGGCCGCGGCGTCGATGGACATGTTCCGGGACTACGCGGCCCGCGGTGACCAGTTCGCGCAGGCGGTGCGCGCGCGAGAGGGGTGAGGCGTGGCGGGGTCGGGGCCGAACGACCGGTCTGGGGCGCGGGGTCGCTCGGGGGCACGGGCCGCCGCCGTGGGCGTGGACGGGTGGGACGAGGCGGAGCCGGCCCCGGGGGCGACGACCCGGGTCGCGTTGCTGGACCGGCCGTTGGCGTCCTACTACCTGTTGCTGTCCTCGGTCGGCCTGCTGCTGCTGCTCGGCCTGGTGATGGTGCTCTCGGCGTCCAGCGTGCGTTCCTACGCCGACTCCGGCTCGTCGTACACGTTGTTCATCCGGCAGGCGATCTGGGTGGGTATCGGCGTACCGATCGCCGTGGTGGCGAGCCGGATGCCGGTGCGGGTGTTCCGGAGGGTGGCCTACCCGCTGCTCGGAACAACGATCTTCCTGCTGCTGGTGGTGCTGGTCCCGGGCATCGGCAGCGTGCGCGGCGGGGCCCGGCAGTGGATCGTGGTCGGGCCGATCACCGTCCAGCCCAGCGAACTGGTGAAGATCGCTCTGGTGCTGTGGTGCGCGGATCTGCTGGTGCGCAAGCGCCGCCGGCTCTCGGAGGCCAAGCACCTGCTCGTCCCGCTGGTCCCGATGTTCCTGTTCATCGACCTGTTGATCCTGCTCGAGCCGGACCTCGGCGGGGCGATCTGCGTGACGGTGGTCCCGCTGACCATCCTGTGGGTGATCGGCACCCCGAAACGATTCTACGGCGCCATGCTCCTGGCCATCATCTTCGGCGCGACGATGCTCGCGGTACTCGAGCCCTACCGGATGCGCCGGCTGCTGTCGTTCACCGACCCGTTCGCCGACGCGAGCGGCGACGGCTACCAGTCCGTCCAGGGCATCTACGCGCTGGCGACCGGTGGCTGGTGGGGGGAGGGGCTGGGCGCATCCCGGGAGAAGTGGCCCAGCCTGCTGCCCGCGGTGCACACCGACTTCATCCTGGCGATCATCGGTGAGGAGCTGGGCCTGGTCGGCAGCCTGGTCGTGGTCGTGTTGTTCGGCGTGCTCGGCTACGCCGGGCTGCGCATCGCCCACCGCGCCGACGATCTGTTCGTCCGGCTCGCCGCCGCCGGGGTCACCGCCTGGATCATCATTCAGGCGGTCGTGAACATGGGCGCGGTCGCCGGCCTGCTGCCGATCACCGGGGTGACGCTGCCGCTGGTGTCCTTCGGCGGGTCGTCGCTGCTGCCCACCCTGGTCGCCCTCGGCATGCTGCTCGCCTTCGCCCGCTCCGAACCGGCCGCCGCCGAGTACCTGCGACGCCGAGCCGAGGAGCGCCGGGCGGCGCGGGCGGTGCCGATCCGGCTGCGGACACGACGGTGGCTGCTTCGCGGACGTTCGCGCCGGCCCGTGCTCGGCCTGGTGAGCGTCGAGGGCGCCCGGATCGACGTCCCCGCCGCGGGTTCCTCCACCCGTGGGCGAGGCCGGGAACGGGCCGGCGAGCCGCGCGGGACCGCCAGCAGGACGCCCCGCGCGGCTGGGCGGCGCGGCGGCGACCCGCGCGGCGGAGACACGTTGGCCCGCACACCCGTCGACGGGCCGGCAAAGCGGTCCGGATCGGCCGGGCGCACAGCCGGGCGCTCGGGCGAGCGCGGCGGCGCCGGCCACGCGGGCCGTGGAAGCGGCGACCGGGAACGTGGCGGCCGAGCGGGAAACGGCCAGGCGGGAGGCAGCCGGAAGGCCGGCAGCCGGAAGGCCGGCAACCAGAAGGCAAGCCGCCGGGAGACAGGCGGCCGGGAGCGAGGCGGACGAGCTTCGACCGGTTCGGGTCGGTCGGGCCGTGCCGGCGACATATCATCCGGCGCTGGCGGACGGGCCGGCGGGACCGGCATCGTGCGGCCCCGCCGCGATGTGTCATCGTCTTGACCGATGTTGCGAAGCGTGGTGCTCGCCGGCGGCGGGACAGCCGGCCATGTCGAACCCGCCCTTGCCGTGGCGGATGCCCTGCGGGCCACCGATCCGCGGCTTCGGCTGACCTTGTTGGGCACGACCGCCGGAGTTGAGGCGCGCCTCGTACCCGCGCGCGGGTACGAGCTGGCAACCGTGCCGAAGGTACCGATGCCCCGGCGCCCCGGGCCCGATCTGCTGCGGCTGCCCGGCCGGCTGCGGGACGCGATCCGCCAGGCCGGCGCGACCCTGGACGAGGTGCGGGCCGACGTCGTGGTCGGCTTTGGCGGCTACGTCTCGGTGCCGGCGTACCTGGCGGCCCGTCGCCGTGGCATCCCGATCGTCGTGCATGAGGCGAACCCGCTGCCAGGTCTGGCGAACCGGCTCGGCGCCCGGTTCACCCCGTTCGTCGCCACCTCCTATCCGGGTACCGCGCTGCGCGGGGGGACCCTCACCGGTATCCCGCTGCGCGCGGAGATCCTCACCCTGGACCGCTCCCCAGCCGCGGCGCGTGCCGCCCGGGCCGGCTACCACCTCGACCCGCACCGCCCGACCCTGCTCGTGTTCGGCGGCTCGCAGGGGGCGCGCAGCCTCAACCAGGTGATGATCGCGGCTGCGCGCCCGCTGGCCACCGCCGGCGTCCAGGTGCTGCACGCCACCGGCCCCAAGAACTACGACGAGGTCGCCGCGGCGCTGCCCCGTGGCCTGCCAGCTCCCTATGAGCTGCGCCGGTATCTCGACCACATCCCGTCGGCCTACGTCGCCGCCGATCTCACGCTTTGCCGCGCGGGCGCGATGACCTGCGCGGAGCTTGCCGCGGTGGGCCTGCCCGCGGCCTACGTGCCGCTTCCGATCGGCAACGGTGAGCAGCGCCGCAACGCCCTGCCCACCGTGGAGGCCGGGGGCGGCCTGCTGGTCGAGGACGCCGATCTGTCCGCCGACTGGCTGCTCACCCACGCGCTGCCGGTGCTGACCTCGGCGGAGAGCCTGGCCAAGATGTCGGCGGCCTGCGCCGGCACCGGCCACCCGCGGGCCGCGGCGGCCATCGTCGAGCTGATCCGCGCCGCTGCCGCGAGCCGGCGCCATTCCCGTCCCCGACACGCCGCATCCTGATTCCTCCGCCGAGCCCGGCCACCCATCATCCGAGCAGCGCGAGGACGACCACCGGGATCTCTCGTTCGACCTGTTCCTGGTGTCCACGGATGCCGGGCATGGTCTCGGCCAGCGCCGCGTGCAGCCGGTCGCGTTCGGCTCCGACGGCGGTGACGGCCTCCGCCTCGACCCGCTCCCGGCCGAGCTCGACGACGACCTTCGGGTTCGCCGTCAGGTTGAGATACCAGTCCGGATGCCGCGGTGCGGCCATGTTCGAGGCGAACACGACCAGGCGGTCGGGGCGCCCACCCGGCGAGCCCGCCCCCGCGGGTCGGCCGGCGTCCCACGACTCGGCGGCCTGGCCCAGCGGGTCAGCGGCCTGGCCCAGTGGGTCGGTGGGGGCGCCCAGCGGGTCGGTGACGTAGCCCAGCGGGGTGGTGTGCTCCCGGCCGGTTCGTCGTCCGGTCGTCGTCAGGAGCACGAGGCGGGAACCAGGCAGCGTCTTCTCGAGGACACCGCCGGTCGCCCGATATTCGGTGATCACGGTCTGGTTGACGGCCCGGAGGTCGAAGCCGGGACTGCGGGGATCCTGCGTGGCGGGCTGCGCGTCGGGCATCGTCTCGATCCATCCTCACCGGTCGCCGCCGGCCGGAGCCGACGGTGGGCGTGTTGCGGCAGTCAACCATTCACTCCGCGTGACGGCGAGCAGGATCACGTCAGCCGGCTGACGCGTCGAGTGCAATCAGGCGGGCAGTGGCGCGCGCAGCGAGGCCAGTAGCTGGGGGCCGACAGTCGTGATCGTCCCGGCGCCCAGGGTCAGCAGCAGAACGCCGTGGGACTCGGCGGCATCCTCGCCGAAATCGTCGAGCCAGGCGCGTACGTCCGCGCTGAGCCGGTCGATCAGCGCTGGCCAGGGCACGTAGTACGCCTGGGCGGCGGCGATGCGTTCCACCAGGTCAGCGGGATGGCGGCCGAGATCGTCGGTCTCGCGGGCGGCGTAGATGTCGGTCACGTAGACGCGGTCGGCGTCCGGGAACGCGGCGGCGAAACCGTCGAGCATCGCCGCGAAACGGCTGTAGGTGTGTGGCTGCAGGACAGCCCACACCTGGCGGCCCCGGGCCCGCGTGCGGGCCGCCGCGAGGGTCAGCCGAATCTCGGTCGGATGGTGCGCGTAGTCGTCGATGATCTCAAGGCTGTGCGTGCCGTCCGGGTCGGCCGCGGTCGGCGGGACCGCCACCGCGTCCGCGAGAGCACCGTCCGCGAGAGCACCGTCCGCGAGGGCTTGGTCCATCGGCGTGTGGCCGCTCAGAGGGCGGTCGATCCCAGCGGTGGACTGCCAGAAGCCGACGAACTCGAAGCGGCGGGCGGCTCCGGTATAGGTCGCGAGGGTCGCCAGGGATTGCGCGGGCGGGACGCCCAGCTCGGTGGCGGTCGCGAGCGCGGCGAGCGCGTTGAGCATCGAGTGTCGCCCCGGGACGGCCAGGGCGAGGCGTCCGACCTCCGCACCGGCCCGCAGTACGACCGCCCGCGCGGTGTCGTCCCCGGCGGCGGGGACGACGTCCACGGCTCGCCACAGCCGCTCGGTGCCGAAGCCGTAGTCCACCACGGTGACGCCGTCCGGCCCGGCCGATCCGGCCACCGTCACCCCGGCCGGGCGCGACGCCTCGAGGTCGCCCGAGGAGCGCAGGGCAGCGAGGACGGCGGCCACGCCGGGATCGTCCCCGCACACGACGAGTCGACCGCCGGGGCGGATCCGTCGGGCGAAGGCGGTGAAGGCGGCGCGCACGGCCGCCTCGTCCCGGAAGATGTCGGGATGCTCCCACTCGACGTTGGTGATGACGGCGAGGGCGGGCGCGAGGCCGGCGAAGGCCCCGCCGTACTCGTCCGACTCCAGGACGAAGACGTCTCCCGTGCCGGCGAGCGCGTTGCCGCCGAGCTGGGAGACCTCCGCGCCGATGACCGCGGTCGGGTCCAGTCCGGCGGCCCGCAGCACCAGGGCGAGCATCGCGGACGTGGTCGACTTCCCGTGCGAGCCGGCCACCGCCACCAGCCGGTATCCGTCGGTGAGCTCGGGCAGCCACTCGGCGCGGCGGCGCACGGGCAGGCCGAGGGCCCGGGCGGCCACGATCTCGGGATGGTCCTCGGGGAGCGCGCTGGAGGCCACGACGACGTCCACTCCGGCGAGCTCGGCGGCGAGCTCGGCCGGGCCGGCCGATGGCCCCACCCGGACCGGAACCCCCCGGGCGCGCAAGCTCGCGACGCGGGGGGAGTCCTGCGCGTCGCTGCCACTGACGACGCCGCCGCCGGCGAGATGGATCTGGGCCAACGGCGACAGCCCGGCGCCGCCGATCCCGAGAAAGTGGACGTGCTGGGTGCGCTCACGGGTCACAGGGGCAGTACATCATCCTCGGCTCGCGACCCGCTGTCGCCCCGTGACCGCGTCCCGCGGTGCCCGCGGCGGCTCCCGGATCTCGTCGGGTGCCCCGTCGGACGGCGTGGGTGAGCCCGGCTGGGCGACCTGGGTGAGCACGGTGGTGCCAGCGGTCCAGGGCGTCCGGATGCCAGTATTCGGCGATGCGGGGGCGGCGCGGGGGCGGGGGCGAGTCGGGATTGTGGGGGAGAGCTGGGACACGAAGCGGGGTGACGCGCCGACAGCGTCCTTGACCCCCGCCGAAGCCGTGCCTACTGTCCGATTCACAGTCGGAAGTTGACATAACTGTAACCGTCTAGCTGACGGTGAAGGTTGAGACTCTGGCTGTTTCCCCCGCTCGCCGCGCGGCAGTGTCGTCCCGCGGTGCTGCAGGGGCGGGGCAACCCCCCGTCCGACCACCGACGCCGCTGGAGGACCGACACCGCATGGCTGCCCCCCAGAACTATCTCGCGGTCATCAAGGTCGTCGGGATCGGTGGTGGTGGTGTCAACGCCGTCAACCGGATGATCGAAGTCGGTCTCAAGGGCGTCGAGTTCATCGCCATCAACACCGACGCCCAGGCCCTGCTGATGAGCGATGCCGACGTCAAGCTGGACGTCGGCCGTGAGCTGACCCGTGGCCTTGGGGCCGGGGCCGACCCGGAGGTGGGCCGCCAGGCCGCCGAGGACCACCGCGAGGAGATCGAGGAGGTCCTCAAGGGGGCCGACATGGTCTTCGTGACCGCGGGGGAGGGCGGCGGTACCGGTACCGGCGGCGCGCCCGTGGTGGCGAACGTGGCGCGCTCCCTGGGCGCGCTCACCATCGGTGTCGTCACCCGGCCGTTCACCTTCGAGGGCCGGCGCCGGGCGACCCAGGCCGACACGGGCATCGACACGTTGCGCAACGAAGTCGACACCCTCATCGTCATCCCGAACGATCGCCTGCTGGCGATGACCGACCGGGACATCAGCGTGCTGGACGCGTTCCGTAGCGCGGACCAGGTGCTGCTGTCCGGTGTCCAGGGCATCACCGACCTGATCACCACCCCCGGTCTGATCAACCTCGACTTCGCCGACGTCAAGACGGTCATGTCGCACGCCGGCAGTGCCCTGATGGGTATCGGCCGGGCCCGTGGCGACGACCGGGCCACGGTGGCCGCCGAGCAGGCCATCGCCTCGCCGCTGCTCGAGGCGAGCATGGACGGCGCTCAGGGCGTCCTGTTGAATATCTCCGGTGGTTCGGATCTCGGTCTGTTCGAGATCAACGCCGCCGCTGAGCTGGTCGCTGACGCGGCGCATCCGGAGGCGAACATCATCTTCGGCGCGGTGATCGACGACGCGCTCGGTGACGAGGTGCGGGTGACGGTCATCGCCGCCGGCTTCGACACCGTGCAGGACCGCCGCACGCGCACGCTGAACGCCACGCCACGTCGCCCGCCCGCGCCGCCCACCCCGGCCGGCAGCGCGGGCGCTGGCGGGGCGGCGGGACCGGTCACCGGCGCCGTGGGTGCGGGTGGTCCGTCGACGACGATCCTTCCGCCGCTCCCGACGATCGCCAGCACACCTGCGCGAACCGTCACCGCGGCCCCCACGCAGGCGCCGCCCGCGCAGCCGGCTCCGGTGGCGCCGGCTCCGGTCCAGGCGCAGGCCGCCCCGGTCACCCCGAGTTACCTGCAGACGCCGCCAGCGCCGATCAGCCCGTCGAACGTCGGCCACTACCACCCCGAATCCCTGCCGGATCCGCCGGCGCCGCGGGCGGGCGTGAGCCAGGGTGACTCGACGGTGATCCCCACGGTTGAGTCCCGGATCGCTCCGCCGGCCCGCGAGCTGGCTCCGGAACCGTCGAACGCGGACCATGGCTACGGCGCGGTCCAGCACCGGGCCGAGCCGCCGCGCGCGAGCGGCCCTCGGCCGACCTACCCGCCGCGCCGGCCCGTGCGCCAGGCCGCCGACGACGACGAGCTGGACGTGCCGGACTTCCTCAAATAGCCGGGCCAGGGGAGAATCCGAGGATGCCGGTTCTCGTCACCTCCCGGGCGGGCGGGGTCAGTGAGCCGCCCTTCGGCGGGCTCAACCTCGGTGATCATGTGGGGGACGACGACGGCGCGGTGGCCGCGAACCGGGCCCGGCTGGCCGCGCGGGTGGGGCTGCCGGTGCGGTACATGCGTCAGGTGCACGGACGTCACGTCGCGCTGGCCCGCGAGCCCGGGCCGCCGCCGGAGGCAGACGCGCTGGTCACCGACACGCCGGGCCTGGCACTGGCGGTGATGGTGGCCGACTGCGCGCCGGTGTTGTTCGAGGCTGTGGGTGCGGTGGGGGTCGCCCATGCCGGCCGGGTGGGCATGGCGCAGGGGGTCATCGCCGCGACCGTCGAGGCTCTCGCCGATCTCGGTACCCGGCCCGCCCAGCTCGCCGTCACCATCGGCCCATGCGTATGCGCGGGCTGTTATGAGGTGCCCGCCGAGCTGCGCACCGAGGTCGGGCGGCAGGTGCCCGGCAGCGCCGGCCGTACCCGGCGCGGCAGCGCCGCGATCGACCTGCGGGCCGGCATTGTCGGCCAGCTCACGACGATGGGTGTGACAAACATCGCCGTGTCCGGTCGCTGTCCGGCCGAGGACCCGGACCTGTACTCGTACCGTCGCGACGGGCGGACCGGCCGCTTCGCCGGGCTCGCCTGGCTTGCCCCGGTCGCCGCCGCGTCCGACCCCGGCAACCGCGGTGATCATCATGATCGCGGCGACCAGCCCGAGCATGCTGGCCGCTTGGATCACGATATGGGACAATCCGTCACGGATGGGCTACCGTGAGGGGCGTGGCTGACGAGCGGCGCCGAGCGGATCTCGCCAGCCATCTCGCGGACGTACGTGAGCGCATCGCCGCCGCCGCCCGGGCTGCCGGGCGTGGCCCGTCGGAGCTGACCCTCATCGCGGTGAGCAAGACCTATCCGGCGGAGGACGCCGTGATCCTGCACACCCTCGGACTCCGGCATTTCGCCGAGAACCGGGAGCAGGAGGCCGGACCGAAGGTGAGTCTCGTCACGGACCGGCTCCTGGGTGCCCTGTGTTCGCCCGATGGGGAGCCCGTCGTGGGGTCGAGAGGCGGGTTCGAGGCGGTCGACGGCGCCGGCCCGGCCGTGGCCGGGCTCGCGGAGGTTGCCGGGGCCGACGGCGGACCGGTGTGGCACTTCGTCGGTCAACTTCAGCGCAACAAGGCGCGTTCCGTTCTGCGTTGGGCGGACTGGGTGCAGTCGGTGGACCGGCCGGGCCTCGTCGGTGTGCTGTCCCGGCTCGCGGTCGAACGAGGCAGGCCGCTGTCGGTCTGCCTCCAGGTCTCGTTGGATCGTTCGAGGGCGTCCGGTGGGGCGGATCCGGGTGGGGTTGCCGCTTCGGGCCGGGGCGGCATCGATCCAGGCGGTCTGGGCGAGCTTGCCGATCTCGTCGCGAAGGCTCCCGGACTGATACTGCGGGGCGTGATGGCGGTTGCGCCACGTGGCGAGCCGCCACGTGGCGCGTTCGCCCGTCTGCGGACGGTCGCGGAACGCCTGGTCGCAGACCACCCTGGAGCCACAGTCGTCAGCGCCGGCATGTCAGCCGATCTTGAATCGGCGATTGCCGAGGGCGCGACACACCTACGGATCGGGACCGCTTTGTTCGGTGAACGGCCTGGTGTCCCTTAGAGTCGCGCCCATGGGGCTCGGGCGCAGGGCGATGGTCTACCTCGGTCTGGCCGAGGAGGACGACGACTATCTCGATGACGACTATGACGACGACGGTCGTGCGGTCGATCATGATGATCGCCGTCACGACGACCGGCGCATGGTGCATGATCCGGTTCCGATGGATCGTTCGGTCCGTCGGATCGACGCACGGGAGGAGCCAGTCGCCATGCCGCGACGTCCACCGGTCGAGCCGCTGCGCCCGGCCGGCCCGGTGCCGGTGCGCCGGGTGGCCCCCGTTGAGGAGCCCCACCCCTACCGGATCACGACGCTCCAGCCACGTAGCTACAATGAGGCTCGCCAGATCGGTGAGGAGTTCAGAGACGGCACCCCCGTCATCATGAACCTCACCGACATGGACGATGTCGATGCCAAACGGCTGGTCGACTTCGCCGCAGGGTTGATCTTCGGGTTGCGTGGTGACCTCGAGAAGGTGACCAACAAGGTCTTCCTTCTCTCGCCGTACAACGTCGAGGTCACCGAGACGGACAAGCGACGCATCCGCGAGGGTGGGTTCTACAACCAGTCATGACGGGGTTCGCGAGCCGGTCGCGTCCCCTCGGTCTTCAGGAGAGGGCACCATCAGCACGCTAGGACAGCTGCTCTCGTGGCTGCTGCTGGTCTACCTTCTGTTTCTGATCGCCAGATGGATCACGGACCTGGTAGTGGTACTCAACCGCTCGTTCCGTCCGACCGGGCCACTGTTGTTGATCTTCGAGTCCGTGTACACGGTGACTGACCCCCCGTTACGGTTCATCCGGCGTATCCTGCCCCCGTTGAGGGTGGGTAGTGTCCAGCTTGACCTCGGATATCTGGTGCTCTTCCTGGTGATCTTCGTTCTGCGAAGCTACGCCCAGAGGCTGTGACGGGGTTGTGTGCACACCGCGAACGCGGGCGCGGCAGACTGCCCGCAGACCGCCCTCTCTTCGGGGAGCGGCGATGCCGCACGAGGAGGCGACGTGGCTCTGACACCGCAGGACGTACAGAACAAGGTCTTCAGTCCGACGCGGTTCCGCACCGGCTACAACGAGGATGAGGTCGATACCTTCCTCGACGAGGTCGAAGCGGAGCTGACCCGGCTGCTCGACGAGAACAGCGACCTGCGTCGCCAGCTCGACGAGGCCCGCCGTTCCGGCGGCGGCGGCGGTCCTGGCGTGCCCGCCCAGATCCTGGAGGAGAACCAGGGCCTGCGTCGCCAGGTCGACGAGGCCCGCCGCCAGATCGCCCAGCTGCAGGCACAGGCCGCGCAGGCCGCCCGCGAGCGCGCCGCGGCCCCCCCGCCCGGTGGTCCCCAGCAGCCCCAGCCCCAGCAGCAGGGTGGTGCCCCGACCACGGTCATCCCCTCGGTCGGCCAAGGTGCCGCCGTTGCCCGCACCGGCCCCGGTCAGGCCGGCGAGGCGGAGATCGAGCAGCGCGTCGCCCGCACGCTCGTCCTCGCCCAGCGCACCGCCGACGAGGCGCTGCGGGAGGCCCGCGCCGAGTCCGAGCGTGCCCGCCGCGAGGCCCGCGCCGACGCGGACCGCATCATCGGTGAGGCCCGCGCCCACGTCGCCGAGCAGCTCGGCGGCCTGGAGGAGGACAAGCGCCGCCTAGAGGGTCAGGTCGAGCAGCTGCGCGCCTTCGAACGCGAGTACCGCACCCGCCTGCGGGCCTACCTGGAGATGCAGCTGCGTGACCTCGACGGCATGCCGACCCAGCCGGCCGTCGGTGCCGGCGGCCCGCCCCGACCCGGTCTGAACCCTGGCGCTCCCGCCCCGCAGTCCACCGCTGTCGGCATGGGCCCCGGCCCCGGTGGCATGCCGCAGGGCGGCCCGGCCCACCAGCCGACCTTCCCCCCCGGCCCGCCACTGCCCGCCGGCGCGATGGCCCGGGACAACGGCCATGGCCGCCCTGACGTCGACCCTGCCCGCCGCGACGCCCCCGGCATGCAGGAGTACTGACCGACCGACCGTTCTGAGCGAGGGAGAACACCGCGTGTTGACGCTCTGTGGCGCGTTGCTCGCGGTGGGCGTGATCCTCGCCGTGCTCGGTATCGTCGCCGGTAGCGGCTTCGTCTACGCCTCCCTGATCGTCGTGCTGGTCGCCGCGGCCCTCCTGCCCGTCGGCGTCCTGCGTCGCCTCCCCACCTCCTGACCGTCCGAACCTCCTGACCGTCCAAGCCTGCTCGGGGTCTACCTGGCCGGCGTATGCCCGAGACGTCGGCCTCGAGCCTGCTTCCGCGCAGTCCGCCAGCCTCGCACCCGTGAGCCTCCTAGTGACGCCATCCAGGCGGAATTCGACAAAGCGGCTCTACGCGCCAGCGGTCGGGGTGCATGCCGCGTGACGCGGGCGGTGGATCCGGAGCCGCGGCGGACTTCCGGCTCGCGGTCCCGCCCTGGGGGGGGGGGGGGGGGGGGCGGCCCCCCCCGGGGGGGGGGGGGGGGGGGGCGGGGGGGGGGGGGGGGGGGGGGGGGGGGGGGGGGGGCCGGCGCCGCGGGGGGGGGGGGGGGGGGGGGGGGGGGGGGGGGGGGGCGGGGGGGGGGGGGGGGGGGGGGGCCCCGGGGGGGGGGGGGGGGCGCCCCCCCCCCCCCCCAGGGGTGGGTGTCAGCCGACTGCCGCGGCGTCGGCGCGGGTCAGGCTGAAGGTCAGGCCGAGCTCGCCGATGGTGCCGGGAGCCGGATCGGCCCGCCGGGTCGGCTCGCCCCCCTCGGTGGGTTCCGTCGTCTGGGCCGGCTGGAGGGACGGTGCCGGGGCGACGTCGGCGGGGTCGACCTCGGTGAAGGTGACGGCGAGAACCTCCTCCGCGACGCTCTGAGCGTGGTGGCGCAGGGCGAGCGCGGTGGAGGCCCTGGTCGCCGCCCAGTGGACGACCACGCGGTCGGTGATCGCGAGGCCGGCGGCCTTGCGGGCATCCTGCAGGATACGGACGACGTCCCGGGCGAGCCCGGCGCGGGCCAGCTCGGGAGTGATCTCCAGGTCGAGAGCTACGGACAGGCCGGACTCGGCGGTGACCGCCCAGCCCTGGCGCGGCGTCTCGGTGATGATCAGGTCGTCGCCGGAGAGCTCGACGGTCTCGCCGTCCACGAGGACGGACAGGCGGCCGTCCACCGCCGGCCCGGCGGCGGCGATGGCGGCGGCGACGGCCTTGGTCCGGTTGCCGAACCGGCGACCGAGCGCGCGGAAGTTGGGCTTCACGCTGATGTCGACGAGGTCGGACGTCGCCGCCTCCACCGTGGTGACGTTGAGTTCCTCGGCGATCTGGGCGCGCAGCTCGGGCGTCAGGGTGTCGAACGCCGCGGCGCCGACGACCGCGCGGGGCAGCGGCTGGCGGGTGCGGACCCCACTGGAGGCCCGGGCCGCCCGGCCAAGTTCGACGATCCGGCGGACCAGATCCATCTGCGCTGACAGCCGCGGCGAGCGCAACCCGGCGGGCAGCTCCGGCCAGGCGGCCAGGTGCACCGAGTCGGGAGCGGCTGGGGTGACGTCCGCGAACAGCCTCGCCCACAGCCAGTCGGTGAGGAACGGGGTGAACGGCGCCATCACCCGGGTGAGGGCGTCCAGGCAGGTGTGCAGGGTGTCCAGGGCGTCCGGGTCGCCGGCCCAGAACCGCCGACGAGAACGGCGGACATACCAGTTGGACAGGTCGTCGACGAACCGGGCGATGCGGCGGCCGGCACGCAGCGAGTCGAAGGCGGCCAGCGCCTCGTCCACCTCGGTGACGGTGTCGGCGAGCTCGGACAGCGCCCACCGGTCCAGCACGTGCCGCCGCGCCGCCGGCGTGGGCGTGGGATCGCCGTCGGCCGTGGCGGGGCGCCAGCCGGCGGCGCCCGCGTAGAGCGCGAAGAACGAGGCGGTGTTCCAGTAGGTGAGCAGGACCCGGCGCACGACGTCCTCGATCGCCTCGTGGCCCACCCGACGGTCGGACCAGGGGGAGCCGCCGGCGAGCATCAGCCAGCGCACCGCGTCCGCGCCGTGCTGCTCGAACAGGTCGAACGGGTTGAGGACGTTGCCGATGTGCTTGCTCATCTTGCGGCCCTCGCCGTCGAGCAGCAGGCCGAGGCAGAGCACCGTCTCGTAGGACGAGCGGTCGAACACCAGCGTGCCGACGGCCATCATGGTGTAGAACCAGCCGCGGGTCTGGTCGATCGCCTCGCAGATGTACTGCGCCGGGTAGTGCCGGGCGAACTCCTCGGCGTTTCGGTGCGGCGCGCCCCACTGGGCGAACGGCATCGCGCCGCTGTCGTACCAGACGTCGATCACCTCGGGCACCCGGCGGGCGGTCGCCCCGCAGGACCGGCAGGCCACGGTGATCTCGTCCACGAACGGGCGGTGCGGGTCGAGCGCGGCCAGGTCCCGTCCGGCGAGCTCGGAGAGCTCGGCGAGCGAGCCGACGCAGGTCAGATGGCTCGGGTCGTTCTCACAGCGCCAGATCGGCAGCGGCGTGCCCCAGTAGCGGTTGCGGGACAGCGCCCAGTCGACGTTCCCGCGCAGCCACTCCCCGTAACGGCCGTCCCGGATGCGTGCCGGGTGCCAGTCGGTGCGCGCGTTCTCCTCGAGCAGGCGCTCGTGGATCGCGGTCGTGCGGATGTACCAGGACGGCAGCGGGTAGTAGATCAGCGGGGTGTGGCAGCGCCAGCAGTGCGGGTAGCTGTGCGTGTACGTCTGTGCTCGCCACAGCCGGCCGCGGGACTGCAGGTCCGCCGTCAGCGGCGCGTCGGCCGCCTTGAAGAACAGGCCGCCGACCAGCGGTGTCTCGGTGACGAAGCGCCCGTCGGTGCCGATGGGGTTGACCACCGGCAGGCCGGCGGCGCGGCAGACCGCGAGGTCCTCGGCGCCGAACGCCGGGGACTGGTGGACGAGCCCGGTGCCGTCGGTGGTCGTGACGTACTCGGCGGTGACCACACTGTGCGGCACGCCTGTTCCCGTGGCGAACAGCGCCGCGTCAAGCAGGTCGAACGGCCGGGAGTAGCGGGCACCGGCGAGCGCGGACCCGCGGAACCGTTCGAGGATCTGGGCGTCCTCACCGACCGCGGCGGCGACCAGCGGCTCGGCGACGACGAACAGCTCGCCGCCGGCGGCGCGGACGAGTACGTACTCGACGTCCGGATGCACCGCGACGGCTGTGTTCGACACGAGTGTCCAGGGCGTGGTCGTCCAGACCAGCAGCTCCGCGCCCCGTTCGGCCAGCCGCGGGCCGCCGGGCGGGTCTGCGACCAGGGGGAATCGGACGTGGACCGAGGGGTCGTCGACGTCGGCGTAGCCCTGGGAGACCTCGTGGTCGGACAGCGGCGTCTCGTCCCGTGGGCAGTAGGGGGTGACGCGGAAGTCCTCGACCAGCAGGCCCTTGTCGAAGATCTGCCGCAGAGACCACCAGACGCTCTCGATGTAGCTGGTGTCCATGGTGCGGTAGGCGGTGTCGAGGTCGACCCAGTAGCCCATCCGCTCGGTCATCGCGGCGAACTCTTCGACGTGGCGCTGCACCGACTCGCGGCAGCGGGCGTTGAACTCGGCGATCCCGTACGCCTCGATGTCGTTCTTGCTGGTGAAACCGAGCTCCTTCTCGACCGCGAGCTCGACGGGCAGCCCGTGGCAGTCCCAGCCGGCACGGCGGGGGACGTGGTAGCCCTTCATGGTCCGGTACCGGGGGAAGATGTCCTTGAAGACCCGTGCCTCGACGTGGTGGGCGCCGGGCTTGCCATTGGCGGTCGGCGGGCCCTCGTAGAACATCCACAGCGGCCGGTCGGTGCTGGCGGAAAGCGAACGGTCGAAGACCTTCGCGTCCCGCCAGCGGGCCAGCGTCTCGCGTTCGAAGGCGGGCAGGTCCACCTGCGCGGGCAACGGCGCGTAGGTCGGGCGGCGTGGGGCGTCGTTCATCGTGGCGGACCTGGTCTTCCTCGGTCGTGGTCGCTCCGTCGGTGGCCAACGGAGGGACGACGCCGCCGGATCTCCACGTGGGAGACCGGCGGTACCGCGGTACCACCCTCCTTGCGCGCCCCAGCGCCGGGTTCCCACACACAGCGGGTTCCGCGAGGCCTGGGACGGCCTCTCTGGTTTCACGCGCGCGACGACCGGGTCTACTAGGGGCCTGCGGCGGGCCGCGGGCGTGCTGCCACGCGCCGCGCCGGGCGGGCCCCGTTCTGCCGGCAGCTCGGGGGTGATCTTCGCAGGCGTGCTGGCCGCCGGGCTTCCACCAACCCCGGCTCGCTCGGGCTGCACCCGCCGCTACTCGTCCCCGTCGACGCCGTGTCGCGCGCTGCCGAGTCTAGTCGACCCGGCCGACGGATCCGTGGGGCGTGGGGCGGACGCACGTCATCGGGCGGGCCGTAGAGTGAACCCGATGGGGCAGTCGACAGCCATCGGGAGCAGCGTGTCCGAAGATCCCGCCGGCCGCGGGGCGGCCGACCCGAGCCACGCGGCGACGGCTGGTGCGTCCCCGCGTCCGGTCGCCATCCTGGCGGCCACCGCCGCCGTGCTGCTCGGGCTCGACGTGGTCACCAAGCATCTGGCGGTGGCGAGGCTTTCGGGTCGCGGCCCGTTCACGCTGATTCCCGGTGTGCTCGATCTTGAGCTCACCCGCAACTCCGGCGCCGCGTTCAGCCTGGCCGGAGGGGCCACCGTGGTACTGAGCCTGGTCGCCCTCGTGGTGATCGCGGTGGTGGTCTTCTCGGCCCGCCGACTGCGCTCGGCGGGCTGGGCCGTCGTGCTCGGCGCCCTGCTTGGCGGGGCCGTCGGCAACCTCGCCGACCGGATCTTCCGGGATCCCGGGCCGCTGCGCGGGCACGTCGTCGACTTTGTCCACCTGCACCACTGGCCGATCTTCAACGTCGCCGACTCGTCGATCGTCTGCGGCGGGATCCTCGCGGTGGTGCTGTCGCTGCGCGGCGTCGGCCTGGACGGCACCCGCTATGGCCAGGCCACCGCTGCCGCGGCGCCGGCCGGTGTGGGCGGTGAGGGCCGATCACCTGCTGGCCGCCCCCCCGAGGAAGGGCCACCCACCGGCCGGTCATCCGGGGGCCAGGCGTCCGAGGCCCGGTCGGGCGAAGCGTCCTCCGGCGATGTCCCCGGGTCCGACCTCCCCGAGTCCCAGGCCCGGTCGGCCGGGGGACAGCCGCCCGAGGGGAAGGTTCGCGGGCGGTGAGCGGCACTGAAGGTGATCTGCGCAGCGTGCCGGTGCCGGACGGTCTGGACGGCGTCCGCCTCGACGCGGCGATCGCGCGGATGTTCGGGCTGTCCCGCACGGCGGCCGCCACCCTCGTCGATGACGGGCAGGCAAGCCTGGACGGCCGGGTCCGCGGCCGTTCGGACCGGGTCCGCGGCGGGTCCTGGCTGGAGGTGTGCCTGCCGGGGCCGCCCCGGCGGGTCACCGTCGAGCCGACGCCGGTCGCGGGGCTCGGCATCCTGCACGACGACGAGGACATCGTCGTCGTCAACAAGCCGGTCGGCGTGGCAGCCCATCCGGCACCCGGGTTCACCGGGCCGACCGTGATCGGTGCGCTGGCCGCGATGGGATATCGCGTGTCGACGTCGGGGGCAGCCGAGCGTCAGGGCGTGGTGCACCGCCTCGATGTCGGCACCACCGGCGTGATGGTCGTCGCGAAGAGCGAGCGGGCCTACACGCTGCTCAAGCGCGCGTTCCGGGAACGTGAGGTCGACAAGCGCTACCGCGCGGTGGTGCAGGGGCATCCCGACCCCTCGAACGGCACGGTCGACGCACCCATCGATCGCCATCCCCGCCGGCCGGGCCTGTTCGCCGTGGTCGCGGACGGTCGGCCCAGCGTCACTCACTACGACCTGATCGAGGCCTTCCGGGCGGCATCGCTCCTGTCGATCCGGCTGGAGACGGGCCGTACTCATCAGATCCGGGTACACATGTCCGCACTGCGCCATCCATGCGTCGGCGATCTGGCCTACGGCGCGGATCCGACCCTTGCCGAGCGGCTGGGTCTTGCCCGCCAGTGGCTGCACGCGGCGTCACTGTCGTTCGAGCATCCGGGTCACGGCGGTCAGGTCACCTTCACCAGCCCCGATCCGGACGACCTCGCCGAAGCGCTGCAAAGGCTGCGGGACCAGGCGTGACGGAGACGGCGGCGGAGCACCGCCCCGGCGCGGGGCCCGCTCGCCTGCCTGCCACCGGCCACCCCGCTGCCACCGGCCATCCGGCTGCCACCGACCATCCGGCTGCCGTGGACAGGCCGGCCGCCGTGGGCGTCCCGGTCGCCGCGATCTCGGCCGGGCGCGGGCTGTTGGAGGCGCTGGACCGGCTTGACGCCGCGATGCTGGCGGGAACCCACCGTGTTCTCGAGGCCGGCCGGCGCAGGGTGCTCACCACCGCCGAGCCGGCGGTGGGCCGGGCCCAGAAGATCACGCGGCGGCTGCGGATCGACGAGGACGGCGACGGTCGCGAGCCTGGTTTCGCGCTGCCGGCCGGGCGGGGCGGGCGGATCGCGGTGCTCGGCCTGGTCGCGCTGATCGTGGTGAGCGCGGTCGCGGCGATCGTGCGGGGCGCCCGGGATCACGCCCCGCACCTGGTCTTCACCGGTCGAGCTCCCACCAGCGGCGCCTCCGCCGGTGGGACTGCCGTGGGGGGCGGATCGGCGGCTGGCTCGGCGTCCTCTTCGGGCTCGTCGTCCGCGGCGGGCGCGGTGACGCCGACGGTCCGGATCGGACCTGGCGTGCATGACGGGGTCGCGGACTATCTCGCTGCCAGCCGGGAGAACCTCGCCGCGCTGACCGCGGCCGCGCCCGCCGCGGACCTGTACGCCGTGGCCAGCCTGTACGCCCCGATCGTCCCCGACCGGCTGCTTGACGTCGTGGGCGGCTATCGGGTGGTTCAGGTGTTCTTCACCGCCGGCGTCGGTGGGGAGGTCGAGCAGGCCACCGTGCGTGATCCGGTGGGCGACGTGCGGGCCGCCTTCGCCTCCGCGGCGAGCCAGGCCGCGGCCCGGGCCGTCACCGACGGCCGGGCGGGCGACGCGCATGCCCAGGAGCGTGACGACCACACCGCGGCCGAGTTGCGCGGCGGCTGTGCCTGCCTGTTCTCCGTCGTGGTCCGCGCCCCGGCGGGACGGCTCTCGGAGCTTGCCGCCGACCCGCGGATCCGGGTGGTCGACCCCGCACCGCCCGGCACGGCTCCACCGGCTGTGACCTTCATCCCACTGTCGCCCGATCGGCGCTGACCTCGGCCGGGTCGTCCCGCATCATCGGCGCGGACCGCGGGCAGACCCGGCGCCGTCTGGCTGGTACTGGCAGGGCAGGATATGGGCAGGGACGGCTTCGGTTCCGGACCATGACGGGGTTTCGGGAAGCGGTTCCGACGGCGAGTGTCGGACGGCGACAATCGGACGGCCGCAACGGACGGCCGCAATCGGACGAGGACAAGGAGCCCAGGGGTGAAGCTGGCGAGAGGGACCCGGGAGGTCTTCGACGCGGAGAGCCTGCTGCAGGAGTACCTGGGCCCCCGTCGGCGCGGGCTTCGCTACGCCTACCCCTACTACGACGGCCTGGTCACCAACAACGACCCGGACCTGCTGTGCACCGGTGACCTGCTCGCACCGACCCTGCTCGGCGTGCACGTGGACGTCGACCGGATGCACACCCTGACCGCGCTCATCCCCCTGCTGCAGCGTGCGCTGGACAAACTGCCACCCGGCATCGACCTCATCGAGGCCGACGAGGTCACCCTGGATCTCGTCGCCGCCCTCTACGACCCGCTCGATGACCCGGACGTCTCCGACCGGGACGTCAAGGGCTCCCTGATCGCCAAGGTGCTGCACCGCAAGCGGCCGGCACTCGTCCCGCTGTTCGACTCCAAGGTGCGGATCTTCTACCAGCATGAGGACTGTGTCCCGCCGTCGCCGCGCGACGGGCGCAGCTGGCGGCAGTACATGGGGCTGCTGGTGCGGGCCATGCAGGACGACCTTCGGGAGAACGCCGAGGAGTTCCGCCGTCTCTCCGCCCTGGTGCCCACCGGCGGCCCGCCCGTCACCCCGCTGCGCATGCTCGACATCGTCGTCTGGATCAGCAGCGCCGTCTGAACAGCGGTGCCGGGCCGCGAGGCCGGGGCCGTCCCAGGGCGCCGGGCGAACGCTGGTGCCGCGGCTGTCGGGACGTCGCCGGACGTCTGTGGTGAACTGAAGGCCCAGTTGGGCGGCCCGTTCCGGAGGGTGTGAGGCTTCCCCGGCGCCCGGACGGGTCACCACGGCGGAGCGGCTGCGAGAATGGGCGGCGTGTTGAGCTACGCCATCCGCGGGCTCACCCGGCGACACGGGGTGGGCGAGCACTCCGTCCTCGCGAACGATCGCATCGACCTGGACGTGCGCCAGGGCGAGGTGTTCGGGGTCCTCGGGCCCAACGGCGCGGGCAAGACGACCCTGGTGCGCCTGCTGATGGGCCTGCTGCGGCCGGACGCCGGCACCATCATGATGTTCGGCCGGGACGTGCGCGCCGCCCCCGACCTGCCCGCCCGCCTCACCGGCTATCTCGGCCAGGCCGATCTGGCCCTCGCCGAACTGCCGGTGGCCACGGCGGTCGGCACCACCGCCCGGATGCGGGGCCTGTCCCGGGGCGAGGCCAGGGCAGCTCGCGACGCCGTTCTGGACGAGCTCGGCCTCACCGGCGTCGCGCACCGGCCGCTGGCGCGGCTGTCCGGCGGGCAACGGCGGCTGGCCTGCGTGGCGACCGCGCTGGTCGGCGACCGTCCGGTGCTCATTCTCGACGAGCCGACCACCGGCCTCGACCCGGTGGCGCGCCGGGCGGTATGGGGGGCGCTGGAACGCCGCCGCGACACCGCCGGCACCACCGTCGTGCTCATCACCCACAACGTTCTGGAGGCCGAATCGGTGCTCGACCGGGTCGCGGTGCTCGAGGCCGGGCGGGTCATCGCCTGCGACACGCCAGGCCAGCTCAAGGCGTCCGTCTCCGGCGACGTCCGGCTCGATCTCGCCTGGCGGCACGACCCACCCGCCGCCGACCCCACCGTCGCCATGCTCGCCGGGCTCGCGACGGTCAGCGGGCGGCGCTGGACGGTGCGGCTGGCGCCGGCCGCCGCCCGCGACGCGCTCGGCCGGCTCACCACCGGAGCGGCCCTCGCCGCATTGGACGACTTCAGCCTCGCCACGCCGTCCTTGGAGGACGTGTATCTCACCCTTGGCGGGGCCTCCCGAGACCTGGAGCGGACGTGACCGAACGTCTCTGTCGTCCGGGCCAGCAGGTGTGGTCCCGATGAGCATCGTTCCCGAGGCCCGTGGCACCGCGGTCAGCCGCGCCTCCCGCGAGGTCGTGGTGAGCGCGCCCGCGCGCGATGCCACGGTGGGCGCCGCCCGCGTCCGGTCGGAGCCGCACCCCGCGGCGAACCTGCCTGGGCTGGGCCTCGCGGACCGACCCCTGCCCGCCTCCGAGGAACTGGCCCCAGCTGACGAACCGGCCGCCGCCGAGGAGCTGGCCGCGGCGCAGGAGCGGTCAGCATCCCAGGGGCTGCTGGCGCCGGTGCCGCCGCGGATCCCGGCGGCCGCCGGGTTCGGGGCGGCTTTCGGCGCGGTGTACCGCGGTCAGCTCGCCCGTTCGAAGGTGGGACGGATCCCGCTGCTGTTCGTCGCCTCGTTCCAGTCGATCGGGATCCTGGTCCTGCTGCGCGGCATCCTCGACGTCGGGAACACCACGGCGGCCGGGCAGGTCGTCGCTGGCTCCACGGTGCTCGTCGTCGCGTTCGTCGCGCTGAACCTGCTGGCCCAGCGGTTCGGCGCGCTTCGGGCCGCCGGTGCCCTGGACTACTACCTGACGCTGCCCGTCCCGCCGGCGGCGGTGGTGCTCGGCACCGCCGCCTCGTATGCGACCTTCGCGGCTCCCGGCACCCTGGTCACCGCCGTGTTCGGCAGCCTGCTGTACGGGCTGTCGCTGTCGGGACTCTGGCTGCTGGCACCGGTCGTGCTGCTCGCCGGGGTGTGCCTGTCGGGAATCGGGGCGGCGGTCGGCCTGCTGGCGCCGCGTCCCGAGCTCGCGACGATCGCGGGCCAGCTCGGGATGAGCATCGTGCTGTTCCTCGGGGTCATCCCGGCCGACCGGCTACCCGAGGTCGGCCGCCTCGCCCGCGATGTCCTGCCGAGCACCTACGCCGTCGACGCGCTGGCCGCGGCCTTCCAACGCAACGTCGACTGGGCGACGGTGCTCGCCGATCTCGCCGTCTGTGCCGCGGTGGGCGCCGGCGCTCTGGCCGCGGCCGTCCTGGCCCTGCGCCGCGTCGGCACTTCCTGATTCCGCCCCGGCCGGGTTGGGCGGGTGCTGGCTGGGGCTCCTGGGCTGGGGCTCCTGGTCGGCACGGGAGGGTAACGTCGCTGGCACGATAGGGTCAGGTGTCGAGAGCGGCCATCCGGGGGTGCCCGCGATGTGGTCGTGCAGCGGGCAGGCGGTGGCGGGCATGCGGTGGCGGAGCGGGGCGACGTGACGGAAAGACCATCTGAATCCGGACGGGTCTCGGCCGGTTCCGTCGATCCCTCGGTGACACCCGCATCCCCCCTTGGCTCGCGCGGAGCAGATGAACGGTACGGATGGCCCGCCAGCACCGGGTGGTTCGGTCGCCCTGGGAGAGCCGGGCGGGCCGGGCGGGCCTGGCGGGCCGGGTCGCCGGGGCGAGGCGGGTATCTCGCCGGGTTGATCTGCGCTGTGGCGATGGCGGTGGCTGGCTTTCCGCTCGGCCTGCTGTGGGCGGCTGCGGCGCCGCATCTGAACATGGCGGGGGTGCTCGCCGGCAACGAGTCGGCGTTCGCGGTGCAGAGCGACATCGACGCCCGGTTCGGGCTGATCTGCGCGGTCGCCGGGGTGATCGGTGGCGGGGTGGCGCTGTGGCGAGCCCGGGACGCCGGCTGGCCGGTACCGCTCGGACTCGCCGCTGGCGGTCTCGGGGGTGCGCTCATCACCGGCTGGATCGGCCATCTGCGCCGCTCGGCAGGCGCCCTGCACGGGCTGCCGGCGAACGCGTCCTCGGTGCTGGTGGACCTGGTCGACGTGCGGGTCCGCGCGCACGGGCTCTACCTGGTGATGCCGGTGGCAGCACTGGCCGTGTTCGCGCTCGGCCTGTGGCTGGCGTCGCTGAAGGTCAGTTCGGGCTGGGGTCGACGCGGCGCAGCTCGCTCGACCCGATAGTGGTGATCTTCCCCAGCAGCCCGACCTCGCGGTGCAGCAGTGCCCGTTCGGCCCGCAGCCGCTGGGCCGCGTCGGTCTGCGCGAGCAGCCCCTGGCGTTCGGACAGGTCGGTGACGGCGGCGGCCGCGACCACGTAGGACAGCGCGATCGGGTCGTCCGGGAGGTCCGGCAGCGAGATCTGCACGGTGCCTGTGGCAGCGAGCCGCTCGGCGTATGTCCGCATCAGACGTTGCACCGGCGCGACCGTCTCCCGCGCCACCTGCTCGTCACCGACCTCGTCCGGCAGGAACTCCACCTCGCCGAGCAGGTAGGGCGCGCCCAACGGATCGAGCTCGTCGACGCGGAATCGCCGTCCGCCCACCGTGAGCAGGGAGAACCGCCCGTCCGGATGCTCCTGGACGCGCCGCAGCACCGCGGTGCAGCCGACCTGGTGGATCGCTGGCAGCGCCGGCCCCACCTCGCGCCCGCGGCGGATCGCCACGACGCCGAACTGGCGGATCTGGTCGTCGGGCTGGGCGAGCAGCTCGCGCACCAGCGTGCGGTACCGTTCCTCGAAGATCTCCAGCGGCAGCACGAGCCCCGGCAGCAGGACGGTTCCCAGCGGGAACAACGGCAGTCGGGTGCCCATCGCCGGTGTCCTCCCCCCTCCGGCGGCCCGCACCGGTGCACAGCCGAGCGTCACCGGCCCCGGCATTTCCTCAACCTTGTCCCTCGGCGGGCGTGGTGTCCACGCGGCCGACCCTGTGATTCTCCCCGATTCGCCGCCCACCGTCGTCCCACGCTCGTCCCAGGGTCTCGCGCCGTCCAGGACCGTCCCGCGCCAGCCGATCGGGGTGGCGCTACCGGGCGCGGAAGGTTCCCGCAGGGGCAGCCACGGGGATCGCCAATGGGAGCGGGTCCTGGTCCCCGGCTCCGGCCCGCCGGCGGGGACGCCGGTGGCCGCGGGATGGGGACGCCGGTGGGCGCGGGATGGGGACGCTCGGACGCGTCTCCGGGAAAGGCCGGGTCGATAGCCGGGACAACCGCCATCGTGCGCCGGACAATGGGCGCCGTGTGGGGAACCGAACCGGAGCTGCTCGTGGTCCTGACCCAACCAGGCGACCCGAGCCCGGACGTCCCGCCCGACGCCGCCGACTCGCGCCGTGACCGCGGTGCCGGCGTGCGGGATGTGGCCACGTTCGGGCGCATCACCTCGACGCTGCCGCCGCGCCTGGTGCTGCTGGCGGCGCCGGCCTCCCGGGCGCGGGAACTGGCCGCGCTGCCGGGTGTGCGTGCGGTCTGCGTGGACGACGTGCCGTGGGCACTGCGCGCGGTGCTCGACCCGGCCGAGACCATCTTCGTCGACGGTTGGCTCGCCCGGCACACTGACAAGTCCCGCGGCGAGTCCGACGGCATCCCCTGGGACGCGCCCGGCTTCCAGCCCCCTGACCCGACGGCCCGCTGACCGCCGAAGGCCTGAGGCGCCGGCGAATTCTCCGTTGAGGCCCATCCTCATCATGACCATGAAGGCGAGGTCGCCGAACCGGTACAGGCAGTTGTCGGTGCCGGGTACGCCGTTGAACTTCTCGGTTCCCAGGCAGCCTCGCAGGGCTATCGGGAGTGCTCTGGCGAGGCTGATCTGGGCCTGGGCCGGGTCTGTCCAGGCTTTCGGGACCGGCGGTCAGAAGACGCGGCGGGGGGTGGACCAGGCGGCGGTGGCGCCGGAGGAGCGCCAGATCATGTGCAGCTCGTCGCCGATGCGGGCGAGAACCTCCAGATGACCGTCGAAGTTGCTCTGGATCATGGCGACGGCATCGACCTTGCCGAGAGCGGCGCCGAACGGACGGGGGCCACTCCAGAACGGGGTGGAGGCGTTGTTGTTGCGGTAGTAGTGGATCAGGCCGCCGCCGGCGGCGGGGACGACGACCTCGAAGTTCCGCGCGCCGGGGAAGGTGCTCTGGATGAGCGCCGGGTTGCCCGAGACGCCTTCCCCGAAGGTCGGTCCGGTGCGCCACACGGCGGTGTTGTCCCGGGTGAGGTGAACCAGGCGGGTGCCGACGAGGGCGACGGCCTCGAGCATCCCGGTGCCGCCACCGAGGGTGCCGTGGATGAGGCTGACCGCGTCGACCTTGCCGAGGTTGGCGCCGAACCGGGCGGGGCCGCTCCACGGGTAGCCGTGCACGTCATGGTTGCGCCACAGGTGGATGAGGCCGACGTCGGCGGCCGGGACGAGCAGCTCGAAGTTGCCCTTGGTGCCCAGTCGGCTCTGGATCAGCGACGGGACACCGCGGACTCCCTGGGCAAGCGCGGTGGGCGCATGCCAGGCGAACGTCCCGGAGCTGTCGCGCCAGAGGAACGACAGCGCGTCACCGACCCGGATGACCATCTCCAGCGGACCGGGGTTCGCCAGCGTGCTCTGGATCATCGAGACGGCGTCGACGGGGCCGAGGGCCTGCGCGGTCTGCCAGGGATCGCGCCACGGGTAGTTGGTGGCGTCGTTGTCCCGCCAGACGTGGGTGAGCCCGGAGAACGCGGACGGGACGACGACCTCGAAGTTGCCGGCCTTGCCGAGGCCCTTCGACTGGATGAGCGCCGGGTTGCCGGCGACGCCGTGACCCCAGCCGACCTGGCCGGGGGTGAAGCGGCACAGCGCGAAGCTGTTGGAGCGCATCAGGCAGTCGGCCGGGGTGGGGGCGCAGCCGTCGCAGTTGCCGTTCGGGGTCTGGAAGACCCCCCACTGGCCGCCACAGTCGCAGCCGGCGCCGGCGTATTCGTCGGGAGCGCCGAAGATGTGCCCGGTCTCGTGGGTGAAGACCCGGTCGATGTTGTCGGGGCCCCAGCCGTCGTTCTCGTAGGACAGGACGATTCGCGGGCCGCCGATCGACGAGTACGCGAAGTAGCTCACCGGGTACTTCGTGAAGAACGCGCAGTAGGCCCAGGTCGTTCCCAGCCGGCCGCGCAGCGCGTCGACATAGTCGTAGACACCGTCGAAGTTGGCCTTGTGGCCGAGCCGGTCCATCGTCGGGTCGCGCCAGAGGGCCTCGAGGTCGGTCGCGTTCGGGTTGGCCGCGACCGACAGGCGCACGATCTGGATGTCGTAGTGGAACGCGAGCCCGGCCGCCGGGTTGGTGCTCGCGTACCAGGACAGCCCGTTCTGCACCTCGGCGACGACCTTGGTCCGCTCGGCGGCGGTGAACTGCAGGTCGGCGGTGGGGCCTTCGACGAGGATGAGCCCGACGGCGACCGAACCCTCGAGCCGGGAGCTCGTTGGCGTGCTGGCGGCGCCGGCCGAGATGCCCTGGCCGTCGGCGGGGGTGGCATGGGCGATCGTGCCCGTGCCAAGGGCGCCCGCGCTGCCGTTCGCCACGCCGCCGTTCGCACCGGTGCCGTTCGCCGTGCTGGTGGTCGTGGCCCCGCCAGGGATGAGGGCGGCGGTGGGGGACAGCGCCGCGGCCGGGGCCGCGTGCGGTGGGGCGCTCGGCGGGGACGTCCGCGGTGGGGGGACGTCGGTGCAGGGCCGGTCCATGTCCCAGCCGTGACCGTCGCGGGGGCGGTCGGCCTTGATCTGCCGGTAGGCGGAGCTCGCCCGCAGCCGGAAGGCGTCCAGGCCCAGGGTCTCGGCCCGGCTCAGGCCCGGGGACACCCCGGTCGTCGACACGACGCTGCCGTCGGCCGGGGGCATCAGGGCAGCCAGGCCACGCACGCCGGGCTGGCCGGGCGTCGCCGGCGGGCGCGAGGCGCCGCCCGCGTCCCTGGGCCGGCCGAGCACCTGGACTCGTCCGTAGTGGTGCAGGGCCCGCTCGCCCCGCAGGTCTGCCGGGGTCCCCGCCGCGGGGCCGTCACCCGCCGGGCCCGCTGGCGTGGTCGGTGTGCTCGCTGTCCACTGTGCCTGGTCGGGACTCGCCGCCGCTCGCAGCACGCCGGCGGTGCCGGCGACGGAAGGAGTGATCAGCGCACGCTCGTCGACTGGTACGTCCCCCGCCATGCGTGATCATTGTCCTTTCGGTGGGAATGGCTGTGCGGAGTTGTATCGCGCTGGGCGGTCGTTGTGTCGGGTTTTTGCGGAAGCGAGCGCGTTCCGTGGCCGATCCCGCCCGTTCGCCAGCCTGAATCCGCTGGTGCGCCGGCGGGTGGCTCTCCCGCCGTCTCGGCGGTGGCTGGCCCGCTGGATCGGCAGGTGAGGGCGGCGGCGCCGTTCACCGAGTGGGCGGCATTCCCTGCCCCGAAGGAGGAATCTCCGGCCAGGTCGGGCCCACCGCGGCCCGCTGCACGCCCAGCTGCTGGCCGCCCATGCCCGGATTCCCCAGCGCCTGTCCGCCCGGCGCCGGATTGCCGAGGCCCGAGCCGCTCATGGCCTCGGCGACCTTGCGCATGATGGCCTCCACCAGGCGGACCGCCTCGGCTGTCCCGAGGTTCAGCACGATCTCCGAATCTCCCGCGACCTGGAACCGCACCGACACGTCCGCCATGACCGAGCACCCCTTCGCCGTGGCCGCCCGCACCGGTGCGGGCCTGTTGCCATCGGTGACGTTACGGGGGGAACCGGACGACGCGCACGGCGCCTCGGCATCCGGGTCGCGCCGGAGCGGCATCTGCCCGGCGCCGGTGCTGCCGGCGTGACCACCCGCCAGATCGCTGCGACGGTCCGGGTAGGGTCTTCCCGATGGACGAGGCAGCGGCGACGGTCCGTGACTGTATCGCGGTGTTGGAGAGCGTCTACCCGTCGAGCTGGGCCGAGGGGTGGGACGCGGTTGGGCTGGTGGTCGGCAACCTCGACGCACAGGTCGGCTCGGTGCTGTTCGCGGTCGACCCGACACCGGAGGTGGCCGCCGAGGCGGCGCGGGGCGCGGGTCTGCTCGTCACCCACCACCCCCTGTTCCTGCGCGGGGTACACGGTGTCGCCGAGACGTCCCCCGGGGGCCGGGTGGTCGCGACGCTGGTGCGTGCCGGCGCGGCGTTGTTCACCGCGCACACCAACGCCGACGTCGCCGCGCCCGGCGTGAGTGACGCGCTTGCCACGGCCCTCGGGCTTCGTGACGTTCTTCCCCTGGAAGTCGAGCACGCCGCCGAGCCCATACCCACCGCCGACGCTCCCACGATGTGCCGGGGCCTGGGGCGGATCGGGCAGCTGCCGGCGCCGGAGCCGCTCGGGGAGTTCTGCGCCCGGGTAGCCAGGGCGCTGCCCGCCACCGCCGGCGGGGTGCGGGCGACCGGTCCGGCGGACGCCCCGGTGCACCGGGTGGCGGTATGCGGCGGCGCCGGTGGTGAGCTCGCCGGCGCGGCCCGGGCCGCCGGCGCCGATGTGCTGGTCACCGCGGACGGCCGACACCATCACGTGCTCGACGCGGTCAGCGCCCATCCGATCGCGGTCGTGGACGTGGCGCACTGGGCCAGCGAATGGCCGTGGCTCGAACAGGCCGCGGCCCGGCTGACGGCGGGTCTGGCCGCCCGGGGACGTACGGTGAGTACGGCGGTCTCCACTCTCGTGACCGATCCCTGGCGCCTGCACGTTCCGTCCCACTAAGCCCGTAAGCCCGGCTCCGCGTCGCCGGTGGAGCGTCACCCGAGGAGTCGTCACCCGTCGAGTCGTCGACGTCGTTCGTCGCCAGCAGTTGTCCGTCAGACGTCAGGCCGTGTCGGCGAGGGCACGCCGCATCCCGAGGGCGCGCCGCATCCGAGGGCACATTGGTGAGGAGTCCATGAAGGCCGATCCAGCAACCCAGCTCCGCCTGCTCGACCTGCAGGCGCTTGACTCCGGGCTCGACCGGCTGGCCGCGCGCCGCCGTTCGCTGCCGGAGCTCAAAGTGATCACCGCGCGCACCATCGATCTGGACGCGGTCGGCGACGACCTCGTCGGGGTGCGTACCGAACTCGGCGACGTCGCCCGCGCCCAGCGCCGGCTCGAGGACGAGATCGAGCTGGTCCGCACCCGCGCTGCCCGCGACACCGACCGGCTCGGGTCCGGCGCTGTCACCAACGCTCGCGAGCTCGAGAACCTCCAGTCCGAGGTCACCTCGCTCGCCCGCCGCCAAGGTGTCCTCGAAGACGAGGCGCTGGAGCGGATGGAGACGGTGGAGGGCCTACAGCGCCGCGTCGCCGAGCTCGAGCGCCGCCAGGCCGACCTGCAGGCCGAGGTCGACGCGGCGAGCACCGCCCGGGACAAGGCGAACGGCGAGATCGACGCGGAGGCCGTTCGGCTGCGGGAACGGCGCGCCACGCTCGTCCCGTCGCTGCCCGAGCCACTGGTCGCCCTGTACGAGCGCATCCGCACGTCGTCGGGCGGCGTCGGGGCGGCGCCCCTGGTGCATCGGCGCTGCCAGGGCTGTCACCTGGAACTGTCCGGAGGTGACCTGCGCGAGGTCGCCGCGGCACCCGCCGACGAGGTGGTGCGATGCGAGGAATGTCGGCGCATCCTGGTTCGTACCGCCGAGTCAGGGCTGTAGGCGAGTCGATGTCGCCGGCCGGGCGGCCGATGTCGCCGGCCGGGCCGTCGTCCGCCGGGCAGTGTCGCCGGTCGGGCAGTGTCGCCGGTCGGGCAGTGTCCGACCTCGGGGCGGTGTCGTCAGACGGACGGTGTCGGTGGCAGGGTTGCGGTCAGGCACGGTGTGAGGGGAGTTGCAGATGGGCGCCGAGCGCACACTGATCGTCGAGGCTGATGGCGGGTCCCGCGGCAACCCGGGACCGGCCGGCTACGGCGCCCTTGTCCGGGACGCCGCCGACGGCCAGGTGCTCGCCGAGCGCGCCGCCTCGATCGGGACGGCGACGAACAACGTCGCCGAGTACTCCGGGCTGATCGCGGGCCTGCGGGCCGCCGCCGACCTCGATTCGTCCGCCGTTATCGAGGTCCGGATGGACTCCAAGCTCGTCGTCGAGCAGATGAGCGGCCGGTGGAAGATCAAGCACCCGTCGATGCGCCCGCTGGCCGAGGAGGCCGCCGGGCTCGCGCGCGGTTTCGCCACCGTCCGCTACCGGTGGGTGCCGCGCGCCCGCAACGCCGACGCCGACCGTCTCGCCAACGAGGCGATGGACGCGGCCGCCGCCGGCCGTACCTGGGAGCCCTCCGTCCCCCAGTCGCCCGACCCGATGCCCCACCGCGCCCCCACCACGAACCGTCTCTCCGGCTGGATGGCCCCCCCGGCCCCGCCGACCACCACCGTGCTGCTGCGCCACGGCCAGACCCCGCTGTCCGCGGAGAAGCGGTTCAGCGGCACCGTGGAGGCTTCCCTGACCGACCTTGGCCTCGAGCAGGCCGCCGCCGCGGCTCGCCGGCTGCGCGACGAGCCGTTCGACCTGATCGTCAGCTCCCCGCTCAAACGCGCCCGCCAGACCGCCGAGGCTCTCGGCTGCGACTACACCGTCGACGACGACCTGCGTGAGTCCAGCTTCGGCGCCTGGGAGGGCCTGACGTTCGCTGAGGTGCGCGAACGTTTCCCCGAGGATCTGAACGCCTGGCTCGCCGATCCCGCCGTCCCGCCGCCCGGCGGCGAGAGCCTGCTGGACACGGTCGCCCGGGTCGGACGGGTCCGGGACCGCCTGCTCACCGCGCATCCCGGGGGCCGGATCCTGGTCGTCTCGCACGTCACCCCGATCAAGGGCCTCACCCAGCTGGCCCTGGCCGCCGAGCCCACCGTCCTCTACCGCCTGCACCTCGACCTCGTCGCCCTGACCACGATCGACTGGTACTCCGACGGCCCCGCCGTCCTGCGCGGCTTCAACGACGCCCACCACGTCGCCGGTCTCACCACTCCCGGCGAATAGCCCCGCTGGCCCGCTCGTCCGCCCGCCCGCTCCCCCGGGCAGCCCGGCGAGGGCATCCGAGTCCCATGATCGACACGCTGCGTCGCCAGTCGTCGAGCAAGATCAGCCCAAGTAGGTCGCCGTGGGGGGCAAATCGGACAGAAACAGCCCCACGACGACCTGTTTGGATCTTGGCTCCAGCACCTCCGTCGCAGAGGGTGACTTTTGGCTGCGAGGGAGCTCTGTCGCGCCTGCTGAGGGGATGAGGGCCCTTGGCCCCGCGATTCTTTCCATCGGGCGCCGAGTGTCCGATTCGCGATGGTGGTGCGAATCTCGGCCGGGAGCCGGGAGCCGGGAGCCGGGAGCCGGGAGCCGGGAGCCGGGAGCCGGGAGCCGGGGTAGGGGCGTTGGTGGCGTCAAGCTGGTGCCAACGGACCTAGAAATGGCGCCAGAGCGCGGTTGACTTGGCGCCATCCATGGCGCCATTATGGCGTCATGGACCTCACGCCGTATGTGGAGAACCTCCGAGGCGAGCTGTTGGCCGCGGCGGATTCGGGCGAGGCTCGGGCGCTGGCCGAACGGCTGACGGCGGTGGTGGCCTCGGCGTCTCGGCTCACCATCCTCGAGGTGCTGTCCGCCGCCGCCGAGGAGGTCACCCGTGACCTTGCTCCCGGCTCGGTGGAAATCCGGTTGCGCGGGCGAAACCCCTACTTCGTCGTGACCCCGCCGGGCTCGTCCGCTTCCTCGGGCGGCCAGTGGGCGCCGGACGACCAGCGGGTGTCGGGCGGCCGAGGAGCGGATCCGGGGCTGGCGGACGGCCCTGGAACGCAGAACGCTCGCGGCGCGTCCGGCCCGCCCGCTGGTTGGGACGAGCCGGACGCGGAGGACTGGCGGGCCGCGCCGGACTGGCGGGACACGTCGGGAACATGGGTCCGGTCGGCCCCGCAGGGGCGGGGTGGTGGACCGGGCGGTGCCGGTGCGTCGTCGGCCGGGCTGCCGCCGATGCCAACGGAGTTCGCCGACGGTCGGGACGGCGCTGTCTCGCGGATCAACTTCCGGCCGCCCGAGCAGCTGAAGCTACGGATCGAGGCGGCTGCCGCGCAGGAGGGGCTGTCGGTCAACGCCTGGCTTGTCCGGGTGACCAGCGCTGCGGTGACCTCTGGCATCCCCGCGGATTCGGGCCGCCCGGACTCGGGCCGGCGCCGCCCGCGGCGCGACTCGGGTGGTGGCGGTCGTTTCGTCGGCTGGGTCGGCTGACTCGCCCGAGATCGCCCGCAGGTCGCCGGGAACCGCAGTCGCCGACGGCCGGGAACCGCTGCCGGCCGCAGGCAGACATCGCAAACGTGGCACATCGAGAAGTGCTGGAGAGATCGAGAAGTGCTGGAGAGATGGAAGAGGGAGGTCGTCGCATGCCCACGTTCAACACGCCTGATCCGATCACGGTGGACGTCAAACTGGTAGGCGGCCGCGTGCGGATCATCGCCAGTGATCGTCAGGACTCGGTCGTGCGGGTCGAGCCCGACCTGCCCAGTGCCACGTCCGGACGGGTGCGGGTCAACCTCACGGGCAGCACGTTGAAGATCAGGTCAGCCCAGTCCGGTGGGATCGTCGACAAGCGTGGCGCGGTCGAGGTGACCGTGGAGGTTCCGAGCCGGTCCAGCCTGGTGGCGAGGACGGCGAACGCCGAGATCCGCGCGCGTGGGGTTCTCGGCACCTGCCGCCTGCACGGTACGGCCGGGCTGGTCGAGCTTGATCGGACGACGGGCCCGGTGCACGCGCACGTTGCCGACGGCACGCTGCGGATCGGCCACGCTGGCGGGGACGTCGACGTGCGCAGCGGCCGTAGCGCGGTGCACATCGACGAAGTGCGCGGCGACGTCACGGTGAGGGCCGCGACCGGCCCGGTCGTCATCGGCACGGCTGGCGGCGACCTGACCGTGGCAACCGCCGGTGGGGATGTCGCGGTCGAACGCGCCGCCGCGAACGTGACCTTCCGCACCGCCTGGGGCAACCTGCGGGTCGGCGAGGTGGCCGGCGGACGGGTCGACGTCGCGACCGGAACCGGCAACATCGAGATCGGCATCCGGGCGGGTCTGGCGGCCTGGGTGGACGCCTCCAGTAAGAGTGGCGAGGTCCGCAGCCTGTTGCCGGCCCGCGGTGGCCCCCCGTCCACCGAGCACAAGGCCGAGGTCCGCGCCCGCACCCAGCACGGTGACATCCTCATCCGCTCCGCCGTCGACCCCGCCGCGCCGTCGGGTTCCGCGGAGCCGGACGGTCCCACCACGCCGCGGGGAGGTGGCGAGCCCGCTGCCTCGGCCGGTCCCGTGGTGGCAGGCCGCGCCGTCAAGACCTTGTGACGGACGGTTCCGCGGAACCTGGGTGGCCGCGCGGGCGGAGGCGGTAGGTGCTGCTCGGCCGTTTCGGCCCGTGGCTACCGTGACCGGGTTGCGGCCAAGGCGGCGGCGACGCGTTCTTTGGATGGCGCCTCATATCGAAAATCCCGCCCGCGCAGATACTCGAGGAATGCCGGTTCCGGCGGCAGGTCATGCTCCTCAAGATAGTAGACGACGGATGCGGTCCAGATCCATTCGCCATCGGTGAGGGCGACGATGGGGACCTGCTTTCCACGGTTCGGCTCCAGCTGATCTGTACCGAGCCCTGCGGCGCGGAAAACAAGTGCTCCGGCGTTGAGATACCTCAGGAATCGGCCGCGTTCAGGTCCGGGTGGCAACAGCGGCCGGTCGATTATATACGGAACGCCATCCGCGGTACCGTCGAAGACGTTCGCCAACCTGAATTCGCCGCGGATGTCAGGCATTCCACTCGCCTTCTGCTCTGGGATGGAAATCGAGCCAGACGCCATCATGGGGCTCGGTCTGCTCCGGGAACCCCCGGTCGTTTTCGCGGACGGACGTGGTCCATATCCTACCGGTGTCATCGGAGAAGGCGATTTCGGTGGGTGCCGTCACTGTGACACCGAGTTTGTCGGCAAGTCGTTGCGCGACCGGATTGTCGCCCTGGCCGGTCTCGCATGACATCAGGCGGACGGGCCGTCCACCCCACGTTTCGTCCGCCCGGATGAGTTTGGCGAGCTGGCCGGCGTCGAGAGTGCGTTTGCCGACCTGGAAGGCATCAGGTGAGCCGTGCAGGTCGGCGGTGAATCGTTCTTCCTCCGGCTCGACTCTCGACGCGTAAAAGTGCATATTTTCGTCGTCTTTTTCGAAGAAAGCTCGGCCGGCGTCGGTGGGGCGACTTTCGTTCCAGACACGTGACAGTTTCCAGCCCAGGCGGTCCGTGCCCGGTGTGTCGTCCCGGGGACGCTCCTCGGCCTGGGCCCGCAGAGCTGCGGCTTCGAAGAGCGCGAGCTTCTTCTCGAGGGCCGAGGCAGGTTGCGGGTCCTTCGCGGCGACACGGTCGGCGGGGCCATCGGTGGCGTCGGTGGAGGTGGCGGCCCGGTCGGCAGGCCGTACGGCAGATTCGATGGGACGCGTTTTGCCGAGATCTGTCGCCGGTTCCTGGGCGCTGCCCTCAAACCTGACCGGGGATGGGGGACCGGGACGTTCGGTGCGTGTGGCGGGCAACTCGGGAGCGTCACCGCTGGTGCCGTCACGTCCGTCGGAACTGTCGGAACTATCGGAACTATCGGAACTGTCGAGCGCGCGCACGGCTGCGTGCTCGAGCAGCTGGGCCTTCAGCTCCGCCCGGCTCGGCTCACGTTCCGGCGTGGCGGAAGGTGAAGGCCCGGTCGGGCCGTCCGGCTCGGCATGCGGTCGATCGATCGCCATTGATGCATAACGTAGCAAAGACGTCACCCTGGCGCGGGGAGAACGGAGTACAGGTGCGCGGTGCCGTGGCTGGCATCGCCGGGCGGGTCGGTGCCGATGGGCCCGGGTCCGGAGAAGGCGATTGGCCCAGGGGCACCGACCTGGCCGGCCAGCGACGGTGTGGCATTGCGGACGGGTCAGGCAGTGACAGCAGGCAGGTCCCAGGTGTCGAGACGGGTGGCGATGTCAGCCAGGCCACGGTGGTGGCCGACACGCCGCCGGGCGTCGGCCAGGAAGCGGCGGGCGCGACGGGTCATAACCGCGTTGGGGCGGTGGGCGGAGATGTCGAGCGCCTCGATGACCAGGGCCTCGGCCCGGTCGGCGTCGCCTTGGTGCAGTTCGGCGGTGGCGGCGGCGATCCGGGCCATCGAGCGCAGGCCGGTGGCGCCGGCCCGGTCGAGACGGGCCAGCGCGGCATCGGTGTAGATGCGGGCGGCGTCGGGCTGACCGAGCTCCACATAGGCGGCGGCGGACAGTTCGGCGAGGGTGAGCGGATTCAGCGTGTCGATGGAGAAGCCGGGTTCGCCCTTCTGCTCATCGCTCAGTGCGCCCTCGATGCGCCATGCCCGGTTGATCGCCAGATGGACTCCGGCCCGGTCTCCCCTCGCACCCAGTACTCGGGCCTCGATTGCGGCCGCCCGGCCCGCGACCGCCGATTGACGTCCGACGTGGGCCGATGCGTCCCGCGCGAGCTGCAGCGCCTCGTCGAGCCGTCCGGCCTTGCGGGCCAGCGACGACTGCCACAGCCGCACCCAGGCCTGCAGCGAGCGGTCCCGCGCGAGTTCCGCGTGCTCGAACGCCTCCGTGAACGCGATCCCGGCGTAGTGGGTGTCACCGAGGTCGTGTCGCGCGGTGGCCCATAGCGCGGTCAGACGGCCGGCGGCCCACTGCAGGCGCTCGTCGACGGCGCTGGGATGCCCGCCCTCGACGAGCGCCGTCCGTATGGCCGGAAGATGGCGCCGCAGATAGACCGCTGTTGCACCGATGGGAGCCCTTTCGTAACCAGCCGTGATTTGGCCGATTCGGTTCTCGACGTGAGTGAGCACATCGTGTGATGGGATCACGCGGATACCCCGAACAGCGAGGAGGCTCGCGGGCACCGCTGCGGCCGCGCCCGCGGACAGACGGAAGAACCGCCGTCGACTGATCTCACCCATGGTTTACCTGTGCCCTGGTAGTTTGCCCGCTTGGCGGGAAAGCCGTCCGTCTGCGGACGGACCCAGACCGGAACAACTTCCATGTGCGCCCCCGTACGATGCCTGACCACGTACTGTGTTGAACGTTAGCTGGGCCCGGGTGCCGTCCACGACAATTACGCGTAGCCGCCTGTGGTCTCCTGGCTTGGTCGGAGTGACGCGTGACTCGTTTCGCTGACTGATTTGTTTCTATGTAATGAACGGGCAGAGGAGTGGCGGTTTCCGTCGTGCTTCGGCGGGCGGAGATCGGGTCGTGATTGGCATCGCGCCCTTTCGGGAAGGCGACGGCGACGCTTGGCTGCGGTAGCCGTCCGGGCGCGGTCCTACTACCTGCTGAAGGGGAGTTCGACCCTCTGAGCTGGATGGACGCCATTCTCCTTGGTGAGATTCGGGACTTTCCGAAATGGTTCGGAGCGCAGTCGAGTCGGTCCGGCTGCCCGTTGCCGGCAGCACCCGCGAGCGGGTCGTCGCCCTGGTCGAGGCCGCCTGGGCGGCGTTCTCGGCGCCGACGTCCATGGCCAGCCTGGAGATCTCCCTTGCCACCCGGACCGGGCGCTCCGCCGCCCAGGATGCCCACCTGAACAACATCGCCCGCCAGCTCCACCAGCTCGGTGCCCGGCTGACCGGCCAGCCCGACGACCGTCTCGGCGACGTGCTCTGGGCCGCCCTGCGGGGCATGGTCCTCAGTCAGATGGTCGCCCGCGAGCCAGTGGAGTTCGGCCAGGAGCGAGCCGTGCTCGTCGACGTCCTGGTCGCCTACCTCGAACTGCGGCTTGACCAGGAGCGCTCGGCGGCGCTCGTCGGCGGTGCCGCCGGAGACGGCGCGGACGCAGTCACCTGAGGGTGGTCATCGCGGGCCAGGACAGGCATGCGTACTGGTGGCTGGGCAACGGGTGCCGCGGGTCAGTCGGTCGTCGTCGCTCGGGCGCGGGAGACGGTTCCGCGCGCCCTGGCCACCAGCACCCGTCCGGTGCCGCGCAGGCAGCTGGCCAGGAACGTGGTCCAGTCGAAGTAGTCGCGCCAGAGCGTCACACGGCCGTCGTGGACCTCGAAGGTGCCGCACACCCAGAACTCGGCCTGCCATGAGCCGATCCGCAGGACGTCGGTGCGTTCGGTGAGGACGACCGGCCCGTCCGCGGCCAGGTGATGGGTGCGGGCCTCGAACCCGGTGCAGCGCCGGAACAGCCCGCGCAGCTGCCGGTCCACCGCGGCGCGGCCACGGGCGGGCGGCAGCGGGACGTTCTGGTAGACGACGTCGTCGGAGGTGAGCCGCAGCGCCGCGTCCAGGTCGAGGCGCTCCAGTGCCGCCAGGAATGCGATCACCGTCTCCCTGGGATCCGGCGAGATGTGCGGATGTGACGCTGCCTTCGGATCTGGCATCACGGGTCCTCTTGTGGCTGCGGACGGATGGCGGGTGGAGGTTCCGGTGGTCACGGCGACGCCGGCGAGCCCGCCGAGCGCCTCGGCCGCCTCGGCCGCCTCGGCCGCGATCCGTCGCGCCTCACCCGGGCGGCTGACGCGGATGCCGAGAACCAACGCGCTCTGCAGCCTCTGTGGCTCGCCTTGGCCGACTGGCTCCAGTCTGAAGGGAAAATATCTAGATGTTAGGCATCCTGGCGGCGGTGCGGGTATCGGTGCAACGCGTCTCGCCGGGTCCACCGGGGACGTGGTGTGGCTGTGCGCCTGGGAGCGGGCGCCGGTATGAGGATCAGCTCAGCCACCAGCGCGTTGCAGCAGCAGAACGCCGGAGGGCGTGCCGCCGCCCGTCGTCACGACGGCGGTCCGGGCGTCGGTGACCTGGCGGGCGTCGGCCTCGTGGCGAAGCTGGGCGACCGCCTCGTAGACGAAGCCGAACCCGTGTGTGCGGCCCTCGGAGAGCTGGCCGCCGTGCGGGTTGACCGGTAGCTCGCCGTCCAGGGCGATCCGCCGGCCGCCCTCGAGCCAGTCCTGGGCCTCGCCCAGTCCGCAGAAGCCGAGCGCTTCGAGCCAGGAGATGGCGTTGAAGGTGAAGCCGTCGTAGAGCAGGGCGACGTCGACGTCCGCGGGGCGCAGGTCGGTGCGGGTCCACAGGTGCGCGGCCTGGCCGAGAACCTGCGGCTCGTGGGTGATCGTGCCCTGGTCCCAGGAGACCCGCTCCAGGATCTGGGTGCCCACGGCCTCGACGCGGATGGCTGGCCGGGGCCGGTCGGCCGCGGTCTCGGCGGCCGAGACGATCACCGCGATCGACCCGTCGCAGGGGACGTCGCAGTCGTAGAGCCCGAACGGCGAGCTGATCGGCCGGGCGGAGAGATACTCGTCCATGGTCAGCGGCTCGCGGTAGATCGCCGCGGGGTTGCGGGCGGCGTTCGCCCGCCCGTTGAGCGCGATGGCGCCCAGCATCTCCCGGGTCGCGCCGTAGCGGTGCAGGTACTGGTTCGCGTTCACGCCGATCCAGTTCGCCGCCGACATCGCCCCGAACGGCGCGCGGTATTCGAACATCCCGCCCACCCGTGAGCCCATGCCGCCACCGAGCCGGAGCGCGGCGTGCGTCGACGCCCAGACGGTGCGAAAGCACAGCACGTGCCGGCACAGCCCGTTCGCCACCGCCAGCATCGCGGCGACCACGGCACCACCCGGGCCCGGCAGGTCACCCCCGCCGTTGATCCAGGTCGGTTGGAGGCGCAGCGCCTCCTCGAGGGCGCTCACCCCGCCCTCGGACATGCCACCGGCGGTGCCATCTCCGCCCGGGTAGGTCGAAAGCCCGTCGATGTCGGCGAGGGCGAGGCCGGCGTCCGCGACGGCCTCCAGACAGGCATCGACGGTCAGCGACAGCGGGTCGACCATCAGCCGCCGGCCCAGCGCGGAGCGCCCGATTCCGGACAGGACCACGCGGTGCTCGAACCGGTCCGCGCTCGCCGGCGGCCGTGGGACCGGCCGGCGCGGCGCGGGGACGCGGTCGGTCGAGTCGATGGCGCCGGTCGGCTCGAACAGTGGCAGCCATACGTCCTCATGCTGCTCGAACCGGACGGCGACCTCCTGGCCGATCCGCACGTCCTGGGGCGAGCAGCCGACGATGTTCGTCGTGAGCCGCACGTCAGGCTGCTCCGCCAGCGCGACGACCGCGACCACGTAGGGCGGCTCGAAGCCGGGAAGCCACTGGTGCGCGTTCACCGTGTAACCGACGACAGTGCCACGTCCGGACACCTCGATTGGCGTGGATCTCCGGCCGCGGCAGTGCGGGCAGATGGGCACGGGTGGGTGGACGAGCGTGCCGCAGTCGTCACAGCCCTGGATGCGCAGCCGGCCGTCGGATCCCGAGGTCCAGAACCATGTGTTCGCGGGTGTCAGCTGGGGAAGAGGCCGCACGTCTTCACTCCTCAGGAAACCGTGTGCGGAAGGCGCGGCCCGCCGTGGGGCCTTCCACCATCGAACTTATGCACATCGGGAGACCGGCGTCGCCGGGCGCCTGTGACCCTCGCCGAGAGTGGGTGCGCTGCGCTGGACGGGCCGCTCACCGTCCTTCTACACCGCATCGCCACCGTTGTGACCCTCGCCGAGCGTGGGCGCCCGGCGCTGCTCCACGACCCGAACGGCGCCCCCGTGATCGGCCAGTGGGTTGTGACCCTCGCCGAGCGTGGGCGCCCGGCGCTGCGTGATGGAGCGCATCCAGACGGTGTACGACCGGGAGGTTGTGACCCTCGCCGAGCGTGGGCGCCCGGCGCTGCATCAGCGATGCCATCCACGTCGGTCGCGAACCGCGCGTTGTGACCCTCGCCGAGCGTGGGCGCCCGGCGCTGCCGCTGTAACAGGGGTGGTGCTGCGCTTCTCCCGACTGGTTGTGACCCTCGCCGAGCGTGGGCGCCCGGCGCTGCCTCGCGACAACGACGAGATGTGAGGGAACGAAGTCGTTGTGACCCTCGCCGAGCGTGGGCGCCCGGCGCTGCTGGGATGCCCTATCTACCACGTACAGACGCCGGTTGGTTGTGACCCTCGCCGAGCGTGGGCGCCCGGCGCTGCATTGTTTCGTGAATTGCCACCCGCATTGGTAGTGGATGTTGTGACCCTCGCCGAGCGTGGGCGCCCGGCGCTGCTGGGTGGGGGTCCGGTCGGAGACGTGGCAGGCGACGGAGTTGTGACCCTCGCCGAGCGTGGGCGCCCGGCGCTGCTGGCGCGGCTGCGGGTGCCGTCGGGGTCGTCGTCGTGGCCGTTGTGACCCTCGCCGAGCGTGGGCGCCCGGCGCTGCCCGGTCATCGGGCGCAGCGTCTGCCACCGACGCAGGTTGTGACCCTCGCCGAGCGTGGGCGCCCGGCGCTGCTACACACTCTGCCGAGAGGACTGCCCCGGGTAGCGCCGTTGTGACCCTCGCCGAGCGTGGGCGCCCGGCGCTGCTCGCACCAAGAGGACGCGCCATCACGGGCGTAGGCGTTGTGACCCTCGCCGAGCGTGGGCGCCCGGCGCTGCACCCGAGGCACCGATCTGGGGCGGCGGGCATACGCGGTTGTGACCCTCGCCGAGCGTGGGCGCCCGGCGCTGCATGCTCTCGGCGAGAACGGCGCGCACCTGCTCCTGGGTGTTGTGACCCTCGCCGAGCGTGGGCGCCCGGCGCTGCTGGTCGAACGAATCCGCACGCCCGCAGCGTGCGAATGTTGTGACCCTCGCCGAGCGTGGGCGCCCGGCGCTGCTAGAGGAGGAGGGTCCGTGGCGTCTGCCGAATACATGGTTGTGACCCTCGCCGAGCGTGGGCGCCCGGCGCTGCCTCGCGCACTTCGCCCCCGATGGTTACCTCACCGCCGTGTTGTGACCCTCGCCGAGCGTGGGCGCCCGGCGCTGCCCTCAAGGTCGGCGTATGACGGGGCCAGTTCGAACCGTTGTGACCCTCGCCGAGCGTGGGCGCCCGGCGCTGCCTGTGCGCCAAGTTCTCGTCGTCGTCTTCGGGGATGTTGTGACCCTCGCCGAGCGTGGGCGCCCGGCGCTGCGAGCGTAAAGGTGGTGGCGCCGGTCCTCGTGATGGTGTTGTGACCCTCGCCGAGCGTGGGCGCCCGGCGCTGCCCGTCTCCCGGGGTGGAGCGTGGCGATCGATCTCGTTGTGACCCTCGCCGAGCGTGGGCGCCCGGCGCTGCCCTGCCTGGGCAGGGGTTTCGTCTGTCAGCCGATGGGGGTGTCACCAATCTGGCAGCTTTTCGGTCCGTTTTGGGTGTTTTCTGGGTTCGGGGGGTGGCGGTGGGTGGGCGGGTGCTTGGGGTTCCGAGGTGGTCAGATGATGTGGTCGGCGCGGTGGGTGGGGTGGGGGCCGGTGCCGAGGTGGTGGACGGTGTCGAGGGTGTGGTGGGGGAGTTGGTAGATGCGGATGCTGTCGAGGGTGTCGTCGATGACCTGGCGGATTGTGTGTTCGAGCTGGATGCGTTGGGGTTCGGTGCAGACGATTTCGAAGACGGATTTTTGGACGCGGATGCCGTGGCCTTCGCAGATTTTTGCGACTTTGCGTAGGCGGCGGTTGCCGTCGGGGGTGGTGGTGTCGACGTCGTAGGTGAGGAGGAGGTCCATCAGGTGGGGCTCCAGGGGATGTACTGGGGGATGTCGCCGCGGAGGTGGCGGGCGAGGATGCGTGCCTGGAGCAGGGGGAGGGTGGCGGCGGGGGTGTCGTGGGCGAGGAGGGTGTGGGGCCAGGGGCGTGCGCGGGCGGTGCTCCAGAGCGCGAGGTAGTTTTTCCGGCCTTTCTCGGTGAGTTCGCAGGATCCGCCGGGGCGGTTTTCGAAGTCGGTGTCGGTGAGTTGGCGTTGGTTGAAGGCGGTGAAGACGAGCCGGTCGACGAGGAGAGCGCGGAACTCTTCCATGAGGTCGAGGGCGAGGGCGGGTTTTCCGGGGCGGATGCCGTGGAGGTAGCCGATGTGGGGGTCGAGGCCGACCTGGTCGAGGGCGCCGTGGACGGCGACGCGCAGGATTCCGTATCCGAAGGAGAGGGCGGCGTTGAGGGGGTCGGTGGCGGGTCGGCTGGCGCGGCCGGGTGGGGCGCTGATGGTGGCGTGGCTGGTGAGCAGGTGCGGCCAGGTGGCGATGTAGCGGCGGGCGGCCTGTCCTTCGACGCCCATGGTTTCGGTGATGCTGGTGGTGTCGCGCAGGGTGGGGAGGGCGTCGGCGAGGTGGGTGGCGGTGTCGCGTAGGGCGGTTTGGCGGGTGCTGGTGGCGTCTCGGGCGGCGCGTAGGAGGACCTGGCGGCTGTTGTGGAGTTTGCCGGCGACGAAGGCTTTGGCGAGGGCGAGTCGCTGGGCCGGGTCGCGGTGATGGTCGTGCTGGGCGATGCGTAGGTGCGGGTTGCCGCCGGTGGGGCCTTCGACGCGGGCGCGGAACCGTCCGTTGCCGGTGAGCCAGGTGACGGAGCGCCGGTCGGTGGCGCAACGTTGCAGAAGATCGTCGGTCACGGTCACACCGCCGAAGGCGACGATGTGATCGATGCGGATGAGGGGGAGGCGCCGGCGGCCTTTCTCGTCGTCGGGGTGCCAGATGCGCACGGCGTCGCCGTCGAGGTGGAGGCTGGTGCCAGGCGTGGTGGCGTACAGGGTGTTGAGGAGTTCAGCCATGCCAGCGTCCCGCGGGTCGTGGGGTGAACAGATCGTCGGTCTCGGCCGCTCGGGTGGTGAGGCCGGGCAGGCAGTCGGGTTCGAGGGAGCAGCGCCGGCACCGCCGATCGGCGACGGCGCCTGGCAGGACGGCGTCGGTGAGGATGTCGCGCATCTGCTCGGCGGTGCGCAGGATCTGGGCGGTGAGGCTGTCGGTGAGCTCGACGCGGTGGCGGCGCCGGTCGGCGTGGGAGAACACCTCGGCGTAGGGGACGTCGAGGGGCAGCATGTCGCGCAGGCAGAGGGCCTGGGCGCCGGCTTGCAGGTCGGCGGGTCCGCCGGGAACGTAGCGGCCGACTTTGTGTTCGACGGGGATCGCGGTGGTGGCGTTGATCTCGACGACGTCGCAGATTCCGTACAGGCCGAGCCGGTCGCTCCACACTCGTAGCCCGGTGACCTGCCGCATCCCGCTGGTGGGCGGTATGGGCAGGGCGGGGGAGGGCTCGTGGACCTGGGCGTGGGCGACGTTGCCGCGCATGGTTTCGACGTTGTCGGCGAAGACGTTGTCGAGGTGGATGAGGGCGGCCTGGCGGGGGCAGTAGGCGTGGTGCTCCAACGCGGAGATCGCAAGCCGCGCGGCCTGCCGGTCCCCGTCGGGCCACCAGGTGGCCGGGTTCATCCCAGGATGCGGGTGAGGGTGACGCCGTCGGGCAGACCCGTCTCGTCGACCTCGATCTTGTAGTCGTTGAAGCCGCGGGGTTCGCCGGTGGAGATCTTCTGGCCGGTGATGCGGGCGGACAGCGTGTGGGCGGGGGCGACGCCGAAGGCGTTTCGGTGGCTGAACACGTACAGGCCGCGGGTGGCCATCTCGCCGCGGGTCGCCGACCGGTCGTGGTCGAACATGTTGACCAGGGTGGTCAGGAACAGGTCGAGGTCCTCGGCGCTGACACCGGTCTGCTGGCCGCGGACGGCGGAGTAGTGGATCTCCGCCCGGTACAGGCCGTAGGGGACGGTCCACTTGCCGCCCATCTCGGTGCTTTCTCCCTTGTCGATGTCGGCCTGGGTGGTCTGGGTGACCCGGGTGATGGCATGGTCGACGGTCAGGACCGGGTCGAGGGAACGGGCCATGCCAACCTGCAGCGGCCCGCGGATCTGGCCGAGGGACTGGGTCTTACCGGTCGACATCACCGCCCCGAACAGGCGGATGTCGACGTACCGGTCGGTGAGCCAGGCGCGGGCCTTCGCCGCCTTCGCCTCGTCGATCTTCTTGCCGAGTTCGAGTCCCTTGACGACGTAGGACTCCTCCAGACGGGTGTTCAGCGCGTGCCCGGCCTCGACGAAGATCTGGAACCGGGCCAGGTCCAGACCCTGCGCCTGGGCGGCAAGTCCGATGGTGTCACGGACTTTGCGCTTGAGGGCGACGTCGGTGATGAGGCCGTGGCCGGTCTCGTCGTCGACCCGCGGGCGGTTTCCCTCGTCCGGGTTGCCGTTCGGGTTCCCGTCGGTGACGTCGATCAGGAGGGTCAGGTCGTGCTTGACACTCGGGTCAAGGGCGATGCTCATCGGTTGTGCTCCTTGAAGCAGAATCGGCGCCGGTCTAGCCGGCTGGTCCACAGGTGCTGTTATTCCGAGCGCGATCTAGGAAGGTCGGCGAAGTGGCGGGAGAGGCGGCACTCAGGCTGCGGGAGGCTGCGCGGTGGCTCCGGGCGTCGCGGGGCCGGCCGGCGGGGGCGTGAGCTTCGCCGCGTTTGCCGCTTGGCCGCGCCGCATCGAGTCGGACTTGTGATGGTGATAGCCCAGGACGAACCGGCCCTGTTCGTCCAGGGTCGCGCGGCCGGGAAGACCCCCGGTGGCGTGGAACATCGCGAACAGGTCGGACAGCTGCCGGCCGAGCGCGATGGCGGTGTCGGGTCGGCCGCGGCCGATCTTCTTCAGCCACGGCTGCGCGAGCTTCTGCCCCTGGATGATCGAAGCTGCGGGGTTGGCGATAGCGCCGGCGAGGTAGCGGTCGGCGAAGGTGGCGTTGAGCCGGTCCTCCTTCTTCCGGCCGACCCGGGCGGCGTAGTACTGGATGGTCTCGAGCTGGGCGAAGACCCTGCCGGCGAGATAGGCGGGATCGTGGTTGTCGGGGTCGAGTCCAGGGCCGGGCACGGGGAACGTCCTTTCAGGCTGGGTGCGCGGGCGGGCACGGCGGACCAGGGCCAGGCGGATAAGCGCGGCGCGAGGGTCGTCGATGTGCCCGTCGGTGCGGATCCTGGTCAGCAGATGCGCGAACAGCGCGGGCGGCAGCGGGAAGCCTTTGATCGCTGTTCGCAACAGGTGGCGTTGCACGTCGTCGGGCCGCTGGGCGTTCTTGGCGCCGAACCGGGCGTACTCCCCGGCCAGGCCTGTGCCCGCCTCCGTGCCCTTGGCGCGGGTGGGGATCCATCGGCCGGTGGCCAGCTCCAGGCGGACGAGTGGTAGATAGCCCTCGCGGGAGGTGTCGACGCCGAGCATCCGGTGGTCCTCGAACCACCGGCCGATGTTGGCCTCCAGCGCTGGCAGGGGCATGTCGATCCAGTCCCGGACCACCACCCGGGACACGTTCCCGCTGATCGTCACCGAGCAGAACCGCTCGCGCTGGTCGAGCTTCGCCGGGCCGGCCCCGGTCCGCGTGCGGTTGATCAGCTCGGTGACAAGAGCCGGCGGCGGGTTACCGAGCGTGCTGGTGAGGTCGAACTCCGAGTCGATGGTCCACCAGGTCATCCGGCTGTCGCCGCCGACGAAGGCATGGTTGGTGTCGTCGAGGAGGTACTGCAGGTTGGCCACCGACCGCTGCGCACAGTCCAGGCAGATTGGGACCGTGGTCAGATTCTCGCCAAAGTCGTAGGTGTGGATTCGCTTGTTCGCCGACACGAGCGCTGCCGATGCCTGGGTGCAGCCGGGCACCAGCCGCCGCGGGATCTGCTGGGGGAACCGGTCGACCAGTACCGCGACACGCCCGCAGACCAGGCAGGGACCGCGTCGCTGGCCACCACTCCCACTATCGTCGCCGTCGGTGCCAGTCGAGCCGCCGCCGGCCTTGCGGCGCTGGACCTCCAGCCCCCAGTAGGCCCGTAGCGACGGCTCCTCCGTCACTGGATGCGCATCGGCTCCGACCAGCAGGATCACCCCCTGCTTCGACGTCCAGGTCGCCGGGCGAGCTACCGCCGCGTACGCGCCGGTTTGATAGAAGCGGGCGCAGGCCTGCGCGACGGGATCGTCGGGCGCGGCTCTTGCCCAGCCCTGAACCAGCGCGATGGACGCGGCATGGCATTTCGCGACTCGGTCCGGCTTCGCCGCGTCGTCCGCCCAGCCCAACGCGTACTGGATGTCGTCCGCACCAAGAAGCGGCGAGATCCCAGCGGCCCGGGCGATGTACGGAACGGCGAAGGCCTCGCCGTTCTTTCGCGCACGATCGGTCGAATCGGACAGATCGATCAGATCGGAAGCGCCAAGTTCACCCGACGATGTGACACGCAGTCCCCACTTCATGGGCCGCACCTGGAAGAACGGCGGAAGCGCCGCATCCTCGAAACCGACGACGACCGGTTGCTCGAAAGCAGCGAGCCTGGCCAACAGCATCACGCCACCACCGGAACGTCACCACGCACCCCGCGGCGCGGGATCACTATCACGCCCGACTCGAGGCGGGCCTGAAACCAGTCAAAGGTCGGCGGAGTGGTGTGATGAATGCGGTGTAGCATCAGACCCAAATCCTCAGTGTGCTCAAGACGAGGCGAGTCGTCCGGGGGCCCGAAGTACGCCGGGAACTCGCGGGTGCCCATGCTCGGCTGCTGGAAACAGGCACCCCGATCCACCCGTCGACGGAACTGGTCACGGTAGGCGGCGGCCGTCTTCGTCGCGTGGGCACGAAGCTCGACATGCGCATGGATGCGGTAGGCGACATCCTTCAGGCACACTGCGTTCCGCTGATCCCGACTGCCCACCGTGTCGATTCGCCGTCGGCCCGTCGCTGCCTCCGCGAGCGAGGGAAGGTCATGGGTCTCGTTGCGCCGCAGCAGAAACTGCTTGATCGGCTTCAGAACCTCGATCGCCACCGGCACCCAGCTGAACTCCGGCTTCCAGAAGATCGACTCCAGGATTCCGATCGCTGCCGTCGGCGTCAGTGCCGGATAACTCACCCGCTCAACCCCATGCTCCGGCCGCGTGAACAGCCCGCCCTCGGACCAGACCTGCACCGAGACCGGCGGCTCCCCTGACGGCGACCGCGACAGGAACGACTCCATTCGCCCCAACTCCCTTCACCTGAGAAGAAACACAGGCGCAGCAGAATGCCATGACCTGGTATCGAATCGATGCGCCCGTCTGGCGAGCGCACTCAAAACTCGGGCCGACAAGCGTGAAACGCGCCTGATGGGCCCGCGAACCGAAGGCTGGGACTGCCCTTGCAACCCTGCCTGCAATCGTCTATCGATATGCGCTACTCGCGGATATCCCCGATCGGTGGCCGGCCAGGAACGAACATGCTCCTTGGCTGCGTGAGCGAGAGTCTCGGTGTTGACGAGCCCGAGCCTCTCGCCGTGCCCGTGCCCGTGCCGAAGGAGGCAACTGTTATGAGCCTCGCCTGACCGGTAGCCAGTCGGCGCTGGGCGCCGCCCAAGAAAGACCCGCCATGGGCAGTGTGGCATACCTCTGGGTGAACTTGCCAGGCACCCCATCGAGATAGTGCCGGATGAGACAACTGAAGTAGGAACGTCTTCTGAGCTTTGGGTACTGTGACCAGGCGCGATGTACCTCCGTAGCCTTGGGACGGCGTCATGCGATGAAGTCCTCACCGGTTGGGGTGAGGACGAGGCCGGCGCCGTCGTATGTGCCGACCCACTCGACGAGGTCACCGACCAGCGGTCTGCACAGCGCGGCGACGTCGGCTCGCTCTCGGGTCCGCCGTTTGACCATGGCGAGGTACGGCTGCAGCTGGCGGAACAACTCGGGTTCTGGCCGCGGACTGGCACGCAGCTCGGCGACGAGGTCGTCGATGACCTGCTGCGCAGGCTCGTAGGGCACCACGATCGGCACCGTGTCGTCTTCGATCATCCGGAAGGCGCGGGACCGGTCCCTCCCCTCGCGGCCATCCACGCGTCGTGGACCCTCAGTCACCGTGTGGAAGTCGAGGCTTCCCCGTGCGGCCTGGACCGCGTAACCCCGGCTTTCGGGTCCCTTGACCGGCGGCTGCCCGAAGTAGCTGCGGTAGTAGTCGCGCAGGGCCTTCAAGTCGTCCGGGTCCGCGGAACCTGGGCCGATCCGTTCCCGGGTCAGTCGCACCGGCAGCGTGTAGCTGGGTGGGGATCCGACCTCATCTGGGTCGAACACGACGACCCGTCCACCGGCCTGGCCCAGGACGCCTTCGCGGTTGGCCCGGCCGGCGGCCTGCTGAAGCGAGTCCGCCGGGGCCATCGCCCGGTAGACGGTGGGGAAATCGACGTCGACGCCAGCCTCGATCAACTGCGTGCTGACCAGCCGGACCGGTTTGCCATCCGCCAGCAGGTCGCGCACCTCGGTGAGGACGTCTCGGCGATGCGCCGGGCACATCGCCGTCGACAGGTGGAACACGGACATGTCCGCCGCGACCTGCTCTCTCAGGAGCTCCCACATCCGACGGGCGCTGCCGATCGTGTTCATGATCGTCAGAATTTGGTCGTGTCCAGAGGGATTGGGAGCGGACACCCGCTCGGCGACCTGCTCCAGTGAGGGCTTCGGATCCGTCCACCATTCGTAGCGCACACGTCGCAGAGCGTCATATAGCCGCTGCGGCTCGTTGATGATCTCTGTTGGTTGGGTGTTCTTCAGCGGGTTCAGTGACCACAGGTCCGGCTGTGTCGCTGATGCCAGCAGAACCGTGGTTCCGAACCGGTTGGTCAGCTGCCGCAACCCGTGGACGATCGGAACCAGCAACGGCGCGGGCAACGCCTGCACCTCGTCCAGCACGATCACCGCGTTTGCCAGCCGATGGACCTTGCGCATCGCCGCTGGCCGCCGGCCAAACAGCGATTCGAACAGCTGCACCGTCGTGGTCACGACGAACGGCGCGTCCCAGTTCTCCGCTGCCAGCCGGGCCCACCACGGCCCCGGCCCGTCCTCACCCAGACGAACCTGGGAATGATGTTCCAACACCACCGGGTCGCCGCCGCCCGGACCGTCCGGGTCCAACAGCTGCCGGTAGACCGCCGCGTTCTGCTCGGTGATCGTGATGAACGGCACCGCCACGATCACCCGAGACTTGCCGTGCTCCAACGCGTGCCGAAGCCCGAACGCGCCCGCCGCGATCGTTTTCCCTGATCCGGTCGGAGCTGGCAGTCGGAAGAATCCCCCAGGCCCCGAGGCGGCCGCCACGCAGGCATGGAAGACTTCTTCCCGCCACTTGTCCACTGTGGACGCGCCCCGACCTGCCAGCATCCGTTCGCGGCGCCGGACGAACCGGTCCCACAACATCGCCATGTCCGCGGGCGGCGTGACATGCGCCTGCCCGCCGGCGCGATGCGCGGCCGTGTCCAGCCCGTCGGCATCCACCAGCGCCGAATACAGCAGGCGGAGCAGCATGTCGAGCTCTACCTTCACGGAGAAGCCGGGCGGCAGCGGCACCTGCGGACCCTCGAACAGAGCAGGCAGCAACGGCCGCAGTGCCGCTTCGGCCTCCAACCGTGCCCGCGCATGCTCCGCGGGTGCGTTGTTCACCTCGGTGTCGACGAAGGCCGGGCTGGTCAACCCACCGTGATGGCCGTGCAAAGGGAGCCCCAGGGCGGCTGCTCCGCGGCGTCGGGCCAGCAGAACTCCCAGCGACTTGTGTTCGAAGCCCACCCGGCCACCCGTCGACTCCGCCAGCAGCAGACGCTGCTGCCACGCACACGACGCCTTGCCCGTGTCATGGGCCAGCCCGAGGAACCGGCCCGCCGGCCCTGCCCCGAACACCGATGCGAACCGCTCGGCCAGCGACGCCGTCCCCTCAAGATGATCGACAAGGTGATGGCGAACTCCCGTCGAGTTGACACTGTGTGCCCACATCTCCAGACCCCCGATCCAGAACATCATCCGGCAGCTCATGGCACGGACGGCGATCACAACCTCACGTGCGCCATCCAATCTGGCGGGTCTGACAAAAACGCCGCCCCGTTGAGACCGGACGGTCACCACAGGCGCATCCACTCGAGGTGATCGACACGACGGCTTGATCTACCCGTCAGGGATCTCGAGCTCCCACCGGGTGCCCGTGCCGTCGTCAGGGCCCCCGAGCTGCCAGCTCACAGCTTCGGAACCCCAAGCACGCCGCTAAGCCCCGGCACCTTCCGAACCCAGAATCTGCACAAAGCGGACAGATATAGTGCCAGAACGCTGCCATCCACAGCGGGATCGAAGCGAATAACCTGTTCAAGCAGGGCAGCGCCGGACGACCACGCCCGGCGAGGATCACAACACCCTGTCCTCGCAGGCCGCGCCGACCGGCTCGGCAGCGCCGGACGACCACGCCCGGCGAGGATCACAACTCCATGAGCTTCGTTGCCCATTCGGGTACATCGTCAGCAGCGCCGGACGACCACGCCCGGCGAGGATCACAACTGCATGCGGATGGTGATCTGGTGTCCCGTGTGATCAGCAGCGCCGGACGACCACGCCCGGCGAGGATCACAACAGCGCCCTGCTCCCGGATCTGGTGCGTGTCCTGGAGGGCAGCGCCGGACGACCACGCCCGGCGAGGATCACAACGTCGGCGGCGGCGGCGAGCTCGGCGGACATCGCCTGCAGCGCCGGACGACCACGCCCGGCGAGGATCACAACTGGCTGGTCGTGATCTGCAGGCCGGCAGCGAGGGGCAGCGCCGGACGACCACGCCCGGCGAGGATCACAACTCGATCTGCCAGCGGAGGGCGTAGCCGAGGACCGCGCGCAGCGCCGGACGACCACGCCCGGCGAGGATCACAACCAGGTCGCCGCTGCGGGCGCGGAGCCGGCCGGCCCGGGCAGCGCCGGACGACCACGCCCGGCGAGGATCACAACTTCGGGAGTCTTGGACCGCCTGGCCGGTGGCTCAACGAGGCAGCGCCGGACGACCACGCCCGGCGAGGATCACAACGACTACGCCGACAGCCAGCAGCAGGACGGCGCCGCGCAGCGCCGGACGACCACGCCCGGCGAGGATCACAACGACGTGGGCGAGTTGTGTGGGCGGTGCGGGGATGGCCGGCAGCGCCGGACGACCACGCCCGGCGAGGATCACAACGGCACCAGTGTTGTCGACCCCATCATCAACCTGTTCGAGCAGCGCCGGACGACCACGCCCGGCGAGGATCACAACTATTTGTGGCGTCCGGCGCCTACCTCGATAGACGGCAGCGCCGGACGACCACGCCCGGCGAGGATCACAACCCTGCGATGGTCCTCGTAGTAGACCCGTTTCGGGGTCGCAGCGCCGGACGACCACGCCCGGCGAGGATCACAACGCCGTCTCGGGCTGTACGACGACGTGGGCCCCGGGGGCAGCGCCGGACGACCACGCCCGGCGAGGATCACAACTGTGCGTCGAGCACGCGGCGCGGATTCGGGCGTTGCGGGCAGCGCCGGACGACCACGCCCGGCGAGGATCACAACCGATCTGAACGTCGATCTTTTCGGTGTTGCTGGCGGCAGCGCCGGACGACCACGCCCGGCGAGGATCACAACCGGTGGTACTGACGTGACCCGGGCACTCAATGGCCAGCAGCGCCGGACGACCACGCCCGGCGAGGATCACAACTTTGTTCGCCGCGCAGCGTCGACCGCTGCGGTGCGCTGGCAGCGCCGGACGACCACGCCCGGCGAGGATCACAACGACGAGATCGCCGACCGGGAGGGCGAGACGGTGGAGCAGCGCCGGACGACCACGCCCGGCGATGATCACAACGCTGTTACGGCCGGGTCCACACGTGCAACTCGATCCCAGCAGCGCCGGACGACCACGCCCGGCGAGGATCACAACCCAGCCGGCCGGGGTGGCGTGATGCGGGAGACCCTGGCAGCGCCGGACGACCACGCCCGGCGAGGATCACAACCCTGGTCGCGCGGGTCGGCGGCGACGAGTTCCTGGCGGCAGCGCCGGACGACCACGCCCGGCGAGGATCACAACCAGGCCGCGTTCGCCACCAACGCCGCCATCGGAGTGCAGCGCCGGACGACCACGCCCGGCGAGGATCACAACGACGAGATCATTGCGGGCTTCGGCGATGTGGCGGCAGCGCCGGACGACCACGCCCGGCGAGGATCACAACGGCCGGCCCGGCGGGGGGCCTCCCCCCACCCCACAGCAGCGCCGGACGACCACGCCCGGCGAGGATCACAACGACCGTAGGAAGGCCAACGAGGTCGAGACGTCGATGGCAGCGCCGGACGACCACGCCCGGCGAGGATCACAACCTCGCGGTTGGTGGCGGAATGTCGGTGGCGGCTGCCTGCAGCGCCGGACGACCACGCCCGGCGAGGATCACAACGTCGCCGCTGATCTCGCCGTCGACGAGGGCCAGGAGGGGCAGCGCCGGACGACCACGCCCGGCGAGGATCACAACGGTGCCTGGGGCGCGACGCTGGCGGTATCCAGTGGCCTGCAGCGCCGGACGACCACGCCCGGCGAGGATCACAACCGTCTCGCCGAGCCCGGCCAGGCCGGCGTCACGCGCCAGCAGCGCCGGACGACCACGCCCGGCGAGGATCACAACCTCGCCGCCACCAACACGCTCGACGTCCTCGGACAACGCAGCGCCGGACGACCACGCCCGGCGAGGATCACAACGGCGAAACGGTCCTCGCGGCACCACCCATCGACGAGCAGCGCCGGACGACCACGCCCGGCGAGGATCACAACGGCACGACCAACTACGCAGCAAGATCCTTCGGAAGCGCAGCGCCGGGCGACCATGCCCGACGAGGATCACAACCACAGTGGAGCAGGACGAGGCCACCCGGACGGCTGTTGACTCTGGTCCTGGGCAAGGTGTTCTCCGGCGAAACGGCCCAGGAATGGCCCAGCGCCGCCCAGTAGATGCTCCGCCGCAGGTCAGCGGCGGTGAAGCGGACGAGGTGGCCTGTAAGCCGGGTTCTGTGGCCGGGGCGCCTTGCGGCTTCCCGGTGGCGGCCATCTCTCTAGGACTGCCGTTGCCGGCAGCCTCCAGCGGTCCACCCGCAGGCTCGGGCGGGCAGCCCTCGGACACCTGCGCGGTCCGCGGCCTGGACGGCCACGGACCTTATTGACCTTGCTCCGGGCGGGGTTTACCTAGCCGCCCAGGTCACCCTGGGCGCTGGTGCGCTCTTACCGCACCGTTTCACCCTTACCGGCGCCGTCACCGGCGCCGGCGGTCTGTTTTCTGTGGCACTGTCCCGCGGGTCACCCCGGGTGGGGATTACCCACCGCCCTGCCCTGTGGAGCCCGGACTTTCCTCGGCGACGCCGGGGCGGACCCCGACGCCGACGCGGCCGCCCGGCCACCTCGTCCGCGTTCTTCAGCATAGGGCACCACACGGCCTAGACTCGCAGGGCACAAGGGGATGACCTGGACGGCTCGGGGCTCGAGCGGACAGGCGACGCACACGGGCGACGCACACGATGGGGCGGGACGATGGCGGGACCTGAGCAGCCGGGCAAGGGGATCAACTACACGCGTCCGGCGCAGTCCGCACCGGCTGCCGGCGCCGGGGTTCCACCCGCTGGCCAGGCATCGGCGCCTGGTAGCGTCCCCGCACCCGGCGCGGGTGCGCCGTCCGCTGCGTACCCGTCTCCGGCGACGGCGCCCACGGGCGTTCGCGGGGCCGGGCCCGGCCCCGCACCTCAGCCCGGTGTCCCGGGTGTCCCGGGTGTGCCGGGTGTGCCGGGCCAGGTCGGGGGCGGGCCCGGCGGCCCGGTCGATCCGTCCGGTGGACGGCCTGGGCGTCGCGGGATCGGCTACACCACCTACGCGATCACCGTGCTGGTGGCGGTCATCGCGATTCTGGTCGTCGTGTTCGTGGTCAAGAACGACGCACAGGTCAGCATCTGGCTGTTCGGCAATACCCGGCGCATGTCGGTTGCCGGGGCGCTCGCCGCCTCCGCCGGTGCCGGGCTGGTCGTCGGACTGCTCGTCGGGGTGATCCCGCAGATCCGACTGCGCCGCGAGCTCCGCCAGCTACGCCGCTCCGCCCGCCACTGATCTCCGCCCGCCACGCCACGCGGACCGCTATACCGCCACGCCATGCGGGCCGCTATACCGCGCCGCCACCTGGGGGTCGTGGTGATCGCGTGTACTTTCCGTGACTGCCCTGCGCCGCGCCCATGTCGCTTTCGGTGTGCGTTCGGTCGCCCGTGCGGGGTGGGGGTGCCATACGCGTGAAGTGGTGTGGGGTGCCGGTATAGCCAGTCGTAATGTTCGCGGACTCCCTGATTCACCGGGACGAGCGCCGTGGCCGGGCGACATTCGCCCTGGCGGTCCGATGGTGCGCAGGGGAGTCGAGCGGCGCCGACCGGGTCGTGGCGAAAGATAACGCGGTTGGGTTGCCGTCGCTCTTTGTGTGGTCGCGTTGACCTGAAAAGGCATCCTGATCTGGGAGGGGTTTCATGGCGGATACACGCGCCATTCGCCGACTGGGTCGATCCCCGGTCCGGCACGTATTGACCCACGCGGGTACGTCGGGCGTCACCGGCGGATCATCGAGGGTAATTTCGCCCGTCGGCCGAGGTCCGATTGAGCGGGTCGTGGGGGCCGAGGGGACCGGGCGGGACGGCTGGGTCGAACGGGCTGGACGGGCCGAACAGGACGGCCGGGTCGAGGGCGACCGGCGGACGGCGGCCTTGCCGGCCGGGTCGTCCACTGGGGCTGCTACCAGGGCAGGCGTCGCTGCCAGCGCCGCTGTCGCCCCGGTTGCCTCATCCCCTGTCGCGCCAGGCACAGCGGCCACGGCAGAGCCCGGGAGTTCGGCGGCGCGACCGGGAGTCGGATCGGCTCCGGGAGCGGTGCGGGGGCTGCCGCGGGTGGCGGTGCCGATACAGCGGGCGGCCGGGCCGGACCGTGAGCAGGGCGAGTTCGTGGAACGGTTCATTCTGGTGAAGAACCGCCGGGATCCTCGTTCGAACTGAGTACACAGGCACTTCGGCGGCGGCGTCCACGGACGTCGCCGCCGGCATTTCTGACACCTTCTCATCGCGTTTGTGCAGAACGGCCCCCAGATCACCGCGACCAGTAGCCGGTTGGGGTAACCGATAGGTGTGGCCGCCGGGAGCCGAATGGCCGGGTAGCTGCGGTTCCATCGGTACAGTCCAATTTGTGACGCCGCTGCGAACCGATCCGTCCATTGGGGTCATCCGCCCCCCGTGGCCGGCGACTGCGCCGGTACCCGCGGTCCCGCGTTCCCCGCGCCCACGTGCGGTGCACCTGGCCGCCCACCATGCCTTCTCCGGTAAGGGCTCGTCCCGTGCGTCGGCGTGCACCGCACAAGCAGTGTAGGCCGGGGTCACATCCGCACCACAGGTTGCGGGGGCACGGTGGGCTGCGCGGCCACGGCGAAGCACGGCCCCAGGATGCTCGGCCCCGGCCGTGCGGCCGGGCCGCGGCGTACAGGCACGGCAGGGTGAACCGGCAGGGGACCTTCGGCCCGCGACCGGCGCCGTCACCGGGCCGGCCGGCCGGGTTCGTGCACAGGACGACGGGAGGTGGGCGACGTGCCGCCGAGGCCGCTGCGCGCGGGTGATCCCCAGCGGGTCGCCCGGTTCGCGCTGAAGGCGCGGCTTGGTTCCGGCGGCATGGGCGTGGTCTACCTCGGGTCGGACGAAGGTACCGGGCAGGCGGTGGCCATCAAGGTCATCCGGTCGGATTTCGCCGCCGACCCGGAGTTCCGCTCCCGGTTCCGCCGCGAGATCGAGGCCGCCCGCGCGGTCGGCGGTGCCTGCACCGCCCGGCTCGTCGACGCCGACCCGGACGCCGACGACCCGTGGATGGCCACCGAGCTCATCGGCGGCCAGAGCCTGGCCGAGGCGATCGCGACCAAGGGCGCGATGGACACCCCGGTCGTCGTCGCCCTGGCTGCGGGTCTGGCCGAGGCGCTGACCGCGATCCACGGCGCCGGCATCGTCCACCGTGATCTCAAGCCCGGAAACGTCATCCTCAGTGGCGACGGACCCAAGGTGATCGACTTCGGGATCGCCGCCGCCGTCGACGCCACCGCCGCCACCCGCACCGGCGTCCTGCTCGGCAGCCCCGGCTACATGGCCCCCGAGCAGGTCACCGGGCACGGCGAGATCGGTCCCGCCGCGGACGTGTTCGCCTGGGGGCTCACCGTCCTGTACGCGGCCACCGGACGCCCGCCGTTCGGCACGGGTCGGGCCGACGCGCTGCTCTACCGGGTCGTGCACAGCGAGGCCGACACCGGGGACGTCCCCGGCCGGCTGCGCAAGGTCGTGCGCTCGGCGCTGGCGAAGGACCCATCGGCCCGGCCCCCCGCCGCCGCCCTGCTGCGCGAACTGATCGGACGCACCGACGACCCGGCTGCCGCCACCCGCCGCCTGCTGGACGAGGCCTGGGACATCCCCTCCGTCGATCCCGCGGAGCTCCTGGCCGTCGCGGCCCGCGCTCCCGGGTCAGGCTCGGCCGGCTATTCCGGATTCTCCGGTTCCGGCACGGGCGGTTCGGCGCAGGGCGACGGCATGCGTGACCTCGACTTCCACGACAGCCAGACGCTGGTGGGCCTGCCGATGCCGCGCCCGTCGGTCAGCATGGACACGCCTGGTCGGCAGGCGCCGGAGGCCGGACGACCGGTCGCGCGCGCGGCCCGCCGGCTGCGGGCCTGGGGCCCAGGTGGATACACCCCGCCGGACGGCGAACCGGCACAGCCAGGCGCCTTTGGCCGGAACCGGACGGACCAGGTGCTCGGGGCGGGAACCGGAATCGGCGCCGGGTCGACGGGCCTCGGCGCGCCACCGGCTCCGCCGGCACCGGTCGCGCCCGGGGTGACGGGCTCGCCGGCCGGTTGGCGCACCAACGCCGGACGTCGCGGCCGACCTGGCCGCCGCTCGCCCGCCGGCCGTGACGCGGCCCTGGCCGCCGCCCGCCAGGTGGGCGTCGACGCCGAGGGCGGCAGCGGTCAGCCTGTCGGGTCGGACAGCGGCGGACCTGACGGCGGTGTGAACGCGGACGTCGGCGCCGGGGCTGGCGCCGGGACACCGGCGGATGTCGCCGGCCTGCTCGATCCCCAGGGGCTCAGTCCGTGGCACACCCTCGGCGGGTCGGTGAACCGCGCCGCTGCCCGGGACGGGAATGGCGACCGGGCTGACGAGGCTCCCCCGGGCGGCGAGGCACTCGATGTCCACGGCACGGCTCCCGAGGGTGATGCCGCACGCGACAGTGACGCCCCACGGGGCGAGGAAGCCTCGCGGGACGGGCAGGCGGTCGGGAAGAAGACCCGACGGGGTCGCGTCCCCGGTCAGCGGCGCGGCACCGACCGGCCGGCCGACCCGCCGCACCCCGCGGTGGTGGCCGGTGCGTCCGTCCAGGCGGCCTGGGAGGGCGCGGAGCATCCGGACGCCGCACACCGGTCCAGGTCCGGCGGCGACGGGCCGGCGGTGGTCGACGCGGTTCCGGTGGGCGAGGCAGCGTCAGTAGGCGAGGCAGCGTCGGTGGGCGTCGCAGCGTCAGTAGGCCACTCGGCGTCAAGAGGCCACTCGGCGTCGGTAGGCGGGGCGGCGTCGGTGGGCGAGGCTCTGTCGGTGCCCGAGGGCGGGTCGGCCGGCGAGGCCGTGTCGGCGGGCTACCCGGCGATGGAGGCGGCGGGCGCCGGGGGCTGGCTGCCCAGCATCTCGCCGGCGCCCGGGTCGACCTCGCTGGTGGGGTCGACGGACGACGACGTCGAGGCGCGAGATCTCGAGGACATCGACGTGGTGGATCCGGCCTGGGCACGGGAGCCCGGCCGCGCGTCAACGCACGAGGCCGCACGGGCGGTGTCGGACCAGACGCCGGCGTCGGCGGCGCTCGCGCAGGCCGGCTTCGAGGGCGGGCCGGCGGGGGGCATGGGCGGGGACGCGCCGTGGCCGGCGGATCGCGCGGGCGGCGTGCCGTCCTCGACCGAACCGCGCAGGCGTTCGTCCCGGCGTAACGCCATGCTCGCGGCGTTGGCAGCCGCGGTCGCGGCGCTGACAGCGCTCGGCGCCGCCCACGCGTCCGGCGACTCCGACGGCAAGGGCACGACCGGTCCGGGCGGCTCCCGGCCTACGCCGGTGGTCCGCGAGGTCTCCCCGGGCATGGCGGGCTCCGTGCCGTACCCGCGGGTCGGGACGCGCCTGAGTGGACCGGCGGCCAAGGGTGCCGCGCTGGCGAGCGGCTCGACGACGGTGAGCGGCGCGACGTCGGTGAACGGATCGTCGCCGACCGACGCGCCGCTGCCGGCCCTGGACCACGTGCCGGCGTACCGCGGGGCCATCGGGCAGCTCGCGTCCGGTCAGGCGTTCGTCGCCTTCGTCGCCGACCGTGAGGCCGAGGTCGTCCTGCTGGACCTGTTCGCGCCGACGGCCGGCAACAGCCAGGCCTTCTTCGCCGGCCCGGACCTCGGCGGCGACACGGTGCCGAACTTCACCGTCTACGACTCCTGCGACGGCCTTGGCTTCGGCCAGGCCCCGGGGCCCGATCCCTCCCTGGGCTGTACCGGCACCACCTACCGCCTGCGCGACCTGGCCGCGGGCGGCGCCACCTTCGAGAAGGTCCAGGGTTACTACCGGCTGCACGGCTACTTCCGCGTCCACGTCGACGGCACGACCGCCACGGGCATCACGTCCGTCAACCTGCTGGCCATCGACCCCGACAGCCTCCCGGGACGTTCGAGTCCCTGACGGGCCGCCCGGGCCACGGACCGGCCAATCGGGACCGACGGGGTGGGACAGCGGGATCGACGGGCCGGTGCGACGGGCGGGGCAGCGGGATCGACCTGCGGGTTTGTGCACGAGGCGCGGCGGAGAGAAACGGAGCAAGGAACTCCACCTGGAGGGTGCATGATGTTCCAAGTCATCTGGATCATCCTTGCCGGCGTTGTGATCGGCATCCTGGCTCGTCTGATCGTGCGGGGGCGACAGGATCTCCCGCTCTGGCTCACCGTCGTGATCGGCATCGTGGGCGCACTCGTCGGCAACGTCCTCGCCAGCGCGTTCGGGGTGCGCAACACCGGCGGGGTCGACTGGATCCGCCACGTCCTGCAGGTCGGGGTCGCCGTCGGCCTGGTGCTCCTCGCCGCGCCGCTGTGGGCGGCCCGCGGGCCGCACGCCACCCACCACGACCGCCATCACACCGCCGGCAGACTCTGACGCCCGGCGGACGAGCGTCTGCCGTCGCCTGGCGGACGAGCGTCCGTCGTCAGTGACCGCGGCGGGCCCAGTCGTCGGCGTCGACAGCCTCCTCGCCGATGGTGGTGTCGTCGCCGTGGCCGGTGTGGACGATCGTCGCGCTGGGCAGGATGAGCAGGCGGGTGCGGATCGAGGTCAGGATGGTTGGGAAGTCGGAGAACGACCGGCCGGTGGCACCCGGGCCACCCCGGAACAGCGTGTCGCCGCTGAACAGCACGGAGTTGCCGCCGAGCGGGCCGTAGAGGCAGATGCCGCCGGGGGAGTGGCCGGGGGTGTGCAACACCTGCAGAGTGCCGCCCCCGGGCAGGCCCAGGTGCTGTCCGTCGGCGAGCGCCCGGTCCGGAGCCCGGTGCGGGTAGACCATCCGCCAGAGCTCGGCGTCGGCCGGATGCAGCGCGATCGGGGCGCGGACCAGGTCGGCGAGCTCAGCAGCGGCGTTGATGTGGTCGTTGTGGCCGTGGGTGGCGACGATTCCGGTGACCGTGCGGGCGCCGACCGCGGCCGCGATCACGGATGGGTCGTGCGCCGCGTCAATGATCATGACCTCCTGATCGTTGCCGACCAGCCAGACATTGTTGTCGACCATGAACGTCTGGCCGTCCAGAGTGAACTCACCCCGGGTGATGACCCGGTCCACCCGGAGACTCGCACTGCCGGTCATGCCGTCTGCTCCCCACCCCGTACTCTGACTCCGGACCTGGATCCGCCCGCCACCCAGGACGGCCCACGGTGCGCCCGGCCGTCCTGGGCCGGGCGGTGACGATCCCCGTGGCCCGACCGTATCCGGCGCGTCTTCGCCTCATGTGCTCCCACGGCACCGACACGCCTCCCCACCGGGCCAGCGCAGGTCAACGGCCCCCGTTCGGGGTAGCTCCGCTGTGTCCATGGTGAGTCTGGTTCCGGTGGGATGTCACGCCTCGTGGGCGTCGACGCGGTCGGCCCGATCGCGGGCGGGGGACGCCCGCGGCCCACTCCGATCCTGCCGGGCGCGGGCGGGGCGCCAGTCGGAGCACCGATGGTGCGGGCGCCGGGAGCACCAACGGTGCGGGCGTGGGCGGCCCGAAGGTCGAACAGTGGAAGGCCGCGAGGCCCGTCGGCGGGGCGGGATGGAGCCGGCGTGGGGCCGGCCCGGCGGCAGTGCTCACGGGCGGTGACATCGGGAGACGCAGGTCAGATCGCATCCAATTGGTGACAACCGGTACCCGATTCCGGTCCCGCCGGACGCGGTCGTGGCAACGCGCACACGCCTCCCATCACGCGACACGCCGCTTTGTGGCCACCCGGGAACGCCGAGAACGGGTCCGGGTCGGTACGCTCCTACCGGTCCGTTTCTGCTCTTTGTAGAAGGAGCAACCCCTCCGTGGTCCCTTCCGCCGACGCCCCCCCCGTCAATCCGCCGACCCGCCGCTCCTATGGCGAGGTGACTGTCGGTGATCCCCGGCTGTCCGGGGACGCGCAGCATGACACCGGCGGCGAGAGCGTCGACGCGGGGGTCGGCGAGCCCGGCCCGACCGGCCGCCCGCTGCCGTCCTTTCCGGTGCCCGCGCCGCTCACCTCGCACGGTCCCGCCTGGATCGTGGCCATGTGTAACCAGAAGGGTGGGGTCGGCAAGACCACCAGCACCATCAATCTCGGCGCGGCGCTCGCCGAGTACGGCCGCCGCGTGCTGCTTGTCGACTTCGACCCGCAGGGCGCGCTCTCGGTCGGCCTGGGCATCAACCCGATGCAGTTCGAGCTGACCGTGCACGACCTGCTGCTCGGTGGCACGAACGACGTCCGGGAGGTCATCGTCGAGACCCAGGTCGACCGGCTCGACCTGCTGCCGAGCAACATCGACCTGTCCGCGGCCGAGGTGCTGCTGGTCACCGAGGTCGGCCGGGAGCACTCCCTGGCCCGCGCGCTCGCGCCGATCCTCGACGAGTACGACATCATCCTCGTCGACTGCCAGCCCTCGCTTGGCCTGCTCACCGTCAACGCACTGACCGCCGCCGACGCCGTCATCGTGCCGCTGGAATGCGAGTACTTCGCGCTGCGTGGGGTGGCGCTGCTGCTGCAGACCATCGACAAGGTCCGTGAGCGGCTCAACTCCCGCCTCGAGCTCGCGGGGATCCTCGCCACCATGTACGACGCACGCACCCTGCACGCCCGCGAGGTGCTCGCCCGGGTCGTCGAGCGCTTCCCCGACGAGGTGTTCCACACGGTGATCAACCGGACGGTGCGCTTCCCGGAGACGACGGTGGCCGGCGAACCGATCACCACCTACGCCCCGACCTCGGTCGGCGCGGCCGGCTACCGCAGGCTGGCCCGCGAGGTGATGGTCCGCCACCACACCCAGCCTGCCGTCGGCTGAGTCCCGCCCGCGCTCGGTTGACTCCCGCCTGCCCTCGGCGCGGGCCCTCATCGGCGGCCCCGGCGGGGTGGGCGGGAGTACCCGGCGGGGCGTACGTGAAAAGGTGGCAGCGTGCTGTTCCATCTCGCCGAACCGGCGATTCTGCTCGGCATTGCCGTTGCCTTCGTCGTCGGCGTGTTCGTCCATGACGCCGCCCAGGTACTCGCCGCCCGCCTCGTGCGGGACCCGACCCCGATGCGGGCCGGGCGGCTCACCACCGGCGTCAAGACGCGGCTGACCCCGTTCAGCGGCCTGGCCGTGTTCATCGTCGGGCATGGCTGGTCCGAATCGGTGCCGATGAACGATGTGTGGCGCCGTCGCCGCTTCCACGTGGCGGGTGCCATCCTCGCTGGCCCGCTTGCCTACCTGCTGCTCGCGCTCGGCTCGCTGGCCCTGTTCGGGCAGCTCGGCGACCAGGCGGAGATTCAGTCCGGCGACCGGGTGGCCAAGGTGACTCTGGTGAACGGATTCGCCGCCGAGTTCACGCTCTGGCTTGCCGTGACGTTCGGATCGATGTTCATCATCAGCCTGATCCCCGTCCCACCGACGGACGGCGGGCGGCTGGTTTTCCTGCTCGGCGGCACCAGCCCCGGGTGGCGCAACACCCACTACCGGCTTACCGAGGGCAACATCGGCCTGGTCATCCTGCTCGCGCTGCTGTTGCTGCCGGTTCTGTTCCTCGGCTTTCCGTCCGTCGTCGGCCAGCTCATCGGCCCGCTGCTACGCGGCCTTGGCTCGCTCATCGGCCTGAACCTGTACTGAGCCTGTTCTGACGGCTCGGCCCCGAGCGGTCGATCATGTCCGGGGAGGTGGGGCGTAGCGTTGCGGCATGACCCGCTCCGGAATCGCCGCGCAGGCTGGCGACGTGGCCGGCACATCCGCGGGATTGGGTGGGTCGGCGGGATCCCGGAAATCCGCGACGGCCGGGTCCGCGACGGCCGGGTCCATAGCGGCGATGACGGCCCGTGGCGGGCGCACCGAGCCGTTCGTCGTCGAGCTCGCCAATTTCAGCGGACCGTTCGATCTGTTGCTCTCGCTCATCGCCAAGCACCGCCTGGACGTGACCGAGGTGGCGCTGGCCCAGGTCACCGACGACTTCGTCGCGCACATCCGCCGCCTCGGCGACCAGTTCGACCTCGGCCAGGCCACCGAGTTCCTCGTCATCGCGGCGACCCTGCTCGACCTGAAGGCCGCACGGCTGCTTCCCGGCGCGCTGTCCGAGGACGAGTCGGAGGACTTCGCTCTGCTCGAGGCCCGCGACCTGCTGTTCGCCCGGCTGCTGCAGTACCGGGCGTACAAGGAGGCGTCGGCCCTGTTCACCGGACTGATGGCCCTGGAGTCCCGCTACCTTCCCCGCGCCGTGCCGTTGGAGGCCCGTTACGCCGACGCCCTGCCAGAGGTGCAGATCGGCATCGGGCCGACCGAACTCGCCGCCCTGGCCGCCCGGCTGCGGGAGCCACCGCTGCCCCCGCTGGTCGCCACCGACCATGTCCACCTGCCGCGGGTCAGCGTCCGCGAACACATGATCGCTATCATCGGGCTGCTGCGTGAGCTCGGCACCGCGGACTTTCGCACCCTGTGCGCCGGCTGCCGTCAGACCATCGAGGTGGTGGCGCGCTTCCTCGCCCTACTGGAGCTGTTCCGCGAGGGCAGGGTGTCGTTCGACCAGGAGGTTCCCCTGGGGGAGCTGATCGTGCGCTGGACCACCACCGACGACACGGCCGGCGATCTGCACGCCATCGGTCGAGGCCTGTACGGGGACGACGCCGCGTACGGCGGCGACGACGCGCACCCGGATCCCCAGGGCCTCGCGCGCCAGGAGGCATTGTGAGCCGGCCCCACCCGCCGGACGGTACGCACGGTGGCATGCCGTCGGACGATGTCCTGTCGTCGGACAGTGCCGTGTCGTCGGACAGTGCCGTGTCGTCAGTCGACGCCGTGCCACTCATCGCATCCGTGGCCTCGGACACTTCCCGGCCAGCGGCCCCGGCCCAGCGTTCGGCGCAGCGGCCGCCGTTGGCCGCGCTGCTGGAGGCGGTGCTCATGGTCGCCGAGCGGCCGATCGGCGTCGCGGAGCTTGCCACCGGGCTCGGCGGGTCCGCCCGGGAGATCGAACGACTCCTGCCCGAGCTCGCCGAGGCGTACGTCCGGGATGGGCGCGGATTCCGGCTGCGTCACGTCGGCGCCGGCTGGCGGTTCTACACCGCCGACGAGTGCGCGCCCTGGGTCGAGGATTTCGTGCTCGCGGGCCAGTCGGCGCGCCTGAGCCAGGCGGCGCTGGAGACCCTCGCGGTCGTCGCCTACCAGCAGCCGGTCAGCCGTGGGCGGATCTCCGCGGTGCGCGGGGTGTCCGCCGACGGCGTCATTCGCACCCTCACCGCCCGTAGGCTGGTCGAGGAAGTGGGCAACGACCCGGAGACGGGTGCGATCCTTTACGGCACGACCGACTACTTCCTGGAACGGATGGGCCTGCGCAGCCTCGAGGAGCTGCCACCGCTGGCCCCCCTGCTGCCAGGACTCGACGATCTGGATGACTTTGTCTCACCCTGAACAGCCTGGCTCCCACCGTGAACACCGGGCTTCCCACCGTGACCGCCCGGCTCCCCATCGAGACCGGCACGGCGCCCGCGACAGCGGCACCGTGACCGCTGCCGATCGTCCTCGGCAGCCGACCGGGTCCCGTCCCACGCGCGCGTCGCGTCCACCGGCGGCGGGCCGGGACGAGAACGCACGGGGACGTGCCACTGGCCGTGCCCGCGCCGACTCCCGCCCGTCCGGGAACCCTCGACGTGGCGACGACCGTGATCGGGATGATCGAGCCAGGGGCGACCGTCCGCGTGGCGACGCTGGCCCCCGCCGCGATGACCGTCCGCGTGGCGATGCCCGCCCACGCCGGGAGGATGCGCCCCGCGCAGGTGACCCAGCGCGTCGGGATGACCGTCCGCGTGGCGAGTTCCGCGCTCGCCAGGATGATCCCCGCCGCCGAGGCGACGCCGCTCGCCAGAACGGCGCCGCGTACCGGGGTGACAGCACCCGACGGGACGGCCCTGCCCGCCGGGGTGACTCCGCTGGCCGGGGTGACTTTGCTGGCCGGGGTGACTTTGTTCGCCGGGATGACTCTGCTCGCCGGAATGACCCTGTTCGCCGGAATGACCCTGTTCGCCGAGGTGACTCCGTTGGTCGGGGTGGCCCTGTTCGTCGAGATGACCCCACTCGCCGGGACGGCGCCGCCAACCGAAGTGACTCTGCGTACCGAGGTGACTCTGCCCGTCGGGCCGGCCCTGCTCGCCGGGACGATGTTCGCCGCGACGATCCCGCTCGGCGGGACGGCCCCGCTCGGCGGGACGATCCCGCCCGCCGCGGTGGCCCTGCTCGCCGGGACGATCGCGACCGGCCTGCCTACCGGGACGATCGGGCCCGCCGGGACGGCCACGGTGCGGGCGACCGTCCGCGCCAGGATGATCGGCCCCGTCAGGACGATCGGCCGCGGGGCGAGTCGGAGCAGGAGGGCATCCGGCTACAGAAGGTGCTGGCCGCGGCCGGAGTGGGCTCGCGGAGGGCCAGCGAGGAGCTGATCGACGAGGGGCGGGTCCGCGTCGACGGCGCGGTCGTGCGGGAGCAGGGCCGGCGGGTCGACCCGGAGACGGCCGTCATCGAGGTCGATGGTGTGCGGATCGTCACCCGCGCCGGGCTCGTCCACCTGGCGCTGAACAAGCCGCTCGGGGTGATCACCGCGATGTCGGACGACCGCGGCCGGCCGATCATCGCCGATCTGCTCACCGAGTTCGGCGGCGGGTTGTTCCACGTCGGTCGGCTCGACATTGACAGCGAGGGACTGCTGCTGGTCACCAACGACGGCGATCTCGCCCACCGGCTGACCCATCCGTCCTACGAGGTCGCCAAGACCTACCTCGTGGAAGTGTCCGGGCCGTTGCGCCGTGAGGTACCGCGCCGGCTGCAGGGTGGCGTCGAGCTGGATGACGGCCTGGCTCGCGCCGACTCGGTGCGGATTCTCGACAACGCCTCCGGCCGGGTGATGCTCGAGGTCATCGTGCACGAGGGTCGCAAGCGCATCGTGCGCCGGATGCTCGCCGCCGTCGGTCACCCGGTGCACCGGCTGGTGCGTACCCAGATGGGCCCGGTCAACCTCGGGACGCTGCGCGCCGGACGGGCCCGCCACCTCACCAGAGGCGAGGTCGGCGCGCTCTACCGCGACGTAGGCCTGTGAGCGCCGGCCCGACGGCCGCCGCGGGCGGGCCGGCGCCTGCGGATGACGCGGCGTTCGAAGCCGGGTCGGCGGGGTGGGATCCGGCACAGCTGCCGACATTGCGGCGGGTCGGGATCGTCGGCGCGGGGCTGATCGGCACCAGCATCGGACTCGCGCTGTCCGCGCAGGGCGTCGAGGTGCTGCTGCGCGATGCCGACGACGCTCAGGTCACGATCGCCGAGAAGATGGGCGCCGGGCGGCGCTGGGAGGGGGAGCGGGTCGACCATGCCGTCGTCGCCACCCCCCTGCCGACCATCGCCCGCGAGGTCCGGGCGCTGGTGCTCGCGGGGCTGGCCGACTCGGTCAGCGACGCCGGCAGCGTGAAGACCCGTCCATGGGTCGAGGTCGAGCGGCTCGGTGCCGACCGCTCGCCTGCCGACCTCTCGATCTGGTGCCCCGCGCATCCCATCGCCGGACGGGAACGGCACGGCGCCGTCTCAGCGCGCCCCGACCTGTTCGCCGAACGGGTCTGGGCGGTCTGCCCGTTGCCGGGGACCGCGCCGGCGGCCCTGCACGCCACCGTGGCCCTCGCGCTGGCCTGCGGCGCGACGCCGGTGCGCACGACACCCGACCGCCATGACGAGGCGATGGCGACGGTCTCCCACGTGCCACAGCTTGTGGCGAGTGTGCTGGCGGGCACGCTGACGCGGCTGTCGGCGCGTGACGTTCCGCTGGCCGGCCAGGGTTTCCGCGACACCACCCGGCTCGCCGACAGCGACGCGTCGCTGTGGGCCGGCATCATCGAGGGCAACCGGGAACCGATCGCACGCCGCGTGCGCGAGCTCGGCACCCGCCTCACCGCGCTCGCCGACATCCTCGACGCGGGGGTCCCCACCGGGGTTACCTCCGCGGTCACCGGGCTGATGCGCGACGGGCACTCGGGCCGGGCGCGGCTGCCGCGTAAGGCCGGTGCCGCCGTGCGGGAGTGGGGCTGGGTCGGTGTGGTGCTCGACGACCGTCCCGGCCAGCTCGCCGCGATCGTCGGCCTGATCAGCGCCTGGGAGGTGAACATCGAGGATGTGGGTCCGTTCGAGCACAGCCTGGATGCTCCGGCCGGCATCGTCGAGCTCGCCGTGGACCCGGCGCTCGCCGACGAGGTCGTCGACCGGCTGACGGCCACCGGATGGACGGCATACCGACGATCGTGACGCGGCACCGAGTAGCCTGATCCGGGTCGCACGTGACGGACGGTGTCACGTCTCGGTCGACAGACACAGGTGGCCGACGGGCGGTGCCCAGGGCAGCTGGGGGACAGGCGGTGGTTGCCGCAGGCCCCTGGCCACCCGCGTGGTGCGCGGCCCGATGACTCGTACGCGTCCGGGACGGAGGAATCGGGTGGAGCCCGAGCACGGGTCTGCGTTGTCCACTGGCGAGATCGCCGACGGCGGGGCGCAGGGAGAGGCGCCAGGAACGGCCGCATCGCGCGGCGTCCGGCGTGGCGGTGACCCAGACGGGCTGCCCGGCAACCGGCTGTCCGCCGAGGGCTCGCGGGAGGTGGTCGCGTCGGGGCTGGTCGTCGCGGTCGACGGCCCTGGCGGGTCGGGCAAGAGCACTGTGGCCCGTGAGCTCGCGCGCCGCCTCGGCCTGCGTTACCTCGATACCGGCGCGATGTACCGGGCGCTCACCCAGCTGGCGCTGGAGCAGCGCATCGACATCGAGGACGCGGTCGCCGTCAGCGAGCTCGCCGAGCGGGCGGTGATCACAGCCGGGGTGGATCCGGACGCGCCGACGATCGCCGTCGACGGTACCCGGGTCGACGAGGAGATCCGCACCCGCGCGGTCACCAACGCGGTCAGCGCCATTGCCGCCGTGCCCGCGGTGCGTACCCGCCTGGTCGCCCAGCAGCGCCAGATCATCGAGGCCGCCGGCCCCGGCGGCGGCATCGTCGTGGAAGGCCGTGACATCGGGTCCGTCGTCGCGCCGGACGCGTTGATCAAGGTGTTCCTCACCGCGTCGACCGAGGTCCGTGCGCTGCGCCGGTCGCGTCAGCTGGGCGAGAAGGGGATGGACGACGTCGCCCGTACCCTGGCCGAGCTCGACCGCCGTGACGTCCTCGACTCGACCCGCGCCGCCGACCCGCTGGCGATCCCGGACGGCGCGATCGTGCTCGACTCGACGGCGATGGGCGTCCCCGAGGTGGTCGAGGAGGTCCTGCGCCACTGCCCTGCGCCGACCGGTGTGGGCCAGCCGACCCACCTAGCCCGATGACCGCACCCGCCCCCGCCCCCGCCCCCGAGCCCATGCCCGGTGGCCCGCCGGCCGCTCCGAGGGCGCCAGCGCATCGGGGGGCCGCGTCGCCGGTCTACAACGACCTGCCGCACCGGGTGCTCAAGCCCGGGGTCCGCGCGGTGCTCAACCGCCTGGTCATGCGGGTCACGCTCGAAGGCGTGGAGAACGTCCCGCACGACGAGCCGTTGATCTTCGCGGGCAATCACAGCAGCTGGCTGGACGGCCCGCTTGTCGTGATCGAGGCGCCACGCACCGTACGCTGTCTGGTGAAGTCCGAGATGTACACTCGGATCGTCGGCCGGCTGCTGCTGATCAGCGGGCAGATCCCGATCGATCGCGGCCGGGCCGACCGGGATGCTCTGCACACCGCGCTCGACGAGCTGTCTCGCGGCGGCGCGGTCGGAGTCTTTCCCGAGGGCACCCGCGGCAGCGGGGAAATGGCTGCCGTCCAGCATGGCATCGCCTACCTGGCGGTGCACGGCCGCTGCCGGGTGCAGCCCGTTGCCTGCATCAACACCGGAGCGGCGCTGCCGAAGGGCGCGCGCTGGCCGCGGCGTTCGGTGCAGGTGCGCGTTGTGTTCGGAAAGCCGTTCGAGGTGGAGGTGCCGGCAAACCCACGCTCGCGCCGGGCGCTCGCCGCCGTCGCCGAGGACATCCGGGTCCGTCTGCTCGAGCATCTCGAGGCCGCCCGCGCCGCCTGATCCACGGCACGCCGCTGGGGCATCGTCGATGCCGCCGCCGGACGGCCCTCCGCGGCGTGGCCCGGTCATCGTGGGCAGCGCCGCGGCGATCGGCGGCGCCCTGGCCCGCGGCCACCGCGCACCACCGTGTGATCGATCGCGATCACCGGACCCGACGACAGGTATGGCAGCGATGCCAGTGACGAGACGATGGCAGTGACACACGAACTGGACGACCTCGAGTGGGACGGCATCGCGCCAGGTGATGTCGAGGACGCCGACCTGGGCGACGCGGGCGGGTTCGCCGGATCGCCCCTCGGGCAGCCGGTGGTGGCCGTGGTCGGCCGGCCGAACGTCGGTAAGTCGACGCTGGTCAACCGGATCCTCGGCCGCCGCGCCGCCGTCGTGGAGGACGTCCCCGGCGTCACCCGCGACCGGATCGCCTACGACGCGACGTGGAACGGCCGGCGGTTCACCCTGGTCGACACCGGCGGCTGGGAACCGGACGCCTCCGGGCTCGCCGCCCAGGTCTCGGAGCAGGCCCGCGCGGCCCTGGACACCGCGGACGCGGTGCTGTTCATCGTCGACGTCACCACTGGCGCGACCGACGCCGACGAGGCCGTCGCCCGGGTGCTGCACCGCAGCGGTCTGCCCGTCATCCTCGTCGCGAACAAGGTCGACGACAACCGGTTCGAGGCGGACGCGGCGGCGTTGTGGGGTCTCGGCCTCGGCGAGCCGCATCCGGTGTCCGCGCTGCACGGCCGGGGCAGCGGCGATCTGCTCGACGCCGTGCTCGCCGTGCTGCCCGAGGCGCCCCGCGAGGTGTTCGCTGAGACCACCGGCCCGCGCCGGGTCGCGCTGATCGGGCGGCCCAACGTCGGCAAGTCCAGCCTGCTCAACAAGATCGCCGGCAGTCGGCGAGCCCTCGTGCACGACGTCGCCGGAACCACCCGCGACCCGGTCGACGAGCTCGTCACCGTCGGCGGCGAGGAGTGGATGTTCATCGACACCGCCGGTCTGCGCCGCCGGGTGCGCGAGGCGTCCGGCGCCGAGTACTACTCCTCGCTGCGTACCGCCTCCGCGCTCGAGGCCGCCGAGGTGGCGATCGTCCTGCTCGACGGCGGCGAGCCGCTCACCGAGCAGGACCAGCGGGTCATCTCGATGGTCGTCGACGCCGGCCGCGCCCTCGTGCTGGCGTTCAACAAGTGGGACCTGGTCGACGAGGACCGCCGGCTGACGCTGGAACGGGAGGTCGTGCGCGATCTCGGCCGGGTCGCCTGGGCGCCGCGGGTGAACGTCTCCGCCCGCACCGGCCGTGCCACCGACCGGCTCGCCCCCGCCCTGCGTACGGCCCTCGAATCGTGGGGGACCCGGATCCCGACCGGGCGGCTCAACACCTGGCTCGGTGAGGTGGTGGGCGCAACCCCGCCGCCGGCGCGTGGCGGTCGGGTGCCCAAGGTCCTTTTCGCCACCCAGGCCGGGGTGCGTCCGCCGCGGTTCGTCGTCTTCACCACAGGCTTCCTGGAGCCCACTTACCGCCGGTTCCTCGAACGCCGCCTGCGGGAGGACTTCGGTTTCGCCGGCTCCCCGATCTCCATCTCGGTTCGCGTGCGCGAGCGCGGTGACCGCCGCCGCCCCAGCTGACTCCCCGGTTCCGTCTCCGCGTTCGTGTCCCACCCGTCTGCCGTCTGCCGTCGGCTGTGGGCCGTCCGCCGGGCCGAAATATCGCGCTCCGTGACGGAAGCTCGGCGGGCAAGATCCAAATAGGTCGTTGTGGGCGTGTCGTGTCCGATATATCCCCCCACGGCGACCTGGATAGGCGGATCTTGCTTGGTCACCCGCGGCGCGGAGTGGCGATCATGGGCGGAGCGGGTCCTCTGCGCGGGGCTGGGACGGAGGTACAGAGGATGGGCCGCTCGAGGCCGCGGCGGGCCCGCCGGCGATGCTCACTCCCGCTGTTCCCGCTGTTCCCGCTGGCGGGGCCGGCGGGGCTGGCGGGGGCAGCGCGGCGGGGCCTGTGTCGGCGTGGGCGTAGACGACCAGGTTGCTCAGGTAGTGGTGGGTGTGGAAGTCGAAGGCGCCGCCGCAGGTGATCAGCCGTAGTTCGGGACGGGTTACCGGACCGTAGACCCGTTGGGCCGGGAACGTCGCCTTGGTCACCTCCTCGGAGCGGTCGACGACGAAGGCCTGGCTGGCCCCCGACGCCCCGACAACCACCACCCGGTCACCGGGGACCAGCAGGTTCAGGCGGTAGAACGCCGCCGGACCGGTCGTGGAGTCGTAGTGCCCGACGAGCACCGACGGCCCGATTCCGCCGGGCGCCGGCCCGCGGTCAAACCAGCCCACGTCCCCCCAGGCGGTTGGCACCGCGATCGTGCCGTCCCGGTTCTGGCCGAGATGGACAATCGGCGCGTTGACGCTCAACCGCGGGATCTGTAGCCGCGTGGGATCGTTGATGGTCACCGCTGGTCGGGCGGCGGCGCTGGGTGCGACGGCGGGCGCGAACGGGACCGGCGGAGGCGGAGCGGGAATCGGTGGCAGTTCGTTCGCCGCATCCGTGCGGGAATCGCCGCGCAGGGCGTCGAAGGCCGGTTCGGCCAGCCGGAATCCGCTTGCCAGCACGAGCACGAGGCCGATCAGCAGCAGCCCGTGCCACGCTGACAGCCGCCGCCGATATACCTGAACGCCCCCGAAGCGATGGGCCGCCGGGCCGACGATTCCCGCGGCAACGGCCCTCGCATTCGCGCCGATGGCCTTGGGGTCGAAGGCGTTCGTGTCCAGGGCATTCGGACCAGTCGTCTTCGTGGGGACGGTCCTCGCGCGGGTCGCGGTCGCCTGCCGGACGACGGCTCCTGTCCCGGCGCTCACCCCGGCCTTTGCCCCAGTGCTCGCCCCGGCCTTCGCTTCGGCGCTCGCCCCAGTGCTCGCTGCGGCGCTCACTGAGAGAGCGTCGGTATCGACGGCGCCCGCGTGACCGGAGCCGGCGCCGGTGCTCTGCGCGTCGGTCCCCCCCATACCGCGGGGGAGGTCGAATTCGTGCGCGCGCCTGACGATACTTCGGCTGCCGCAGCCGCAGGCACAGGTGTCGCCGCGTCCGGCGGGTCCCTCATGGCCGCGGTCGCAGCCGCGGAGCACTGTTCTTTCCACCTCGCACCCCTGTCCTCGCCACCGCCGCGCGGGCTACGGCTTGTTCCTGCCGGGGTTCCGCGCTGGTCGGGCTCCGGGCTGGCCGGGCCTCTCCCGCCAGGCCGTGCTGATGGGCCCGGACAGCAGGATCCGGCTGGTCGGACCCCGTTACCCGGCCCCGTCACCCGGCCCCGTCACCCGGGCCGTGCTGGCCGGGACCGGATGACGGCCGCGATCGGAATCGCGCCGCGGTCGACCCCTGACCGAGCGTCACTCTAGCGAGCAAGGTGGCAACAATGGGTGACCGGGACGCGCTCGGCGGCGGTGGCTTTCCGTTCGGTGCACGAATCGGGCCAAGGTCTGGCATCCGCTCACGCGGCGGCACTCCCACCACGGTGTTTGGTGCCGGAACCGGCCGCACCACGCCCGGTGCGGTTGGCGCGCATCCCTACAGGCAGTCGCTATGGTGTCACTCGCAGTGATGAATCGATCACCGTCAGTGAGAGAGGGGACCGAATGACGAAGGGTATGGGTCGCCGTGCCGCCGCGCTCGCGATCTCGGGTGCGGCGAGCATCGCCTTCACTCTGGGGGGTGCAGGCACCGCCCACGCGTTTGACGACAAGGATTCCCACGGCGGGAGGGACAACTGCGCCTCGAGGGACGGCAAGGACGACAAAGACGACTGGGACATCTTTGGTGACAAGAACAAGGATGACCACGGCAAGGATGACCACGGCAAGGATGACCACGGCAAGGATGACCACGGCAAGGATGGCAGGGACGGCGTCGACGGCAAGGACGACAGGGACGACAGGGGCCTTGGCGACAAGGCCGACGGCGACAGGAAGGCCCAGGCCGACAACCTTGGCGACAAGGACGACAAGGACGGCGACTGGTTCAACTGGGACGACAAGGACAAGGACAGGGACAAGGACAGGGACTGCGTGGCTGGTGTCGGCGTCGTCGCTGGCGCCGGCGTCGGTGTGGGCGTCGGCGGCGGCGGTGTGGCGGCCGGCGGCGGCGGCATGGCCGACCGTGCCACGTCCTCCGATGTCCTCCCGATCGCCGGTGCGGCCATCGGCGTCCTGATGATCGCGGCCGGAGCCGGTCGTCGGCGCAGCCAGGGTGCGGGCTGAAACTCCCTGCCCAGCGGCCGCGCGCTGTATGACCCTGGCAGCACTGACAAGCCGCACCTCCCGGGCGGCGACCGGCCTGGCGGCCGCGGGCCGCACGGGCACCCTCGTGGGTGACGGCCTCGGCCTGGTCCCACGCGGGGCCGCGCACGAGGGTCGGGGGGGGGGGGGGGGCGCCCCCCCCCCCCCCCCCCCCCCCCCAAAACAACCACCCCCCCCCCCCCCGCGGCCGCCCCCCCCCCCCCCCCCCCCCCCCCCCCCCCCCACCCCCCCCCC